>NZ_JAQRFN010000015.1 GCF_028598555.1 Xenorhabdus anantnagensis
TGCTCTACCGACTGAGCTATCCGGGCTAACGGGGCGCATTAAACCGTATTCAGCCCAGTCCGTCAAACATTTTCTGCATAAATTTATTTATATGCTTTTAAATTACACAACAAGCTATAAATCCAAACAAAATGGAGAGATAATCACCTCTCCATTTGTTATTTCTTTACTATAAAATAATTTGATATCAATTACCTGCGATAGCTTTTCTGCGCATTGTTCACTTTAATTAAATAGCGACGTGATTCGGCAGAAGGATGCTTATTGGTCAGTGTTTCATAAATATCGCCCGGTTTCATTGAGTTGATGAGCTGAGCTGCTTTTTTCTTATCGCTGGAGAATACACGCAAGACACTGCCTGCACCGCCATTATAAGCAGTGATAACGGCATATCGGCGTGAGGTAGCGTTTTTGATTTCACCTAAATATGTATTTTGCAATATTGATAAATAGGCTGTGCCAGCATCAATGTTGTTCTCAGGATCAAAGAGATAACTACGGCTAGGTTGGCCCGACTTTCCTTGCATCTTGAAAACATCTTGTCCGGCTGTGTGTTGCATTACTTGCATAAGCCCCAAAGCATCAGAGCGACTAACGGCATAAGGGTTAAAACTGGATTCAGTCTGCATGATGGCAAGGATTAGGGATTCATCAACGCCATATTTGATAGATGCCTTACGGACGATAGGGAGATATTTATGAGCGCGTTTATCTAAATGGTTAGGAACCAACTGCATAGTGACTGACCAAATAACGTGTAACCCCGACTGGCGTTTTTGCAATTTATCTTGAATCAGATAATTGGCAAAGTGACGTGCGCGCCACTCCCAGCGAATAGGTTCACCACTATTATCTAAAACCTGCCCATATAGAAACGGTTCTTTGCTGATCTGAATATCATTGGCATCCGAATAAAGATCGATAGTTCCCGGATCATCTCCCATCAGTAAAGTAGTCACGATCGCTTTGCGTAAATGCTCATCAGGTTCAATTGGAGATATGGTTTCAATCGTAATCGTTCCCGTCTCAAAATTAATATGGCTGCGGGTTTTATATTGATCGGTATATTTAACGTAATCTTTTGGGCCTGCAATTAAAACTTCCTGCAAACCCCAAATATTTTCAATATTGTGGGCAAATTGTCCCATTAAGATATCGAAACCATTGGTGTCTTTTACGTATTCTTCATTGTATTCAATATCTTTTTTGCTAGAACAGGAAATTAAAAGTGGGGTGAGGAGAATCAGAGCCAGCAGTTTTTTCATTTTACAATGCCGTTGGATATTAATGCTGTTGGATATTGAGGTTTTATTAATGCTCAAGTTTAGAGCCATACAAAATGGCTCTTATTATGCCAATCGAGCAGTAATATTATTGTTCCGGTGGTGTATAACCGTCGATTTGAATGTCATGTCCTTCAAACAGGAATTTTACCATCTCTTGTTCAAGCAGCTTGCGATCTTCTGGATTCATGGTATTTAGCTTTTTTTCATTAATCAGCATGGTTTGTTTACCCATCCATTGTTGCCATGCTTCTTTAGAAATCTCATTAAAAATACGCTTGCCCAATTCTCCGGGATAGAGCTGAAAATCTTGGCCTTCGGCTTCTCGTTGCAAAAAAGTACAAAAAATAGTTCTGCTCATAATTAATCCTCAAAATAGTGGGTAAATTAACCCAATTGTTGCAAAAGGTATTCAACGGGAGCTGCCAATCCAATCATTGCTGGCTGGCGTAAGTTATACCAAAGTCCTTTGTTTTCATCCATGCAGGAATCAAAAGATAAAATATCAATTCTAATGGGGACGATATCTAAATGAAAATGACTGAATGTATGACGGAATGCTGTCAGTTGTTCAAGTTTACTGTGAGAGATGCCTGAATTTTTCAGCCATTGTTCCAGTGATGCCTGATCAGCAAATTGTGGGAAAGCAAATAACCCCCCCCAAATACCAGAAAGTGGGCGCTGTTCTAGCCAAACGGTATTACCATGTTGCATTAATAAAAAGTAAGCGGTTTTTTCAGGGATGCTTTGCTTCGGTTTTTTCCCCGGATAATTTGCCCAGCTATGATTGGCGTAAGCAATGCAACCTGAATTAAGTGGGCAAATTTCACATTTTGGTTTGCTGCGGGTACAAACCATGGCACCCAAGTCCATCATTGCCTGATTAAAATACTCGACGCCTTGTTTAGGGGTAACGCGAGTGCTGATATCCCATAACTGGTTCTCAACCTCTTTTTTCCCCGGCCAGCCGTCAACGGCATAGTAGCGAGCTAAAACACGCTTCACATTACCATCAAGAATAGGGAAATGTTTGCCTTGAGACAGTGAAAGAATGGCTCCGGCAGTCGAACGCCCTACGCCGGGCAGGGCAACAACATCATCAAATGTCGTCGGAAAATTGCCGTCGTGTAATGTCACAATCTGTTGCGCCGCTTTATGCAAATTACGAGCACGTGCGTAATATCCCAAACCTGTCCACAAATGGAGAACTTCATCCAGTGGTGCAGCAGCCAAAGAAGCAACGTCGGGAAAACGTGAAATAAATTTTTGGAAATAGGGAATGACCGTCGCGACTTGCGTTTGTTGCAGCATCACCTCTGAAAGCCAGACGTGATAGGATGTTTTTTCCAATTGCCACGGCAAAGTCTTGCGACCATAGCGGTGATACCATTCAAGTACCACCTGTGAAAATTGCTCAGCTTCTATCATTAGAATAATTGTCTTTATATCTGGTTATTGTTTCGTGAACAGGATTGCAACATAGTGTAACCTCAGTGTAAACCCGAACTTTGTTTCGAAGCGTTACGCAAACTAGCATTAAAGTTGTGCTTATGGACACTGAACTTGATAAACTCAGCCATCTTTGCATAATTGCGCTCTCTTTGGACAATCCTGCGGTATATAAAGTCCCGGGCGCTTGAACAAAAGCCTTTAAAACTGACAAAAAGTACCATGATAAATAACGTAATTTCACCGGAATATGATGAAAACGGCAGAGCGTTGCGCCGTGTCCGCAGTTTTGTGCGTCGGCAGGGACGGTTAACAAGTCGCCAGCAGCAAGCGCTTGATAATGTGTGGCCGAAGATGGGTGTGGACTATCAGGCAGAAATGCCCAATATGGAAGAGCTTTTTGGTCGTGAAGCTCCGGTAGTGCTGGAGATTGGTTTTGGTATGGGCACATCATTGGTGACGATGGCAAGCCAAAATCCAGAGAAAAATTTTTTTGGGATCGAAGTTCATGCGCCGGGAGTTGGGGCGT
Organism: Xenorhabdus anantnagensis; assembly: GCF_028598555.1. Taxonomy (GTDB): domain Bacteria; phylum Pseudomonadota; class Gammaproteobacteria; order Enterobacterales; family Enterobacteriaceae; genus Xenorhabdus; species Xenorhabdus anantnagensis. The sequence continues at coordinate 3,262 of NZ_JAQRFN010000015.1, forward strand.
GTTTGGCATCTGCGGAAGAAGAGAAGCTCAATAACCTGCGTGTCATGTGTCATGATGCTATCGAAGTGTTGAACAATATGATCCCAGATCAGAGTCTGGAGATGGTTCAGCTTTTCTTCCCTGATCCATGGCATAAAGCTCGTCACAACAAGCGTAGAATTGTGCAGCCTGAATTTGCTCAATTGATTAAAAATAAGCTGAAAATCGGTGGTGTCTTTCACATGGCAACCGACTGGCAGCCATATGCAGAGCACATGCTGGAAGTGATGAGTGCAGCAGAAGAGTATCGCAACTTATCGGAAAACGGTGATTATGTGCCACGTCCTGATTCGCGTCCGGTCACGAAATTTGAGATGCGTGGTCAGCGGTTAGGTCATGGCGTATGGGATTTAATGTTTGAGAGGATAAAATAATGGCTAAAAACCGTAGTCGTCGTCTGCGTAAAAAATTGCATATTGATGAGTTTCAGGAATTGGGTTTTTCTGTAAAGTGGAATTTTCCGGCTGATACATCCGTTGAGGTTGTTGATAGTACGGTGGATGCCTTGATTGAAGAGCTGATTGAGCCAAATGGCCTTGCTCTGGATGCCAGTGGTTATTTGCAATGGGAAGGTATCGTCTGCCTGCAAAAAACCGGCAAATGTACTGAAGAACATTGCCAATTGGTTGAGAATTGGTTGAAAGATCGCGGTATGGAAGAGGTTGTCACATCAGAATTGTTTGATGTGTGGTGGGATTGATTCGCTGTTGCATAAAAATAGCACATTGCGCAAGAATGGCTATTACGCAAAAATAACGCTGTATGCAGGGGCTCCTTGGGGAGCCCTGTTTGTCTGGAGAGAAAGTGGTGAAGGTAAGGTTCTCTAATTCGTTATTGGCAGATATCTTAGAAGAAGTACGCCCTTTGATTGGTCAAGGAAAAGTAGCAGGTTACATTCCTGCTCTGGCGGAAGTTCCGGTAAATAATTTGGCGATGGCCATTTGTACGGTAGATGGGCAGGTTTTTAAAGCGGGAGATGCAGAAAAACGCTTCTCTGTCCAATCGATTTCTAAAGTGTTGAGCTTAACATTAGCGATGACACGTTATAAGGAAGAAGATATCTGGCAACGAGTAGGTACGGAACCGTCGGGGCAGCCATTTAACTCATTAGTACAGTTGGAATTAGAAAAGGGAATTCCCCGCAATCCTTTTATTAATGCGGGAGCATTGATTATTTGCGATATGCTGCAATCACGTTTGAGTGCACCTAAGCATAGAATGCTGGAATTTGTCCGCAACCTCACCAGTCAAAAAGACATTTGCTATGATGATGCCGTTGCCCGTTCAGAAATGGATCATTCCAGTCGCAATGCCGCGATAGCTTACCTGATGAAATCATTCGGTAATTTTGAGAATGATGTTATTACGGTTCTACAAACGTATTTCCAATACTGTGCTTTAAAAATGAATTGCGTTGAATTGGCTCAATGTTTTATTTATTTAGCTAACCAAGGATGCATGATTGGTTCTGGTCAACAAATTTTGAGCCTTCGACAAACTCGCCAGATTAATGCTCTTATGTTGACGTGTGGTATGTACGATGGTTCCGGTGAATTTGCATTCAGGATCGGTATGCCAGGAAAATCGGGTGTTGGTGGTGGAATTATTTGTGTTGTCCCCGGAGAATTCACTGTAGCAGTGTGGTCTCCTGAGTTGGATAAATCCGGTAACTCATTGGCAGGTTGTGCGGCACTGGAAAAGTTGGCCGGGCGTATTGGACGTTCTATTTTTTAATTTTGTCCGTGCTGATGAGAAGCTATTACACAAGATGCTATTACACAAAATAAATATGCAAAAGAAACACGCAAAAGAAATCAGGAGAATGTATGTTCCGCAGAATCACGATTGCTGCCTCATTGTTATTTGCGTCTCAGGTAGTTGTTACTCAGGCACAGGCGAGTTCTGAATGTCATGTGACGTTTAATGATGACATTATTGTCACGCCAAATTCTGTCCAAATTACAGGGGCTAGTGGAAGCCTGAAAATACTGCCCGATGGTTCCATAACACGTGATGGTAAGACGTTGCCATTGAGTACAAAACAACGTAGCAAGGCTCTGCAATACCAGCAAACAATTCGTCAGGATTTACCGTGGGTTAAGAAAGAAGCGCAGAGTCATTTGGCGAGTGCCCGGCTGTCGCTAGATAAAGTAGTTGTTGAAACGATGGGTAAAGAAAGTAATGTTCGCAACCGTTTATCTCAATTGGAATCTGAGCTCAATAAACAAATTGATAAAGTAATTAAAACTCGTGCTGATGGTTTTATGTTCAACGCTCAGGCAGCCAAACAAGTAGAATCCGAAGGTAAAAAACTTATCGAGCAGAGCCTTGGTGGTATTTTGCAGGATAGCATTAACGAAATGAGCCGTAAAAATAGCAATCAAAATGGTGACGGCAAACAGGTGTTAATGTCTCTCCTCGGTGGATTGGGTGGAATGCAAAATGGCTTTGATGCTGAATGGAAAAGGCAGGAAAAGGAATTGAAGCGCTTAAAAGAGGAAGCGTGTAGCAAAGCCAGTAACTTAGAACAACAGCGTATTAGCCTTATGAGTTCTATTCAAGGCATTAAAAAATAAACCGGGCATTCAGCCCGGCAATAGTTAATTTGAATATGCTCCAGAAGTTAAGACAGCTAATCTATCTGACAAAAATAAGAAGCTGTCATGGGCGATAACCGACAAAGACTACACGGGACAGCCTTCGCTCAATTGAAATTAATTGAGTGGTGGACAAGAAATTCTGCATATTCTTGAACGCTCCGTCACCTTCCATTCTGGTGAGCTGTTCCTTACGTTTTTCACGCGCAACACGCCAGCGTTCACTCAGATCAACAACGCTTTGTGTGAGGTCTTCCTGCATTTCAAGGCAAAGGCCAGCTTCTTTGATCAAGCGTTCGTTCAATCCTACCGGACTATAGAGGAAATAACCCGGTGTACCCCGCAACATAATTTCTTCTTTACTGAGCATACCCGTTACCAATGTGGGATCGGTATATAAAAACCGCCCACCTGGTTTCAGTAGCCGATACCATTCACGTAGCAGGGCCAATCGATCCCAAATATGAATCACAGAGTCGATACACCATAGTGCATCAAAAGTGCCATCAGGAAATGGCAAAGGCTGACGAACGTCACTGTCAACAAAGTTGCAGCGGTCTTGCAGTTCGAAATCTATCGCAAGTTGTCTGGCAGTGAGAAGGCCATCAGGATGAATGTCAACACCTGTCACGCTACAGCCGCTGGTTTTCGCCAGGAACAGTGCGGGACCACCAGATCCACTACATACATCTAGCACATGCGAGCGGTCGGATAATTTAAGCCATTGCGAAAACTTTCTAAATTCATCAACAGAGGACCAGTTGTTTTGTCCCAAATCTTCTCCATAGGTTTCTTTGCGCACTTCGGAGACAGCTTTAGAAGAAAAACTGCCGAAAGCTCGCTCATAAAAACCAGAGCTTGGGGAAGAGGCTTGTATGGTCATGGATAGTTCTCCAAACGAATTGAATTTAATCGGAAGACAAGGTGTTCGATTGCGGTATCTAATACATCATTGTCAAGATCCGGACTTAGACAAAAACGAACTGATGAACCAGCTTGAGCAGCGCTTAAGCCGACAGTTGTGAGAACGTATGAGGGTTGTAGTTCTGTGGAGTTGCAAGCAGAGCCTGACGATATAGCTACTTGATGCAAGCCGGATATTAGTGCTTCCGAAGCAATGCCTTCAAACCGAACGTTCACAATATAGGGTGAACTGCAAGAAAGCTCTGTGTTCAACACAGCATTTGGTACTTTTTGCAAAAGACGAGTCACGAAATAGTCTTTCAGCGCCGTGACTTTTGTTTTATGTTGCATAAGGTTCAATTGAGCCATCTGGCATGCAAGACCGAACCCTACAATCAACGATGTTGGCAAGGTGCCGCTGCGCAAATGATTCTGGCCGCCACCATAGATAAAAGGCCTTAAATGTTTCGCTATGCGTGAATCGACGAAGAGTGCCCCGATTCCTTTTGGCCCCCGCAGCTTGTGGGCGGAAAGTGATAACATGTCAATTCCAGAGTCTTTAACGTTCATGGGAAGTTTTCCAACGGACTGGACGGCATCTACATGTAACCAAGTGCCTGATTGACGTGTGATCTCCGCTATCTCATCTATCGGCTGAATTGTACCTAGTTCAGAATTCACATGAGCAACACTGATAATGCGGGTGTCAGCCGTCAATTTAGCCATAACATCTTCTGGTTTTACTTGACCATTAGCTGTAACAGGGAGGTAGTCGACTGTCAGTTCCCGACGAGCTAATTCTTTGCCAACATATAGCACAGACTTATGGTCAATGGGGCAAAGCAGTGCTCCCGTAGGAGCACGTTCGTTGTGAGCAAAACTGGAGAAAAGTGCGATATTATTGGCTTCTGTGGCACCTGATGTGAAAACAATCTCTTCTGGACGAGCACCGATGAGTGATGCAACTTGCTCAGTTGCACATTCGACAGCATGTCGGGCACGACGCCCCATCACATGAGAAGAAGACGGGTTACCAAATTCATTGTCCATGTAAGATCGCATGATATCAGCAACTTCAGGAAAACATGGCGTTGTAGCACAGTGATCCAGATAAATGATGCCATTAGCGTTTTCATTGATATTCATAACAACTCTCCGTCAAGAGGTGAAAACCTCAACGTTAACGAGTTTCGAAAAGATCTCTTCTGTTTGCATTTCTCCGCTTCCACCGGGATCTGCGACGATGACTTTCATGCCAGACAGTTCATACAGGGAGAGAGCTGTACTTACTCCTGTTTTGACGGGTTGGAAGCACTCTCCGGGGGCAAAGATAACCAGAAGACGATGCTGCGCATTATAGACCTCAGCTATCATTTCGGTAATTTCCCCTGCACACCCAGTAACGCCACAGGTAATAAGAGGTCTATAGTCGCCGTTTTCATCCACAAGGGAGACTTCGGTTCCGGGATTAGGGCCATTATCAAGAACGCGACGTTCCAAGCGTCCTGCTTTGACAAACTTGTCGGCACTTTTTTGGAATCGGTATTTCAGCCAAGTTTCCGGGTAGGCAATAGGATGTTTTCGGCTGGCAAGTATGTTCTGCTCAGAAAACTGTCCACTGCGCTCTAAGACAGATTTGTACGAAGCCGGAATCGTGCTGAGTTTCTCGTAGAAGGCCTGCCTTAATTCGGATGCAGAACCGCTGTCGTGCGAAACATATTGCCAATCATTGATGAGTAGCAGGAATTTTATTGCGTCGAATTGTGGCTCAAGCTGCTCTGCAATCCGAACACCAAGTTCCCAGGTGTATCCCGGAAAAATGCCTACACGTCGCGCAATTCTTTCGCGCATGGGTGAGATATTTTCTTCGATGATCCCCGGAACAAGGCGCTTTTGCTCTTCATCGAGGAAAAGCATGAAATGCCCTGCCATGATGACGAGATCCGGATGTGACGTATTAGTTACTTCGGTTAGAATAAGCTCAAGTAGCTCAGCTTCGGATTGAACCAGACGGTGACTATTTGTGATATTGAGTTGTCGCATATATGCCTATATTTATTTTATTGGTTTATTAGTAAGTTAAAGGCTGTGCTATAGCTACTGAAAGTAGTATGAACCGTTTCAACTTTTGTTTGTGGATCACTTAATTTCACTCATTATGCACACCCTTCCTATAGCATTATTAATTATCTATTTGATAGATAATTGTTCATATACTTGCATATAAATAATTAGCTAACAATTAAATGAATTTATTATTAGTGTTACTTTTATAATATTTTATATGCATTAACATTAAAAATTGATTCTGTATGTTTTTACGGTAAATCATTAGCGCGTTTACTAGGTGTTTTTTATTTTTCATGTGCGTAATTTATATGGCGTACATTGGAGTGATTTCATGCTGATTTATTATATATTGTGATTGTTTCTAGAAAATATTTAATCATGACAAAGATATTTTCTACCAAAATGAATGCAATTCTTTGTAAGAAGATTATTTTCTTTAGAAAGTATAGGAAGCTTTCCCAGTTGTTCAGGGCATACCTAACCAAAACACTTGGGTATTAGGAATGTAAATGACAAAATATACTTAAAGTTTATGGATTAAAATAACTAATAATCTAAGCCTTAAAAAATATTATCTTAGTGTTTTTGATTTATAGGTTATTAAACGGATTTTTTACCAGAAGAAATGTGCCCAAATCGGTAAAAAAGAAAAATTGGACACTCTTCAAGTTGCCGTTATATGAGATGGTATTACCGTTGATAATGGCGATATTGTTGTTGCGGATGAAGAAGACATTGTTGTGATTGCGTCTGATCAAGCTTCTGAATTGTGATAAGAAGTGCAACTTAACTATTACCTGTATAAAATAAATTGATTGCTTTTAAAGCAAATAAGAATCAATATGAAATTGATTCTTATTTTGTTGACATATTAATACTGCCACCTAGAATGCAAGTCATCTTTTACTAATAGGTTCAATTTAGGTGTGAAAATGAAAAAAATCCTGCCAATTATTATTGCATCATTACTTTCTGCTACCAGTTACTCTGCATTCAGTCAATCATCAGAATTATTTACACCAAATTCAGTAACAGCTCAGTCTGGCGATTATGTCACGGTAAAGCATCTTTCCGGTGAAACTCAAGTCAAAAAGAATCCAAAACGCGTTGTTTTGTTCGATTTTGGAACTTATGATTCGATGGCGAAATTGGGGTTATCTGATCGAGTGATTGCACTACCTATCGATAACCTACCTGAATATGTACGCAGTGATGTGCCTGCAAGTATGCACAATGCGGGAGGAATGAAAGAACCGAATTTGGAAAAATTAGCTGAAATAAAACCAGATCTAATTGTTATTACAGGGCGTCAGGGGTCTTCCTATGATCGTTTGTCGAAAATTGCACCCACTGTGAATTTAAGCACCGATAATAAAAATTATCTGTCATCCGTTGATAGTCATCTAAAATTATTAGGTGAATTATTTAATAAGCAGGATATAGTTAAAACCCAATCTGCTGAGCTAGAAAAAACTATTGCATCCGCACAGGAAAAAGCGAAAGCAGCGAACAGCAAGGTATTGGTATTACTACACAATGCTGGTGAATTATATCCTAATAATCAAGCTATTGTTTATAACGTCATTAAAGCTCCCCGTGCTGTATTGCCTGCTAAGTCAGACACAGACAAAAGTCGTTCAGTGACAGCGGATATGATTGCACACGCAAACCCTGATGTGATTTTTATTATCGATCGTAGTGAAGCAATTGGTGCTGGTAAGCTGGAAAAAGATCGGTTTGAAAATGTTCAAGTCAAATCAACTAATGCCTACAAAAACGGTAAGATCGTGTATTTACAATCTGATCTCTGGTACTTGTCTGGTGGCGGTTTGGACAGTATGACGCGACAAGTCAATGCGATTGCTGATGCATTATAATCTCGCAAATTAATAATTCATTTTTCCTGAAATTACCCCGAAATCTAATTATCTAGATTTCGGGGTAATTTATTATTTATTAACAATTTATTATTTATTAAAAAAATAAAAACTAATTAAGATCATTCTTGCAGAATATTAAGAGGGTTGAATGTTTTGTGAGAACATAAAGAGAACAGATACACCATCAAAATATTTCCGCGACTCACTTATTGTTCCTAAACTGAAACAATCAGGCAAAATCATGCTCTAGTATTGCAGCAGAGAAAAACTGCGCTAGGATGTTTTAAAAGGCATTGAATGGGGACACCAGCATGATTATCAGTTCAGTTGAATTTAAGAATAATGATTTCTTGAAAAAAGAACATGAATTTAATGAATTTGGTGGTAATGGCGATAGCCGTTCCCCTGAACTCGCTTGGGCAGAAGCACCAGCTGAAACCAAAAGTTTTGCTATTACTGTCTATGATCCTGATGCACCGACAGGCAGTGGTTTTTGGCACTGGGTCGCTTTTGATATCCCCATTGAAACCCAAGTTTTACCTGCAAATGCAGGGCAAAGTGATGGTAGCAAATTGCCAATCGGCACGATTCAGAGCAGAAATGATTATGGCCTGATTGGTTTCGATGGTCCTTGCCCACCTGTCGGTGATAAAGCGCATCGCTATATTTTCACTGTACATGCCTTATCGGTAGAAAAACTGGGAGTTGATGCTGAAACAACAAACGCCGTTGCGCGTTTTATGATCCAAGCCAATACCTTGGCAACAGCTTCTATTACCGGTTACTACCAACGTTAACTGATTAATAATTCTTCCGTTTCCTGTAGAGGGTATCAATATGAGCAGTAAAAAAATTCAATGGAATAATGGGTTACAGCAGGAAGCAGTAGAGATCCTCTCTAACGACGGAGGAATGATCGTCTGCCCAACCAAAGTTGGCTACATTATCATGACATCTGATGCGCAAGGCCTGGAGCGCAAATTTGAAGCTAAGCTGCGTAATCGCAACAAACCGGGTGTTGTTTTGTGTGGATCTTTGGAACAGTTGAAAGAGTTGGCCCAGCTTAACGCAGAAATTGAAGAACTTTATCAAAAACATTGGGATGAAGATGTATTGTTAGGCTGTATTTTGCCGTGGAAGGAAGAAGCAGTAGCCCGTATCCCAGATGATGGATCTAAAGAACTGATGATGGATCAGCGTGGTACGAGCTGTTTCGTGATTAAGTTTGGTAAACCGGGCGAAATATTGGCAAAAGAACTTTGGGAAGAATATGGCAAGTTTTCTTTTGCCAGCTCAGCAAATCCATCAGGTAAAGGCAATCGCGGGTTGGTTGAATGTATCGGTGAGAGGATAGAAGAACGGGCTGATTTGATTATCTCCGCCAATGACTATGTTAAATCTATTCAGCCAAATGAAACCGAGCAAACCCGTTATGAGCAAGGCGTTATGGTTGCAATGGTAGATGAAAGTGGCAAATTAGTTCCTCAGCAAAATGGTCAGCGCGATATTACCCCGTGTCCGGTATTAATCCGCAAGGGGTTGGATGTAAACAAAATCATGGCGATGATGTCCGACATTTTCACGACTTGGGATTACCGTCACGGCAATTATTATTAATTACTATTGATGGCTACCAGTGCTTTTTGCAGGTGATATTTTTAGCGGGTGCGATTGTACCCGCATTAATGGTTCTTCCCGCTCTCCAAATCTTGCTTTAACTTACGCTGCAAAGAATTTGCAAACTGTTGGACACGCGAAGAAAGCGTGCTTTCTGATTTAAACAAAATCCATGCTTGATAAATATCCATGCTCCATTCAGGAAGAAGCCGCACCAGTTTTCCTTCTGCCACTGCTTCATGAGTAACATAGTCGGGTAGATAGGCAATACCAGCCCCAGTCAGAGCGGAACTCATTAATGCCACACTGTTATTGATGCGAAATCGGCTGCGGACTTCAATATCCAGCTTATTTCTTTCTTTACGGAACGGCAGGGAGATAGTATGAGCGGGGCCACGGAATAGCAGGTAATCGTAGCGAGGGAGATCTTCGGGTTTATCTATTGACGAAAATTGACTTATATAGTCTGGTGTCGCGTAAAGCCCCCAAGTGATATCAATCAAAGGCATGACAAGTGGATATTGTGGTGTTTCACGTCCTATGATGATCGCAATATCGCATTGATCTTCTTCCATATTAATCGTTCTGTCGGTCAGTTCCAGATCTACGCTGATGTGAATATTTCCAGCGATAAAGCTATTTAGGGCAGGAACAATACATTGACTGCCAAAGGATACCGGAGCAATCAAACGTAAACTTCCCATCGGTTCTTCATGGAAATTACGTATAAAATGTTCGGCATTTTGGGCTTCGGTAAGAATTCGGTGACAGTATTGGTAATAACTCATCCCGACTTCTGTTACTTGAATTTTGCGCGTAGTACGGTTGAGCAATTGGGTACCTAATCTCACTTCCAATTGTGCAATCTCACGGCTGACGGACGATTTGGAAAGCCTTAATGATTTCGCAGCTTCGGTAAAGCTCAGTGTCTCTACGACACGGGCAAAGACCACCATTGAGGTAAGATTCTCAATATTATTCATGCAATAACCTGATGATTTACTCGTGGGAACCACTCTGTAACATATCATATTTCCTATAGTGAGACGCTAATATTCCTTTTCCATATGCTTGTCCATACGAAAAGGTCATGCAGAAAAATCATGCCGGATTCAATGAGTAAGAATTTCCTATTTTGTGAACAACTGTTCCATACTGGAAACAGTGAACAGCACGATGGTATTTCCCTACGTTAAGGAGTAGTAATCTTGTTAGGATGACAATCTACTGAGTCTGTTTTTAATCTTTTGGAGGGCCATGTGAGATGAGCCAAACTATTACACAAAAAATTCTTGCACGAGCCAGTGGGCGTGAACAAGTCACTCCGGGTGAAGTGGTTTGGGCGAAAGTGGATATTCTAATGTCTCACGATCCCTGCACACCGGGTGTAGCCAGCGTATTTAAAAAGGAGTTCGGGCAAAATGCAAAGATATGGGATCCTGAACGTTTTATTTTAATCCCAGACCATTTTGTCTATTCGGCTGACTCACAAGCCAATCAGAACATTCGGGTGATGCGTGAATTTGCCGCCGAACAGAACATAAAATATTTTTACGATGTAGGAACACCCAATTATAAAGGTGTGTGTCACATAGGACTCGCAGAGGGAGGGCATACCCGCCCCGGCGAAGTATTATTGGGTACTGACTCGCATACTGTGACTGCGGGTGCTTTTGGTGCATTCGCCATTGGGTTAGGGATTACTGATGCCGCTTATGCGCTAGGTACGGGAGAAATTCCTCTCAAGGTGCCGACTACCATTCGGGTAAATTTTACCGGAACAAAACCCGCCCATGTTTTGGCTAAGGACATGATTTTGTCCGTGTTGTCAGAATTAACCGTCGATGGTGCGACATATCAGGCCATAGAGTTTGGTGGGAATGTCATTGATGAGTTATCGGTAGAAGAACGCATGACGATTTGCAACATGGTTGTTGAGTGTGGCGCTAAGAACGGCATTATGGTTCCCAATCAGGCGACTCTGGATTATTTGGCAGAACGAAATAATCTCCCTTTCGAAATTGTTTACCCTGACGAGGATGCACAATATAGCCGTGTGTTAAATATTGATGTTTCCACAATGCAACCGAAGATTGCCAAACCTCACTCTCCAGATAATGTCGTCTCTATTGAACAAGTCGCTAATGTTGCCATTTCTCAGGCATATATTGGTTCCTGTACGGGAGGCAAGCTGGAGGATTTTGTTGCGGCAGCCCGTGTTATCAAAGGGCATAAAGTGACCATTCCGACTTACGCAGTACCTGCAACAAAAGAAGTTTTTCATAAAACGATTACCACCCAAATTGATGGTGTTTCTGTCTACCAGATTTTAAGTGACGCAGGAGTGAAACTTTCCTCTGAATCAGGATGTGCTGCCTGTTGTGGTGGCCCGCCGGATACTTTTGGGCGTGTTAATGATCCGATATCAGTGATATCCACAACCAACCGTAACTTTATCGGCAGAATGGGGCATAAACGTGCCAATATTTATCTCGCTTCACCTTATTCTGTTGCCGCCGCCGCTATTACTGGTCAAATAACGAATCCTGAGGAGTTTTTATGAGTGAGTTAAAGGAAAATATCATTCGGGGTGAGGTTTATGTATTGACCGATAATATTGATACTGACCAGATTCTTTCAGCTGAATACCTCAAGGTCAATCCTTCCACTCCTGAAGGATATGCCCAACTGGCTTCACTGGCGATGTGTGGATTACCGGAAGGTTCATTGCCTTTTATTGATGAAAGCAAGGGAAAAGCGAAATATCCGATTATTGTGGCAGGGCAGAATTTTGGCTGCGGATCTTCGCGTGAACACGCAGTTGCGGCATTAGGTGCTTCAGGTGTAAAGGTGGTTCTTGCTCAATCTTATGCCCGTATATTCTTCCGGAATTGTGTATCAACCGGGCAGGTATTGCCTGTTGCAGCACAAGAACGCTTGTGTGACAAATTGGTCACAGGGGACAATATTGAGATTGATATTGAAAACCAGACAGTCATTTTGCTGAAAAATGGTGAGAAATATCAAATTGATCCAATTGGTGAACTTGCCAATATTGTATCTGCCGGAGGGTTATTTTCTTACGCTCGCGCGACAGGAAGAATTAAATAATGTGGAATAAACTGCACCTGAAAATTAAAAGGTGCAGTTTAATTCCTTTCTTCAAAGAAACAGTTCCAGTAAGGAATTCAGGAACAGTTTTCCGTGTTTAGTGATTTGCCAATGTGTTTCGCTTTCAGCGATATAGCCTTTAGCCAGCGCTTCATCAATTTGTGGACGAATGGCACTTCCCGGTAACCCGGTGAAATCACTAAAATCTTGACGTGGCATTGATTCCAGCAAGCGAAAACGGTTCATGAAAAATTCAAATGGGCGATCTTCATTATCCACTTGATTTTGCTGATCCAAATAACGCCCCTGCATATAACCGCGTGGATGCTTGGTTTTTACGGTACGAAGGATACGGCCATCTTCAAATGAAATTTTGCCATGTGCGCCACAACCAATCCCTAAATAATCACCGAAACGCCAGTAATTGAGATTATGCTGACATTGATAACCCGGTTTGGCATATGCCGACGTTTCATATTGTTGATAACCTGCTTCCGTCAGCAATTGATGGCCTTGGGAAAAAATATCCCACAATGCGTCATCATCCGGTAAAACCGGAGGACGAGAGCCGAAACTGGTATTAGGTTCAATCGTCAGCTGATACCAAGATAAATGTGGCGGAGATAGTTCGATGGCCTGACGCAAATCATTCAGTGCTTCATTGAGTGTCTGGTTGGGTAAACCATGCATCAAATCCAGATTGAAGCTGCGTAGCCCAAGTCCGTCAGCCAATTTTGCTGCTCGTTTGGCCTCTTCTGGGCCGTGGATACGCCCTAAACGGATAAGTTTATCTGAACCGAAACTTTGTACGCCAATGGAAATTCGATTGATCCCCGCTTGTTGATAGGCGCTAAAACGATCGGCTTCAACAGTTCCCGGATTGGCTTCCATTGTAATCTCTGCTTGCGGAGAGAGTGGCAGTGAATCTCTGACACCGTCAAGCAATCGCTGCATACCTTCGGCACTTAACAGGCTTGGGGTTCCTCCACCGATAAAAATCGTTGATACCTCACGATCACCAACCATTGGCAGATCAGCATGCAAATCCGCCAATAGATGATCAACATACTCTTGGTGCGGCACGTCCCTTTTTAAGGCATGTGAATTGAAATCACAATAAGGGCACTTTTGCACGCACCACGGAATATGAATATAAAGACTCAGAGGTGGCAACTTAAGCATTACGCATGGCTTCCAACAACATTGCTAATGCTTTCCCACGGTGTGAAACGGCATTTTTCTGCTCACGAGTTAATTCGGCTGCTGTGCAGTTAAATTCTGGAGCATAAAAAATGGGATCATAACCAAAACCACCTTTTCCGGCAGGTTCATGGGTAATAAAGCCTGACCAGCGACCGTGAAATACCAAAGGAGTAGGATCTTCAGCATGGCGTAAGAAGACCAGCACACAGTTGAATTGGGCTTGGCGCTGTTCATCAGGAATATCGCGCATGGATTCTAATAATTTTTCCAGATTCTCCTGATCAGAGGCATCACTACCTGCATAGCGAGCGGAATAAATGCCGGGTGCACCGCCCAATGCGTCAACAGACAATCCTGAATCGTCTGCAATCGCAGGTAAACCCGTAACTGCTGCGGCATGGCGAGCTTTAATGATTGCATTTTCGATGAAAGTGAGGCCCGTTTCATCGGCTGAATCAACGCCTAAGTCGGTTTGAGCTACGATATCTAAGCCAAAGTCAGCCAATAAATCAGCCAGTTCACGAACTTTGCCAGCATTTCCCGTGGCGAGAACAACTTTTTGCATTGCCATTTATTTAATTAACCTATGTATCCAATTAACCTATGTATCCAATTGATCTATTTTATCTAATTAACTTGTAAATATTGAAATCAACCATCCTATTACATCGTAACGCAAGGCATTCAGTGCGTAGAGAATAAGCATGACAATCATGGCAGAGAAATCAAGGCCACCCATAGAAGGGATAATACGGCGAATGGGTGCCATTAGTGGTTCGGTCAATTGAATAAGTACATAGTCAACAGGATTGCGTCCTTGACTGACCCAGCTCAATAACGCACGGGCGATGACTAACCAGAATATGAGCTTTCCGGCAGCAGCCAATAATTCAATTACCCCAATCAAGAAAATAACACCAGAAGGTATTAGAAATTGTCCTTCGGTAAGCCATATAGGCAACAAGATCTTGAGAAGAACAAGCGGGTAGGTGAGTACCACAGACGCTGTATCAATGGGGCCAATGGCAGGAATGACCCTGCGTAATGGACGTACCACAGGTTGGGTGATTTTGACGATAAATTGTGCAAATGGATTATAGAAATCACAACGTGCCCACTGCATCCAGACGCGCAGCAATAAAACGGCAATATATAAATCTAGAACTGTAGAAAAAATGAAGTTTAAAGATTGCATGTAGCAGCCCTGATTGAATTAAACCAATTGAATTAAAATAATTTTTCCATTTCCTGCGCTCGGCGGATAGCGGCTTGCATGGCACTAGATACAATTTCAGGCAGCTTGCCTTCATAAAAAATGCGCAGTGCTTCAGCCGTTGTACCGCCTTTAGATGTTACCTGCTCACGCAGGATAGCAAAAGGAAGATCTTTTTGCGTTTCAGCAAGTCTAGCTGAACCTATGGCTGCTTGCAGGACAAGTTCTCTGGCTGTTTCGCTGTCAAACCCCAGACGTTCCGCTTCTTGCTGCATTGACTCCATGAACAGGAAGAAATAAGCAGGGGCACTGCCTGCGACGGCGATAATATTGTTGATACCGTTTTCATCGTTTACCCAGCAAACTTTTCCGACACTGCTCATTAGTGAAGCAGCAAATTCGCGATCAGATTGCTCAATATGTTCTGGTGCAAACAGTCCGCTGATCCCTTGTCCGATAAGAGAAGGGGTATTTGGCATGATGCGGATAATATTGAGATTATCCTGCAAAAGCGCATAAAAACGGGAAACAGGAATACCAGCAGCAATAGAAAGAACGAGTTTTTGACTGAAATCGACATGTGAGTGCAATGACTCACAAACTTCTTTCATCATTTGTGGTTTAACAGCCAGAACAATGACATCAGCTTCTTGTGCGTAACGAATATTATCGCTTTGACTGTTAATGCCATATTCTTTTGCCAGCACATCACGGCGGGTTGTATTTGGAGAACAGACAGTGATGAGTTCAGCAGGGTAGCCTTTTTTGACTAATCCGGCAATGATGGCATGAGCCATATTCCCGGCGCCAATAAAGGTGATTTTACGATTTTCCATTAAACAATCTCGCATAATTAGTTATTTTTAGGTGTCAGATTAGTTGGTTACATTAGTTGGTTACGTTAATAACTATACTGACGGGCACCGAATATTGCTGTTCCAATCCGAACCAATGTAGAACCACAGGTAATGGCGGCTTGCATATCATCTGTCATACCCATTGACAGTGTGTCTACTTGGGGGTATCGCGTTTTCAGCTCAACAAACGCTTGCTCCATTTGGCGAAAAACGGCTATTTGGTGTTCAACATTGCTTTCTGGTGCAGGTATTGCCATCAATCCGCGCAATACCAGATTAGGCAATTCATTAATAATTGCAGCCAGTTCGGTTAATTCTTCCAACAAAATGCCTGACTTGCTCTCTTCCCCACTGATATTAATTTGAATCAGAATATTGAGAGGCTGCATATTTTCAGGCCGTTGTTCACTTAAACGCTGGGCGATTTTCAATCTATCGACGGTATGACACCAATCAAAATTTTCTGCAACCAGACGACTCTTATTAGATTGTAACGGACCAATAAAGTGCCACACTAAATCGTTACGGTTATTGAAGAGTTGAATTTTTTCAACCCCTTCCTGAACGTAATTCTCGCCAAATTCCCGCTGACCATTGGCTATAGCTTCTGCGATAGCATTCGCAGGTTTGGTTTTACTAACTGCAAGCAAGGTAATTTCTTCTGGAGAACGCCCGCATTTTTGAGCTGCAAGACTAATGCGGTTCCTGACATCGTGAAGATTTTGTTCGATATTGTTCATAATTGACTCAGGAGATAAAAAATGAATATGGAAAAATTGGTGGCCCTTAGTGTAAAGCATAATGCTTCCGATCTGCATCTTTGTGTCGGGCAAGTTCCGGTTTTGCGCATCAATGGTGTGTTATATCCACAGATACAATTGGAAGAAATTCAATCCGATACCCTTATGGCATGGGGTAAGGAAATATTATCTGATGTACAGAAACAGCAGTTACAGCAGCACGGTCATATCGATTTTATGGTGGTAATGCCAGATAAACAGCGGCTCAGAGCAAATCTGTTCTATCAACAATCTCATTTATCGCTGGTATTGCGATTGATTGCAGATAAATGCCCGACATTGGAACAACTATATGCGCCTGACATCATCCAACAGCTTATTTTGCAGGAAATGAGTGGATTGATATTAGTGACAGGAGCGACAGGAAGCGGCAAATCCACTACGCTGTCAGCCATGATTAATGCTTTAAATAGTCAGGTTTGCAAGCACATCATTATGCTGGAAGATCCAATAGAATTTATTCACCAAAGTCGAAATTGTTTGATACAGCAAAGGCAGATTGGCAAGGATGTCGCGGATTATCAAACGGCCCTGAAAGGGGTATTACGGCAAGATCCAGATGTGATTTTACTGGGCGAATTACGAGATAAAGAGACGATTCGGCTGGCCCTGACCGCAGCTGAAACGGGGCACTTGGTTTTGTCGACGCTGCATACCCGTGGTGCAATTCAGGCGATAGATCGCTTGGTTGATGTTTTTTCCGCAGAAGAGAAAGGCTGGATTTGTAGCCAGTTGGCCGGAAGTTTAAAGGCGGTTATTTCTCAGCAACTACTCCCTGCCAAAGACGGCGGCAGAGTCGCTATTCATGAAGTTCTGGTCATCAATCAAGCTGTTAGCCATTTGATAAGAGAAGGTAAAAATCATCAAATAGCATCATTAATGCAGACTGGTGCTGCATGCGGTATGCAAACTTACGAGCAAAGCCGACAACAGCGCAAGTTATTGGGATTGCTGGCAGTGTAAGAAAAGTAAAAAGTAGAGGATAAAGGTTCTGGCAATTGTTTTTAAGATAAATTGTTTTAAGAGAAATTGTTTTGAGATAAATCGTTTTAAGATAAATAGATTGTGGTAACAGCCATGCCGAATGATGAGTATGGCTATTACAAAAACTATTGTTAGGGATACTGCTGCTCAAACCAGCTTTCCAGAATAATGACAGCAGAGGCGGAATCAACCTTGCCTTTATCCAGAGCCTTGTAGCCGCCGTGATCAAACAGATGAGAGCGTGCTTCCACGGTGGTCAAACGTTCATCGTGCAGTTCAACTTGTACTCCGAAACGTCCATGTACGCGATTGGCGAATTTACGGGCCTGTGCAGTGACGAGTTGTTCTGTGCCATCCATATTGAGTGGCAGACCAACAATGACCAGATCGGGTTGCCACTCTTTGAGTAGTTTCTCAATGAGTCCCCAATTGGGAGAACCTTCATTGGCTTTGAAAGAAGATAATGCTCTGGCTGTACCTGTGATTTCTTGCCCGATGGCAGCCCCAATACTGCGAGTTCCAAAATCAAAGGCAATGATTGTGCGATTTTTCATCAGGCGTGTCCTGCTTGCGATGCGAGATTATAAATATTAACTCCCAGTAAAGAAGCAGCCTCACGCCAGCGATCAGCAATAGGGGTATTGAAAATAATGGAAGGCTCAGCACTGACAGTAAGCCAACTGTTTTCCATAATTTCCTTTTCCAACTGCCCTGTTTCCCAACTTGAGTATCCGAGGGTCATTAAAAAATCTTTCGGTTGGCGTGGTGTTCCCAATGCTTCCAGCACATCTTTGGATGTTGTGATCATGGTGTGATCAGAAATTTGGATGCTGGAACTGAAACCTGATTGTGGCGTATGCAAAATAAAGCCGTGCTCTTCAGACAGTGGGCCACCGGCTATTACTGGTAGATCGAGATTGATGGTATTGTCTCTATCTTCCGGGGCGATATCTAATTTTTGCAAGATACTTTGGATAGAAACCTGAGTTATCGGCTTATTGATAATTAATCCCATTGCCCCATTTTGATCATGTTCGCAGATATAAACCACAGAACGATTGAAATAAGGATCAGAGAGCGAAGGCATGGCAATAAGGAAATGATGCTGTAAATTCATGTTGTGTTTTCTGATAATTATTTTGGCAATGTAAGAATGATTTGGCCCACAGTATGTGGGCTCTTATTATAAATGGCAAATGTTGCCAAGAAACGGAAGTTGTTTGGCCTGTTATGCTATCTATTTTTCCAATCGTTTTTCAATAGCGTTCATCAACATACCAGTAATGGAAATTTCTGGGAATGCTGCTTCTATTTCACGTACACAGGTTGGGCTGGTAACGTTGATTTCAGTTAAACGGTCGCCAATGATATCCAGCCCAACAAAGATAAGTCCTTTCTCTTTTAATACTGGGGCAACTGCGCGGGCGATTGCCCAATCACTTTCTGACAATGGGCGTGCTTCTCCGCGCCCACCTGCGGCAAGGTTACCACGGGTTTCTCCCTGAGCCGGGATACGGGCAAGGCAATATGGCACAGGTTCGCCATCAACAACTAATACGCGCTTATCTCCATCTTTAATGGCGGGCAAAAAATTTTGTGCCATACAATAACGGCTGCCATGCTCAGTCAGAGTTTCAATGATAACTCCCACATTGGCATCGTCTTGCTTCAAACGGAAGATGGAAGCGCCTCCCATGCCATCCAATGGCTTAAAAATAACATCGCCATGCTTTTGATGGAACTCGCGTAAGTTTTTAGCATTGCGGGTGACTAGCGTATCGGGTGTCCATTCAGGGAACCAAGCAGTAAACAGCTTTTCGTTACAGTCGCGCAGACTTTGAGGTTTATTAACGATCAGGCTGCCTTTGGCTTCTGCTCTTTCCAGAATGTAGGTCGCATAAATGTACTCAGTATCAAAAGGTGGATCTTTGCGCATCAAAATAACGTGCAAAGTATCAAGGGCTATTTCTTGTTCACTACCAAACTGATACCACTGTTGTGGGTTTTCTTCTACTGTGAGTAAACGAGTACGGGCACGAGCCTCTCCTTGATGCAGGTAGAGATCATTCATTTCCATATAATGGATTTCCCACCCGCGTTTTTGTGCTTCCAGCAGCATGGCAAAACTAGTGTCTTTCTTGATTTTGATGGATGAAATAGGGTCCATCACTATACCGAGCTTGATCATTTTTTCTCCTTAACCCAGATCACCGAAACGTACTTGCAATGCGGTAATTACGGTGAGTGCCGTAGTTTCTGTCCTCAGGATACGAGGCCCTAACAGAATATCAGTAAATTGATGTTTTGCTGTCATTTCTATTTCTTCGGCAGACAATCCCCCTTCAGGCCCAATCAGCAGGCGTACTTTTTCCACGGGGAGTGGAAGGGTATTGATGCTGTGGTTAGCACGGGGATGTAGATTCAATTTTAGACTGCCATCGTTTTCAGCGCACCACGTTTCAAGTGGCATAACGGGGCGGATTTCAGGGATCCGGTTACGTCCACACTGTTCACAGGCAGAAATGACAATCTTTTTCCATTGTTGTAATTTCTTTTCTAATCTTTCTGCATCTAGTTTTACACCACAACGTTCAGACAGTAGTGGAGTAATCGTGTTGACGCCCAGTTCAACGGATTTTTGGATGGTAAACTCCATCTTTTCGCCACGGGACATAACTTGTCCCAGATGCAGGTTCAATGGTGATTCATGATCAGACAATTTGCCATCAAGGATAGACACTTTGACCATTTTTTTACTGGTTTCAGTGATTTCTGCATCAAAAACCTGATTGCTACCATCAAAGAGTTGCAATGCTTGCCCGTTACTCATTCTAAGTACGCGACCAACGTGATTGGCAGCATCATCACTCAAATAGATTTCAGTTCCTATTGAGAGCGGTTCAGGGTGATAGATGCGGGGGATTCGCATATTTCTTCTTTCCTTCTTTTTTCCGGATTCTTCCGGCATGACATAAACAGTCACATGACAAAGTTAATTCATCGTCATGATAAATGAGCGCAGTTTGCGTGATCAAGTTATCTCTTAGCTTAAAGAATACAAGATATCCCCTTGCGAGCTGGTTCGCATATTTATTGTGTAATTGTTTTTTTAGCTAAAATTCTATTGCCAATCACCGGAATAAAAAATTATTATTAATCTTGTCCTGATTGATGTCAGGAAATAGGGAAAGAAGATGGTAACAAGGATGTTATTTTAAAAGGGGTTTTAATTCTTTGAAAATAATGAAAAGGATATGGTTATATTTTAATTTACGTAGATTACATAATAATTATGTTTTTCTGTAGCACTTTACTGTTATTGGCTGTCATCGACATAAAAACATATTGTTTGCCAGATGTTCTCACTTTTCCATTATTATGGCTTGGGCTTTTATTTAACGTTGATGGTAATTTGGTTTCAATAAATAGTGCAATATATGGCGCCATATTAGGGTATCTTTTTTTATGGTTTTTGTATTGGTTATGTCGATATACTTTAAACAAGGAGGGAATAGGTTATGGTGATCTTAAATTAACCGCAGCAATCGGCGCATGGTTGGGTGTGGAAATGATCCCAATATTGATGTTGATGGCGTCATTATCTGGACTATTTGTATTTATAATTGTTGGAGTGAAAAGGAAATCTTTTCCTGAATTTATTGCATTTGGTCCTTATTTATGTTTATCCGCGATAGTGTTGGTTTGGGGTATTGTCAGCTAGTAACTACGTAACAACTTGAAAGATGAGTGAAAAAATTTTTGTTATCTATTATTGCGAAGAATATTGCGTTGATATTCAGGATGGATAACCATTTTTAGGTGGTATAATTATCAATAATTATAGCTATTCTGAATTACATTTTGCTATCAAATTTATTATCGGTTTTATTATCAGCCTTATTAACAATAATATTGATGTTAATTGCAAACAGGGGTGAAATAAAAAATGGCGGAGAGAGCAGGGATTAAACTTGTGATATACATTCTGCATATGCTAGACGTTAAAAGCGTCTAGTTAGCTTAGGCCGCTTTTTTGCATATGCTAGATGTTAAAAGCATCTAGTTGGCTTAGGCAGCTCATCCTGTATATGCTAGACGTTAAAAGCGTCTAGTTGGTTTCAGGCCGTTTGTCCTGCATGCGCTAGATGTTAAAAGCATCTAGTTGGCTTCAAGCTGCTTGCCTCACATGTGCTAGATGTTAAAAGCATCTAGTTAGTTTTGGCTGCTCGCTTATCTCTCCGCTGACATCAAATTTAAGGAAAGAGGGATTTTTATTCAAGCTGATTTATTGAGTTATGGACTATTGATCACAGCCTCAGTTTATTCATTATTTCAAATGTTCAAAAGGGGCTAAATATCACATTAGTTAAGACAGAATTATGTTTATTTAAAAAGTTTTTTCCATCGAAAAATTCATTATTTCACTGAATTTTGAATGAGGTTAGATATAAAATATTAAAATGGGTTTTTATACAAGTATTATCAGTATTTGATGTGGGTGTTTTATTTTTTCTATAATTGGCGTGGTTTATATGGGCGTTACTATCAGCAACGCCCATAATATTGTTAACTTACTGAGGCCACTTCATTTCGCCTTTTAATACCTTGGCACTTAGGTCAAGGCTGGATTCGTCAGCAAGGTCTGGATAGTGTGTCTTCATAGCTGCAATCAACGCATCGGAATCTTTTGCTTTCGGTAATTCTTTTTCCAATGCCGTCAGATAATTCTGTGTAAAAGTCACAGAATCTAATGTCATTGATGAATTCCCCAAATAATGGCCTGGAACAACTGTTTCAGGTTTCAGGTTTTTAATGCGATCTAATGTTTGTCCCCAGTGTTTGCGTGATTCTTTGGTCTGGGTATCCGCAATCCATACATGGATATTGTCAGAAACAGTGACACCACCAACAACAGCTTTCAGTTTAGGGATCCAGACAAAAGTGCGATCTGCGGCTGGGCCATTTAAACCTTCAACAATCAGTTTTTCGCCATCAACAGTAAAGGAATTTCCTTTCAATGGCTCTGGTACGACAATCTTTTTTGGCGCCTGTTCTGCAAGAATACCGCCCCAGTAAGCCAGCTTACCGTCTTTGGTTTCATTGATTGCTTTGATAGTCTCTGGCGACGCAATGACTTTAGCGTCAGGGAAAGCTGCGGTGATTACATCAAGGCCAAAGTAAAAATCAGGATCGGATTGGCTGATATAAATCGTTGTCAGTTTTTTGCCTGTTTGCTGGATCATTTTTATCAGTTCTTGTGCATCGTTTTTCTTAAATTGAGCATCGATCAGAACAACTTCATGATCACCACTGATAATTTCAGAAGAAACGGGGAAGATACCTTTTTCATCCGGATTATAAATGTCCAATTTGAGATCAGCAGCTTGAGCCAGTGATGCCATTCCCAAAGAAAGGGTCGCCGCCAAAGCGATATTTAATGTTGTTTTGCGAGCCATAATCGAATTCCTATATCAAAATGCTTGTGTGCTTTAATGGTATGTATAATAAGTTGCATATTTCGATTTAAAAACCCCAAAATTAGCAATTATTTGTTGCATAAATCGAGCTAATTAAGGCGAAGAATAGGTTGGCCGAAATGGATAGGATCACAGCAGCACGAGTATTTATTACGATTGTTGAACAGGGCAGTTTAATCGCTGCCGCAGATCGGTTGGATATGTCGAGGGCGATGGTATCGCGATATTTGGCTGAAATGGAAAAGTGGGCGGGAGTTCGCTTATTGCATCGCACAACACGTAAAATTGGCTTAACTTCGGCGGGGGAGAGTGCTTATCAACGCAGCCTTAAGTTAATGGAACTGGCAGAAGGAATGCCTGTACAGCAATCTTTGGAAGCGCAAACCTTGAAAGGATTGTTGCGTGTGAGTTGTTCCCAATCGTTGGGCATTAGTGCGCTAGCGGTTGCTATTCCTGAATTTATGCGGATATACCCACAAATTGCTGTCAATTTGCAAATGAATAATAAAGTTGTCAATTTGATAGAAGAACGCATTGATTTAGCGATCCGAATTACTAATAATCTGGAACCAAATCTGATCGCTCGTCCATTATCGACTTGCCATTCTGTTGTTTGTGCTGCGCCGTCTTATTTAACGGGAAAATCTATTCCCCAAAATCCTGCGGATTTAACATCACATAACTGTCTGACCTATAACTTTTTCGGTAAAAGTTTATGGGTATTTGAAAAACAGCACGAGAACTATTCTGTCCCAGTCAGCGGTACGTTAAGTGCCAATGAGTCGACTGTATTAATGGAAGCTACTTTGCAGGGGGCGGGGGTTGCGATGCAACCTTACTATTCTGTTTCTTCTTATTTGATGTCAGGACAATTAATTGAGTTGTTACCTGATTATCAACCCCAGTCTATGGGAATCTATGGAATTTATGCCAGTCGCCAGAATATGCCGGCGACTTTACGGGCTTTGTTAGATTTTCTGGCGAGTTGGTTTTCTAAATCAACTCATTGGCAGCAGTTAATGTTGAAAGGCTGATGCCAATTTTTCGGGAAATAGGGTGGCCTGCTGTTTTAAATGAGTCATAAAAGCTTCAACGGGTTCTGAGGATGGCCGATGTATGGGCTTGATTAAGCTTACTGTGAATGGAATGTCGATGCTGAATGGTCGAATGCAAATTGCTGAATTATTATCCAAATAATCTAATGCAGTTAGCGGATTTACAATAGACACACCAATTCCTTCGTTAATCATGGTGCAAATTGAGGCTGCGCTGTGAGTTTCCATCACCATCTTGCGGTTGACCTGATGCTCAGTAAAGATTGTATCAATGAGCTGTCTATAACTGTCTGTGATCGATAGGCTGATAAATTTTTGATTGTGAAAATCTGCTGGTGTCAGTTGTGCTTTTTGACTGAGTGGGTGATTGGCAGGTAAGACACAAACTTCATTTAAGGTTATTAACGTTTCTCGTTCAGTACCTGCTGGGGTCTGTAAATGTTCGGTTAAGCCGAGATCGTGGCGCTGTGCTGAAAGCCATTCTTCCAATAAGGGGGATTCTTGCGGAATGATAGTCAGTTTGGCTTCTGGGTAGTATTCGATAAAACTGCGACAGGCTTTTGGCAGCAGAGATTGGGAGAACATTGGCAAGCAGGCAATGGACAATTGTGCCTGTTCAAATTGTCGGATACTGTCAGCCGCGTTGATTATTCTTTCCAACCCATAATAAGAGCGCTGCACTTCTTCGAATAGCCGCAACCCTTGCGCAGTAGGAAACAGGCGTCCTTTGATGCGATCAAACAATTTAAATTTCAGTAATTGTTCAAGGCGTGCGAGTTCACGGCTAACAGTTGGTTGGGATGTTTTCAGTAATAATGCTGCATCAGTCAGGTTTTTAGTCGTCATTACAGCATGAAAAATTTCAATATGTCG
Source organism: Xenorhabdus anantnagensis (assembly GCF_028598555.1). Lineage (GTDB taxonomy): Bacteria > Pseudomonadota > Gammaproteobacteria > Enterobacterales > Enterobacteriaceae > Xenorhabdus > Xenorhabdus anantnagensis. The sequence goes on from NZ_JAQRFN010000015.1 coordinate 27,941, forward strand.
CCATGAGCAAGAGTGCATATATTTGTCTCTTTAATTACTGAGTTCTTCTTCAAGCGAATAAAAAACAGACATAACGATATCACAAATGAATAGACTATAGCCAAATGGATATTTTTATTCCTGCTTTGTTATTGTTAATAATGAAGAATCTGCTGATTTTATGAGACGCTTCAATGACTATATCGACTTTCACTCATGGTTTGGGGGAACATTTTACCTCTGAAAATCTACTCCGTTTACCTATTCAATATGGAACACCGCTGTGGCTTTATGATGGTGATAGCATCATCAAACAAATTGAAAAATTGAAGCAATTTGATGTCATTCGGTTCGCACAAAAAGCCTGTTCGAATACCCATATTTTACGCTTGATGAGAGAGCAGGGCGTGAAAGTTGATGCGGTGTCATTGGGCGAAATCGAACGGGCGCTTTATGCAGGTTTTAAGCCCGGACGCGATAAATCAGAAATTGTGTTCACTGCGGATTTGATTGATGAAGCGACATTGTCGCGTGTTATTGAGCTGGATATTCCGGTCAATGTCGGTTCTATTGATATGCTGGAACAAATAGGTGAGCGACAGTCTGGGCATCCGGTTTGGTTACGCATCAATCCCGGATTTGGGCATGGGCATAGCCAAAAGACCAATACTGGCGGTGAAAATAGTAAACATGGGATCTGGTTTCAGGATCTTCCTCTGGCAATTGAAAAGATTCATCAATATGGCCTGAAATTAGTGGGACTACATATGCACATTGGCTCAGGTGTGGATTATCAGCATCTCTCTAATGTCTGTAATGCCATGGTGGAGCAGGTCATGCTGTGCGGAGAGGATATTCAGACTATTTCAGCAGGTGGTGGCTTATCAATTCCCTATAAAATCGATGAAGAGTCAGTAGATACTGAACATTATTATAATTTGTGGCATAAGGCTCGCCAGCGTATTGAGCAGCACTTGGGGCATCATGTTGAGCTGGAAATTGAACCCGGTCGTTTTCTGGTTGCTGAATCAGGTATCTTGATGGCGGAAGTCCGGGCAGTTAAATCGATGGGTAATCGACATTATGTGCTGGTAGATGCTGGTTTCAACGATTTAATGCGTCCGACGATGTATGGCAGTTATCACCATATTTCTGTGTTGCCGATAAATGGTTGTGAAAGCAATGCACATATTGAAAATAGCGAAAAATTAGAAACTATAGTTGCGGGACCGTTATGCGAGTCTGGTGATGTTTTCACTCAGTTGGCAGGGGGAGATCTTATACCACGTCTGCTACCCCGTGTCCGAGTCGGGGATTACCTGATTTTTCATGACACTGGCGCTTATGGCGCATCCATGTCTTCAAATTATAATAGTCGCCCTTTAATCCCTGAGGTTTTGTTTATCGGGGGAGAAAGTCATCTGATTCGGCGTCGCCAGACAATTGAAGAGTTGTTATCGCTGGAATCCATTTAAAATAAAATACGGGGACACAAAGTGCCCCGTATTTTAGTTCCGATAATATTTGTACTTAATCGGTTTTTCTGGTCAGCATCAAGCGGCTTTATTTTGACGCTGACTTTCAGGCTTTTTTGCCGAGTTTGGTACAGCAAATGCATCCGGCTCAAATTCATCGACATTGATTGAACGCAGTCGACTGTTTTCAGCACGTTTCAGGATATCCGCTTCTTCTTGAGTAATTTTATGCTCTGCCAATGCTTTTTCAGCTAATTCGTCCAAACGAGTGAAGCTTAGGTTTTTGCCTGCTTCACGGCTTAAGCGAGCATGGATTGGCTCTGCCGCGATGATATCGTGCAATGCTTCTTCCAGTAACCCATGAGGATTGTGTTTGCTTGGTGTCAGATATTGCCCACGTCCAATCCGGCTACGGGTTGCAGAAGGGGTTTGTAAGATCTGAGCCAGTTTGTGATCCAATTTGTCGGATGGTGCAGTATGTACGCGTCCCAATGGGAAGACAATCACACGGATTAAACCCGCGACCAAACGGTTAGGAAAATTGCGCAACAAATCATTCATGGCCTGTTCAGCTTGATGCAGGCTATCTTCTACTGCCCATTGTACCAATGGCAGATCTTCTTTCTGACGTCCTTCATCTTCATAGCGCTTCAAAGTAGCAGAAGCCAGGAAGATTTGGCTCAGAATATCCCCCAGACGCGCTGAAATGCGTTCACGACGTTTCAGGCTGCCACCCAATACTCCCATTGAAACGTCTGAGAGCAGAGCAAGGTTGGAACTTAAGCGATTGATCTGTTGATAGTAACGTCGAGTCGCGTCATTGGCTGGCGAACTGCTGGTTCTGCCTTTGGTGATACCAAGCCACAGGCTGCGCAGAGTGTTGCTGGCAACATGGCCCAAGTGACCAAACAAGGCTTTGTCAAAGTCTTTCACATTGTTGCTTTCTGCGGCTGCTATTTCAGCCAGTACATAAGGATGGCAGCGGATTGCACCTTGACCAAAGATAATCATGCTACGGGTCAGGATATTCGCACCTTCCACGGTAATGGCAATTGGGGCACCCTGATAGCTGCGGGCAAGGAAGTTGGATGGGCCAAGACAGATGCCTTTACCGCCAGCAATATCCATCGCATCAATGATGGAACGCTGTCCTCTATGCGTACAGTGGTATTTCACAATGGCAGACAGAACCGCTGGTTTTTCACCCTGCATGATACCGCTGGTAATCATGGTTGCGGCTGCGTCCATCAGGTAAGAGTTACCCGCGATACGTGCCAATGGTTCTTCAATACCTTCCATCTTACCGATAGGCAGTTTGAACTGACGGCGGATATAGGAGTAAGCACCGATTGCCATAGCTGCACTTTTTAATCCCCCTGTTGCGTTGGATGGCAAGGTAATGCCACGGCCAACAGACAGGCATTCAACCAGCATACGCCACCCCTGACCTGCCATTTTTGTCCCACCAATGATGTAATCAATAGGGACAAAAATATCTTTACCACGGGTTGGGCCATTCTGGAATGGGACATTCAGGGGGAAATGGCGGTGACCAATTTCAACTCCTGGGGTATTGGTTGGAATCAAAGCACAGGTAATTCCCAGAGATTCAGTATCGCCCAGCAGATGATCAGGGTCATACAGTTTAAATGCCAACCCCAAAACAGTAGCGATAGGAGCAAGAGTTATGTAACGCTTATTCCAATTCAGGCGCATACCAAGAACTTGCTCGCCTTGCCATTCACCCATACAGACAATACCTGTATCAGGAATGGCTCCGGCATCTGAACCGGCTTCCGGGCTGGTCAAGGCAAAGCAAGGAATTTCTTCACCACGGGCAAGGCCGGGCAAGTAACGTTTTTTCTGTTCATCGGTGCCGTAGTGTTGCAGCAATTCACCTGGCCCCAAGGAATTAGGTACACCAACAGTAATTGCCAGAATACCTGATACGCCCGCCAGTTTTTGTAGTACCTGAGATTGAGCGTAAGCGGAAAATTCCAGACCACCGTATTCTTTCTTGATGATCATGGCAAAGAAACGATTTTCTTTCAGATAAGTCCAAAGTTCTGGAGGTAAGTCAGCCAATTCATGAGTGATTTGGAAATCATTTGCCATGCGGCAGGCTTCTTCTACCGGACCATCAATAAATGCTTGTTCTTCAGCGGATAACTGCGGTTTTGGGTAGTTATGCAGTTTTTGCCAGTCAGGGTTACCACGGAACAAATCTCCTTCCCACCATGTGGTTCCTGCATCAATGGCCTCTTTCTCTGTTGTCGACATACTTGGTATAACCCTACGGAAGGCTTTTAAACCAGGTGCAGAGAATAAAGAGATACGTATTGGTGTAAAGACAAGGGGGAATAGGATAATGGCTAATGGTAACAGCAACCAGTAGCTCCAAAGGCCCGTCATGCCCATAATCAGTGTATAGGCAACAAGCAGTAAGCTACTGAGAGTCAGGCTGACTTTGCGATAACAAAGCCCGCCAATCAAGACTAAAAATACAATAATGCTGAAAGCGGTCATAGTAAAACTCCTGTAAATCTCAGGTTGAGTTGTCAGAGGTCTGACCTGTTGTGGTGTTCTTCTTTTTTAGATGAGGAAAATGTATTTATCAATACATTTACATCTTAATTACAATCTAGCTCACAAAGTCATTGTAGTTTAGTGGGCAATAATTCTGCTGAGATGTGATGATATCTTCTTTCAGGGGGGGGAATCCGTTACACTAATTGACTAGTATTATTAATTCCGAAGACCTTTCAGGAGTATAAGTTCCATGTATCAAGAACTGATCCGCAGTGAGTTATCCGAGGCCGCAGATACGTTGGCTAATTTCCTTAACGATGATGCAAATATTGATGCGATTCAAAAAGCCGCTGTTTTGTTGTCTGATTCATTCAAGGCTGGGGGGAAAGTGCTTTCCTGTGGTAATGGTGGCTCGCATTGTGACGCCATGCATTTTGCGGAAGAATTGACAGGCCGTTACCGTGAAAATCGTCCGGGATATCCGGCCATTGCGATTTCCGATCCTAGCCATTTATCCTGCGTGAGCAATGATTTTGGTTATGACTATGTATTTTCTCGCTATGTTGAAGCCGTTGGTCAAAAAGGTGATGTATTACTGGGTATTTCGACTTCGGGAAACTCTGGCAACATCATTAAAGCGGTTGAAGCAGCCCGTGCCAAGGGTATGAAAGTGATTACGCTGACTGGCAAGGATGGCGGAAAAATGGCAGGTACGGCAGATGTTGAAATTCGGATACCACATTTTGGTTATGCAGACCGTATTCAGGAAATTCATATCAAAGTCATTCATATCTTGATTCAATTGATTGAAAAAGAAATGGTAAAAGCCTGATTGCTGTTCGTTAGGAATAGGTGTTAGGAATAAGCGTTAAGAATAGGTGTTAGGAGTAGGCGTTAGAGGTAGGCAATGTGTGAATTACTTGGCATGAATGCCAACGTGCCGACAGATATTATTTTCAGTCTGAGTGGCTTAATTCAGCGTGGTGGGCATACCGGCCCTCATAAGGATGGCTGGGGAATTACCTTCTATGAGGGATTGGGATACAGAACGTTTAAAGATCATCAATCCAGTTGTCATTCACCTGTGGCTCAATTTGTACGGGGCTGTCCGATTAAATCAGAAGTGATTGTGGCCCATATTCGTCAGGCAAACAGAGGTAATGTTTCTCTGGTAAATACTCATCCATTTACCCGTGAGTTGTGGGGAAAATACTGGACTTATGCCCATAATGGTCAACTTAAGGGGCACAATAAGTTGAAAACGGGTAGTTACCGACCGGTTGGTGAGACAGACAGTGAATGGGCATTTTGCTGGATATTGCATCAGCTATCGTTGAAATATCCCAAGCGACCTTCCAATTGGCCGGCAGTATTTAAGTTTATTGCCTCTTTGGCCCATCAACTGAGAGAAAAAGGTGTTTTCAATATGTTGTTGTCGGATGGACAATTTGTCATGGCTTACTGTTCGACCCAACTGTATTGGATTACTCGTCGTGCTCCTTTTGGCAGGGCCAAATTACTTGATCAGGATGTTGAAATTGACTTTCAGCAGCATACTCAACCAGGGGATGTAGTATCAGTGATTGCTACTCAACCTTTAACTGGAAATGAATCTTGGCATCGTATCGAATCAGGTAACTATGCGCTATTCCATCTTGGAGAGAAGATAGTTTGATTCATTGTTCCATAAGGGGAGCTGATTTTTTGGGTTTACGTTAACAACATATCGCCCGCCTATTATGTTAACAGTGGCAGGAATGCTATTTTGAACAAAATACGCATAGGCGGGCTGTAATTGTTTCCAAAACAAGTAATTGTCATTATTTTGATGCCGTTTCATATTTTGCGGAGTCATTCTGAAAGGATAAATATTGATTTTGATTTCATGCTGCCCATGATGAAATGCACTTTCCGCGTACTGATATATCTCATCCATATAGCGATTGGTCATGGCATAACAGCCAATGGATTTACATGCACCATGAATCATTAAATCCCTGCCGGAATATCCTTTGAATTTATCAAATTCATTGGGAAAGCCCAGATTAATGGCTCGATAATAGTGGCTATCTGGCTTTAATTGTTTGAGGCTGACATGGTAAAACCCTTCAGGGCTTTTGAAATCACCTTTCAGTGTCTTTGGGCCAAGTCCTCCAGAGTAATTACAAATAGGGTAGCTTTGGGTCAATTGATAATGGTTTGTATTGTCTCTCGTATAAAGCTCAAGAAGTTTTTCTTCTTTGAATATTTGAATGAAAATCTTGGCACCCATTCTTTTAGATTGTGATAGAGAAGAGTGTGTGATTGAGGATTGCATTACGGAAAAATGGGCCACGACAAAAAAGGGCACATGTAATAGTAATAGACTCAATGAAAGGCAAAATACTATTTTTTTCATAACATAACCGGACAGTTAGATGGAATATCAGGATTGGGATGGCAATTTTTTGGTGAAATAATAAATAAAAGATAGCAGTGATATCCTGTTCTTGTGAAGTTACTTTTCGGTCAAAAATCGTCCTGTGGTAGAGAAAAGTGAGGCGATAACTCGTCTTTATCGAGTAGTTAACAGTTCAGCAGAGAAATTATTCTTATTTGCTTGAGCCAAGTCACTTGATTAATCAGACAGTCAGTGGGGGAGATGTTAGAATTGCCGCTGGCTAAAATTAAGAGAAAATTGTAACGATTATCGGAGTGAATAACTTGAGATATATATCGCTCAAGGTGTTTTTTTATTACTGAAGTCGCTGCATTACCCCAAGGAAATACCGCAGGGTAATCTGTAGTATATGATTTAACTGATAAACTTGTGCAAATCTTATGATAAAAATTAAAAAAGGACTCAACCTCCCGATAGCAGGAGAGCCTGCCCAAGTTATAGAAGACGGTCCAACAATTCGCCATGTCGCTTTACTGGGCGAAGAATATGTTGGAATGCGTCCTTCTATGCTGGTTAAGGAAGGTGAGCATGTTAAAAAAGGGCAAATTCTTTTTGAAGACAAGAAGAACCCAGGGGTTATTTTCACTAGTCCTGCAAGCGGTAAAGTTGTAACCATTGGGCGTGGTGAACGCCGTGTCCTGCAATCTGTCGTTATTGAAGTGAATGGTGATGAGAAAGTTACGTTTGATCGCTACGAACGTGCTGAACTTGCTGGCCTGAGCCGTGAACAGGTAGAGAAAAATCTGCTTGCATCGGGGCTGTGGACAGCATTGCGTACACGTCCTTTCAGTCATTCTCCTGTTCCCGGTTCCACACCAAAGGCAATCTTTGTTACGGCAATGGATACTCAGCCACTGGCTGCTGATCCTTTAGTCGTTATTGCAACTCAGGAAGAGGCTTTTGTTGATGGCCTGAATGTTCTGTCAAAATTGACAGATGGGAAAATCCACGTCTGCCATGGCGCTGGAAATATTCCAACAGCAGGAAATAACGCTCAAATTACATACAATCAGTTTGCTGGCCCACATCCAGCCGGTTTGGTTGGTACTCATATTCATTTCATTGAACCTGTCAGTGCCCAGAAAATGGTATGGCATCTGGGATATCAGGATGTCATTGCCATCGGTAAACTGTTTACCACAGGCGAACTTTACACTGATCGCGTAGTATCCCTGGCCGGGCCGCAGGTTAAATCTCCACGCTTGGTACGCACCCAATTGGGCGCTGATTTGCTGGAATTGACGCAAAATCAGTTGAAAGAAGGTGACAACCGTATCATTTCTGGTTCCGTACTGTGTGGTACAAAATCAGATGACGCTCGCCATTATCTTGGCCGCTTCCATACATTAGTTTCCGTTCTTGCAGAAGGTCGGGAAAAAGAGCTATTCGGTTGGATCGCTCCGGGCATTAATAAGTTTTCTATTACCCGCACCACAATTGGCCATTTCCTGAAAAAGAAACGTTTTGCTTTCTCAACCACGACAAATGGTGGGGAACGTTCCATGGTGCCAATTGGCAACTATGAGCGTGTAATGCCACTGGATATCATGGCAACGCACCTATTGCGTGACTTGCTTGCAGGCGATACTGATAGTGCTCAGGCGCTGGGTTGTCTGGAGCTGGATGAAGAAGATTTGGCATTGTGTACCTATGTTTGCCCCGGCAAATATGAGTACGGTCCAGTACTGCGTGACGTGCTGACTAAGATTGAGCTGGAAGGGTAACTCATGGGCCTGAAAAATTTATTTGAAAAAGTAGAACATCACTTTGAGGCCGGCGGCAAACTGGAAAAATATTATCCTCTCTATGAGGCAGTAAGCACCGTTTTCTACACGCCGGGTATAGTGACAAAAGGGCGTGCCCATGTTCGTGATGCCATTGATCTCAAACGCATGATGATCTTGGTGTGGCTATCTGTTTTCCCTGCGATGTTTTGGGGAATGTACAACGTCGGGAATCAGGCAATACCAGCCCTGACTGATTTATATAATGGCGATGCCTTACAGCAGATTTTGTCTTCTGATTGGCATTATGTGCTTGCTCAGTATTTTGGTGCGTCATTGACACCAGATGCAGGGTGGGGCAGTAAAATGCTGTTGGGAGCGACTTACTTCCTGCCAATTTATGCGGTTGTTTTTGTCGTTGGGGGGTTCTGGGAAGTTTTGTTTGCCATTATCCGTAAACACGAAATCAACGAAGGCTTCTTTGTCAGCTCCATTCTGTTCGCCCTGATTGTTCCACCAACACTGCCATTGTGGCAGGCTGCTTTGGGGATTACTTTCGGCGTAGTGGTTGCGAAAGAAATCTTTGGTGGTACTGGTCGTAACTTCCTTAACCCAGCCTTGGCTGGTCGTGCGTTCCTGTTCTTTGCTTATCCCGCCCAGATTTCTGGTGATGTGGTCTGGACTGCGGCTGACGGTTTCTCTGGTGCAACGCCTTTGTCTCAATGGGCAACTGCGGGGAGCCACGGCTTGATGAATACCATTACTGGGCAGCCAATCACTTGGATGGACGCTTTCATTGGTAACATTCCCGGTTCAATTGGTGAAGTCTCCACTCTGATGATTTTCATCGGTGGTGCCATCATTCTGTTTGCTCGTATCGCTTCATGGCGCATCGTTGCTGGTGTGATGATCGGTATGATTGCAATGTCTTACCTGTTTAATGCGATTGGCTCCAGCACTAACCCAATGTTCGCTATGCCATGGTACTGGCATATGGTTCTGGGAGGCTTCGCTTTCGGTATGATCTTTATGGCTACTGACCCTGTATCCGCAGCGTTTACGGATAAAGGGAAATGGGCATACGGTATTCTGATCGGCGTTATGTGTATTTTGATCAGGGTCGTAAACCCAGCATATCCAGAAGGAATGATGTTGGCGATTCTGTTCGCTAACCTGTTCGCGCCACTGTTCGATTATCTGGTCGTACAGGCCAATATTAAGCGGAGAAAAGCCCGTGGCTAATGATAAACCAAAAAATAATGACAGCATCGGCAGGACATTTCTCGTTGTTTTTGTGCTGTGCCTTGTATGTTCAATTGTAGTTGCTGGGTCGGCCGTAGGTTTAAAAGCGCAGCAGCAGGAACAGAAACTACTGGATAAACAGCGTAATATTCTGGATGTGGCTGGTTTGCTAAAATCGGGCATGACGGCTACAGAAATCAAAGAAATCTATAACAGTCGTATTCAGCCTGAATTGCTTGATCTGAAAACAGCAACATTGGAAAAAAGCAGCGGCAATTTCGACCTGAATAATGCTCTGCGCAGTGACGAAACCAGTATCGCTTTATTGCCAGAGCAGGATCTGGCGAAAATTCGCCGCCGTGCCAATATCGCAGAAATTTATCTGGTGAAGGATGAGCAAGGCAAAACGACTGAACTGGTTTTGCCAGTGTACGGTTCTGGCCTGTGGTCAATGATGTATGCCTTCGTTGCCATTGATATAGATGGCGTAACCTCTCATGGCATTACTTACTACTCTCAAGGTGAAACACCGGGTTTGGGTGGTGAAGTTGATAACCCACAATGGCGTAAGCAGTGGGTGGGTAAAAAGCTCTATAACCCACAAGGCGAGCCAGCGATTAAAGTTGTTCGTGGTGGTGCTGGTGATAACCCTTATGGTGTAGATGGTCTATCCGGCGCGACTCTGACTTCTAACGGTGTTCAGCATATGTTTGATTTCTGGCTGGGTGATAACGGTTTTGGCCCGTTCCTGAAAAAAGTCCGCGAGGGAGCCTTGAAAGATGGCTGATAGTAAAGAGATAAAACGCGTCCTTCTTGGGCCGCTGTTTGATAATAACCCAATTGCATTGCAGGTTCTGGGGGTGTGTTCGGCACTGGCTGTAACCACCAAACTGGAAACCGCGCTGGTTATGACGATTGCTGTGACATTAGTGACAGCATTTTCTAACTTTTTCATTTCATTGATTCGTAACTACATTCCTGGCAGTGTGCGAATCATTGTGCAAATGGCAATCATTGCATCGCTAGTTATCGTGGTAGATCAGATTTTGCAGGCTTATGCCTACGAAATTTCCAAACAGCTATCGGTGTTTGTTGGTCTTATCATCACGAACTGTATTGTAATGGGGCGTGCTGAAGCCTACGCCATGAAAGCACCACCAGTTGAAAGTTTCATGGATGGTATCGGTAATGGTTTGGGCTATGGCGTCATTCTGTTGCTGGTTGGTTTCTTGCGTGAACTGTTTGGTTCAGGGAAATTGTTCGGCATTACGGTGTTGGAATCTGTCAAAAATGGCGGTTGGTATCAACCAAATGGCTTGTTTCTACTGGCACCGAGTGCATTCTTTATTATTGGTATGCTGATTTGGGGTCTGCGGACTCTGAAACCTGCGCAGGTTGAGAAGGAGTAACAAACAAAATGGAACACTATATTAGTTTGTTCGTCCGCGCAGTCTTTATCGAGAATATGGCGCTATCTTTCTTCCTCGGTATGTGTACGTTTTTGGCTGTATCAAAGAACGTTAAAACGGCTTTTGGCCTGGGTGTCGCTGTAACTGTTGTATTGGGAATTTCCGTTCCTGCCAATAACCTTGTCTACAATTTGGTACTCCGTGATGGAGCCTTGATGGATGGGGTGGATTTGAGCTTCCTGAACTTCATTACCTTTATCGGGGTAATTGCTGCACTGGTACAGATCCTGGAAATGATCTTAGACCGTTATGTTCCGGCACTTTACAACGCGTTGGGTATTTTCCTGCCGTTGATTACAGTGAACTGTGCAATTTTCGGTGGCGTTTCATTCATGGCACAGCGTGACTATAACTTCGGAGAATCCATCGTATACGGTTTCGGCTCAGGCATGGGTTGGATGTTGGCGATTGTTCTGATGGCTGCGATCCGTGAAAAAATGAAATATGCGGATGTTCCGGCAGGTCTGAAAGGATTGGGAATCACCTTTGTCACCACCGGTTTGATGGCATTGGGCTTTATGTCCTTCTCCGGTGTGCAGCTCTAAAGGCGGGAAGAGTTCATGGATATAATCATTTTAGGCGTAGTAATGTTTACCCTGATTGTGTTGGTACTGACAGCAATGATTTTGTTCGCAAAATCTAAGTTAGTGAACACCGGGGATATTAAAGTTGAAGTCAATGGCGATGAGGACAAGAGTTTCTCTGCTCCCGCTGGTGATAAATTGTTGAATATGCTTTCCAACCAGGGGATTTTCGTTTCCTCTGCGTGTGGTGGCGGTGGCTCTTGTGGTCAGTGCCGTGTGAAAATCAGTGAAGGCGGTGGTGATATCCTGCCAACGGAACTTTCCCACATCAATAAGCGTGAAGCAAAAGAAGGCTGCCGATTGGCATGTCAGGTTAATGTTAAACAAGACCTGAAAATCGAGCTGCCAGAGGAGATCTTTGGCGTTAAGAAATGGGAATGTGAAGTTATCTCCAACGATAACAAAGCAACTTTCATTAAAGAATTGAAGCTGAAAATTCCTGATGGGGAAGTGGTGCCATTCCGTGCAGGTGGTTACATTCAGATTGAATGTCCTCCACACGTTGCCCGTTATGCGGATTATGAAGTACCACAGGAATACCGCGAAGATTGGGATAAATTCAACCTGTTCCGTTATGTCTCTGAAGTGAAAGAGCCGACGGTTCGTGCATATTCAATGGCGAACTATCCGGAAGAGCATGGCATTATCATGCTGAATGTGCGTATTGCAACGCCACCACCAAGGAATCCAGATGTTGTTCCGGGTATCATGTCTTCATACATTTGGTCACTGAAGGCGGGTGATAAGGTAACGATTTCTGGTCCATTTGGTGAATTCTTTGCGAAAGATACTGATGCAGAAATGATCTTCATCGGTGGTGGTGCAGGTATGGCACCAATGCGTTCTCATATCTTCGACCAGCTCAAGCGTTTGAGCTCCAAGCGTAAGATTACCTTCTGGTATGGTGCACGTTCTAAGCGTGAAATGTTCTATACCGAAGATTTTGATCAGCTGGCGGCAGAAAATGAGAACTTCACATGGCATGTGGCATTGTCAGATGCTTTGCCGGAAGATAATTGGGATGGTTATACAGGCTTTATTCATAATGTCCTGTATGAGAACTACCTGAAAGATCATCCGGCACCAGAAGACTGTGAATTCTATATGTGTGGGCCTCCGGTCATGAACGCTGCGGTTATTAAGATGCTGAAAGACCTCGGTGTAGAAGATGAAAACATTATGCTGGATGATTTCGGCGGCTGATGTTTGTAGCATTTTGATTTAACGACAAGCGCCCACACTATAGTGGGCGCTGACGATTCAGAAAGAGTGAATTATGCTGAGTAAAAAAATTATCCACTGGAGTGTATTGTTATTTTCGGTTGTACTGCTGGCAGCGTGTGGTGGCCCAGAGCAGCAAAACCTGAATGGGCAAACAATGGGGACATATTACTCCGTTAAATATGTTGCTGTCTCGTCTGCACCTGTCCCAGAAAACCTGCAAAAAGAGATTGATCGGTTGCTGGAAGAGGTGAACGATCAGATGTCCACTTATCGGCCAAATTCTGAATTGAGTCGTTTTAATCAAAGCCGTGAAGTGAATAAACCGTTTCCGGTATCAGCCGCGACAGCGAAAGTTGTCAAAGAAGCCATTCGAATCAATAAGCTGACAGAAGGTGCACTGGATGTCACTGTTGGCCCATTGGTGAATTTGTGGGGATTTGGGCCGGAAGGGCGAATTACCAAAGCACCAACGGATGAAGAATTAGCGACTCGCCGAGCGTGGACAGGCATTAATCATTTGTCTGTTGAAGGCAATAATCTGATTAAATCCATCCCTGAACTGTATGTTGATCTCTCTTCCATTGCTAAAGGTTATGGTGTTGATGCCGTAGCGGAGTATCTGGAATCTCAGCATATCAAAAACTACATGGTTGATATTGGCGGTGAAGTACGCACATTGGGCAACAATGGCAAAGGTAATCCATGGCGGATAGCGATAGAAAAGCCATCGGATAGTGGCATGACACAGAGCGCTCAGGAAATCATTGAGCCGGGCAATATGTCTGTGGCAACATCGGGTGATTATCGAAACTATTTTGAACAGAATGGCGTGCGTTACTCTCACACCATTAACCCTAAAACCAGCAGGCCAATAACACATAATTTGGTTTCAATTACTGTGATAGCACCGACCTGCATGAGTGCAGATGGTTTTTCCACAGGCTTGGATGTATTGGGGCCAGAGAAAGGAATGGAAGTGGCTGAAAAGCTGAATATTCCGGTCTTTATGATTGTCAAAACCAAAGAGGGTTTTGAAGAACATTATAGTACTGCTTTTAAGGCATACTTACAGAAGAAATAAGAGAGGGGAAAAAGTTATGGAAGTCTTTATTGCCGCTTTTATCTTTTTCCTGTTGGCATTTGCGGGAATGGCATTGGGCTATATTTTTAAGCGCAAGAGTATTCAAGGAAGCTGTGGTGGCTTGGGAAGCATTGGTGTAGAAAAAGTTTGCGATTGTCCTGAACCCTGCGATGCGCGCAAAAAACGTATGGCAAGGGAAGCTATCCGTCAAGCACAGTTGGAGAAAAATCGCATTCTGTGATGTTGTTTTACAATTCAACTAATTTTTGATTAGAAAAAAGTAACCCGCTGCCAGATAAACAGCGGGTTTTTGTTGTCCATTCAGAGATGCTTGTTCAAGGCATTTTGTTCAAGACATTTTGTTCAAGACATTCTGTTCAAGACATGTCGAAAGGATGGCATTTTCTGTGGGCTTGATTTAAGTAATGTTTCACTGAACTTATTGAGATGCCTAAATCTTCTGCAACTTCTTTGTAACGTAGGCCTTGTAGTTGAGTGAGTAGAAATGCCTGTCGCACTTTTGTCGGCAATTTATCCAGAGTCTTATCTATCTTTTCTAACTGTTCTAACAGCACGAGTTGATTTTCAGAAGAGTATGATGAAATTGTAGGCATTACCCTAAAATATTCCAGATAATTGTCTTCTAGTTTTTTCCTGCGCCAGTAATTGGCAAGGGTTCGACGGGCTATCGTCATTAAAAAGGCTCTTGGCTGGCGGATATTCTCAAGATCCGAAGATTGCATCAATTTAATAAAAATCTCATGGGTGAGATCTTCGGCATGATTTGGACAAGCACTGTTTTGTCTGATCCAGTTACATAACCAGTGATGGTAATCGGAATAGAGTTCTTGGGCGATTTGATTGTGCCCAAATGTGCTTTTTTGCACCGCCATGATGATATTGCCTGATGGGATAGGATAAATACGATAATGATTATTATTTGTATTTGTTCGGGAGAAGTCAACGCAGCATTCTAGATCTAACCCCCTTAAAAATTAAGAGGGCTAGCGATTGAGTAGTTAAATACCAGTTAGAACTGTTGTGAAATACTGAATTTGTAATTACGGCCAATTCCTGAAACCATTTCCCCTAAGTACGGATAGTAATCACGGTTGAATAGGTTATCAACGGTGATCCGTGCTTCAAAGCCTTTCATATAAGGAGGGCGCCAGCTTGCAAACAGGCCATGTAAGGCATAACCGCCACTTTTTGGCAGTTCCCAATACTCTGCTTTTGGATCGTTATCTGAAGGTGAGCGATCTTGTTTGCGAATAAAGTCACCCTTCCAGCCCATTGCCATCTGCCATTGTGGAATTTTGAACCCTAATATGGCATGTGCTGATGTTGGGGGTATTTCTGCAATCCAGGTTTTATGACCTATCCATGGATCACGCATGGAAGCATCACGCTGACCGCGCATGGTGGAGAAAGAAAATTTTCCGAATAACATTCTGCTATCATAGAACGTCTCAATTTCCAAGCCTTCAATAGTATAGCCGGGCAGATTGCGATAATTTGCCAATGGTTTTTCACATGAGCTGCTTGAACCACTTTCAATTTGAGCTTTGCAATAAATCCCGCGTCGTTTGAAGATTTCATCTTTACCACGGTTACGGAATAAGGTTGTACGAATTTGTAGGCTGTCATTTTCAAGCATCAGATTATTGAAATCGAGAACAGCACCAAGGCGTATTCCTGCCATTCTTTCAACATTAAGATTACGGCTAGAGCCTTTAAGGCTACCTAGCCCTTGTACCTCATATTGTTCATCAACTATTGGTGCACGCCATGTACGGCTGATATCTGCAAACAATGAAAGGTTTTTATTTGCTTGCCACATAATGCCTAAATGAGGTGACCATCCAGTATAGGTTACATTGCTATAGTCATGATTTACTTCTGGTGATTTATCGTTATATATGGATGCGTTATTTTCTCTACCCATATTTTTGACATGGTCATAGCGAACACCCGGCGTTACGGTCACACTGCCTATTTTCAGAGAGTCTTGAATATATAAGCTGTAAGTTAGTTGATCTCCAGCAGGCATATAGCTTGGTTGATAATAACCGTAGTTGTAGTTTTTATTCTTTATTTTGCTTTTATCGAATATTAGTACATTGCGTTCGTTTTTATGCCAACGGGTTCCTACCAGTAGTTCATGTTCAATAATACCTGTTGAGAATACGCTTTTATTGTTGATATCAACCTGATTGTCGGTGTAATCAACCCAGCTTTTATTACCCATTAATCCACCGAAATGGGAGGAAGAATTTTCTGGGCGGCGATCGTTTTGCTTGGTTTTTGAATAGGCATAAATCATCGTCAGATTTAGCAGTGGGTTATCTTCCGGCGCGATATTCCATTTGGCAGTGTAGTTCTGATCTATTTGATCACGAAAGACCAGTTTTCTTTTCCAGGCACCGCCCCAACCGTATTGGTTTACATCATTGGCTGATGGAACGACCATTTCATCACGTTTAACCGCCCAAGGTTGCCAGCCATCTGATTCAGAGCGCATGGCAGACAAGCTTAATGTATGCGCATCACTGGGATAAAAGTTGGTTTTCAATAAATAGGACGTTTGGTTGTTTTGAGAGTACTCAAAACGGGTGCCATCGGGGCGTTTGATATTGTGCCCATCACGCTTACTGACATAGAGTAATCCATCAACAAAACCATTAGGATCTCTGCCGTATATTGCGCCACTATTAATCCACTGCCTGTCATTGGTGTGATAGCTTTGTTTGACAAAGCCGCCCCAATCTTCATCTGGGCGCAACAAATCGCCCGCATCTTTTGTCACAACTTTGACAGAACCACCAAACCCACCGTTGCCATTGAGCAAATTGTGTGGCCCTTTATCAACCTCTACACGTTTGATTAATTCAGGCTCAATAAAGACGGAACCCTGACGATACTTCTCGAATCCTTTTGGCGCATTATCTAAAGTGACTTTGACATCTTCTTGGTCTCCCATTCCCCAAATATTCAGGGTTTGTCCGCCGGGACGCGGAGAACCTGACATTGAAACACCGGGAAGTTGATCGAGTAATTGAGCAACATTATCTGCCTGAGTCCGGTCAATATCCTCTTTTTTGAGCACCGAACTCCCCGCGCTGGTACTATTGTGTAAACTCTCAACGACAGAAAGTGTAGGTAATTTCATCACCTCATTTTTCTTTTCAGCTTTTTGTTCTGTGGAACCTTCAATAGCGTAAACAGGGCTGGCGAAAGCCGCTCCTAATACGAATGTCCCTGAGAGTGCGCCACTTAAAATTTTCTGAATCATGGTAGCGATTGGGCGTTTTTCTAATTTTTGACTATTATTTTTCATAAATTCCCTGAAATATGATCAAGTAAATATTATTTAATGTAATAAGTCACTTGAGAAATCAAAATGGACAAATAATAATGAGAATTATTTTTATTTTTTTGATGATACCTCTATTTATTGCAGATGTTTTAAGAATAACTCATTGAAATAGTTTCTAATTTTGTTAAACCTTATCAATTGCTAACTATGTTGACGTTGAGATTTAAGTGCTTATGGGATGTTATGGCACTGAATAGCCAGAACACTCATCGGCAAGGTCATTTCCGTAAGTTCAATTTCCATAAGTACAAGGGGTTAGTCAATGAAGAAAAAGATTCTTGGTTCTCTGATCTTGGCAGGTATCGTGGCACTGATTGCTGGCTGTGATGATGCTTCTAAAAAAGCAGAAGATACGGTACAGCAAGCTGAAGAAAACGCCGCGCAAATGAAAACTGACGCTGAAAAAACAGTCACGGGTATCACTGATAGTACAAAAGAAAAATCACAGGAGATAAAGGAAAACGTTTTGCGTGAAAGTCATAGTGCGATTGATAAATCCAAGGAAGTGAAAAATCAAATCACCGATTCTGCTAGTGATATCGCTGAGCAAATGAAATCCAAGGTTGCTGATGTGCAGAATCAGGCGACCAAAACAGCGAATGATGTGATGGATACGATGAAAGCAAAAGCGGATGATATACAGCATCAGGCTAGTGACAAGATCGATCAGCTTTCAGATGCCATGAAGTCGAAGACAGAAGAAATAAAAGCCGAAGCTGATAAAAAGACGGATGATTTAATCGATAGTTTTAAAGGCGACAAGGATAAAAAAGAGGAAAAATAATTTATCGTTTTAATCCAATATGTTGCTGATGTGGAATAGATTGTATCAGAAGGGTGATCTGAAAATGATCACCCTTATTATTTTACGCATCATTGGCGACATAATATTTTGCCTGACTGCGTGGCAGAGGTGAAATTCCTCTGATTTTATCAGCAATTTTTTCGGCTATCATGATCGTTGTGGCATTCAAATTACCGGTGATAATTGTCGGCATAATGGACGCATCAATAACACGTAAATTCTCAATGCCATGCACACGCCCTTGACCATCCACAACTGCCATTTCGTCTGACCCCATTTTGCAGCTGCAAGATGGGTGAAATGCTGTTTCGGCATGTTCACGAATAAAGGCATCCAGTTGTTCATCGGTCTGAATTTCAACACCTGGGCTGATTTCACGTCCACAATATGGAGCCAGCGCTGGCTGTGCCATAATTTTCCGTGTAATGCGAATAGCAGCGCGGAACTCCTGCCAATCTTGCTCTGTTGACATATAGTTGAATAGGATACTTGGATGTTGACGCGGATCCCGTGACTTAATTTTCACCTGACCACGGCTTGGAGAACGCATAGAACCCACATGAGCCTGAAAACCATGTTGATTGACGGCGTTGCTGCCGTTGTAATTAATAGCAACAGGCAGGAAGTGAAATTGAATATTTGGCCAAGCAAATTTTTCATGGGTACGAATAAAGCCACCAGCTTCAAACTGATTGCTGGCACCAATGCCTGTTCCTTTGAATAACCATTCAGCGCCAATTTGAGGTTGGTTATACCATTTCAATGCCGGGTAGAGGGAAATGGGCTTGAGGCATTCATACTGCAAATACATTTCAAGGTGATCTTGTAAGTTTTTCCCAACACCTGACAAAACATGTACCGCAGGAATCCCAAATTCATTCAATACGTCTTCAGGGCCAATGCCTGAGCGCTGCAAAATTTGTGGCGATGCGATTGCGCCAGCACAGAGCAAAACTTCCTTACGCACTTTTGCTTGTATCAACGCTGAGCTATTACCTTGATGAAAATTGACGCCGACGGCTGTCTTTCCTTCAAATTCGAGGGTATCAGTCAAAGCATGGGTAATGATAGTGAGATTGGCACGTGATCGCGCTTGATCCAAATAGCCACGGGCTGTACTGGCGCGGCGTCCTTTAGGGGTAACGGTGCGATCCATTGGCCCAAAGCCTTCTTGCTGATAGCCATTCAGATCGTCAGTGCGTGGATAACCAGCTTGGACACCTGCTTCTACCATCGCGTGAAAAAGTTCATTATTACCGGCTTTGGGGGTGGTGACACTGACCGGCCCATCACTGCCATGATAGTCATTGTCGCCAATATCCCGTGATTCAGCTTTGCGAAAATAGGGAAGGCAATCAAGATAACTCCAGTCTTCCAACCCCGGTTGTGCTGCCCAGTGATCAAAATCCATCGCGTTGCCACGGATATAGCACATGCCATTGATCAGTGAAGAGCCACCAAGTCCCTTACCGCGTCCGCATTCCATGCGCCGATTATTCATATGGGGTTCAGGATCGGTTTCATATGCCCAGTTATAACGGGTTCCCTGCAAAGGATATGCCAGCGCCGCTGGCATTTGAGTACGGAAGTCAAACCGGTAATCTGGCCCGCCTGCTTCCAGTAGCAGAACAGTCACATTCGGATCTTCCGTCAGACGGGTTGCAAGTACATTACCCGCTGAACCAGCACCGATAATAATGTAATCAAAAACCATTGTTATCTCCTCTGTTTCAGACATGGATTAAAATAGGGATTCAAAATTGCCCAGTTCCACCTGTATTGATTTGGTTTGAGTGTAATGTTGTAGTGTGATCAGCCCATTTTCCCGGCCAACACCGGAATGTTTATACCCACCAACAGGCATGGCGGCTGGAGATTCCCCCCAAGTATTGATCCAGCAGATCCCGGCTTCTAGTTGGTGGATCACGCGATGTGCACGGGAAAGATCTTTCGTCACTAATCCTGCCCCCAAGCCATAATGAGTGTTATTGGCTCGGGCAATCACTTCATCTTCCGTTTCATAAGTCAGGATAGACATTACTGGCCCAAAGATTTCTTCCTGTGCAATCAACATATCATCGGTACAGTCACTGAATACGGTTGGTGCAACAAATGCACCTTTCGCTAATTCACCTTCCAGCAGGCGTTCTCCACCACAAAGCAGGCGAGCATGGCTGTTTTTGCCGCTTTCGATATAGCGTAATACAGACTCCATGTGCGGGAAGCTCACCAAAGGTCCAAAATTAGTGTTGGGGTCGAGAGGTGAACCAATTCGAATGCGTTTAACGCGCTCAAGAATTTTTGCTTCAAATTGTGAAAGCAGTGCCTTGGGTACAAAGACGCGTGTTCCGTTCGTGCAAACCTGACCTGAACTGAAAAAATTTGCCATCATGGCAATATCAGCAGCACGATCCAGATCTGCATCATCAAAAATGATCAGCGGAGATTTGCCACCCAATTCCATTGTGACTTCTTTTAGGGTCGAGCCTGAAGCATTTGCCATGACCTTTTTGCCGGTCACAATACCGCCGGTAAAAGACATCTTGGCAATTTTAGGGTGAATGGCCAGATAATGTCCCACTTCATGACCTGCTCCCGTCAAGACATTGAAAACACCATCAGGCAAACCTGCCTCAGTATAGATTTCAGCTAACTTCAAAGCAGTGAGAGAAGTGACTTCACTTGGTTTGAAAATCATTGCATTACCGGCAGCCAGAGCGGGTGCTGACTTCCAGAGGGCAATTTGAATAGGGTAGTTCCATGCGCCAATGCCTGCTACAACGCCCAATGGTTCACGGCGTGTATATACAAAAGAAGACTCACGTAGTGGAATTTGTTGGCCTTCAAGGGCTGGAATTAAACCGGCATAATATTCCAGTACATCAGCGCCAGTAACGATATCAACTTGCTGAGTTTCAGAAAGCGGTTTACCGGTATCCAGTGTTTCCAATTCAGCAAGCTCATCATTGCGTTCACGCAGGATATTTACTGCCTTGTGTAAAATCCGGGAACGTTCTATCGCAGTCATGGCTGCCCAGATTTTTTGTCCCTTGTGGGCACTTTCGACAGCCAGATCAACATCTTGTTCTGTTGCGGACTGAAATTGAGCAATAACCTCTCCAGTAGCCGGATTAATTGCATCAAAAATTGTGCTATCAGTTCTGGAATTATCGAGTTTGGTGTTATTAAAACTGGTGCTATCAATATAAGCACCGTGGATATAAAGTTTTTGTAATCCAAAATGGGTCATAGATTCTCCTCAAGAGCCTGTCCACAGGCCATAAGCCAGAACTCAAGCTATATCGGATGTCCCGAGTTTCTGTTCGATGTAATCAATGGTAATTCTGAACGTCCCTTCAATATCAAAAGGCTTGTTATTGAGAGCACTTCTCAGCCAAATGCCGTCGATTAATGCCGCAAGGCCTTGCGCAGCCAGCCGTGCTTCTGCTTTTGGCATGGCACGTTTAAATTCAACACAGATATTAGAATATAAACGGCGTTCATTAACTTGTTGTAACCGATACAAGTTTGGTTGGTGCATACTGCTGGCCCAAAATGCCAGCCAGGTTTTCATCGCTGCGCCGCTAATCTGGCTGGGATCAAAATTCCCTTCGACAATGGCTTTCAATCTTTGAGTGGGGGTTGCATTGTCAAGCAAGCGTAATCGGCGTGCTACTGCCATTCCCAGTTGATGCAAGAGATAGCGCATGGTAGCTTCCAATAGCCCATTTTTATCCTTGAAATAGTGGCTGATAATTCCGTTGGAAACGCCCGCTTTTCGCGCTATTTGTGCAATGGTTGCTTCTTGCATCCCAACTTCATTCACAACGATTAACGTTGCATCAATGAGTTGTTGTTTTCTTATCGACTGCATTCCAATTTTTGGCATGATTTTATGCTCAGAAAATCAATCATTCGGTCAGTATTAAACTTTTTTTTAATTGAATGTTCAATCAAAATTAAATATGTTTTATTACAATAATTTTACAACAAGGGGCCAAATTTATTTAACATATCTTAAATTTTGTTTTTAATTCATATGATTATATGAATTATTCTTTTCATGCATTTTAATTTCATTAATTTCAGGAACTGCCTATGAACACACAAGACAGTCCAAAAAACACTCAGAAGGATACGCTGAACTCTGTCGTTTTTTTCGCCTCGGCTGGACTGATTATCGTATTTTCTCTATTCACTATTTTTTTCACTGATGCAACAAATAGTTGGATAAAAAACACACTGAATTGGGTCTCTAAAACTTTCGGTTGGTACTATTTACTGGCTGCGACGCTTTATATCGTGTTTGTTATTTTTGTTGCCACGTCCCGCTTTGGCTCAATCAAATTGGGGCCGGAACAATCCAAGCCGGAATTCAGTCTGCTTAGTTGGGCGGCGATGTTGTTTGCCGCCGGGATAGGCATTGACTTAATGTTTTTCTCGGTAGCTGAGCCTGTTACGCAATATATGCAACCACCAATAGGCCAAGGAGAAACCATTGAAGCAGCCCGTCAGGCGATGGTGTGGACGCTGTTCCACTATGGCCTGACGGGCTGGTCTATGTACGCCTTGATGGGAATTGCTCTGGGATATTTTAGTTACCGTTATAATTTGCCTTTGACTATTCGTTCGGCACTTTATCCTATTTTTGGTAACCGGATTAAAGGCTGGATCGGTCATACCGTGGATATTGCGGCGGTAATAGGGACAATTTTTGGCATTGCAACGACTCTGGGAATTGGCGTTGTGCAGTTAAATTATGGCCTGAACGTACTTTTCGGATTACCGCAAGGATTAGGGGTTCAGGGAGGCTTGATACTATTGTCTGTGGTAATGGCAATTGTCTCTGTGACTTCCGGCGTAAACAAAGGAATTCGATTTTTGTCCGAATTGAATGTACTGCTGGCCCTTGGTCTGGTTTTGTTTCTTCTGTTTGTGGGTGATACTGAATTCCTGCTCAATGGATTAGTGCAGAATGTCGGGGATTATATCAGCCGTTTCATGGGCATGACGCTGAACAGTTTTGCATTTGAACGCCCGACTGAATGGATGAATAGCTGGACACTATTTTTCTGGGCATGGTGGGTGGCTTGGTCGCCGTTTGTCGGATTGTTTCTGGCGAGGATTTCCCGTGGAAGAACCATTCGCCAGTTTGTTATGGGAACATTAGTCATTCCATTTGTTTTTACCCTGCTGTGGCTATCAATATTTGGTAACAGTGTGTTGTATGAAATTATTCATGGTAATCGCCAATTGGCTGAAACAGTGCTACAGCATCCAGAACAAGGTTTTTATAGACTGCTGGCGCTTTATCCTGCATTTACGTTCAGCGCTTCTGTTGCCACAATTACGGGGCTGCTGTTTTATGTCACATCGGCTGACTCTGGCTCGTTAGTACTGGGAAATTTCACCTCTAATCTCAGCGATATCAATAATGATGCACCGAATTGGTTGCGCGTCTTCTGGTCTGTAGCAATTGGTGTATTAACATTAGGTATACTCATGACTGATGGTATTTCTGCTTTGCAAAATACCACGGTAATAATGGGTTTACCTTTCAGTTTTGTGATCTTCTTTATCATGGCGGGGCTGTATAAGTCCTTGCGCGTGGAGGATTTCCGCAAGGCCAGTTCGTTGCACAATACTTCTCCTACGCTTGTACATGACAATGGTTCACTGAACTGGAAGCAGCGTCTAAGCCGCATGATGCATTTTCCTGGTACGAAAAACACTCAACGGATGCTGGATATGGTGTGTCGTCCAGCTATGTTGGAAGTCGCTAAAGAGTTGGTGGTGCGTGGTGCGAAAGTTCAGTTTAATGTGCTGCCAGCACAAGATGACAGTCGGCTGAATCCATTAGAACTTATTGTTGATTTAGGTGATGAACAGAATTTTGTCTATCAAATTTGGCCACAGAGTTATTCTGTACCCGGATTTACCTATCGGGCGAGATCGGGCAAGTCTCACTATTACCGACTGGAAACTTTCCTGATGGAAGGGACGCAAGGTAATGATTTGATGGACTATACGAAAGAGCAAATCATTAGTGATATTCTTGATCATTATGAAAAACATTTGAATTTTATTCACTTGAACCGAGAATCACCGGGGCAGACTTTGATTTTTCCCAGTTGAGAATAAATAAAAGATAGCAGAGGATAAAAATAAATAATCGCCTGTATTATACGAAGTTACAGGCGATTTTTTTACCAAAATAGAGAATGGATTTTATAATTCAATCTTCATTATTAATATTTTATCCATTTTTTGAATGATAGGCATCAGGATAAATTTTACCATAATAACCCTCCAGTTGCGTTTCTGTCATTTTTGATATTTCTACATATTTTGGTGAAAATAAGACAAGGAATGACATTAATCCCATTAAAGCAGAAAAGATAAGTAATAAAGCTCTTATATCATAACTTTCTATCATATAAGTTGCAGATATCATCCCTAATGGTATTGAGACTATACAAATAGCAAGGAATTTAGATTCCATTGTATTACGATGAGACTCAGGTGTTGCCAGGCATCGAATTGAGGTAGTATTTATATTGTAAATAATCAAACCTATTCCACTAATTAGCATATAACTACATAATTCAATTAATGAGGTTGCTGTGGATATACCCGCTATGCAGACAGCGATCGTTAAGGCTGAAATAAAAGCACCATGGGCTTTACAGAAGAATTTATTCATATATTTAATAATGATGGTACTGCCAATCATCATACCGATCCCGAACGTTGCTTCAGCAATCCCCACCTGTAAGGCACTCAGCTTAAACTCATTTATAATAATAAGTGGCGTAATATAGGTTACTAATGGAACTACAGTGAAATTAAAAAAGGAAGAAACAATAACTAAACTTGCTTCTGTAGGATTTTTAGTAATAATTTTAATACTTCCTATATTGCTTTTATGTTGTTGCAATGGTTTTTCTGTTTGCTGGTTTTTTATAAAATAAAAGCCAATAATTGATGAGATGGCCATTAAAGAAATAAAGATTAAAGCTCCGTCAATGTTTAAATAATGGATGACAATACCCGATATTGCAGGGCCAAGGATAATGTTAACTGAGTTGACAATGCCTCTATATTTAAATGCAGACTCTAATTTATTTTTATTACTAATTTCTGGAAGAATACTTGTGCCAATCGGTTGAATGAGTATGGCTGAGATAGAAGCGAAAATATATATGATCCCTAATGGAATATAGAGGTTTTTATCTATGATGCTAGCGAGAATAAAAAGTAATGAAGTTGGGACTATGCAACATAATACGATACTCTTCTTATTGAATCTGTCTCCAAGGTTACTCATGAAGACTAGAAATAATACTTGTAAAAACCATGATGAAAAAATAAACCATCCAAGTTGAAAATCTAGATTTAGCACTTCAATCATCCACCATGAAAACAACATGCCAAATGCTCTTGTAGAGGACGTGAACAAAATATCTGATATTTGATATAAAAAAAATGAAATATTATTTTTCATTACTACCCTTATTTTTATTAATAACCATGTTTATTGATAAATATTGGTAATGGTATATATGAAATGTATTTATGTCACTGCTCTACTGAAACTAAATGATAGATTAAGTTGGTTGTTGATGTATTTTATGGTATTTTCAACTGAAAAATAACTAAATAAAAGATATTTTCTATCACCCCTCTTAAATGTGCTGTTTATTTCGATATTTTTTGCTGTGATCTATTTTTATTAAATATTCGACCTATGTATTGCGTATTTTTGATTTAATCATCTGCGATATTGTATATAACCTGAACTTCGTTTAAGAAAGGAAGGGAAAAATGAACTAAGCGCCTGAGGCACGATAAAAGTTTTTGCTTAGAAAACAAAATCGTGGAGATCCTCAGGTTAGGGTTACTTTAGAAGAACTTTTCTGCTGCGTCGATGGCTTTTGCCAAAAATTTATTCCCCTTTGGGAACAACAGCTATCGAGAATAACTTGCTTAAACGTCATCGTGCTACCTAAAGGATATTTATCGCAAGCATTAGGCGATGAACTGAAAGCTGCGGGGATTACACTGATCACCAATGTCCGTCGTAATATGAAAGCCAAATTTTTATCGCTTTGGGACAAGGCTATGTTAAGAAAACGTTTTTGATAGAGACCGTCAATGACCAATTGAAAAATATTTCTCAGAGAGAACATTCAAGGCATCGGAGCGTAGTCGGCTTTTTACTGGAGATTGTATCAGGACTCATTGCTTATACCTTCCAGCCAAAAAAGCCGAGCTTAGGTTTACGTACCCATGAAATTGCGATGCTTAAACAAAACTGAGGTTAACAAGAAAACACGTTGAGTTAACAAAGAAAACTCATCACCCTGCTTCACTCTCTTCGCAGGAGTATGTGCATGTTGTGAAGGATATTCGTCGGCGGTTGAATCTGGTGAAATACCATCAGGATTAATGGTGAGTAAGACGTGGACACTGTTATAGGGTGAGATGATTTAATGCGGTAATAACTATAATAAATCTCAGTCTTTTCGTCCATTCCGAGATAATCCTACGTGCTACCCTGATGTATATATTCATCACGAGTTCTCGCTATCATGTTCATTCATAAAATCATCACGCCGATGTTTATTAAACGCTTTCAGTGTGTCGGTTCTGATTGCATTTCACATTGCTGTCAGGATTGGTTCATCAGTGTGGATAAAAAAACATATAAAAAATATCACCATGCCGACAGCATCGAAATCAAACAAATCGCGCAGGCACATGTACTGAAATCGGAGAAAAAAGGAAACTATGCCTATATCCGTTTAAATGAGCAAAAAGCCTGCCCGTTTCTGACAGAAGAGCGGCTGTGCAATATTTATTGCAAGCTCGGTCCTTCGGCGATGAGTGATACATGTCGGGAGTATCCGCGTAGTGAAGTTGAATACAGTAATGTAACATTCAAATGTCTCTCCTTATCTTGTCCTGAAGTTATCCGGCAACTTCTTTTTTCAGCGGATGCGATGCAACTGATAGAAGAAGACCATTATCTGGCGAAAGCACCGAAAAAATCGGATTTGACCGATCCTCAATACCTTGTTTACCTTTGGTGTCTAAATCTCATTCAAGCATCGTCACCGCAATTTGATGATAATCTTTATGCCGTCATGCAATTACTGATTTTCCTGAATAAAGTCAATTTTGAGATAGAAGCAAATTTCGATCGAATTCAGGGGATATTCGAATTTTTACTGGCTGCTTTACAGAATGGTGAACTAACAGAAAAGCGGCGTAAGCTACCGCATCCGGTGGCATTTCAGACCGCAGTATTAGGCGTATACGGTAAATTTATTTATAAGCTATCACGTGGCGGTGACTTTTTGTTATCCATGTATATTAATACGCTTAATCAACTGGGATTGGATGAACACCAAACGCAGAAACGAACGGAAAACAATATGGCACGGTTACGGGAGACATGGCATTTGCTGACAGAGGACTCCTGTATGAAGGAGCCGAGTGTGTTACGTAATCTATTTTCTTATCTGCTTTATCACAGTCAGTATCCGCATGTTTCAAATTTTAATGGGGATGCGAAAGGGCAACGTAATGCTTTGACGCACTTTAGTTTATTGGTGATGGATTATTTCTATCTACGCACCAATTTATCGGCGCTCGCAGTTGTGGAAAAACGGATGGCGACGGAAAAAGATGTTCAGTTGATGTTCAGTGCCTATTTTTCCATGAAAATGCATAGCCTTGGCATCAATGATGATTTATTGACGTTGATGGAACAGTGTCAGATGAGCGATGCATTGGCGTGTATTTGTTTATTAGATAATTGATAGGCGTTGGATGGCTAAAGTTATATGGCACTGTTACAAAGCTCCGGTAGTTGATACGCTCAGTTGAGTCATCTTGTCCGAGGGACAACATCATGAACCCATTCAGAGGCCATCATCCACGCCGTAACACTAAATCTGCCACTTTCTCGGGAAAATTTTAGGCAACATGAAGCTGTGGCAGATCCCGCGATTCATCTTTTTAATATCACTCTCCGAGAAAAAGCGAAATAACTCTTTGAAGTTTTGTTGAAAAATTAAATAGAATTTCATAATTCCTTTCTGTATATTTATACAGTACTTTATGTTTATATAGTGTTTTATATTTATATAGTGCCTTATATTTATATAGTGCCTTATATTTATATAGTGCCTTATATTTATATAGTGCTTTAGCGTGGGGAGCTCAGATGAGAAAAATTATTCATATTGATATGGACTGCTTTTTTGCTGCCATTGAAATGCGGGATAATCCATCACTCTGCAATATTCCTATTGCAGTAGGAGGGAGCGCTGATCGAAGGGGGGTAATTAGTACGGCAAATTATCTTGCCCGTCGTTTTGGAGTACATAGTGCGATGTCCACAGCCATAGCATTAAAACTTTGTCCTCAATTGAAAGTGATTCCCGGTAGAATGGCGCTTTATAAAGAAGTCTCTCAACATCTCCGGCAAATTTTTTCTCGTTATACTGAGTTAATTGAGCCTCTCTCCTTAGATGAAGCCTATCTGGATGTGACGGATTGCCATTATTGTCACGGTTCTGCCACTTTGATTGCTCAAGAAATTCGCCAGGTAATTTTTGACGAATTGCAGTTAACTGCCTCAGCCGGTGTGGCGCCAGTCAGGTTTTTAGCCAAAATAGCCTCTGATATCAATAAACCCAATGGGCAATATGTTATCTCTCCTGAGCAGGTAGAGGCTTTTGTTAAGTCACTGCCATTACGCAAAATTCCCGGCGTCGGAAAAGTTACGGCTAAGCGTTTGTCAGACATGGGGTTGGAAACCTGCTCTGATGTTCAACATTACGATAAGCTGGCATTAATAAAAAATTTGGGTAAGTTTGGCTTATCGCTTTGGGAACGCTGCCACGGTATTGATGAGCGGCTGATTACGCCAGAACGTTTGCGCAAATCTGTTGGAGTGGAAAAAACGTTGGCTCAGGATATTCATGAATGGCATGAATGTGTTGAGCTGATTGAAAAACTTTATCCTGAGTTGGAAAAACGGTTGGAAAAAGTAAAATCCGATCTCCGTATTGCCCGTCAGGGTATCAAATTAAAGTTTGACGATTTTCAATTAACGACACAGGAACACGTCCATCCTGTATTGGATAAATTCGATCTGATTCAGGTAGCAAAACAAGCTTGGGAAATACGCAGGGAAGGGCGAGGAGTTAGGCTGGTTGGGCTACATGTGACATTACAAAATCCACAACTGGAACGCCAGCTTTTATTGGAGTGGTAAAAAATTGGAGTGGTAAAGCAAAGTGTAAATGAAATCTCTCCCGCAAGCAGGTGGCAGGGGAGAGACAATATAGGATTATTCTTTAGCCGGGATAGCTTTTAGAATTGCAGTGAGTAACTGCCAATATTGACCGACACTTTTAATGTGAACTTTTTCATCAGGAGAGTGAGCACCTCGAATGGTTGGGCCGATAGAAACCATGTCCATATCAGGATACGGTTTTTTGAATAGGCCGCACTCCAAACCTGCATGAATCACCATGATATTCGGCGTTTTATCGAACAATTGATGATAAGTCTCGCGCACTAAATGCATGATTGGAGAATTGGCATCAGGCTGCCAGCCCGGATAGCTGCCACTCGCTACTGTTTCTGCTCCTGACAGTGTTGCCAGAGAATTCAGTATCTCAACAACATAAACTTTACCGCTTTCGATCAATGAACGAATCAGGCAAATAACTTCAACTTTTTCTTCATCCATTGTTATAACGCCTACGTTCAGCGAAGTTTCTACAACACCTTTGGCGACATCACTCATACGAATAACGCCATTAGGTATGCTATTGAGCATGGATACGAAACGAGTCTGACAATCCGCTGTTAGCACTTGTGATGATGCTTCGGTTTCATCCAACAAGAGAATGAGATTGTTTTCAACGACAGCGTACTCGTTTTTCAATGTTTCCAGATAGCTGTCTTTCAATTGATATAATTTTTCGACTTTATCGGCAGGAACAGCAATCACGATAGAACCTTCACGAGGAATGGCATTGCGCAGGGTTCCACCTTGCAGGTGAATTAATTTCAGTTCCAACTCATCGGCATGTGCGGCTAGGAAACGGGCCAGTAATTTGTTGGCATTACCTAATCCCAGATGAATATCACCGCCAGAGTGACCACCTTTTAATCCCTTAATAGTCAGTTGCAGAGTCTTATAATTAGCTGGCAGAGTTTCGCGGGACAGTTGCAAGGTTGTGACAAAATCAATACCACCAGCACAACCCATGTAGATTTCGCCTTCTTCTTCTGAATCGGTATTGATCAGAATATCAGCTTGCAACCAGCCAGATTTCAGACCGAATGCACCATCCATACCAGCCTCTTCGGTCATGGTCAGTAAAACTTCCAATGGGCAGTGTTTGACGGATTCGTCAGCCAATACAGCCAATGCTGAAGCCATGCCGATACCATTATCAGCTCCCAAGGTTGTACCATCAGCCGTAACCCACTCACCATCAATATAAGGGCGGATAGGGTCTTGTGTGAAATCGTGTTGGGTATCGTTATTTTTCTGCGGAACCATATCTAGGTGTGCTTGAAGTACGACCGTCTTGCGATTTTCCATGCCTTTTGAAGCAGGCTTTCTGATCAAAATATTGCCGACTTCATCCTGTTCTACATGAAAGTTTTTGCTTTTTGCCCACTCAATAATATGGGATGCCAGTGCTTTTTCATGGTAGGAAGGATGAGGAATGGAACAGATTTGGGCAAAAATATCCCATAGTAGTTGAGGGGATAATGTTGATAATTCGGACACGGCGAATCTCCTGTAACTGCATTTTGGTGAGATAAAAATGGTAATGTTTGACACATTAGGGTGCTTATTGTTATCTGCGTTGTCCTAATGCCCATGTTATGCCTGAGAATATCATTTTATTGCTTTCAATGTGCTGTGAGAATGAGGGCTTACCTTGTTTTTACTGGTTTTTGTCTGTTCAAATCACTATAATCTCGCGCAACCTTTTTTCCGCAAAAAAAAACACTTTTCTGAAATATTCTTTAGTTTCCAGGATCAAATTTTATGAGTGAAAAATATGTTGTAACGTGGGATATGTTGCAAATACACGCCCGTCAATTAGCACAACGTTTACTTCCTGTAGAGCAATGGAAAGGTATTATCGCCGTCAGCCGTGGCGGTCTTGTGCCGGGGGCGTTATTGGCTCGTGAATTAGGAATTCGCCATGTTGATACTGTCTGCATTTCCAGCTATGACCACGATAATCAGCGCGAGTTGAATATATTGAAAAAAGCGGAAGGTGACGGCGAAGGTTTCATCATTGTTGATGATCTGGTTGACACTGGAGGCACTGCTCAGGCAATCCGTGAAATGTATCCGAAAGCCCACTTTGTAACGATTTTTGCAAAGCCAGCCGGTCGTCCTCTTGTAGATGATTATGTCGTTGATATTCCCCAAAATACATGGATTGAACAGCCATGGGATATGGGAGTAATGTTCGTTCCACCTATTTGTAATAAGCAGTAAGATTTTTCTTTTGTCATGACTAAACAAAACCTTTCAGAATCGTTGTTTAAGCCTCGATTTAAACATCGTGAGACCTCTACACTGGTGAAATATACTCGCCTACAGTCTATCACTGGCAGTAATAGTATGCTTGGTGGGGAGCGCCGCGAGCGTTGGTATCGAATGATTAATTGGCTCGCTTGGATCTGGAGGGGAGTCAATCCGCTGGAAATTCAAGACGTCCTTAGTCGGATTGCTGTGACGGATGCCGAGCGCAGTACTGAACATTTGTTGGATACTGTGGTCGGCTATCGTAAAGGAAACTGGGCATTTGAGTGGTCTCAGAAGGCAATGTATTGTCAACAGGAAGCATTGCAGACTGAGGATGCAGAAAAAGCCGGTGTATGTTGGTTAAAGGCTGCAACGTTATACAGTATTGCTGCTTATCCTCATTTGCGCGGTGATGAATTAGCCGATCAGGCAACTGCGCTGGCGAATAAAGCCTATGAAAACGCAGCGCATTTTTCTGGGCATAAATTGCAAAAATTGGAATTCCAGCTGGAAGAGGGCAAAAGTGTTACTGGGTTATTGCATCTTCCTTCCCATGTACAAGAGCCTTGTCCGACGATATTAGTTTGTGCCAGTCTTGATAATGTACAGAGTGATTGTTGGCGGTTATTCCGGGAACACTTCTCGCCTCTTGGATTTGCAATGTTAACGGTAGACATGCCTTCCGTTGGTTACTCCGCTAAATTCACATTGACGCAGGATACTTGTGCAATTCATCAACAAATTCTGCAACAACTGTATAGCGTGCCGTGGATTGATCATACCCGTGTTGGTGTATTTGGTTTTCGTTTTGGTGCAAATATCGCTGTTCGCCTTGCCTATCTGGAGCCGAAACTGATTAAAGGAGTATCGGTGATAGGCCCGATTGTTCATGAATTACTGCATGATGAAAAATTACAGCAGAAAATTCCGTCAATGTATATTGACGTATTGGCCAGTCGCTTGGGTATTTATCACGTTGATGAAGAAAGATTACGTTCAGAACTGAGTTGCTTTTCATTGAAAAACCAAGGGCTGTTGGGTCGTCGTTGTACTGTGCCCATGCATTCGGTGTATTGGGAAGGTGATATTTTTAGCCCAAGGAAAGACTCGAAGCTAATTGCCATGTCATCAATGGATGGTTCATTGCGGGCTATTCCTGCTACATCAGTTTATAGTGGTTTCAACAAGGCATTACGCGAAATAAGTGTATGGTTGAAAGATAAAGTTTTATAAAACGAAATTTATTACTTGATATTTTTTAATCATTTGATACAAAGGTGCCCTGTATATAAGGAGACCTTTGTATGACTTTACCTGCAAGTTATTCTAAAAATAGGTTGTTGAAGAGTTTTTCTGCATTAGGGCCGTATGTACGCGAATTAAAGTGCAGTAATGGTTATTTTTTCTTTGACTGTTTAGCGGTTTGTGTCAGCGCAAAAGCGGTGCCAGAAAAACGTGAATTTTGGGGATGGTGGTTAGAGTTAGAAGAGCAGGGTCAAGGTTTTGTTTATAACTATCAAATAGGTTTATTTGATAAAAATGGTGAATGGCGTGCCATGAATATCAAAAAAAAGGCCGATCTTGAGCACCTTGAATCAACTTTGCAGGCATTCCACAAACGTTTGGCCGATTCTTTTGATACTCTCAAACTTACGTTGATCCCATCAGAAAGTACCGTCACCCTTCAAACACAAGTTATGGCATGATTTTGCTTTTAACCTACTTTTTTTAAATTTTGCGTTATGTCAGTTGGCATAACGCTTCTCTCCTGTTAAAACTGAACACTGTTTTTTCAAATGTTTTTTCGAATTTATTTTTTTAAATTTGTTTTTTCAAATTAATTACAATGGCAGAAATATGATGAATGGCAGCCAAACATTGGTTGTGAAACTGGGGACGAGTGTATTGACTGGTGGCTCTCGTCGTTTGAATCGTGCCCACATTGTGGAACTGGTTCGTCAATGTGCTCAACAACATGAAAAAGGTCACCGCATTATTATCGTGACTTCTGGTGCGATTGCCGCTGGACGCGAGCATTTGGGATACCCTGACCTTCCAACAACTATTGCATCAAAACAGTTGCTGGCAGCCGTTGGACAAAGCCGCCTGATTCAATTGTGGGAGCAGCTTTTCTCGATTTATGGTATTCATGTCGGGCAAATGCTTCTGACCCGTGCGGATTTAGAAGACCGTGAGCGCTTCTTGAATGCAAGGGATACCCTTCAGGCGTTGCTTGATAATCACATTGTTCCCATTATTAATGAAAATGATGCTGTTGCGACAGCAGAGATTAAAGTGGGCGACAATGATAATCTTTCTGCGCTGGCTGCGATTTTAGGCAGTGCAGATAAATTATTGCTCCTGACAGATATCGAAGGACTTTATACCGCAGATCCTCGCAGTAACCCTGATGCAAAATTGATCTCTGAAGTGCATGACATCAGTGATGAGCTGAAAATGATGGCAGGGGACAGTGTATCGGGTTTAGGCACGGGGGGAATGGCGACAAAACTTCAGGCCGCAAGTGTGGCTGGACGTGCTGGAATTGATGTTATTATCGCTGCGGGTAACAGGTCGGATGTTATTGCTGATGTTATTGAAGGAAAACCGGTTGGAACACGTTTTCATGGGTTGAGTAGCCCAATGGAAAACCGCAAACGTTGGATCTTTGGTGCGCCTCCGGCGGGGGAAATCATCGTCGATCATGGTGCAGAAGCAGCGATTACCGGAAAAGGCAGCTCATTGCTGCCAAAAGGGATCAAAAACGTTAAAGGTGATTTTTCCCGCGGTGAAGTCATTTGTATCCGCAGCTTATCGGGCAAAGATTTGGCTCATGGTGTGTGCCGTTACAACAGTGACGCTTTGCGTTTGATTGCAGGCCATCATTCACAGCAAATTAGCCAGATATTGGGTTATGAATATGGCGCTGTTGCGGTTCACCGTGACGATTTGATCGTAATTTAATGAATTAATCGTAATTGAGAGATCATCATTGATCGTGAGTTAAGGATTTCACCATGCTAGAGCAGATGGGAAAAGCAGCCAAAGCAGCATCATGGCAGTTGGCACAACTAAGTACCAACCAGAAAAACCAAGCGTTGAATCATATTGCTGATTTGTTGGAAGCAGAAATTGAAGTCATCCTTGCTGCCAATCAGCAAGATATGGAGCAAGCCCGTGAACAGGGAATGAGTGAAGCTTTGCTCGATCGGTTATTACTGACGCCTGAACGACTGAATGCGATTGCTAATGATGTACGTCAAGTCTGCCGTCTGGCTGATCCTGTAGGGCAAGTCATTGATGGGCAATTATTGGATAATGGATTGCAATTAAGCCGTCGCCGAGTTCCTTTAGGAGTGATTGGCGTGATTTATGAAGCTCGCCCCAATGTGACTATTGATGTGGCATCTTTATGTCTGAAAACAGGTAATGCTGTGATACTTCGTGGTGGCAAAGAAACCCATCATACTAATCAGGCGATGGTTAAAGTCATACAACAGGCATTGGAACAAAGTGGCTTACCGACTGCTGCGGTTCAGGCTATCAGTAAGCCAGATCGTGAATTAGTGGCTGAATTACTGAAAATGGATCGCTATGTTGATATGTTGATCCCTAGAGGCGGGGCTGGATTGCATAAATTGTGCCGGGAACAATCAACTATTCCTGTGATTACTGGTGGCATTGGAGTTTGTCATACGTTTGTGGATGAAACCATCAATGTTGAAAAAGCATTAGAAATAATTACCAATGCGAAAGTCCAGCGCCCAAGTGCCTGTAATTCACTGGAAACGTTATTGGTACATGAAAAGATAGCGACTGATTTCCTGCCCATTTTGAGTACAAAAATGAAAGAGCAAGGAGTGACATTGCATGCAAGCAAATCAGCAATGGTATGGTTGAAACATGGCCCTGCAACCGTCGTCGAAGTGACAGAAGATGATTACTGTGATGAATGGTTATCTTTAGATATGAATGTAGAAATTGTCAGTGATATTGAGCAAGCTATTGAGCACATTCGTACTTATGGCACTGCTCATTCTGATGCAATCCTGACAGATTCTTTGCAGCAGGCTGATCACTTTGTGCGCCATGTGGATTCAGCAGCAGTATATGTGAATGCAAGTACTCGTTTTACCGATGGGGGACAATTCGGTTTGGGAGCTGAAGTGGCTGTCAGTACCCAGAAATTACACTCCAGAGGCCCAATGGGGCTTGATGCACTGACAACGTATAAGTGGATTGGTTATGGTAATTATTTACCTCGCAGTTAACCGTATTTTACTTTAATTGGAATTTGTCGAACTATGTTGAGTCACACTTAATGGTAAGTGTGACTTTTTGTTCCATCAAATTGTTCCATCAAAAATATCTTTTTACACTAGTGTAAATATTTAGTTACTATACTTTGTATTTAAACTTAATTTTATAAACTCTTCGGGAAAACAATGAAATGAAACAAACTCTATTCATCGTAGGTGCACGCGGTGCAGGGAAGACGACAATAGGTAAGTTGTTGTCTGAAGCATTGTCGTATAAATTTATTGACACCGATGAGAGTGTTCAGGCTGTTAGTGAAATGACGATTGCCGAGCTTGTTCAACAACATGGCTGGGACTATTTCAGAAAATTGGAAAGCCAAACGTTGCAAGCGGTTAGCCAGAGTGAAAGTGTCATTTCAACAGGTGGGGGAATTGTATTGTCGATTGAGAATCGCCAATATATGCAACAAAATGGCATTGTGATTTATTTACAGGCACCCGCAGAAGTTTTGGGTAAACGGTTATTACTCAATCCGGAGAACTCACAGCGTCCTAGCCTAACAGGAAAGTCCATTATAGAAGAAATCGAAGAAATATTGGTTGAAAGAGAATCATTATATCAAGAGTGTGCTGATTTCATTGTCGATGCCAATCTTGCAACAGAAGATATTGTATCTTGTGTTAAATCTTATATTTTAAACCAGCAAAATAAGCTAATTTGATATATTAAGAACTTTTAAGTTTATTTTTTATTTAGCAGGGAAATCTTATATATCAGATTGCTTATACAAATTATAGTATCAGTCTATTGACTCACTTTAATTTTATTTAATTATATTTGAGATATGGATATGCTCTTAAATTTTATTCGATTACTTGTTCGTGTTCTCTTTAGGGTTACAGTTGAAGGGGATGATAAACAGCTAAAACACCCTAAATGTATTATTACTCCCAATCATATTTCGTTTCTGGATGGCCTGTTAATTGGGCTATTCTTGCCGGTAAAACCTGTATTCGCTATCTATTCTAATATTGCGAGCCGCAGCTTTCTCAAATTTATTAAACCCTATGCGGATGTTGTACCTCTAGATCCTACCAATCCAATGGCAGTCAGAACATTGGTTAAAGAAGTGGATAAAGGTCGCCCGATTGTGATTTTTCCCGAAGGAAGGATCACTGTGACCGGTTCCCTCATGAAAATTTATGACGGTGCCGCTTTTATTGCCGCGAAATCAGAAGCAAAAGTAGTCCCAATCCGAATTGATGGTGCAGAACAAACGGTTTTTGGACGGTTAAAAGGGATTATGAAGTTACATTGGTTCCCGAAAATCACCATCAAGATTTTACCTGCCGTTGATCTGCCAATGCCGGATGCACCTGATTCAACAACCCGCCGCCGTTTAGCAGGAGAACATCTCCATGCCATTATGATGGACGTGAGAATGCAGACACGTCCAAAGGAGACATTGTTTAGCGCTTACCTTACTGCGCAAAAACGCTTTGGCCGCTTTAAGCCCTGTATTGAGGATGTGAACTTTAAAGAAGATAGCTATCACTCATTATTGAAAAAAATATTGGGTGTCAGCCGAATTTTAGAGCGCTTTACACAAGAAGGTGAACGAATCGGTCTGCTGTTGCCGAATGCAACTGTGATGGCGGCTGCCATCTATGGAGCTTCGTTAAAAGGGCGAATACCGGCCCTTCTTAACTACACGGCAGGAAGCAACGGCATTAAGAATGCCATGCAGGCGGCAACCATCAAAACCATCGTAACATCCCGCCAATTTCTGGAAAAAGGACAATTAACCCATCTGCCAGAACAGGTGACAGAGGCTAATTGGGTTTATCTCGAAGATTTAAAAGATACGATCACTCGGGAAGATAAGCTTTGGATATTGTGGCATTTGATTTTCCCTTCCAAAGCTATTTTGGCCTCGCAAAAATCGGATGATGATGCATTGATCCTGTTTACGTCAGGATCAGAAGGTGCACCAAAAGGCGTTGTCCACAGCCATGTCAGCCTACTGGCGAACGTTGAGCAGATAAAAACGATTGCTGATTTTACTCCGCTGGACCGCTTTATGTCTTCTTTGCCACTATTTCATGCCTTTGGTCTGACAGTGGGTTTATTGACTCCGTTAATGACAGGCAGCCGCGTGTTTCTTTATCCAAGTCCGTTACATTATCGTGTTGTGCCTGAATTGGTCTATGACCGTAACTGTACCGTGCTGTTCGGAACGTCGACTTTCTTGGGCAATTATGCTCGTTTTGCTCATCCTTATGATTTTTCCCGTCTGCGCTATGTGGTTGCCGGAGCAGAAAAATTGTCAGAAAACACCAAACGTGTTTGGCAGGATAAATTTGGTATCCGTATTCTGGAAGGTTATGGGGTAACGGAATGTGCGCCTGTAGTGGCAATCAATGTGCCAATGGCGGCAAAAACGGGAACCGTTGGGCGGATTTTACCGGGTATGGAAGCTCGTTTTCTGCCAGTACAGGGTATTGAAGAAGGTGGCCGCTTACAGCTACGTGGGCCGAATATCATGAAGGGCTATCTGCGGGTTGAAGCACCTGATCGTCTGGAGCCGCCATCTGTAGAAGACGCAGAAGGGAACAATCAAATTGGCTGGTATGATACCGGAGATATTGTTTCTATTGATGAAGAGGGCTTCTGTACGATCAAAGGGCGTGTGAAGCGATTTGCCAAACTTGCGGGAGAAATGGTTTCTCTCGAAGTAGTGGAACAAATAGCTTCTCGCGTTTCTAATGATGCGCTGCATGCGGCTACAGCCAAGAGTGATCAAAGCAAAGGCGAAGCGCTGGTATTGTTCACAACAGATGCAAATCTAAATAGAAATGCAATGCTGGGAGTGGCTCGCGAAATGGGAATGCCTGAGTTGTCGGTTCCACGAAATATTCGTTATGTGAAGCAACTTCCTTTGCTTGGCAGTGGTAAACCGGATTTTGTCACATTGAGAAAAATGGCTGAACAGGAGTAGGGAAATGAATGGCACTATGGAGACACAACCGTTGTTAAATCGGGGAATGAAAGCGGTATTGGTGTCGCAATTTCTCTCTGCTTTTGCTGACAATGCGCTGTTCTTTACCATTTTAGCTCAATTGAAGGCGGAGTTTTATCCCGAATGGAGCTGGCCGGTCCTGCAAATTGTTTTTGTCCTGACTTATATTGCACTTGCCCCCTTTGTGGGACAAATTGCTGATCGTTTTTCAAAAGGGCGTGTCATGCTCTTTTCTAATGGCGTCAAATTGCTTGGAGCCATCAGCATTTGTATCGATATGAACCCTTTCCTGGGATATACCTTAGTGGGAATTGGGGCTGCTGCCTATTCTCCCGCTAAATACGGGATCTTGGGAGAATTAACTGATGGTGGGCGGTTGGTAAAAGCCAATGGCATGATGGAAGCTTCGACCATTGCAGCTATACTGATTGGTTCTGTCGCTGGTGGTTTCCTTTCTGATGTGAGTCTGGTATTGGCATTGGGACTTTGTGCTTTGTTGTATAGTGCAGCAGTCGTATCCAATTTCTATATACCTCATCTGGCTGCCGCTCGTGAAGGCAAGGGGTGGAATCCCAAAAAAATGCTGGTGGATTTCATAGCGGTTTGTGTTTCACTCTGGCGTAATCAGGAAACACGATTTTCGCTGGTGGGCACGAGTTTATTTTGGGGAGCAGGTATCACGCTGCGCTTCCTGTTGGTTGCATGGGTTCCTGTTGTTCTGGGGATTGATGGCAATACGACCCCAACATTGATGAATGCTGTAGTTGCTATTGGTATCATTGTTGGAGCAGGTTTGGCAGCGCGGTTTATTACATTGAAAACGGTTCGTCGCTGTATGCCAGCGGGGATCTTAATTGGATTCATGGTCATTCTTTTTGCTACTCAGCAATCAATCGTATTTTCCTACTTAATTCTGATTGTCCTCGGGGTGTTTGGTGGACTTTTTGTCGTTCCATTAAACGCATTGCTGCAAGAGCATGGAAAGCATGCGATGGGAGCAGGTAAAGCCGTTGCCGTGCAAAATCTTGGCGAAAACAGTGCCATGCTGGTAATGCTGGGGCTGTATTCAATTTCCGTCATGTTGGGAGCGCCGGTTGTTGCTGTCGGCATTAGTTTTGGTATTTTGCTTTCTTTGGCAATTGGGGGGCTATGGATTTGGGATCTGCTTCGGAAAAATTAATTTCTTATAGAATTGAAGGCCTGTTATGGATGAAAAAATCCTGAATCAGCTTAGTATTGAACTCGGAAAGAGATTAAAACAGAGAAAATTATCCGTGACCTGTGCAGAATCGTGCACAGGAGGCTGGATAGCCAAAGTGATCACAGATATTGCGGGAAGTTCGGTCTATTTTAATCGTAGTTTCGTGACTTACAGTAATGATGCTAAACATGAAATGCTGGGTATTTCACCAGAATCATTGGCACGATTTGGTGCGGTAAGTGAACAGGTTGTAAAAGAAATGGCCGCAGGGGCATTAATAGCCGCTAAAGCTGATGTGTCTGTTGCTGTCAGTGGCATTGCTGGGCCGGATGGTGGAAGTAAAGAAAAACCAACTGGTACAGTTTGGTTTGGATTTGCCTTTCATGTTGATGAAGACATACAGACAGTGACATATCGCCAGCATTTTTCAGGAGATCGCGATAGCGTGCGTCTACAAGCCGTCATTTTTTCTTTAAAAACCTTGTTGGAAGAAATCATAAAAAATTAGCTTGATGCTGTATGATTATACAGTATAATCATACAGCACTTGGTATCAGAAACAGTTTATCAGCAGTGGGGCAGCCCCTTCATTGCTTGCGAAGGAGTAAACATGGCTAACGATGAAAACAAACAGAAAGCACTAGCAGCAGCGCTGGGCCAAATTGAGAAACAATTTGGTAAAGGTTCCATCATGCGTTTGGGTGAAAATCGCTCAATGGATGTTGAAACAATCTCTACCGGTTCCCTGTCATTGGATATCGCATTGGGTGCAGGTGGTTTGCCAATGGGCCGTATTGTTGAAATATATGGACCAGAATCTTCCGGTAAGACAACACTGACATTGCAAGTAATTGCTGCTGCCCAGCGCGAAGGCAGAACTTGTGCTTTTATTGATGCCGAACATGCCCTTGATCCGGTTTATGCGAAGAAACTGGGTGTAGATATTGATAATCTGTTGTGTTCTCAGCCTGATACTGGTGAACAGGCACTAGAAATCTGTGATGCTTTATCACGTTCTGGTGCTGTTGATGTCATTATTGTTGACTCTGTTGCAGCATTAACACCAAAAGCAGAAATTGAAGGCGAAATCGGCGACTCTCACATGGGGCTGGCTGCACGTATGATGAGTCAGGCTATGCGTAAGCTGGCGGGGAATTTGAAAAACTCGAACACCCTGCTGATCTTCATCAACCAGATTCGCATGAAAATTGGCGTGATGTTTGGTAACCCTGAAACGACCACTGGTGGTAATGCGCTGAAGTTCTACGCATCTGTCCGTTTGGATATTCGTCGTACTGGCTCGGTAAAAAATGGCGACGAAGTTGTTGGTAGCGAAACACGTGTGAAAGTAGTCAAGAACAAGGTTGCTGCACCATTTAAACAGGCCGAATTCCAAATTCTTTATGGTGAAGGCATTAACACTTTTGGTGAACTGATCGATCTGGGTGTTAAACACAAAATGGTAGAAAAAGCAGGTGCATGGTATAGCTACAATGGCGATAAAATTGGGCAAGGTAAAGCCAATGCCACGACCTACCTGAAAGAGCACCCAGAAACTGCGTCTGAGCTGGATAAGAAACTACGTGATTTGTTGTTGAACAATACAGGCGGCTTTAATAGCGCCGCTGCGGATTACGTGGCAGACTTTGAAGACAACGGCGAAGAAGTGAATAACGAAGAGTTTTAATTACTTTTCATTCACTTTCCATATTCAGTTGCAATACAAAGCCAAATCGGCTTTTAAAAACCACATTCATATCGGGTGTGGTTTTTGTTTTTATGAGAGAAATAAACATCCTTGAAATAAGCGTATCGAAACAGGTGTAACGAACAGACTTTCAGAAAATCCCTAGACGAATTACAATGCTGAAAAGCGAATGGATTTATATGGGATTTTACTTCTTATGGAAGACACTCTATCTTAACCCTATTTTAATTTATTCGTGAGTTGAAATGGTGATGCAATATACCACATCAACCATTCATAAATCTGTATTTTCAGCTTGATTTCGGGACAATTATGAGCAAAAGCACCGCTGAGATCCGTCAAGCGTTTCTTGACTTTTTTCATACTAAAGGGCACCAGATAGTACCAAGCAGTTCGTTGGTGCCAACCAATGATCCAACATTGTTGTTCACTAATGCAGGGATGAACCAGTTCAAAGATGTCTTTCTTGGATTGGATAATAGACCTTATTCTAGAGCAACAACGGCTCAGCGCTGTGTTCGTGCTGGCGGTAAGCATAACGATTTAGAAAATGTGGGCTATACGGCCCGTCACCACACTTTCTTTGAAATGCTGGGTAACTTTAGTTTCGGCGATTATTTTAAGCAAGATGCAATTAAATACGCATGGGAGTTGCTGACCAGCGAAGAGTGGTTTAATCTGCCAAAAGAAAAACTGTGGGTTACTGTCTATGCGACCGATGAAGAAGCTTATGACATTTGGCATAAAGAAGTTGGCGTTCCGGCAGAAAAAATCATTCGTATAGGCGATAACAAAGGTGCTCCATATGCGTCAGATAATTTCTGGCAAATGGGAGATACTGGGCCATGTGGCCCTTGTACGGAAATTTTTTACGACCACGGTGAGCATATTTGGGGAGGCCCTCCAGGCAGCCCAGAAGAAGATGGTGATCGATATATTGAAATTTGGAACACCGTTTTCATGCAATTCAATCGCCATGCTGATGGCACGATGGAACCATTGCCAAAACCCTCTGTTGATACTGGTATGGGTTTGGAACGTATCACCGCAGTTTTGCAACACGTTAACTCAAACTATGAGATTGACTTATTCCAAAATCTGATTACTTCAGTTGCAGAA
The DNA here is from genome assembly GCF_028598555.1 of Xenorhabdus anantnagensis. GTDB lineage: Bacteria > Pseudomonadota > Gammaproteobacteria > Enterobacterales > Enterobacteriaceae > Xenorhabdus > Xenorhabdus anantnagensis. Next base: position 70,755 of record NZ_JAQRFN010000015.1, read on the forward strand.
GTAACAGGAGCAACGGATCTTACCAATAAATCTTTGCGTGTTATTGCGGATCATATCCGTGCATGTGCATTCTTGATTTGTGATGGTGTTATTCCATCCAATGAAAACCGCGGATACGTACTTCGTCGTATAATTCGCCGTGCTGTTCGCCATGGCAACATGCTGGGAGCGAAAGATGTCTTCTTCTATAAATTGGTTGCTCCACTGATCAAAATCATGGGCGCGGCTGGTGATGAGTTGAAACAGCAGCAAGCCTTGGTTGAGCAGGTATTGAAAACAGAAGAAGAACAGTTTGCTCGTACTTTGGAACGTGGCTTGCAACTTCTGGATGAAGAATTGGCCAAATTATCGGGTTCCATTCTTGATGGTGAAACCGTTTTCCGTTTGTATGATACTTATGGCTTCCCTGTTGATTTAACTGCTGATGTTTGTCGCGAACGTAATATCAAAGTTGATGAAGCAGGTTTTGATGCAGCGATGGAAAACCAGCGTCGCCGTGCTCGTGAATCCAGTGGCTTTGGTACAGATTACAATGAATTGATTAAAGTTGATGGACGCAGTGATTTCTGTGGCTATGAACATAATTCCCAGCAAGCTGTAGTTATCGCTATTTTTCGCAATGGTCAAGCTGTTGAGCAAATTCATGCTGGTGAAGAAGCAATTGTTATTCTTGATAAAACGGCTTTTTATGCTGAATCTGGTGGACAGATTGGTGATACTGGGAAATTGTCGAATGACAATAGTGTGTTTGAAGTCCTCGATACACAAAAGTATGCTCAGGCAATTGGACACATTGGCAAATTGACAAACGGTAATTTGAGCGTTAATCATACAATTAATGCTGAAATTAATGTGGTACGTAGAGATGCGATCCGTTTGAACCACTCAGCGACTCATTTGTTACATTCGGCATTACGTCAAATTTTGGGAGGACACGTTGCCCAGAAAGGTTCTTTGGTAAATGATAAGTACCTGCGCTTTGACTTCTCTCACTTTGAGGCCATGAAGCCAGAACAGATCCGTCAAGTCGAAAACTTGGTGAATGAAGAAATTCGCAAAAATTCACCAATTGTTACAGAATTGATGGAGCTGGAAGAAGCAAAAGCCAATGGTGCCATGGCACTGTTTGGCGAAAAGTATGACGAAAAGGTGCGTGTTCTTAGCATGGGCGGCTTTTCTACCGAACTATGCGGTGGTACTCATGCGAGTCGCACAGGCGATATTGGGTTGTTCCGTATATCTAGTGAATCAGGTACAGCAGCAGGAATTCGCCGCATTGAAGCCATTACGGGGCAAACTGCGTTAAACTCTATCTATCAGCAGGCTGATTTACTGCAAGACATTGCTCATCTGGTGAAAGGTGATATCAGTAGCCTGAATGAGAAAGTGAAAACGACACTGGACAGAACAAAGCAATTGGAAAAAGAGTTGCAACAGTTGAAATCTCAGCATGCAGCTCAGGAAAGCTCTTCTTTGGCTAATCAAACCAAGGAAATCCAAGGTGTTCGTCTACTGGTAACACAGTTAGGTGATATAGAGCCGAAAGTGCTCAGAACGATGGTTGATGATCTAAAAAATCAATTGGGATCAGCAATTATTGTGCTTTCTACAGTGACTGGTGATAAAGTCAGCCTAATTGTTGGTATAACGAAGGATTTGACTGCTAGAATAAAAGCAGGAGATTTAATCTCTTTTGTTGCCCAACAAGTTGGAGGTAAAGGAGGAGGGCGCCCTGATCTGGCTCAGGCTGGCGGGACTGATGTAGCAGCTCTTCCTTCCGCATTAGCTAGTGTAGAAGAGTGGGTAACATTGCGGTTATAGTTGGTATTGCCGTGAAGCTGCGGCACCATGAAAGCTTTTTTTATGGTGCCGAATGTTTTTTGTTGTGAAATTGTTGAAATGTTGGGCACATACTTATATTTTAGCTATCCTATAGATATAGGATATGTGTTCAAAACTGCTTATACTTTAAGTAGATATCATTGCTTTACGTTTTCACGGTGTTTGATGGATAATAGCGGGGAAACCTAGAGACCCGACTCTTTTAAATTTTCAAGGAGCAAAGAATGCTTATTCTGACTCGTCGAGTTGGTGAAACACTCATGATAGGCGATGAGGTAACAGTCACAGTACTGGGAGTTAAAGGCAACCAAGTTCGCATTGGTGTAAATGCGCCCAAGGAAGTTTCTGTTCACCGTGAAGAAATTTATCAACGGATTCAGGCAGAGAAATCTCAGCCTACAACTTTTTAATTCAAGAATGGCGTCCATGCTTTTTAATACTTGGGCGCTACTCTGCTTTTTTCTTTCCGCTTTCTCTTTCTTTTTTACTTCCCTGTTCTGTAAATCTATTGCATTTCTCTTTTTTTGATACCTTGATTCTATTCTCTCACGTCTTTTTATTTTCTATCTGTTGAAAAGGCATCGTTCATGAGGCCATAGTGTTGAATAATCATTTTCATAAACTTTATGGTTTTTAGATGATTTCACTGTTGATAAAACAGTCTCTTAGATGCTAAACCAAGCATTTTGCATGTTAAACGCGCAAAAGAAAAAAAGTTGCGAAAAATTGTTTGACTTATCAGGCAGGGAAAGTATTATGTGCGCCATCGCAGCGACGAAGAGCTTGAAGAAAAGCTTCTGAGTAAGTTTCAGAGGTAAAGGTTCTAAAATTTAAGAAGTGAAAACTTCTAAATCGCAAGTTTTAAAGCGTGAATATATAGTTTACGATTTTAAAGCAAAAGGTGAGGTGGCCGAGAGGCTGAAGGCGCTCCCCTGCTAAGGGAGTATGTGGTTAAGAGCTGCATCGAGGGTTCGAATCCCTCCCTCACCGCCATTTAAACGATGCATCCATAGCTCAGCTGGATAGAGTACTCGGCTACGAACCGAGCGGTCGGAGGTTCGAATCCTCCTGGATGCACCATATTCAACACTGTGATTACATCATAATGTTTGAATTCTGGAAATCGGTTGATAGCCAGAAATAGAAGATAGACAACGCATCCATAGCTCAGCTGGATAGAGTACTCGGCTACGAACCGAGCGGTCGGAGGTTCGAATCCTCCTGGATGCACCATATTCAACACTATGATTACATCATAATGTTTAAATTCTGGAAATCAGACGATAACCAGAAATAGAAAATAGACAACGCATCCATAGCTCAGCTGGATAGAGTACTCGGCTACGAACCGAGCGGTCGGAGGTTCGAATCCTCCTGGATGCACCAGCTTAAACCCCTGCCTTATCAAGGCAGGGGTTTTTCTTTTTTTATTCCCGCTTAAGCATAATATTTGCTTTATTATTTTTGTTTGCAATTTAATCAGTAGTGTGTTGCTACCTCTATGTAATCAGCGACAACTTGGCTTCTTTCATATAAAGTAAACTTTTAGTAATAATCTTTTTAAACTCCACGGGAGGACAAATTGATCCCGGACGTATCAAAAGCATTGTCATGGTTAGAGGCAAACCCTACCATATTAAATGGTATTTGCCGTGGCATTGAACGTGAAACTTTGCGTGTTACTCCAGACGGTCATTTAGCTAAGACAGAGCATCCAAAATCACTTGGTGCTTCTTTAACGCATAAATGGATTACAACTGATTTTGCTGAATCTCTATTGGAGTTTATTACCCCTGTTGATAGCAACATAGATAGAACCATCTCTTTCCTTAAAGATTTGCATACTTATACAGCCCGGCATCTGGATAATGAAAAAATGTGGCCTTTAAGCATGCCATGTTTTATTGATGAAGAAGAGAATATCACTCTGGCTCAATATGGTACGTCCAACGTGGGCCGCTTTAAGACCCTGTATCGTGAAGGATTAAAGAATCGTTATGGCGCGTTGATGCAAACTATCTCTGGTGTGCATTATAACTTTTCTCTACCAATGAGTTTCTGGCAGGCATGGTTAGGTATTAAAGACGCTGAAACGGGAAAAGAGCAGATTTCAGATGGCTACTTCCGTTTGATTCGCAATTATTACCGCTTTGGATGGGTGATTCCTTATTTATTTGGTGCGTCACCTGCAATTTGTCCTTCGTTCTTACGCGGACGAAATTCAACACTGTCTTTTGAGGAAACAGGAAAAGGGACTTGTTACCTGCCTTACGCGACTTCTTTGAGGATGAGTGATTTAGGATATACCAATAAATCGCAAAGCGATCTGAATATTACGTTTAATCATCTCCATACATATGTAGAAGGACTTAAAAAAGCCATTCATAAACCATCAGAAGACTTTGCAGCAATAGGTATTAAAAAAGAAGATAAATACCTACAGCTCAATACTAATGTCCTTCAAATTGAAAATGAGTTGTATGCACCGATACGCCCAAAACGAGTCACGAAAGAAGGGGAATCACCTTCAGATGCCTTGTTGAGAGGTGGCATAGAGTATATTGAAGTGCGTTCTTTGGATATTAACCCTTTTTCTCCCATTGGGGTTGATGAAACTCAAATTCGTTTTCTTGACTTATTCTTGATATGGTGTGTTCTGGCTGAAGCTCCTGAAATGGGGAGTGAGGAGCTTGAATGTTGCCGTGGAAATTGGAATAAAGTTATTTTAGAAGGACGTAAGCCTGGATTATCTATTGGTCTTGGTTATGGGATTGAACAACAGCCGCTTAAGACTGTGGGACAGGAATTATTCAGGGATTTAGAGCGGGTAGCAGAAGTCTTGGACACCTGTTCAGGAACTCAATATCAATCAGTCTGTAAAGAACTGGTGAACATGTTTGAAGATCCATCACTAACGTTTTCCGCGCGTGTCTTAGATAAGATGAAATCTCAGGGGATAGCGGGTTTTGGATTAGAACTAGCAAACCAGTATCACAACGAATTGATTGAAGAACATTATTCGATTTTGAATGATGAAAATTTTTCGATTGAACGTGAGACTTCTGTAGCACGCCAACATGACCTTGAGCAGCAAGATAAAATGAGTTTTGAAGAGTACTTAAAACTTCATGCTGGGCGTTAAAAAAGAAAATGGCCACCAGTAGTGGCCGAATAAAATATCTTAGAGAATAGGGATGATAACAATTTTGCGCGTCTTCATATCTTATGACCAGCCGCAAATGAAAAGGTTTCATTTATCTGAAAGAATTTTCGTAAAAAATCTGATGCCTTAGGAGGTAGAGTAATGCCTTTATTGGATAGTTTTACAGTTGACCATACTCGCATGGCTGCACCTGCTGTTAGGGTAGCTAAAACAATGACAACACCACATGGTGATACCATTACGGTATTTGATCTACGCTTTTGTGTTCCCAACAAAGCAGTGATGCCAGAAAGAGGTATTCACACACTTGAGCATTTGTTTGCGGGTTTTATGCGTAATCATTTGAATGGTGATGGTGTTGAAATTATTGATATTTCGCCAATGGGATGTCGTACTGGTTTTTATATGAGCTTGATTGGTGCACCAGAAGAATTGAGAGTGGCTGAAGCTTGGAAAGCTGCTATGGCTGATGTGCTAAAAGTTCAAGATCAGAATCAGATCCCAGAATTAAATATTTATCAGTGTGGTACGTATGAGATGCACTCATTAAAAGAAGCTCAAGATATCGCTCAGAGCATTCTTGATGCTGATGTTCGCGTCAATCAGAACGATGAGTTAGCATTGCCAGAAGAAAAACTCGTAGAGCTACAGGTATAGACTGCCTGTAAGCGAGGAGCTGAATTATGTATTAATGATACGCTTGATTCTCGCTATCTATTCTATTTTGGTTGTAAATTTTTTTGTTAGTCGACCAAAATTAGCTGATATTTTTTGGGCTGGCTTGTTTTGCTGGCCCTTTATGTATTAATGTTTGGTTAATGTCTTTTTTTAATAGTTACCATAAGGAACTGGTTGGGATTATTCGTTTATTTTCATGAAATAAATAAAGTTTTTTTATGAATACTGGTATTCAAAACACCCTGACATTTGTTGTTTTTTTGCTATCACCTTTATGAAGTGGGTGCGAGTGATTTTGATAAAAACAATATTTTATCTTTGGCATGAACTCAGAGAGAATAGAGAACCTTAAGCATTTTAAGCTATCTCGATTTTATGCAAAGAATAGAGATGATAATATATATGTTGTTCTTTATTCTATAAATAATAATTTAAAATTAGCATCTATATTTTCTAAAAATAAAAATATTCTGAATTTTTAAACTACCCCAGAATATGCAGGTAGTTAAACTTTGAATATTGTCATTGAACGATTGTTAAATTATTCAGTGGATTTTATATTTTGCTTTGTATCTTTATTCATTGGTGTCACACGAACCTGCTTGATAACATTATCGTGTACCGCAAGAACCTCAAAATTATATTCATTAATCCGCACTTGAGTATTCAGTTCAGGAATTTCGCCTAGTTCTTCCAGAATCATTCCATTCATTGTTCTTGGGCCATCTTCGGGTAGCGCCCAATTGAAAGCTTTATTTAATTCACGGATATTAGCTGTACCACCAACTAGAACAGTACCGTCACTTTGCGGAAGAACCTCTTCTGCCAGAGTTAGAGACATGGAGGTGGTAAAATCGCCGACAATTTCTTCCAAAATATCTTCAACAGTGATTAGCCCTTGAATATCTCCATATTCATCAACGATTAAGCCAGCTTTTTGTTTATTACGTTGGAAGTTAACAAGTTGGATGTTTAACGGAGTACTAACAGGAATAAAGTAGATTTTATCTGCGGCTTTGATCAAATTTCTTTTTGTGAATTCTTTTTTCTCCATCATCAGCCGATATGCTTCACGTACTCGGAGCATACCAATAGCATCATCAAGGGAGTCTCGATATAGCACAATGCGTCCATGTGGGGAGTGTGTCAGCTGTCTGATAACGGATTTCCAATCATTGTTAATATCAATACCGACAATTTCGTTACGCGGGATCATAATGTCACCAACAGTGACTTTCTCAAGATCTAATATTGAGATCAGCATGTCCTGATTACGGCGTGATAGGTTAGTGTTTGATTCATTTACGATCGTACGTAGCTCGTCTTTGCTGACTGCATCATTGCGGATATTAGGGGTTTTGATCCCCAAACAATGCATAAACAGCAAGCTAATCTTATTAAAGGACCAAACAAGGGGCAGCATAATTTTTTCTAGCGGACGCAGCAAGAAGCTACTTGGGAATGCCACCCTTTCAGGATAAAGCGCGGCGATGGTTTTTGGCATTACTTCAGAAAAAATGAGAATAACAAATGTGAGTATACCAGTTGCAATGGCAACACCTGCATCGCCATAGAGCCTCATGCCAATGATAGTAGCAAGAGCAGAGGCCACAATGTTAACGAGATTATTACCAATAAGGATCAGGCTGATGAGTCTATCTGGATGACGCAGCAGAGATTCAACCCTGCGTGCGGGTCTGCTCCCCTGTTTAGCTAAATGTCGTAAGCGATATCGGTTGATTGTCATCATGCCAGTTTCTGAGGCAGAAAAATAGGCTGAAACGATAACCATGACAACAAGAATTATAATCAGTGTGCTTGTTGAGACGTGATCCAAAACAAAATTCCTTCCTAATATTTATACAAATCTATTACGGTGATAATTTGAACTATTGATAAACCATCATTTCTTGTAATAACCTGCTACCGAAAAAAGCAAGTGTCAGAATAAATGCGCCAATCAGATTGAACCAAATAACGCGCTTGCCACGCCACCCTTCATGATAATGTCCCCAAAGCAAAATAACGTAGATGAACCATGCAATGATAGATAAAACAGACTTATGAATATTTTCTTTACTGAAAACATCATCCATGTACATGATGCCAGTGCATAGCGTTAATGTTAGTAAAATTACACCGACTTGGGTAATGTGAAACATTTTCCGCTCTATTGCCATCAATGGAGGGATACCAGAGGTAAAGGTGAGCTTTTTCTTTTTAAGCTGATAATCCAGCCAACCAAGTTGTAATGCATAAAGAGCTGCAATGAGTAAGGTGGCATAGCCGAGTAATGCCAACCCAATATGAATGAATAATTCGACACTATCTTCAAGATGAGTAATGAATTCTCCCGGCATCATACTGGCCAGTATCAAATTGATCATAGCGAAACTATAAACAACTGGCAGTAAAAACCATGCACGCCCACGGAAAGCGACGACTGTCATGATAAGGCATACAAGCAAACTGACAATTGAGCCTAGATTTAATAATGTCAAATTTTGCCCACTGCTGACATGAAAAACTTGATATTTCAATGCAATGGCGTGACTGGCTAACGCTATAATTGCTAAAGAAAGTGCCAGTTTTTGATAACTGTTTTGTTGGCGCAATAAACCTGGCACGATGAGCGTCAGGCTAATGAGATAAGCTAGTAAAGCAATAATTGAAAATATCAGCATAACGTTTATCGTTTTCGCAATAGTGTTGAATGTTAACTCTTTACCTTTCAAGCCACCGTTTTGTTGGCTGTACTTAACCCTTTTGCCACATATCCTTTAGATTACATATTCTTTGTTTATACAATTAGTTATGTAATTTGGGGTGAGTATTCTGGCCGTTGTAGTATAACTTGAAATTCATTGGATATGGATTGAATACAAAATTTAAGTATACCGTTAGCCGGAGTAGCCTCCAACCGTTGTTAATCATACTTGGGAATCTCTTTGCAGAGATCACATAATCATCGTGTTATAATTCGTGAAATTTGCCTTACAAGTAGACCAACTTGTAGATATCTGAGCTGAGACAATGTTTGATAATTTAACTGACAGACTATCGCGCACATTGCGCAATATCAGCGGTCGCGGACGGCTGACGGAAGATAATATTAAAGATACGCTGCGCGAAGTTCGTATGGCTTTGCTCGAAGCGGATGTTGCATTACCTGTCGTGCGTGATTTTATTGCACGAATCAAAGAGAGCGCAGTGGGGCATGAGGTTAACAAAAGCCTTACCCCAGGTCAGGAATTCGTCAAAATCGTTCAGAATGAATTGGTTACGGCGATGGGAGAGGTTAACAGTGAACTGAACCTTTCCACACAGCCTCCTGCTGTGGTTCTTATGGCTGGTTTGCAAGGTGCAGGTAAAACGACTAGCGTTGCCAAATTAGGTAAGCTGCTGAAAGAAAAAAACAAGAAGAAAGTCTTGGTTGTTTCTGCTGACGTATACCGACCGGCAGCGATCAAACAGCTTGAAACCTTATCTGAAACAGTTGGAATTGACTTTTTCCCTTCAGATGCACAGGAAAAGCCTGTTGATATTGTCAATAAAGCGATCCAACATGCTAAGTTGAAATTCTATGATGTGTTGTTAGTCGATACAGCAGGTCGTTTGCATGTTGATGAAGCTATGATGGATGAAATCATAGCAGTTCATGCAGCTATCAATCCTGTCGAAACCCTGTTTGTTGTTGATGCGATGACAGGTCAAGATGCGGCGAATACAGCAAAAGCATTCAATGAAGCATTGCCACTAACCGGGGTTGTTCTGACTAAAGTAGATGGTGATGCCCGTGGCGGTGCAGCACTTTCCATCCGCCACATCACGGGTAAGCCCATTAAATTCCTCGGCGTTGGTGAAAAGACGGATGCGTTGGAACCTTTCCATCCAGATCGCATTGCATCCCGCATTCTGGGTATGGGAGACATGCTTTCATTGATCGAAGAAATTGAAAGCAAAGTTGACCGTACTCAAGCGGAAAAACTGGCGTCTAAGCTGAAAAAAGGGGACGGTTTTGATTTAAGCGATTTTCTTGAACAGCTTAAACAGATGCGTAATATGGGCGGAATGACCAGCATGTTGAGCAAAATGCCGGGAATGACGCAGATCCCTGATGCTGTTAAATCCCAAATGGATGACAAAATTCTGGTTAAAATGGAATCCATTATTAATTCCATGACGCGTAAAGAGCGTGAAAAACCAGAAATTATCAAAGGTTCTCGTAAGCGCCGTATTGCAATGGGATCGGGTACACAAGTGCAGGATGTCAATCGTTTGTTGAAACAGTTTGATGAAATGCAGCGCATGATGAAAAAGATGAAGAAAGGTGGTTTGGCAAAAATGATGCGAGGCATGAAAGTCATGCTTCCACCTGGGTTTATGGGGCGATAATCAACAAAGTTGCGAAAGAAAATGTTCTTTGGATTGCTTTTTGCGCCAAAGTGAGTAAAATTTTCGGGCTTTTAAATGGACAGCGGGATTCCATTCCTCGATGGAGTCTGGTTGTTTTGCTAACTAATGAGGATGTTATGGTAACAATTCGTTTAGCTCGTGGCGGCGCAAAAAAGCGTCCGTTCTATCAAGTAGTCGTGACCGATAGCCGCAATGCGCGTGATGGTCGTTTTATTGAGCGTGTTGGTTTCTTCAACCCAATCGCTTCAGGAAATGCAGAAGCTCTGCGTTTAGATCTGGACCGTATCGAACACTGGGTTGGTCTGGGTGCATCTGTGTCTGATCGTGTTGCTGTACTGATCAAAGACGCTAAGAAAACAGCTTAATCTGTCGCGGTGGTAACAATGAGCAGACAATCTGGCCTAAAGCTCCCTGTTGAGCCAATCGTATTGGGGAAATTGGGTTCTTCGTATGGCATTCGTGGTTGGCTCAGAGTTTTTTCTTCCACCGAACACACCGAAGACATTTTTGAATATCAACCGTGGTTTATTCAACGCTCAGGCCAGTGGCAACACGTTGAACTGGAAGCGTGGAAATATCACAATCAGGATATTATCGTCAAAATTAAAGATATTGACGATCGGGATGCTGCGAATTTACTGACTAACTGTGAAATTGTAGTCGATTCTAGCCAATTACCAGAACTGGGAGAGGGTGATTATTACTGGAGAGACCTTATGGGATGCCAAGTAATAAACACAGCAGGTTATAACCTTGGAACCATTCATGACATGATGGAAACGGGTTCTAACGATGTAATGGTAATAAAAGCAAACCTGAAAGATGCATTCGGTATCAAGGAGCGGCTGGTTCCGTTTCTTGACGGGCAGGTTATCAAGAAAGTCGATCTTGCTACCAAAACTATTGAGGTAGATTGGGATCCTGGTTTTTAATCTCCGGTAAATACGGTTTAAATGAGTGGGACGCAGTATGTGGATTGGGGTTATTAGCCTGTTTCCTGAAATGTTCCGCGCAATAACCGATTACGGGGTAACTGGTCGGGCAGTAAAGAATGGCCTGCTGAGTATAGAATGCTGGAGTCCACGGGATTTTACCTACGACCGGCATCGTACTGTTGATGACCGTCCTTATGGCGGTGGTCCAGGTATGCTGATGATGGTGCAACCATTACGGGAAGCCATTCATGCAGCCAAAGTTTCGGCAGGTGATGGTGCAAAGGTGATTTATCTTTCACCTCAGGGACGCAAACTCGATCAACAGGGAGTTTGTGAACTGGCGGCAAATGAGAAATTAATTCTGGTTTGCGGTCGTTACGAAGGTATTGATGAGCGCGTCATCCAAACTGAAATTGACGAAGAATGGTCTATCGGTGATTACGTTCTTAGCGGGGGAGAACTTCCTGCAATGACGATGATTGACTCTATATCACGGTTTATTCCGAGAGTATTAGGGCGTCAAGCATCGGCAGAAGAAGACTCATTTGCTGATGGATTGTTGGATTGCCCACATTATACTCGCCCTGAAGTGTTAGACGGTATGGAAGTCCCTCCGGTTTTACTGTCGGGAAATCATGCTGAAATTAATCGCTGGCGAATGAAACAATCGCTTGGCCGAACTTGGTTAAGAAGGCCCGAACTTCTAGAAAGCCTAGCTCTGACTGACGAGCAAAGGATGTTGCTATCTGAATTCCAACGGGAATATCGAGATCAGGCAACGAATTAATCCAGACATGTCCCGTGAAGGAATGTCTTTGATATATCAGTTTACCTAGGGTAAGAGAGTTATTATGAGCAACATTATTAAACAACTTGAACAAGAGCAGATGAAACAAGACGTACCTTCATTCCGTCCGGGTGACACCGTGGAAGTTAAGGTATGGGTTGTTGAAGGTTCTAAAAAGCGTCTGCAGACATTCGAGGGCGTGGTTATTGCAATTCGTAACCGCGGTCTGCACTCTGCATTTACTGTTCGTAAGATTTCTAACGGCGAAGGCGTTGAGCGCGTATTCCAGACTCACTCCCCAGTCGTAGACAGCATCAACGTTAAACGTCGTGGTGCTGTTCGCAGAGCTAAACTGTACTACCTGCGTGAGCGTTCTGGTAAGGCAGCTCGTATTAAAGAGCGTCTGAACGCAAAATAATACGCTTTCGCTACATCCGAAAGTTATCGCTAAAGGCCAGCAATTTGCTGGCCTTTTTACATTCTAAAATTTATTTTTGTTTTAGTTGTAAAATTACGGTTAAAGCTACGGCTTGGCTATTAACCAGTTTTGATAGCAAAAAAAGCACTAGGGCATAAGTCCATGGTTGTGCTTGAACAACATCTTCTAGAATTAACCCTAATTCACCTAAATGTGAGTGGAAGAAGGTATCGCTCATCCATACCACCACACCAAAGACAGAAAAATCACAATCATACCGCTTTGAACACGGCACTGCTTTGAACACGACACCATTTAAAAATGGGATTCAGATCTTATTTTTATGATGAATGATTTTTTAGGTGGTTAATCGAATATTTCTATTTGAGGGGGTGTGAAATATGCATTTACAATGCTTTAACTTTAATATTTATTTATATATTTTGATATGTAATTAAGTCTCAATGGCTTATTGATACGTTGATGGTATCTATAGTATTCTAAATCTAACTGTAAATATTTATTTACAGTTAATCGATTATATTTACATTTTTGGATTGTATTCTTTACGATGCATGGTATGTTATCCACCAGACACTTAGAAAAACATTAAACAGATAAAACAAAGCAAGGCGGGTAGAGAAATGATCATGCAAAAAGATGCTCTTAATAACGTTCATATTCTTAATGAACAGGTTCTTATCACCCCAGAAGAGTTGAAACAGAAATATCCGTTGAGTAGCAATGATCTACATGCCATTACAAACGCACGTAATACTATTGCTGACATTATTCAGCATCGTGATCCTCGTTTATTAGTGGTATGTGGTCCATGTTCAATTCATGATGTAGATGCTGCTCTAGAGTATGCCCGCCGTTTGAAAGCACTTTCTGCCGAATTGAGTGATTGTCTGTATATTGTTATGCGTGTCTATTTTGAAAAGCCCCGTACAACGGTTGGTTGGAAAGGTCTAATTAGTGATCCTTATATGGATGGCTCCTTTGATATGGATTCTGGGTTGCATATTGCTCGCCGACTGTTGTTGAACTTGGTAGAAATGGGATTACCTTTGGCTAATGAAGCTCTTGATCCTAACAATCCACAATATTTGGGGGATCTATTTAGCTGGTCAGCAATTGGTGCCAGAACGACTGAATCTCAAACTCATCGCGAGATGGCATCAGGTTTATCTGTATCGGTCGGATTTAAAAATGGCACTGATGGTAATTTGAATACCGCAATTAATGCCATGAAAGCAGCAGCAATGCCTCATCGCTTTATGGGGATAAATCAGTCAGGCCAAGTTTGTTTACTACAAACTCAGGGTAATCCGAATGGACATGTGATATTGCGCGGTGGCGCAGTGCCAAATTATAGTGCAGAACATGTCGCCGATTGTGAACGCCAAATGACTAAAGCAGGGCTGAGACCATCATTGATGATTGATTGCAGTCACGGTAATTCTAATAAAGATTTTCGTCGTCAGAGCGTCGTTGTGGATTCTGTCGCTGAACAAATAATGTCTGGAAATCAATCCATCATTGGTATTATGTTGGAAAGCCATATTAATGAGGGCAATCAATCTTCTGAACAGCCTCGGGCTGAGATGGAATATGGTGTTTCGGTAACTGACGCTTGTATTAGCTGGCAGATTACAGAGCAGATATTGAGAAAATTGCATCAACAAATTGCTCCACATTTGGTCAATCGAAATATGACGATGGAAAAAGCAGGATAATCAATATGGCAGCAGAATTGTCACAATTGAGAACTCAAATTGATGAGGTGGATAAAACCTTATTATCTTTGCTGGCGCAAAGAATGAATTTGGTAGCGCAAGTTGGCGAGGTTAAGAGCCAGCTCGGTTTACCGATTTACGTACCTGATAGGGAGGCTGAAATGCTGGCTTCCCGTCGTCAGGAGGCGGAAAATATGGGAATTCCGCCTGATTTGATTGAAGATATCTTACGCCGAATTATGCGAGAGTCTTATGTAAGTGAAAACAACAAAGGCTTTAAAAAACTTGGCACCCATTTAGGGCCAGTGGTTATTGTAGGTGGCTCAGGCAAAATGGGGAAATTATTCAGTCGATTGTTGACGCTGTCTGGCTATGAGGTCCGAGTGCTCGAAGCTGATGATTGGGATAATGCCGAATTTATATTGGCCGGAGCAGGAATGGTGATAGTCAGTGTTCCCATACATTTGACTGACAAGATTATTCGCCGATTACCTCCTTTGCCAGAACAATGTATTTTAGTTGATTTGGCTTCCATAAAACAAAGGCCGTTAAATGCGATGCTTGAGGCACATCAGGGACCTGTTTTAGGGTTGCACCCTATGTTTGGACCAGATGTAGGCAGCTTTGCCAAGCAAGTGGTTGTGTATTGTGACGGGCGTTATCCAGAAGCATATCAATGGTTTTTGGAACAGATATCGGTGTGGGGAGCGAGATTGCATCAAATCAACGCGAAGAAGCATGATAAAAATATGGGCTTCATTCAGGCGTTGCGTCATTTCACTACCTTTTCTTACGGACGGCATCTTGCAAAAGAAAATATCGATTTACAACAATTATTGTCGCTATCTTCACCAATATATCGATTGGAGCTGGCAATGGTAGGGCGATTATTCGCGCAAGATCCTCAGTTATATGCTGATATTATTATGTCTAGCCCTGAAAACATTGAACTTATTCGTCGGTATTATCAGAGTTTCGGGCAGGCTCTGGAAATATTGGAACATCAAGATAAATCAGCTTTTATTGAGAGCTTTAATCAGGTGAGTGATTGGTTTGGTGATGAAGCAGCTCGATTTATGAAGGAGAGCCGAGTGCTTTTACAGCAGGCTAGTGATAGTCGAATATAGATGTTAGCTAGATATAGTACTTTGAAATACCTGAAAAATATTAAAACCGGATGTTTCGATTATCTTAAAGAAACCATCCGGTTTTGTTTTTTTACTTTAGACAGGATCAATAGGAATTACATTTTCTGATGGATAAGAACCCAATACCTTTAGAAAGCGAGTAATTTCTGTCAGTTCCTTCAATGCTTGTTGCATTTTCATGGAACGCAGGTTGGTTTGCACATCAATATAAAACATCTCTTCCCACGGTTTACCGTTTATTGGGCGAGATTCTAATTTACTCATTGGAATATCATGTTTCTTTAAGATAATCAGTACATCAACTAAAGCTCCTGCTTGCTGTCCGGTTGACATAATAAAGGTGGTTTTGGCAGGAACTTGATCGGATACTTCAATAGGTTTACGGGCAACAACAATAAAGCGAGTGCTATTCTCTTGCTGATTTGCCAAATTGTTTTCTAAAACATGTAATTCATAAAGTGAGCCACCAGCCTCACTTCCTAATGCAGCGACTTCTGGTGAATTGAGTTCCGCCACTTTTTGCATAGCAGCCGCCGTACTTTCACAGTAGATAATATTCCAATCAGGATATTTATTGAGGTATTGGCTACATTGTTGAAAAGGCTGGGAATGGCTGAAAACGGTTTTTATCTTTGAGATATCAGTTTGCCCGGAAATTAATAGACAGTGGTTGATGGGCAGGGTTATTTCTCCAACAAGCGATAGGGGAGTTTGCTGCAATAAATCATAAACTTCATTGATTGCTCCTGAGCTGGTATTTTCCAGTGGCAGGATGCCATAATCAGCCTGACCAATCTCAACTAATGAGAAAATATCTGAGAATTTATGGCAACTGCATTCAATCAGTTGATTAAAGTGGCGGGCAGCAAATTGTCGAGCTGCAATATGAGAATATGAACCTTTTGGTCCTAGAAAAGTAATGCGGGCAGAATCGTAAGGTGTCTGATTCAGGTGTTGCTGTAATAAAGCTTGTTGGGTGAGAACTGAATCCTCAATGATCATCTGAAATAGCCGAGTAATATAAAAACCATCTAATCCACGTGATTTACCTTTATCAATCAATATGCTCAATAACTCTCTCTCTCGATTTTTATCTCGGATAGGGCGATAGTCGAGCAGTTTTGTTTGAGCGATGTTACCAGCTAACTCCCGGCGTTTAGCGAGTAGATCCAACAAGTCCGCATCAATATTACTAATTTCTTCTCGTAAGTTAACTAAATCTCGTTCCATAGCATATTCCTGACATTCTTATTATGAGTATAGTTTGATATTTTTGTGCCCAGTAAAACAAAAAACCTCCCTACTGGTGGGAGGTTTTTATTCGTCTTCTTAAAATTCTTTCTGAAACGAAACAACCTCCTCATGAGAAGGTGAAAAAAAAGAAAAAAAATAAGAAAGACGGTTTGATAATCATTTGGCCTATTAGCACATTGCTTGATTGTTTCAACAATATCATTTCAATAATGTACTTTAATTAACCTATTTAGATTGAAGTGTCAACAGAAGGCTTTTCATCTTTCAAACTATTAACAAATGGAAGATAAAGCTAATGGTTAAATGACAGTAAAAACGCGCTCATTGAGCGCGTGAGGACAAGAATAAGGGATAATTATACTTCTAAATTGAGATTAGATTCTTTAACACTATTGTCTGCACGTCGAGCCTCTGCTTTATGCCGCACTTTATTGAGTTGTCGCTCTAATTTTGTCAGCAGCTCATTGATCGCAGCGTACATATCTTCATGCTTGGCACTAGCCACTAATGTGCCATTCGGTGTACCAATTGTGGCATCAACCAAGAATCCTTGAGGCTCTTTTGATAGTACAATATGTGGACTAATTAGATTGACTTGCCATTTACTCAACTTATTTAGACGGTCTTCCACATGGCTACGAATTGCGGGGGTAATCTCCATTTGTTTGCTGGTAATGTTCACTAACATATAGTTACCTCTTTAATGTTACTCCGTCTTTGATGTATCCAGCATAGCGCTCTTTTGCGTAAAAAGAATGATCTAAATCACTTTTGCTGTGCGATTTTAGAAGTAAGTGGCAGAACTGTGATAGTCAAGGAAGATATGGATAATATTTATTGCGAAGAAAGGTATTATGCGTCATTATCGGTCAGTTATGGGATTATAAATTTATATAATAATTGATATTGAAAATCATTTCATAATAAAAATAATGAAGATATAACCCAAATGCATTCGATTTAGATAAAGATAGATAGCTAAGAAATAGCTAAAAAAAACAGCAGCCGTTTAGCTGCTGTTTTTGATCACCTGTTTAAATCTAATGAGATTGAATCTTATGCAGGGTTAGCAGTGATTAGTTGTGCCACCTTATTTGCTTCAGCTGTCAGCCCCAATTCTTTATAAGCCGATTCCATATAAGGGAGAGCTTCCCGAGTTGCGCTAGCATCAGGATAGTCTCGTAGCATCTGTTCTACACGATTAACGACAGCTACATAAGCACTGCGTTTAGTGTAATATTTCACAACCGCAAGTTCATATTTGGCTAAACGTTCTTTAAGGAATACTAATCGCTTGGTGGCATCAGCTGAATACTGACTATTTGGATAGTAACGCATCAGTTGGTTGAAATTATGGAATGCGGCACGGGCATGTTCAGGATCACGGTTTGATCGTTCAATACCGAAAAAGTCTTGCAATATACTGTCATCTAAAGCTTGTGAGACCAAACCACGCATATATAGTACATAGTCGATATTAGGGTGGGTTGGATTCAGACGCATGAAACGCTCAATGGATGCAAGAGCCAGTGGGTATTCCGCTGATTTGTAGTAGGCGTAGATTAAATCAAACTGAAGCTGTTGGGAGTACGGCCCAAAAGGATATCGGGTGTCAAGGGATTCCAATTGTTTGATTGCCGCTTTATAGTTACCTTCTTGCAGCTTTTCCTGCCCAATCGAATAAATTTGAGATGGCGGGATATCAGGAACAGCATCCTTATTGCTGGAACATCCAGATAAAATCAGGCTCAATGTGGTCACTGCCACCAGATATTGCATGCGAATCATCACGTGTTGATTATCCTCTGAGTGTTTTCTGGGAGACTGTCCATGAAGCTCCCGGCAAAATATAGGGTTACAATAGCACACTATTTTAAATGAAACGGCCTCGCCGTCAAAACCCAACTTAAAATATAGAAGTTATATATGGCACAACAAATCCGACTTAATGCAATAGTCGCTGAATCTCAGCTTGGTCAACGTTTAGATCAAGCTTTGGCTGAATTGTTCCCTGATTATTCAAGGTCACGTATAAAAGAGTGGATCTTGGATGATAAAGTTCAAGTTAATGGCAAATTAATTAACAAACCAAAAGAAAAAGTCCTGGGCGGTGAAGAAATATCCATTGATGCTATCATTAAAGAAGATGCACGCTGGGAGCCTCAGGATATCGAACTGAATATTGTCTATGAAGATGACGATATTTTGGTAATCAATAAACCACGTAACTTGGTAGTTCACCCGGGGGCAGGTAATCCTGATGGCACGGTATTGAATGCCTTGTTATACCGTTATCCTGAAATTGCAGATGTTCCTCGTGCAGGTATTGTTCATCGTCTTGACAAAGATACGACCGGATTAATGGTTATAGCAAAAACCGTTCCAGCACAAACTCGTTTGGTAGAATCTTTGCAATTACGTGAAATAACCCGTGAATATGAAGCAGTTGCTTTGGGATGTATGACAGCCGGAGGAACGGTAGAAGAACCCATTTCCCGTCATCCAACAAAACGGACACATATGGCAGTACATCCTATGGGGAAACCTGCTGTTACCCATTATCGAATTATGGAACATTTCCGGGCGCATACCCGTCTTCGTCTGCGTTTGGAGACTGGCAGAACACACCAAATTCGTGTGCACATGGCACATATAAAACACCCGCTAGTGGGAGATCCTCTGTACGGTGGACGGCCTCGTCCATTAAAAGGAGCCTCTGATGAATTTCGCGAAGTGATGCGCAATTTTGATCGTCAGGCATTGCATGCGACCATGTTACGTCTTTACCATCCAATCACTGGAATTGAGATGGAATGGCATGCTCCATTACCGGATGACATGGTTAAATTGATTGAAGTAATGAAAGCGGATGCCGAAACTTTCAAAGATGAGATGGATTGGTAGGTAAATGACACCACTGATTTTTCCTGATTGGCCACAGCCTGATAATGTTGGTGCTTGCAGTACTACCCGTTTGGGTGGGGTAAGCCTGTTCCCATATGACAGTTTAAACTTGGGTAATCATGTCGGGGACATTCCAGAATACGTAGAGCAGAACAGAACCTTATTGGTTGAATATGCCCAATTACCGCAGCAACCTATATGGTTGGAACAAGTACATGGAACACGTGTTATCACACTTGATGGTCAATCATTGGTAAATAATCAGGCCGATGCCGTTTACACGAATATACCCGGGCAGGTTTGTGCTGTGATGACAGCAGATTGCTTGCCCGTTCTCTTTTGCAGTATTTCTGGCGATGAAGTTGCTACAGCTCATGCCGGATGGCGTGGATTATGTGCAGGAGTGCTGGAGAATACTGTGTCTCGATTTAGTGCAAAACCTGACATGATCCGCGCATGGTTGGGGCCTGCTATTGGCCCCTCAAAATTTGAGGTGGGAAGTGAAGTTAGGGAAGCTTTCATTACGGCCAATTCTGTTCTGGAGCAAGCTTTCACACCTTATGGCAATAATTATGATGATAAGTTTCTGGCAAATATTTACTTACTGGCTAAATTGAAGTTGCAGTCAATGGGAATAACAGAGATTTTTGGTGGAACCGCATGTACTGTCACAGAGGAAAAGAACTTTTTCTCCTATCGCCGTGATGGTAATACAGGGCGCATGGCGACTTTAATCTGGTTGCGATAGCCTACTTCACAGGATGATCTTTGGCGTATAGCGGTAAGTTCCCAATTAACTTTTCAGAAGACCTTGAATATTTAAGGAATGGACCTTATCTAGTCTCCAGTAGCAAATTCTGACCAGTATTGGAGGTGTTATGCGTCTGGATCGTCTTACCAATAAATTCCAGC
This sequence comes from Xenorhabdus anantnagensis, assembly GCF_028598555.1. Classification (GTDB taxonomy): domain Bacteria; phylum Pseudomonadota; class Gammaproteobacteria; order Enterobacterales; family Enterobacteriaceae; genus Xenorhabdus; species Xenorhabdus anantnagensis. Next base: position 90,951 of record NZ_JAQRFN010000015.1, read on the forward strand.
TTGCTCTCGCTGACGCCCAATCCCTCGCATTAGGGCGTGATAATCAATTTATCGAACCTATCCACTTGATGAGTGCATTACTCAATCAAGAAGGTGGCTCAGTTCGTCCTTTATTGACCTCGGCAGGGGTGGATACAGGAAGCTTCAATAATCAACTGAATCAAGCTCTGATCCGATTGCCGAAAGTCGAGGGCAGTGGTGGCGATGTGCAGGTATCCAACGAATTAGGACGTTATTTAAACCTATGCGACAAACTTGCGCAAAAAACAGGTGATAATTTTATTTCTTCTGAACTCTTTGTTCTGGCAGCGATAGAAGAACGTGGAACATTAAGTAACATGTTGAAAGCTGCGGGAACAACCAAAGATAAAATCACTAAGGCAATAGAACAGATGCGCGGTGGTGAAAAAGTGAATGATCAAGGTGCAGAAGATCAGCGTCAAGCGTTAAAGAAATATACAATTGATCTGACTGAACGTGCTGAACAGGGCAAATTAGATCCTGTTATTGGACGTGATGAAGAAATCCGTAGAACCATTCAGGTATTGCAACGTAGAACTAAAAACAACCCAGTTCTTATTGGCGAACCAGGAGTTGGGAAGACCGCAATTGTCGAAGGTTTGGCACAGCGTATTGTTAATGGTGAAATTCCTGAAGGACTGAAAAACAAACGTGTCCTGTCTCTTGATATGGGAGCATTATTGGCTGGTGCTAAATATCGTGGTGAATTTGAAGAGCGTTTGAAAGGTGTTTTGAACGATCTTGCCAAACAAGAAGGCTCAGTCATTCTGTTTATTGATGAATTGCATACCATGGTAGGAGCGGGCAAAGCTGAAGGAGCAATGGATGCTGGTAACATGCTGAAGCCTGCTTTGGCTCGTGGTGAACTGCATTGCGTTGGGGCGACAACTCTTGATGAGTATCGACAATATATAGAAAAAGATGCGGCTTTGGAGCGTCGTTTCCAGAAAGTTTATGTGGCAGAACCCACGGTTGAGGACACGATTGCTATTTTACGTGGACTGAAAGAGCGATATGAATTGCATCATCATGTCCAGATTACTGATCCAGCAATCGTTTCGGCTGCAACATTATCTCATCGCTATATATCTGATCGCATGCTGCCTGACAAGGCAATTGACCTGATTGACGAAGCTGGTGCAAGTCTGCGGATGCAGATGGATTCTAAACCAGAAGCATTGGATCGTCTTGAGCGTCGTGTTATTCAATTGAAGCTTGAACAGCAGGCACTGAAAAAAGAGTCTGATGATGCCAGTAAAAAACGTTTAGAGATGCTGAACGAAGAGTTGGCAGAAAAAGAACGCGAATATTCTGAATTGGAAGAAGAGTGGAAAGCGGAGAAAGCTGAACTTAGTGGTACTCAGAATATCAAAGCCGAATTAGAGAATGCCCGTCTTGAATTAGAAAAGGCCCGCCGTAACGGTGACTTGGCCAAAATGTCTGAAATTCAGTACGGAAAAATTCCGGAATTGGAAAAGCGTCTGGCAACAGCAACAACAGTAGAAAATCGTCATATGAAGTTGCTGCGTAACAAAGTCACAGATGCTGAAATCGCTGAAATACTGGCTCGCTGGACAGGAATCCCTGTATCCAGAATGTTGGAAAGCGAAAAAGAGAAATTATTGCGCATGGAGCAAGAATTGCATAAACGCGTGATTGGGCAGAATGAAGCTGTTGATGCCGTATCGAATGCAATTCGTCGTAGCAGAGCGGGGCTATCTGATCCCAATCGCCCGATTGGCTCTTTCATGTTCTTGGGGCCGACTGGGGTGGGTAAAACAGAATTATGCAAGGCGCTGGCTAATTTCTTGTTCGATAGTGATGATGCCATGGTGCGCATTGACATGTCGGAGTTTATGGAAAAACACGCAGTTTCAAGGCTGGTGGGAGCTCCTCCCGGATATGTTGGATATGAAGAAGGTGGGTATCTGACAGAAGCGGTGCGCCGCCGTCCTTATTCTGTTATTTTGCTGGATGAAGTAGAGAAAGCACACCCAGATGTTTTCAATATCTTGCTACAGGTATTGGATGATGGTCGTCTGACTGATGGCCAGGGGAGAACTGTTGACTTTCGCAACACGGTTGTGATTATGACCTCTAATTTAGGTTCCGATATGATCCAAGAACGTTTTGGTACACTGGATTATATAGGGATGAAAAATATGGTGATGGAAGTGGTTGGTCATCATTTCAGACCTGAGTTTATCAACCGTGTTGATGAAGTTGTTGTGTTCCATCCATTAGGAAAAGAACATCTGACATCTATTACGAATATTCAATTGCAGCGTTTATATCAGCGTCTGGAAGAGCGAGGTTATCAGGTAGAGATGACTCCTTCTGCACTGGAAAAACTGAGTGAAGCAGGTTTTGACCCTGTATACGGTGCTCGCCCATTGAAACGGGCTATTCAGCAAGAGATCGAGAATCCGCTGGCTCAGCAGATTCTTTCTGGCAAGTTAATTCCAGGTAAATTAGTGACTTTAGAGCTAGAAGACAATCGCATTGTTCCAAAGCAATAACATTACTTGCTTGGAAAGCTCATAAATATAAAAAAGTACAGAAGATAAAGTAACGTTGAGATAAAAAGAGGTGAAAAAAACACCTCTTTTTTCTTTTTGTAGATTAATAAAAAACCAAGTTATCGTGTTTTGGGTGATAAGTAAGCGGTTGGTGCTTTTTTTTTAAAATAATTGTTGCTAGTCTCAGAAAGCTCCCTATAATGCGCATCCGTTGTCACGACAAACACACAAACCTGTCGGGGTGACAAAGTGAAAGGCCTTGAAAAATAAGGCTTGACACG
>NZ_JAQRFN010000016.1 GCF_028598555.1 Xenorhabdus anantnagensis
CCTTATACTGGCGGATCCATTTTCTCAAGGTACTGGCATCAACGGCCAGTGAACGGGCGATATCAATAACCCGTTGATGATGGAGAACAACCTGCTGAACCGCGTCCAGCTTCAATTCAACGGAATAGTGGCGTTTGGTCGGTTTCAATTTCATTGTCATACCTCATTGTCATATTAATAACATTAGCAGGCTTTTGAGGTGTCCGAGATCCTTATACCACTACATTATGCATGCCTTTGTGCGTTTCTTCGTTTTACGTAACCTGTGTTTTTCATCTTTTTCTGCGGGAAAATAGGAGAGCCTTCAATTCGCGAATTTCTATAGGGGGAGGTATTTAGTGAGCGGAGTGATGATTTAATCGGCTACAAAGTTGCTCTGCCGCCAAAATAATCCTCGGCCCCGCGCGGCTAAACCAGTCATCATTCAGGGCGATAATACTGACGTTCATTTGTGGTCGCCAAAAATCCGCGACTCGCTGTTTTTGTTCTTCCGTTCCGCCTATGACAATCATTTCTGGTTTGCGGGTAAGTACTTGCTCACGATTAACCTGCGGCCACGGAACGGGGCTGTCAGCAAAAATATTTTTACCGCCACATACGGAGACAATTTCGCTTTGGATAGTGTGGCTGGATGAAGTAAAAATCGGATTCATACCAAATTGCAAGAACACAGGCGTAGGATTCGGATTGGCATAATCTTGTTTTAATTGGTTGAATTTATATCGAATTTCTTCGGCTGATTTTTTAGCGATATCAGGATGTGGGCTATAGGCAGCAAGCCGTTCCAGTTCTGTCGCAACATCTTCTATTTTTTTTATATCAGAATAAAAAATCGGAATGCCCAAAGCAGCGAGTTGTTCCAGAGGGCGTTGAGGGTTACCGCCACGCCATGCCAGAATCAGGTCGGGTTTCAGGGCGATGATCCGTTCGACATTGAGGCCTTGCCAGTCAGCGATTTGCTCCAGCTTTTTAGCGGCTTCAGGATAATCAGAGTAAGCACTGACTGCGACTAGCTGATCGCCCAGCCCCGCTGCATATGCCAGTTCTGTCGTTGATGGTGCAAGACTAATGACACGGGACGCTGCCGCATAAAGTGGAGCATTGAAAACATACAAAAGGAATGAGAATGCCAGCCAAACGGATCGATGGGGGATTATTTTCAAGAATGATTTCATTACCGATGCTCCACTTTAAATGATGGTTTACTGTTTGCTCAGTTCGATCAGCATAGCATTGACCATCCGTGTGGATTCACGCGCTGCAACAACCAAAAACTCATCAAAACTGATATGGGATTCTTGATCTGCAACGTCAGAAATAGCACGAACGACAGCAAAGGGGACTTTATATTGATGGCAAACATGACCAATGGCCGCGGCTTCCATTTCAACCGCAGCAACTTTCGGGAAAGTAGTCCGGATGCGTGCCAATGGTTCTGAACCATTGATAAAGGCATCACCGCTGCAAACCAGACCGCGAACGGCATTCAGGTTGAGGGATTGGATGCATTTTTCTGCCAGAGTGATTAACTTATCGTCAGCAACAAAAGCAGGGGGGCATTGTGCCATTTGTCCCGGCTCATAGCCAAAGGCAGTAAGATCGGCATCATGGTAGCGGACTTCTTCGGAAACCACGATATCTCCCACTTTCAGTTTAGGATCAAGGCCACCGGCTGAACCCGTGTTAATCACGATATCTGGCTGGCAATGTTCAATCAACAAGGTGGTTCCAAGTGCGGCGGAGACTTTGCCAATACCGGATTTTAACAAGGCGACATCCACGCCATTCAGCTTGCCGGTATAGATTTCACACCCACCTCGTGACAATGTTTGCAGACCTTCGATCTGGTCACGCAGCAAAGTCACTTCTTGTTCCATTGCACCTATTACACCTATTTTCATTGTGTCATACTCACTATTAAAAGGCCGATTTAATCGGGAAGTGTATCATTGAATAGCCATTTACTAGAGTTTCCAATTCTAAATAGTCGTTTCATTTGGTATGGGGGGATTAATGTCTAAGATTGATTTTAAGCAGAAGTTGAATTACCAACGTAAGTTCAGTAAATCTTCCATTCATCCCGATGATGAAGAGCAAGTAAGCCGCCAGTTTGAAAGTGATCGGGGGCGGATCATCAACTCAGCCGCCATTCGGCGGTTGCAGCAGAAAACACAGGTATTCCCACTGGAGCGTAATGCCGCTGTGCGCAGTCGGTTGACACATTCGCTCGAAGTGCAGCAAATAGGCCGCTATATTTCAAAAACGATTATTGCGGAGCTGGCAAAGCAAAACTTATTGGAAAAATATGGGCTGAGTGATCGCTTACTTGCTTTTGAAAGTCTGGTTGAAATGGCTTGCCTGATGCACGATATCGGCAATCCCCCATTTGGGCATTTTGGTGAGGCAGCCATTAGAGATTGGTTCTCCCGCCGATTGTCTCCTGATTATTCGCCAAAAACGGAAGAACAGCGGGATACTTGTAAAGTCGCGGCGTTATGTCTGACGGGGGAAGAAAAAAAAGATTTATTCCGCCGGCAATTGCGTAAAGATTTATGCCAGTTTGAAGGCAATGCCCAGGCTATCCGTCTGGCACATAATCTGCTGCGCTTGAATCTCACTTATGCCCAGATTGGCTGCGTATTGAAATATACGTGTCCGGCCTATCGTCTGGAAGAAACTCCGGCTGAATTCAGTTATCTGATGAAGAAAAAAGGCTATTACTGGTCAGAAGAGAGTTTTATCCGTGAATTGAGAAAAGAATTGCAAATGGGCGATTTCTGTCGCTTCCCGCTAACATACATTATGGAAGCCGCAGATGATATTTCATATTGCATTGCTGATTTGGACGATGCTGTTGAAAAGGGTATTTTCAATGTCACTCAGTTGGTGGAATACCTGAAAAAAGAGTGGGAAGAAAATGGCGGACACCGAAAGAATGATTTGTTCGAATCTACCGTGACACAAGCCTATAAGAAAACAACCAATAACGAAGCCCGCCGTAATGCCCACGAACAGTTTTTCATGTATTTGCGAGTATTTATCACAGGAAAATTAGTGCCTTATAGCGCTAAACTGTTTATTGAACACCTGCCGGAAATTTATGCAGGTACATTTAACCACGCCCTGTTGGAAGGAGATGGAGATGAACACCGTTTATTGAAAACCTTGAAAAGTGTCACGCGTAAACGGGTTTTCAATCATCCTGAAGTGGAAGAGCTGGAATTACAGGGATACCGGATTATTACCGGATTGCTGGATGTGTATAACCCTTTGTTGGAACTGTCCCGACAGGATTTCATGGAGTTGAATCAGAATAATTTTCACAAAAAATATTTTATTGAAACGCGCCTGTTGCACAAACTTTCGACTAAGCATCGTTTGGCTTATGGTGAGGCCGTGGAGGGAATTGTTGCCACTGATGAAGCCGAAAAAGATATGATCGAATTTTATTATCGGGCACGTCTCATTCAGGACTATATCAGCGGCATGACAGACCATTACGCTTATGAAGAATATCGTAAGTTTATGGTCACAAAGTAACAGGTTTGGTTGTTCTGAGTAGTCTGGTGGCTCTGAGTACGTCAGGAGCCGCTGCCATTACATGATTGATTTCATCTATAAATTCCAGCAATTCTGGCTCCAGATCGGCCAGAGCAATGTCTTGTTGAAGTTGTTTTTCGACAAATTCGCAAATTGCTTTCAGTTTAGGAACACCGTTATAGCAGCAACTACCGTGCAATTGATGGACGTGAAGCTGAAAGTGTTTGCGGGTTGCCTCTCCGTTAATGGTTAAGGCTTGTTCAATCATATTCTTCATATCGGGCAACGATTGCACCAGCATTCCCAGCATTTCCCGTGCCAATGACTCTTTTCCGGCAGTTTGTTCCAAAGCCATATCCCAATCAATGGCTTGTGGTTTTTTCTGCTGGCAATATTGGTTCAGCAATGTTTTTAAACGATTTTCATCCAACGGCTTGGAAAGACAGTCGATAAACGGTGTGTTTTTTGCCTCATGGCAGGGAAAGGCTGTAACCGCTACAACGGGTGTCTCTTTATGTTGGGGTAAGTGATGGATCTGCTCAGTTGTTTGGATACCATCCATATTTGCCATCTGGATATCCATCAAAATGAGATCCAGCGAATGTTTCCGCGCCATTTTCAGCGCTTCGATGCCGCTGCTGCACAGCAAGGTATTTTCAACTAGTTCATTCAGCAATGTGCCGATTAGTTTCAGGTTAGCGGGGTTATCGTCCACTGCCATTACGATCATAGGTAAACGCGGCGATCCCGAAGAAATTGGCAGATCCATTGGAAATGAACCGAATAAATATTCTTCTTTTTCCAGCCAGATATCAAAATAAAATACCGTGCCTTTAGCGACTTCACTGGTAAAGTCAATTTCTCCCTTCATTTCATTAACCAGCCGCTTAGTGATGCTCAATCCTAACCCGGTTCCTCCGTAATGACGGGTAATGCTCGCATCTGCTTGATTGAAGGCCTGGAACAGAATCGGACGATATTCTGGCTTGATACCAATACCCGTATCGGTCACGGTAAAACCAATATGTACAAGATGGTGTTGCTGCTGACGTAATGTAATATCCAGCGTCACGCTGCCTTTGTCAGTAAATTTAATGGCATTGCCAATGAGATTAGTCAGTATTTGTTGCAAACGGATAGGATCGCCAATCATCAGATTGGGTAACTTCTCATCAATATAGTGATGCAGAGGAAGGTTTTTCACACTGGCCGCAGGAGCCAGCAGTTCAATAACTTCATTGACGGTATCCCGCAGTAGAAAAGGCACCTGATCCAATACCAGTTTATTGGATTCCAGCCGTGAGAAATCCAGAATGTCATTGATGATTTTTAGCAGATTATTGGCTGAACGATCAATGACGTATAGATACTCCATCTGTTGTGGCGTAATGGAGGTTTTTAACATCTGGCGGGTGAAGCCAATAACTCCATTAAGTGGTGTGCGTAATTCATGGGACATATTAGCCAGAAATTCCGTTTTGATTCTGACCGCCTCTTGTGCGCGTTTTTTAGCGATAGTCAGCTCAACATTTTGGATCTCTAACTGTTCCATCGTAATTTGCAGATCGGAAGTCGCTTGATCAATATGCAATTGCATCTCGTTTTTATATTTAGACAATGATTCTGCCATGGTATTGATACCATTTTGCAGGGCAGTCAACTCCCCAGGCATGGCACCGGTTATTCGACTGTTCAATTGCCCTTGCCGGATGCGGTTAACGGCTTTTACCATGCACTCCAGAGGCTCTGTGACTTTACGTACCAGAATGTGGGCAAACAGAGCTGTTCCCCCGAGACAGAGGATTAACAGCATGATAGAAGTAGTAATGGTTTTGTATTGCTGAAGTTGTGCAGCCTGTAGATCCAAATCAATGGCAATATATCCGATAGGCTCACTATTGTTGGTCGTATTGAACCATTTATGGGAAGAAGTGGTTTCCGAGATAATCGGCATTTTCAGGATGATGCTATTACTATCCTCTTCCTTAGTCAGTTTTGTCGGAATAGGGTCATTTGGACTGAGCCGTAGCTGATTCACATCATATTTGTCATTAGAAATTTCAAATAATTTATGCTGTTCATCAAAAATGGCAATGACCTTTACAATTTCAGAATTATGGCGATGCAGGTTGTTTATCAGTAAGTTGACTCGCTTGCGATTGTCCAGATTAATGCCAATTTCGCTGGCAATAGACAACGGTTCAATAATACTGATCCCGCTGAGGACTATCAGCTTCTTCAACTCGTAATAGCGGTATGAGATAAATGATATACTTACAAGCGTTCCGACCAGTAAAACAGGAACCAATATCAGGCTCATCATACGGGTGCGTAGGCTATATTTGGTCATAGGCGTCCATTGTGGGAAAATCAAAACTCAATTTTTCAAAGTCAGTCAGAATCATGGTGCAATTTTACTCCCCAAATCGCCGCTCCGTAAACCGAGGCATTATTTCCGTTACCGCAGATAATCTTGATGCACAAGGGCAAGGCATTGCCCGTCATCAGGGAAAAACGATCTTTATTCCAGGATTATTGCCGAATGAGCAGGCACAGATCCAACTGACAGAAGAAAAACGCCAATTTGCCAAGGCTAAAGTGGTAAAGAGGTTCTCAGATAGTCCGCATCGCGTAGACCCCCACTGCCCACATTTTAAAGTCTGTGGTGGATGCCAGCAGCAGCACGTTGCCACTGAGCTGCAAGTTAATACTAAGGCCAGTGTGCTGGAACACTTGATCCAGCGGGAAACGGGTGTCAGTATCAGCTCACATCCTATCATTCACAGTCCGGAATATGGTTATCGGCGCAGGGCCAGACTTGGTCTGCAATATCATGCCAAACAACGCACACTATCGATGGGATTCCGCCAGAGCCAGACCAACGATTTGGTCAATATTAAACGCTGCCCTGTTATGCGCCCTGAATTGGAACAATTATTGCAGCCGCTGCATCAGTGCTTGAATAGTCTGAATGCAGTAAAACGCTTGGGACATGTGGAGTTGGTATTAGCTGACAATGGCCCATTAATTGTGCTGCGCCATCTTGATCCACTTAAGCGTGAAGATAAGGAAATATTGCGCACTTTTTCAGTGCAGTACCATGTTGCGATTTATCTGCTTGGTGATGAGAAATCCCTTGAGCCATTGATGCCGGGGCAACCAGCACCGTGGTATCAGGTGGATGGGTTGAAACTGGTATTCAGCCCACAAGATTTTATTCAGGTTAATGATGAAGTTAACCAACAAATGGTGGCACAAGCATTGGCGTGGCTGGATTTACAACCAACAGACAGGGTATTGGATCTGTTTTGTGGCATGGGGAATTTTACCTTGCCGATTGCCACTAAAGTACAGACAGTAGTTGGTGTGGAAGGGGTTGCTGCGCTGGTGGCGAGTGGGCAATATAACGCCCAGCTCAATGAACTTAATAATGTCAATTTTTTTCATGAAAATCTGGAATCAGATATTCACCAGCAGCCTTGGGCCGCACAAGGGTTCAATAAAGTGCTGCTGGACCCCGCTCGCGCTGGCGCGGCGGGTGTTATGGCACATATTGTAAAACTGGCTCCAGAAAAAGTGGTTTACGTTTCCTGTAACCCCACGACACTGGCTCGGGACAGCAAAGTCTTGCTGGAGGCTGGTTATCATCTAGTCAGTGTGCGGATGTTGGATATGTTTCCGCACACAGGCCATCTGGAATCCATGGCTCTGTTCAGCAGTGGGCCTATGGATATCGAGTAGGGAGAAATTATGGTTGCGGTAAGAAGTGCGCATCTCACACCGGCAGGTGAATTTGCTGTCGATAAGTGGATCGCAAGTTTAAACATCACTAACCCACAATCCAGTGAAAAATTGGTCAAAACCTGGCAGTACTGTCACGAAAAAGTCCAAAATCACCCCGATGCGGAACTGTTGCTATGGCGCGGTGTGGAAATGGTGGAGATCCTGTCCACATTGAGCATGGATAATGACAGTATGCGCGCTGCGCTGCTCTTTCCCATCCTTGATGCCAAGCTACTCGATAGCGAAACAGTGACAGAAACATTTGGTAAGGCCATCACGAATTTGGTGAATGGTGTATTGGAAATGGACGCCATTCGCCAACTGAAAGCCACTCATACTGACTCTACTTGTTCGGCGCAGGTTGATAATGTTCGCCGGATGTTGCTGGCGATGGTGGAAGATTTTCGCTGTGTGATTATCAAGTTGGCAGAACGCATTGCCCATTTGAGGGAAGTGAAAGATGCCAGTGAAGATGAGCGAGTGCTGGCAGCCAAAGAGTGCTCCAATATCTATGCTCCCCTTGCCAATCGGCTGGGAATTGGGCAGCTAAAATGGGAACTGGAGGATTTTTGTTTCCGTTATCTGCATCCCGATGAATATAAGAAAATTGCCAAGTTGCTGCATGAGCGCCGAATTGATCGTGAACAATATATCGAAAAATTTGTGACAAAAATGCGTAATTACATGCTGAAAGAAGGGATCAGCGTTGAAATGTATGGGCGCCCGAAACACATTTACAGCATTTGGCGCAAAATGCAGAAGAAATCCCTCGCCTTTGATGAATTATTTGACGTGCGCGCTGTGCGGATTGTTGTCGATCGTTTGCAGGATTGCTACGCAGCATTGGGGATAGTACATACTCACTATCGTCATTTGCCGGATGAATTCGATGATTACGTTGCCAACCCGAAACCGAATGGTTATCAATCCATTCATACGGTTGTCTTGGGACCGAGTGGCAAAACTCTTGAAATCCAAATCCGCACTCGTCAGATGCATGATGATGCGGAGCTTGGGGTTGCGGCGCATTGGAAATATAAAGAAGGCTCTGCGGCTGGTGGTGGTAAATCCGGCAGTTATGAAAGCCGTATTGCATGGCTGCGGAAATTGATCGCATGGCAGGAGGAAATGGCGGATACCGGCGAGATGCTGGATGAAGTGCGCAGTCAGGTGTTTGATGATCGCGTTTATGTCTTTACGCCAAAAGGGGATGTCATTGATTTGCCAATTGGCTCTACGCCGTTGGATTTTGCTTATCACATTCACAGTGATGTCGGTCATCGCTGTATTGGGGCAAAAATTGGCGGACGTATTGTGCCGTTCAGCTATCAGCTTAAGATGGGCGATCAAATTGAAATCATCACCCAAAAGCAGCCTAACCCAAGCCGTGACTGGTTGAATCCTAACCTCGGTTATGTGACGACCAGCCGTGGACGCGCGAAAATCCACAACTGGTTCCGCAAGCAGGATCGTGACAAGAACATCATTGCGGGCCGCCAAATGCTGGACAATGAATTGGCACATTTAGGTATCACAGTCAAGGAAGCGGAAAAAGAACTGATTGCCCGTTATAACGTCCATTCGTTGGAAGAAGTGCTGGCAGGCATTGGTGTCGGTGATATCCGCATCCATCAGTTAACAAACTTCCTGCAAAGCAAATTCAACAAAACCACCGCAGAAGAAGAGGATCGCGAAGCGCTTCGCAATCTGGAGAACAAAACCTATACACCACGTAATACAAACAAAGATAATGGCCGTATTGTCGTAGAAGGGGTTGGCAACTTAATGCACCACATTGCTCGTTGCTGTCAGCCTATCCCTGGTGATGAGATTATTGGATTCATTACTCGTGGACGGGGGATCTCCATCCACCGCGCGGATTGTGATCAGCTGGCGGAGCTTGAAGCCAGTTCACCGGAACGGATAGTTGAGGCGGTATGGGGCGAGAGTTATTCCACCGGCTATTCACTTGTGGTACGAGTCCTTGCCAATGATCGCAGTGGATTATTACGTGATATCACGACGATCCTCGCCAATGAAAAAGTCAATGTGTTGGGTGTCAGCAGCCGCAGTGATGTTAAGCAACAGCTTGCGACCATTGATATGAACATTGAGATTTATAACTTGCAAGTGCTCGGGCGGGTATTGGCTAAGCTCAATCAGTTATCTGATGTGATTGAAGCCAGACGTTTGCACGGTAACTGATTAAAGCAGTAATTGATTAAGCATGGATAAGATGAAAGCTATTTCGATTGAACGACTGAAGGGGATTATGGCGCAGTTGCGCCATCCCCAGAGCGGCTGTCCTTGGGACAAAGTACAAACCTCCGCGACGATTGCCCCTTATACGCTGGAAGAAACTTATGAAGTGCTTGATGCAATTGAGCGCAATGATGCCAATGCCCTGAAAGAAGAATTAGGGGATTTGCTGTTCCATATCGTGTTTTATGCCCAGATGGCCCAAGAGCAGCAACAATTCGATTTTGACGATATTTGTGAGGCGGTGTGTGACAAACTGGAGCGCCGCCATCCCCATATCTTCAATCAGCAAGCGGGGGTCAGCAGCGAAGAGGCGATAGGAAGTTGGGAACAGCGCAAAACCGCAGAAAGGGCAGAGAAAGATCAGCATTCAGTGCTGGATGATATTCCTGCCAGCCTGCCGGCTCTGATGAAAGCCTATAAGATCCAGAAGCGCTGCGCTTCGGTGGGTTTCGATTGGAATACACTTGGGCCAGTGCTGGATAAAGTCTACGAAGAAATTGATGAAGTGATGGACGAAGCGAAGCAGGCGGTGGTTGATAAAGACCGACTGGAAGAAGAAGTGGGCGATTTGCTGTTTTCGGTCGTCAATTTATCCCGTCATTTGGGACATAAACCGGAGATGGCACTACAAAAAGCCTGCCAAAAATTTGAAAACCGTTTCTGCAACGTCGAAAAATTGATCCTAGACAAAGGCTTGTCATTGGAAACGGCTACGCTGGATGAGATGGAAGAAATGTGGCAGCGGGTGAAAAATCAGGAGGTATAGCGCTGCAATCACACAACAATATATGGAAATAGTGAAAAGGATGTCACTTAAATGGCTGAATAACCTGAGTTGTGTGAAAAAATTTCACACTAATAACTCAATGAATTTAAAGAGAAAGAAGTGTGGTTTTTTCTGGGTGTTACTGATTATGTGGCACTTTACCCTGTTTAGATGGTTTGTAGCGAAATTAAGGTTAGGGTATACTGCTTTCCCGTCCTGTTATATTCATCATCCTTTTAAACCTAAACTTCAGGTTCAGCATGAAAACTAATTATATTTTTGTGACCGGCGGGGTCGTATCCTCACTGGGTAAAGGCATTGCCGCAGCCTCTTTGGCGGCTATACTCGAAGCCCGTGGACTCAATGTCACCATTATGAAACTGGACCCGTACATTAACGTCGATCCAGGCACAATGAGCCCAACCCAACACGGGGAAGTTTTCGTTACCGAAGACGGCGCTGAAACTGATCTTGATTTAGGTCATTACGAACGTTTCATCCGAACTAAAATGACACGCCGTAATAACTTTACGACGGGTCGTGTCTATTCTGAAGTGTTGCGCAAAGAACGCCGCGGCGATTATTTGGGAGCAACCATTCAGGTCATTCCTCACATCACCAATGAAATCAAAGACCGTATCATCCGTGGTGCAGAAGGTCATGATGTTGTGTTGGTGGAAATCGGCGGTACTGTCGGTGATATCGAATCCCTGCCATTCCTCGAAGCCATTCGTCAGATGGCGGTGGAAGTGGGTCGTGAAAACACACTGTTCATGCACCTGACTCTGGTGCCTTACATGGCTGCCGCGGGCGAAGTGAAAACTAAGCCGACTCAGCATTCTGTGAAAGAATTGCTGTCAATTGGTATTCAGCCTGACGTGTTGATCTGCCGTTCGGATCGTATTGTTCCAGCCAATGAGCGGGCAAAAATCGCACTTTTCTGTAACGTACCAGAGAAAGCAGTTATCTCCTTAAAAGATGTTGATTCCATTTATAAAATCCCAGCCCTCTTGAAATCTCAGGGCTTAGATGATTATATTTGTAAACGATTCAGCATCGAACGTCCTGAAGCGGATCTGTCCGAATGGGAACAGGTCATTTATGAAGAAGCTAATCCATCCGGTGAAGTTACCATCGGGATGGTGGGTAAGTATGTTGAACTGCCAGATGCTTATAAATCAGTGATTGAAGCATTGAAACACGGCGGACTGAAAAATCGCCTGACTGTCAACATCAAGCTGATCGATTCACAAGACGTCGAAACTCGCGGTGTTGATGTGTTGAAAGGTCTGGATGCGATTCTAGTACCCGGTGGCTTTGGTGGCCGTGGTATCGAAGGTAAGATCATGACTGCACGTTATGCCCGTGAGAACAAGGTTCCATACTTGGGAATTTGTCTGGGTATGCAGGTTGCCCTGATTGAATTTTCTCGCAACGTTGCAGGTCTGGCAGGAGCGAATTCTACTGAGTTTGAACCTGAATGTAAGTTACCGGTTGTTGGTCTGATCACCGAATGGCGTGATGAGAACGGCAACGTAGAAGTACGTAGTGAAGAGAGCGATCTCGGTGGAACGATGCGTGTTGGTGGCCAACTGTGCCATCTGACTGAAAACAGTCTGGTACGTAAACTCTACGGCCAGGATGACATCATTGAGCGTCATCGCCATCGTTATGAAGTGAACAATTTGTTGTTGAAACGTATTGAAGATGCAGGCTTGCGTGTTGCTGGCCGTTCAATCGACAACAAACTGGTGGAGATTATTGAGAACCCAGCGCATCCGTGGTTTGTGGCGTGTCAGTTCCACCCAGAATTCACTTCAACGCCTCGCGATGGTCATCCGTTATTTGCTGGCTTTGTTGAAGCCGCAGGCAAATATCAGAAAGGCCAGTTTAAATAAGATATGGGGCAATGGATTGGTGTTAAGCTAATCGCTTTTAAGATAATCGTTTTAGTTTCAATCTGTTGCCCGGAATTTAACTTGTACTGAGGAAAACCTAATGTCCAAAATCGTTAAAGTGCTTGGCCGTGAAATCATCGACTCCCGTGGTAACCCAACTGTAGAAGCAGAAGTACATCTGGAAGGGGGCTTTGTAGGTCTGGCTGCTGCTCCATCAGGTGCATCAACTGGCTCTCGCGAAGCGCTGGAACTGCGTGATGGTGATAAATCTCGCTTCATGGGTAAAGGTGTATTGAAAGCAATTGCTGCGGTCAACGGCCCGATTGCACAGGCTCTGGCTGGTCAGGATGCGAAAGATCAGGCTAACATCGACAAGATTATGATCGAGCTGGATGGTACTGAAAACAAATCTAACTTCGGTGCTAACGCGATTTTGGCTGTTTCTTTGGCGAACTCCAAAGCAGCGGCAGCAGCGAAAGGTATGCCTCTATACGAGCACATCGCTGAGTTGAACGGTACTCCGGGTAAATTCTCCATGCCTCTGCCAATGATGAACATCATCAACGGTGGTGAGCACGCAGATAATAACGTAGATATTCAAGAATTCATGATCCAGCCAATTGGCGCAAGCACACTGAAAGAAGCTGTGCGCATGGGTTCCGAAGTATTCCACAATCTGGCAAAAGTGCTGAAAGCAAAAGGTATGGGCACGGCGGTGGGTGATGAAGGTGGCTATGCGCCAAACCTGGAATCCAACGCAGCAGCGCTGGCAGCAATCAAAGAAGCGGTTGAGCAAGCAGGTTACGTACTGGGTAAAGATATTACTCTGGCGATGGACTGTGCGGCTTCCGAATTCTATAACGAAGAAACTGGCAACTATGAACTGAAAGGCGAAGGCAAAATTTTCACCTCTCAGGAATTCACTCACTATCTGGAAGGCTTGACCAAAGAGTATCCAATCGTTTCTATCGAAGATGGTCTGAACGAATCTGATTGGGACGGTTTTGCTTACCAGACTAAAGTGCTGGGTGACAAAATCCAGTTGGTTGGTGACGATCTGTTCGTAACCAACACCAAGATTCTGAAAGAAGGTATCGAAAAAGGTATCGCAAACTCCATCCTGATTAAATTCAACCAGATCGGCTCTTTGACTGAAACTCTGGCTGCAATCAAGATGGCAAAAGATGCAGGTTACACAGCGGTTATTTCTCACCGTTCTGGTGAAACTGAAGATGCAACTATTGCTGATTTGGCAGTAGGTACTGCCGCGGGCCAAATCAAAACAGGTTCTATGAGCCGTTCTGACCGTGTTGCTAAATACAACCAGCTGATCCGCATTGAAGAAGCATTGGGTAATCGCGCTCCTTTCAACGGTCTGAAAGAAGTGAAAGGTCAGGCATAATTGCCAGCTGTTTCTTCTGAAAAATAAATATTATTTATATTTTGGTGAAAGGGAGTACTCTCTTTCACCTTTTTAATAAAAGAAAATTTTATTTATCATGGTGATTATTTACACTGTTACAGTATAAAAATGTGATATGACAACAAAAACTCTGCTCCTTTTCTGAACTATTTTTTATTAAATTAATAAATCCCGCGGATTAGATCCCAAAATGATGTAACTCATATTTTCTTCCTTGTTAATACTCCTTATGATTTCACATGTAATGTAATTCTTTAACATTTATAGCAATGATTCATTAATTATTCTTTTTTACATTACCGAGTTATGTTTCATTGTCTTACGGAGTCTTCATGGACGCTTCTGAATCTTTAACTCCAGCGGTTGGGCCTATTTCCTCAAATAAAAGAGGCTTAATTATTCTCGCGCTGGATATCATCTTGCTTGTAGCATTGCTTAAATTTTTGCCTTATGGAGAAAAAGCAAATGCAGGTTTGGCATTAATGGCATTTGTTGGTGTGTTATGGCTAACGGAAGCCATTCACGTCACGATTACTGCACTGTGTGTTCCTATTCTGGCTGTTGGTATGGGATTGATGAATACCGGTGATGCGTTGAAATCTTTTGCAAACCCGATAATCTTTTTGTTCTTCGGTGGCTTTGCACTGGCAACGGCACTGCATATCCAAGGTCTGGATAGGTTGATAGCTAACCGTTTGCTGATGATTGCTCGCGGGCGTTTGTCTGTAGCGGTATTGCTGATATTTGGTATTACTGCGCTACTTTCCATGTGGATCAGCAATACTGCAACTGCTGCAATGATGTTGCCACTCATCCTCGGTATTCTGGCAAATCTGGATGTTCGCACTGAACGCAATACCTTTGTATTTGTACTGTTAGGGGTTGCATACAGCGCCAGTATTGGTGGTTTGGGGACGTTGGTAGGCAGCCCGCCAAATGCCATCGCAGCGGCACAATTGGGCATGGATTTCTTTACATGGATGAAGTACGGCGTGCCAATGGTGATTATTCTGTTGCCTGTTATGGTTGGGATAATGTACATCATGCTGCGTCCAAATCTGAATCATAAATTTGATCTGGAATTGGAACATTTAGAATGGAATGGTAAGCGTGTTATTGCCATGATTATCTTCCTGTTAACAGTAGTATGCTGGATTTCCAGCTCATTTATCAGTGACGCATTGGGCGGCGTCAAAGATCTGGATACGATTATTGCGGTGAGCGCGGCTATCTTGATTGGTATCACCGGCGTATCTACATGGTCACAGATTCAAAATAACACTGAATGGGGCGTGTTGATGCTATTCGGTGGTGGCCTGACGCTGAGTGCTGTCTTGAAAAATTCTGGTGCCAGTGAAGTTATGGCGAATGGCATGGCAGAGACTTTTGGTACAAGCCCTTGGTTTGTGATCATCGTCGCGATTGCTACGTTCATTATCTTCCTGACCGAATTCACCAGTAACACCGCGAGTGCTGCGTTACTTGTGCCTATTTTTGCCACAGTTGCAGAAGCTTTGGGCATGCCAGTTATGGCTTTAACCATGATAATTGGTATCGGTGCATCCTGTGCATTTATGTTGCCTGTAGCAACCCCACCTAACGCGATTGTCTATGGCTCCGGCTATATCAAACAAATAGAAATGGTCAAAGTGGGTATGGTGCTGAACTTGGCATGTATTGCCATTATTTCTGTGGTTGCCTGGTTTTTCTGGATGTAATAATTGGAATAAAATCATGTGATAATCGCCACCTACAAGGGTGGCGATTGTTTTTTTAGTCTTCTTTAGTACTGATATAGATGTTTTTCACTTCAGTGTAAGCATCCAACATCATCTTATGCGTTTCGCGCCCAAGTCCTGAATTTTTGTAGCCACCGAAAGGAGCATGAGCGGGCAGCTCGTGATAGGTATTGATCCACATACGGCCCGTTTTTACCGCTTTCGCTACACGAAGGGCGCGGTTAATATCTTGCGTCCATACTGCACCTGCCAGACCATATTCGGAATCATTGGCCATTTCAATAACGTCTTCTTCATTGCTGAATGGAATAACACACAGTACAGGCCCGAAAATTTCTTCCTGCGCAACCCGCATATTATTGGTCACATTGGTAAGAATTGTCGGCTGGATAAAGAAACCATCATCATATCCCGCTCCTGTCATGCGTTTTCCACCTGTCAGGATGGTTGCACCTTCCTGTTTGGCAAGGTCGATGTAACCTAAAATAGTATTCATTTGCTCTTCACTAACCTGACTGCCCATTTCTGTTTCTGCCAACATGGGATCTCCCACTTTGACTGATTCAAACACAGTTTTCAGTGAGTTCAGGAATTCATCGTGAATATCTTTATGCAGGAACAGGCGGGCACCGGATTCACAGGCTTGCCCTTGATTCAGCAAAATAGCATTAGCAGCATATTTGATTGCCTTTTTCATATTGGCATCAGGGAAGACGATATTGGCAGATTTACCGCCCAATTCCAGAGTTGCAGGAATGAGTCTTTTCGCTGCTGCTGCGGCAACATTGTAGCCGATTTCAGTTGAGCCGGTGAAAGCTACCTTGTCAATGCCGTCATGGTCGAGGATCGCTTGACCTACAATTGAGCCACGCCCCGTGACAATATTGACAACGCCCGGTGGCAGAACTTGATTCATGATGCGCCCCAATTCAAGTAGAGTTATTGGGGTCAGGCTTGCCGGATTGATAACAATAGTATTACCGGCAGCAAGAGCAGGTGCGAGTTTCCAGGCGGCCATCAATAACGGGAAATTCCATGGAATGATCTGCCCTACCACACCAATGGGTTCTCTGATCACTAAGCTCAGTGTGTCGTTATCGATGACATCACTAGCATCAGAATGAGCACGGATAACCCCGGCGAAATAGCGGAAATGATCAACAGAGAAAGGAATATCAAAATTACGACACAGGGCCTGAGTCTTACCACCATCTAATGTTTCAAGGACGATAAAGCGCTCAGCTTCTGCTTCCAGCAAATCGGCAATTTTCAGTAATAGAGATTGTCTTTCAGCCGCGGAGGTTTTACCCCATGCTGGCAGGGCTTTTTGGGCAGCCTTGACAGCAAGCTCAACATCTTCGGCGTTACCCGCAGCATATTCTGTCAGTAATTCACCGGTTGCAGGGTTGTAGCTTTGCAGCGTATTTTTTGAAAAACTATCAACCCATTCGCCATTAATCAACATCTTATAAGATTTACAAGGCAATAATTCTTTCTCAATATCATGTAGCTTTTTCATTATATTCTCCGAGCACTTTGATTTTAAGTATACTAGGACATATATTCCAAACTGATTATCCGATTAATTCTTAATTTTTACTGAAATTGAAATGAAATATAACGGATCTATATCAATAAATATAAACCTTAATAATATAAAGTGAACAACATAAAATTTTTTTGCTGTATGTAATTTATTTCCAAATAGATATATCTATTATAAAAATAATGCCTATGAGTTATAATTTCACTGGTTTGCTGAGTAATTTTTACCAAAACATTTTTATTGTTATATTTGAGTCGAATTAATAGATTTGGTTAATAGGTGGGTTAATTGAAATGACTCAGTTTATAAGGCGCTTGGATTATTTATTTGATGTTTTTTCTAATAAGTTTTGGGTGTCACCATTTAATACTTGATACATTTTTTCTTTATCCAAAGCACTTTCCCAGCGAGCCACAACAATACTGGCACAAGCATTGCCAACTAGATTTGTCAATGCACGGCATTCAGACATAAACCTATCAATGCCTAAAATAAGAGCCATGCCTGCTACGGGTATGCTGGGAACAACAGATAAAGTAGCAGCTAGCGTAATAAAACCTGCTCCTGTTACACCTGCCGCACCCTTTGAACTGATCATAGCAACTAATAGTAAAGAAATTTGTTCAGTGAGACTCAGATCAATACCGGTTGCTTGAGCGATAAATAATGCAGACATTGTCATATAAATATTAGTACCATCAAGGTTAAATGAGTAACCTGTTGGAATAACCAGACCAACAACCGATTTTTCACAGCCTACATTTTCCATTTTCTTCATTAGGCTAGGTAATGCTGCTTCAGAGGATGATGTTCCCAAAACCAACCAGAGTTCATCTTTAATATATTTGATTAGTTGAATGATGGAAAATCCATTATATTTAGCAACTCCTCCTAAAATAATAAGAACAAAAAGTAATGATGTAATGTAAAAAGTCACTATTAACATCATTAAATTTCCAATTGATGAAATACCATATTTACCTATGGTAAATGCCATTGCCCCGAATGCACCAATAGGTGCTAATTTCATTAAAATCCCAACCATTTTAAAGACCGGTTCCGAGAAGTTTTGTAAAAAAACTAAAATAGGTTCTCCTTTTTTCCCTGTTGTGACTAAAGCGACACCAAAAATAACGGAGATAAACAGAACTTGGAGAATATTGCCATTCACAAGTGGACTAACAACGGTTTCGGGTATGATATTCATGAGAAAACCAACGATAGATGATTCATGAGCTTTCTCCACATAACCGGCAACTTTGCTGCTATCTAACGAATCAGGAGAGATATTCAAACCATCACCGGGGCGGATGATATTGGAAACAATTAACCCAATAACTAAAGCAAGAGTTGAAAATGTTAAAAAATATAGCATTGCCTTTCCTACAACATTGCCAACCATTTTCATATTATTCATTCCTGCTATCCCTGTAACTACCGTCAAAAAGATAACAGGTGCAATGATCATTTTCACAATTTTAATGAATGCATCACCTAATGGTTTTAGTGACTCACCAAAATCAGGATAAAAATGACCAAGGGCTATACCCAGTAAAATGGCAAATATGACTTGGACATAGAGTATCTGATATAAAGGTTTTTTCTTTAGGGGATTAGACATAGAGGTTCCTGTTTTCAATTTACAATGTTATTATTATCATTAGTGATTTATTTATTTTTTATAAAATGCTTTAATGCCTCTCTTTATCTATATCGCAATAAGATTAATGTTAAAATTACTCTTTATTTCTGCTTTGAACAAGCCTCAAGATTATGAAGTCAATAAACATTATTTTAAATAAATAAAATATTACATAGGAAATAAATGTAAAACGGTATTGTTTTCTGATTTTATAGTAAAAGTCTGAATTCTTTTTGGACATTTTTGATGATGATAAAATAGATAGAGAGATTTTTTCGGGATGTAACCACTTTGCAATGTTTTCTAATGAATGACAGGCATTGTTTCCCACTTAGGAAGACATATTGAAATATTACAGTGTTGCAGAAAATAAATTCGATACTAACGGGAATGGTACAGCGGCAGGTTACTTTTATTCTTATAAACAAGATTTAGAATCAAACGCCCATTAATGACATAAAGTAATAAATAATCAAGTTATAAATACTCCTGATTTAGTAATAAAAATTTTCCTTAAAACGATTTATATGCTCTATTTCTGCTATTATTGCTTTATCGGTAATAGGCGGGGTTGATCATGAGAAAATTGTTAACAGTTTGTTTATTTGGATTTATATTGGTTGGATGTGATAATCAACTCAGAATTGATGGAACAAATGAAATTGCTGTAAAAACATCCATTGAAAAAATCAGAGATACTTTATCAGAAGATAAAAAATTACAATTTGATGATTCATTGAATGTTGCCATGACCAATAGTATCGATTTTGATGATTTGTTTAAGGATAACAAAGATGGAAATATCAAATATGGAGATATACAAAAGTTGGAACAGAGATTTTTTCAATCCCTTCATGGGAAAACTGCTGATCAAGTCATTGAAGAAGCTGAAAAAATTAAAGCAGCGAATATAATCAAAAAATGAATGTATTATAAATGTACCTGATTGCATAATGTACTTGGTGACATAATGTACTTGGTAACATAATGTGCTTGTGCTGATATTGCCTCGAATTCTTTGAATTCTTCAAACAAGGTGCCCTGATTGAAGGGCATTTTGTGGTTTTAGCTAAGTTTATCCCACTAAATTTATCCCACTAAATTTGTCACAATAATATTAGTCTTTCTCCACATTGGCGGCAAACATAGCAATTTTTTCCTCTGAGCATTTTATTGTGCTGTCTTATTGTCAGCTCATGTTGCTGACAGCTACAACAATAAATGAATATTTTACTGCGGACAGAATGTACAGGGAATTGATGTGTCCGGCTGGCTTTTACTTCAAATATTGTTTCCATGATAAAGCGCCACTCTTTTCCATGCGGAGCAACCTTGCCAAATTGATGATGAGCCAATAGATGCGCCAGTTCATGTGGAATAACTTCATCAATGAATGTTTGTTGATTTTCGATTAACAAAATAGGATTCAGACGGATTTCCCAATCTTGCAGCCGCGCACTGCCTGCAATTGTTCCCCGTTGCTGATAGGTTATGCGGGGTTCAGGAAAGCTTTGCTGCCAAAAATGATTCGCCTGAGTTAATTTCTGTCTCATGGTGTGCATAACAGCTTGCTGTAAAGAGAGGGGAACTCTAACGAATTTCATTATGGCTGAATACTGTATTTTAATTATAAAAAAACCCGCAGCTTAGCATTGCGGGTTTCATAGATTAGCAAAAAATTACTTCAATCCTGCTGCTGAGCGCAGAATTTCAGCTTTATCTGTTGCTTCCCAAGGGAACTGTTCACGACCAAAATGTCCGTAGGCCGCTGTATCGCGATAGATTGGGTGTAACAGATCCAACATTTTAATCAGACCGTAAGGGCGCAGATCAAAGAATTCACGCACTAATTGAATCAGTGTTGAGGTTGGAATTTTCTCTGTACCGAATGTTTCCACCATGATAGATGTTGGTTCAGCAACACCAATGGCGTAAGACACTTGGATTTCACAGCGATCAGCCAGACCAGCCGCAACGATGTTTTTAGCAACGTAGCGTGCTGCATAGGCTGCTGAACGGTCAACTTTGGATGGATCTTTACCAGAGAATGCGCCACCACCGTGACGAGCCATACCACCATAAGTATCAACAATGATTTTACGGCCAGTCAGACCACAGTCACCCATTGGACCACCGATCACGAAGCGACCTGTTGGGTTAATGAAGTATTTGGTCATCGGAGTAAGCCATTCAGTAGGCAATACAGGCTTGATGATCTCATCCATCACGGCTTCTTGTAGCGCTTTTTGAGCGATATCTTCGGAGTGCTGGGTTGAAAGTACCACTGCATCAATACCAACAATCTTGCCATTATCGTACTGGAAGGTTACCTGACTTTTTGCATCAGGGCGCAACCACGGCAGAGTACCGTTTTTACGTACTTCAGCCTGACGCTCAACCAAACGGTGTGCATAGGTGATAGGTGCTGGCATGAGAACATCAGTTTCGTTGGTTGCATAACCAAACATCAAGCCCTGATCTCCTGCACCTTGCTCCAGAGGATCTGCACGATCAACACCCTGATTGATATCAGGAGATTGTTTACCAATGGCGCTGATAACAGCACACGAGCTGGCATCAAATCCCATATCGGAACTGGTATAGCCGATTTCACGTACAGTACGGCGAGTAATTTCTTCGATATCAACCCAAGCGCTGGTAGTGATTTCGCCTCCAACCATCACCATGCCTGTTTTAACATAAGTTTCGCAGGCAACCCGAGCCTTAGGATCTTGCTCTAAAATTGCATCTAGAACGGCATCGGAAATCTGATCGGCAATTTTGTCTGGATGTCCTTCTGAAACAGACTCAGAAGTGAAAAGATGTGTAGTCATTATATTTTATTACCTTAAATATAATCTTGGTTTAAGGGCGGATGTTTTACCATCTAGACGGCTATTTTAAGTTACTCTTGCTAAGGTTACCAGTTTTTTTAATTTTAAATATCTTTCATTGTGTGACATTTTAGTTTCCCTTCTAAAAAGGCTGGGAGTGCTCGTTTCATCTAGGTAAATTTCATTTTGCAATTTTATTGGATTACAGGTATAA
This sequence comes from Xenorhabdus anantnagensis, assembly GCF_028598555.1. Classification (GTDB taxonomy): domain Bacteria; phylum Pseudomonadota; class Gammaproteobacteria; order Enterobacterales; family Enterobacteriaceae; genus Xenorhabdus; species Xenorhabdus anantnagensis. Next base: position 21,648 of record NZ_JAQRFN010000016.1, read on the forward strand.
ACTGCGCGCGTAACATAAGTTAATTTTTGTACTTGAAGTTACGGGCGTTTGCAGGAGATATATATGTCCTGCTTCTCAATTGAGAAACGGCTTACTGTTGGTAAGCCATGTGGGGGTGAATGGGGTTATGTACCATTATCTGCTGATTGTTAACGGCCAACAGCCACACTACGTCATTGATGTCTTCACATCTTGTCCCTTCCTTTTGAATATGAATTCATTTCGATGTTACCCGTAACATATAAGCAGGTAATATTGAGTTGGCATCATATAGCCACACTATAAATATATTGTTTAGTACTCTCTAAACGTCCCTATAATTTAAGAGCATGCTGTTCCCTGACATTTTTTAATGCGCAAGATACGCACGATAAAATAGTGCCTTGGGTTATTGACTTTACAGGTGAAGGCAAATCTCGACTCCATAAAGGAGACTGCCATGAATGATAATATTGCTCGCAAAATGCGACAGACCTATAACATCGCATACTGGGGCGGTGGCTATTACTATGTCAATGATCTGGGTAATGTCAGTGTTTGCCCAAACCCTGATTTACCGGGAGCTCAAATTGAACTTGCCGATCTGGTGAAGAAAGTTCAGGAAGAAAAAGAACAATTACGTTTGCCTGCATTGTTTTGTTTTCCCCAGATCTTGCAACATCGTTTGCGTTCTATTAATGCGGCATTTAAGCGTGCACGTGAATCTTATGGATATAAAGGGGATTATTTCCTGGTCTATCCGATTAAGGTTAATCAGCAGCGCCGTGTCATTGAAACATTGGCAAACGCTGATGAACCAATTGGATTGGAAGCAGGTTCAAAAGCGGAATTAATGGCAGTATTGGCTCATGCGGGCATGACAGGCACTGTGATTGTTTGTAATGGTTATAAGGATCGGGAATATATTCGTCTGGCGCTGATCGGTGAAAAGCTGGGACACAAGGTGTATCTGGTTATCGAAAAGATGTCTGAAATCGCTATGGTGCTGGAAGAAGCTGAGCGCCTCAATGTAATACCCCGTCTTGGAGTGCGGGCGCGCTTGGCTTCACAAGGCGCGGGGAAATGGCAGTCCAGTGGCGGTGAGAAATCCAAGTTTGGCTTGGCTGCGGCGCAGGTATTGCAATTGGTTGAGATGTTGCGTGCTGTAGGGCGTTTGGATAGCTTGCAATTGCTGCATTTCCATTTGGGTTCTCAATTGGCGAATATTCGTGATGTGGCAACGGGTGTACGTGAATCTGCCCGTTTTTATGTCGAGCTGTCTAAACTGGGTGTCAATATTCAGTGCTTCGACGTAGGTGGTGGATTAGGTGTCGATTATGAAGGCACACGCTCCCAGTCAGAATGCTCGGTTAACTACGGTTTGAATGAATACGCGAATAACGTTATTTGGGGGATTGGTGATGCCTGTGAAGAACACGGCCTGCCTCACCCGACGGTTATTACGGAATCTGGTCGTGCATTGACAGCTCATCATACGGTTTTGGTCTCCAATGTGATTGGGGTTGAACGCAATGAATTCACTGAAACAACGCCACCAGCAGAAAATGCAACGCGTCCCCTGACCAGCCTGTGGGAAACATGGACGGAGATGCAATCTGACGGCAGCCGCCGCTCCCTGCGTGAATGGTTGCATGATAGCCAGTTTGATCTGCATGATGTTCATACTCAGTATGCCCACGGTATGTTGAATCTGTCAGAGCGTGCATGGGCGGAAGAACTGTATTTAAATATCTGTCGCCATATTCAGCAGGATCTTGATCCAAGCAACCGCGCCCATCGTCCGATCATTGATGAATTACAGGAGCGCATGGCAGATAAATTCTACGTGAACTTCTCGTTATTCCAGTCAATGCCAGATGCGTGGGGAATTGATCAGCTTTTCCCGGTCTTGCCAATTGAAGGGCTGGATAAGCCGTTGGATCGTCGCGCCGTTCTGTTGGATATCACCTGTGATTCTGACGGTACAATTGACCATTATATTGATGGTGATGGTGTAGCGACAACAATGCCAATGCCCGCTTATGATCCAGAAAAACCGCCATTGATCGGTTTCTTTATGGTCGGGGCCTATCAGGAAATTCTGGGCAATATGCATAACTTGTTTGGTGATACAGCAGCCATTGATGTTTATGTTGCAGAAAATGGTGAAGTAACTTATCAGCAAAGTGAAGAAGGTGATTCTGTCGCCAATATGCTGCAATACGTCAAACTTGAGCCGCAGGTACTGTTGACCCGTTTCCGTGATCAAGTGAAATCGGCTGATCTGGATGAAAATTTACAGGAACAATTCCTGCAAGAGTTTGAAAATGGCCTGTATGGTTACACCTATTTGGAAGATGAGTAATCTTTATTAGTCATTGATCTTCATTAATAGTCATTCTTAGTCAAGCTCTTATACGATACTGTGACTTTGAATGGCTATTCGCAATCCTCTCATAAGTATATTTCCATTATGTGTTCTGATGCCGTGCTTCAGATACTACTTCATTATTATTTGAAAAGTTAGCGAGTAGCTTTTTTAAAAAAATAATGTAAATCTGACAGAAGAGTGGTATGAAAAATTTTTTATGTGGGAATGATGTTAAACGATATTGTGAGGTTAAAAAGTGGCAAAAATATCCAAACAAATATTTAACAATCCAGAACTACTAAATAAATATTTTGATCCCGATACTATAACGGCCTGCATTGTACCGATTCGAGCAAAATTTATTAGCAAAGATAGTCGATCATTAAGAGAAAAAATACACACACATCAAAAAGGAATGCTGATATCACTAAATAGTGGTATGGCAAAACTAATATTAACAGACACCACATATGATATTTTAACTAATCAAATCGTATGGGTGCCTGCTGGTACACCTCACGAAGTAACTTTAAAAAATGAAGCTGAATTCAGAGCAATCTATATTGATCAAGAAATTTTTTTCCAACTTCCTAAAGAAGTGAAAATTTACAGCGCCACGTCGCTTATGCATGAGATTATTGAATCAATATGTGATATGTCATTCAATTCTAATTGGAATGCAGGAATAGAATATCATTTGCAGTCCATTTTAATAAAACATTTATCTTCAATTATAAAAGAAAATGAACTTCCAGAAATCCCGCACGATTATAGAGTTAATAATATACTCTCTTCATTTCTGAAAAAAGAGAAATTACCACCTAAATTAAATGAATTTATAAATATCGTTGGAGCCTCAGAAAGAACCATCCATAGATTATTTATCAAAGAAACGGGAATGAATTATCAACAATGGCGTCAAAAATACAGATTGACTTTATCGATAAAATTATTACTTTCAGGCAAGAAAATAACAGAGGTTGCTTATATTCTAGACTTTTCATCAACTAGCGCATTTATTTCATTTTTTAGAGAAAGATTAAATATTACGCCAAGTAGATATAAAAAATTGAATTCATAAAGGCTATAATTAAAATGATTATGTAATTACATAATCATTTTAACAAAGATAAGCGTCCCCAAAGCATTATCATCCCCGCTATACCCTCCGTCTTTCAAGTTGCCTCTTTGTTGGCTGGCTCACTCACCCCGGTCACCGTTGTTATGAACATAGAGTTATCTATGTTCCTGAGGATTCGCTCTCTTGCCTACCGCCGCGCGCCTTGAAATTCATTGGGTATATAATAACTATATGTACTATAATTTTTCTTCAATTCTTAATAAGCGATTGTATTTAGCCAGAGACTCTGTTCTGGCAAAAGAACCAAATTTAACTTTATCTGTTTTTAAGGCTACCGCTAAATCGGCTATACTTGTATCTTCTGTTTCCCCAGAACGTCTGGAAAGGACAGTCTTATAACCAACTTGTTTAGCATAAGATACCAAGTTAATTGTTTCAGTGACTGTCCCAATCTGATTGGGTTTAATTAATATAGAATTAGCGATACCTTTAGATAAACCATCTTTAAATCGCTCAATGTTGGTTGTGAATAAATCATCACCAACTAGTTCGATCCTTTTACCAACAGCCTGTGAAAGAGAAATCCATCCGTTGAAATCATCTTCAGCTAAAGGGTCTTCTATTAATGAAATAGGAAATTTATTGCAAATATCTTTTAAATAAGTAACGAAATCATCTGTGGATAGAATATTACCTTCGGTTGCAAGATGATATTTCCCATTTTTAAAAAACATTTCAGCTGCAATATCCATGCTTAAACTGACTTCTTTTCCAACTTCATAACCTGCATTATATATAGCTTCCATTAGTAATAATAAGCCATCTTCATTCGATTTTAATGAGGGCATAAAACTACCTGTACCAGAAACGCCTATACACATATTGCTTTTTAGCAAAATATCACGAAGCTTAAGATAGATGTTTTTTCCGATCTGCATGGAGTCCTTTAAATTTGTTTTATTTAAGACAATAATTTGAAAATCTTGGAAATCACAATTCCCATCACCATGCCTTCCTCCAGACAGCATAGAAAAAATGGGTTGAGGAATGAAAAGATCGTCATCTTTCTTAAGATATTCATAAAGATAAACGTTTTTTTCAATCGCAGCAGCTTGAGCTGCGGCTAAAGATACACCCAAAATAGAATTGGCACCTAAATGACTTTTATTATTAGTACCATCCAGCTCAATTAAAATATTATCAATTGATTCCTGTTCGAAAGGGGATAAACCACATATTTTGGGTTTGATTATTTTATTAATAATATCGATGGCACATTTTACTCCTTTTCCACTAAATCTATTTTTATCATTATCACGAACTTCAATTGCTTCATATTTTCCTATTGAACTTCCTGTTGGAATAATTACGCGACCTCTATTTCCTGTATTAAGGATGACTTCCACTTCTAACGTAATATCTGCTCTTGAGTCAAATACTTCGCGTGAAATTATATCAATTATTTTAGCCATAAATATTCTCAACTAGTCTTTTTGGACGTAAAAGTCAGTAATGGATTTTGCTAATTTTCCTGAAGGTAAAGCCAAAGGTTTTAATACTGCGTCACAATAAAGCCCCCAACTGGCAATAATGGCTGAATGCCCCCCACGACCTCCGGCAACAACTAAATCAATATCAAGTGGTGAGCGTGTTGCGGGGATTTTCTCTCGTTCAGAGAATTGCTTTGGTCTGACAGGAATTATTCCTTTTCCATCAACATCAGAACGGAGATTATAAATTTTCTCATGTAAATATTGTCGAAGACTATTTTTTGTCCATCCTGAATTGGTTAAAATTTTAACATGGTCAGGTGTCAAAATAATCATTATCCGCCCTGGTATATAGGCATTCATTCGCCCAAGATGAGTTGCACTATCAATAATGACAGATAATAAACTATCGGCATCCTGGCTTAAGAAATCCACAACATCTGTAGGAGGTTCTCCTTTCATGAGATAAACCGTTGTAATTTCCTCACCATAATTTTCTTCATTGATGGTTTCCCACGGGCTATTCTCTATGCTTTCTGCAAAACAATAGGTAAATTCAGCGGGAGATCCCAAACAACCTAAGTCAGCTTTTCCTGGGTAAGCCCGACAGACATTTAGAATTGTTAAATTAACTGCTCTTCCGATGGTAGCATTTGCTCGAAACCCCGGACCTAAACATCCTTGCCCCGAACTCATTCCTATTTCTTTGGCTATTGGCCCACTGACAAGAACAAGGTTTCCACCGTTGTAAGACGTGGTAATTGATTGCTGGAAATTAAATTTACTTTCTGCCATTGCATAAAATGTCGCAATGATAATAGGTAAATATTGAGGTTCACAACCTGCCAGAATACTGTTAATGATAATATCATTAATGGTAATATTTTGCCCTGAAGGGCCAGCTTCTGGAATAACTATTTTGTCTACTGGCTCCTGACAATATTGCTGCATTTGAATATATCTTTTCTGTGTCGGCGGTATTACGGGTAATCCATCACCAATAGAAAGATTATCATATGTCCTCATTAATTCATCTGAATTTATAAAGGGTATTTTTTTGTTATCTGAATTTACTTTATCTAAATCCATTTTTGGTTTTAATAAGGATAGCTTATTTAATTCAACTTCATTTTTAGTCAGGGAGCTAATGATATATTCTTTTTGTTTCTCAATTTCATTTTCTATTTCTTCTATTTTACTTGCTTGATATATATCTAAATGGCAAATGCACAACTTACCAAATCGATAGAATGCGACATGTTCTGCTAAATGATTACCTGGAGGTGAAGTAATTAATAATGCAGGTATTCCTTTTTTCTCTAATTCACCAGCCAGAATGGTTGTCATTACTGATGTTCCCATATCTGCCAGAGCGATTATTGCAGCAGAGTAGTTACTCTTTGATAATTCGGAAGCCAACTCTCTAATCTGTTGCGTCATAGTCCCTCGAACAGATTGGCAGACGTATTTGATATTTATTATCCCCCTCTCTTTGAGAATATTTATAATGCTTTTATAAATCTGGCTATAATTACAAAAACTAAGCTTGGTATTATCAAAAAATAATATCTCTCTGTTTTGGTGTTCAGGAATACTCACTCTTTTCGCTAGTTTAATAACATCACAAGATAGATTTCCTCTAGGATCATAAGTCCAATAATCATTATCATTAGTCATGAACGCCTCCAAATTATTTTTATCTTTTACAGTATCGTAGGATAACGCCGTCTTAATTAATATCTAAATTCTGTCATAATGTATCAAATATCTGACATCTGATATCACTCAATTCAAAATGAAGTGAAGTTTCAAATTTTAGTATGATATACTATTAAAAATTTTAGAGAGATGGAGAGTGAAATGACTCAATCTTTATTAATTTATATTTTGGCTATAAAATCATTATCCTCGCCTGTTAAGATCATTTCAAAAAATGAAAAAATTAATTTTTTAACGGATGAAAACTTGATCTTTGAAGATAAAGAAGTTGTTTATACGTTTGATGACGGGGTAAGTATTCTTTATCTGGAAGAATCCGAAAAAGAGGCGAATGAATCTTATGAAGATTTATGCCAAGAGAAATGGATGAGTTATAAGGTGCTAAATAGCAACGGATTTTCAATCACCCCACACGAAAAAAATTTTCATAATATATGTCAAGAAAAATATTGGGTTAAAAATCAGATATTACAAAATAATATGTTATAGCTTGCTTGTAAATAATAACCCATTTTGCGACCGTGTCAGAGATTTTTCAGCAAATTTCTAAGGATTGATTGTTATTGCTGTCAGTGTTTTTCCAGTATTTTAAATGTTCATTTGATATTTCGTGGGATCTACTTCTTAAAGTTGTGGCAAGTAGAAAATATGTTTAATACTATATGATTAGTCGTTGAACTAAGATGCTTTGGGTACTTTTCTTGTTTGTATATGAGTGTGTACGCATTCGTTTCTTTAGTTTCGGATTGATTGCTAACATTTTGTTTTACTTTAACTTTAAAATGATAGCGTATTTGGAAGATTAATCTTCTAGCGTAAATAAGCCTCCGTGCCACTGGTTGCTGCCAATCATTGAATATTGACAATATTGGGGACTGGTAATAGCAGGGCGGGACTTTTGAGGATATATCATGAGTATTAGCTCCTTAGGAAACCAGATTGATAATTCTTTGGTTTCAAATGCCTTCGGCTTTCTGCGTTTTCCATTGAACTTTCAGCCTTATTCCAGTGATGCGGAATGGGTGATTACTGGTGTGCCTTTTGATATGGCGACATCAGGACGAGCGGGCAGCCGTCACGGGCCAGCTGCTATTCGTCAGGTATCGACTAATCTGGCATGGGAAAGCAGTCGTTGGCCGTGGAACTTTAGCTTGCGTAAGCGTTTGAATGTAGTGGATTGCGGCGATCTGGTATTTAACTTCGGTGATGCTCAGGACATGAGCGATAAGTTGCAGGCACATGCTGAAAAGGTGTTGGCATCGGGCAAGCGCATGCTGTCTTTTGGCGGTGATCATTTTGTCACTTTGCCACTATTGCGTGCTCATGCGAAACACTTTGGCAAAATGGCGCTGATTCATTTTGATGCTCATACAGATACTTATCCCAACGGCAGCAAATTTGATCATGGCACGATGTTTTATCATGCGCCGAATGAAGGGCTGATAGATCCTCATCATTCAGTACAAATTGGTATTCGCACGGAACACGAGACTGATAACGGTTTCACTGTGCTGGATGCCGGTCAGGTCAATGATCGCAGTGTTGATGATATTGTTGAGCAGATCAAAACGGTGGTTGGTGATTTGCCGATTTATCTGACATTCGATATTGATTGCCTTGATCCGGCCTTTGCCCCAGGGACAGGGACACCAGTGATTGGTGGATTGACATCAGATCGCGCTTTGAAAATAGTGCGTGGTTTGCAACCGTTGAATATCGTCGGAATGGACGTGGTGGAAGTGGCTCCGGCTTATGATCAATCTGAGATTACAGCATTAGCAGCCGCAACGATTGGACTGGAATTGCTGTATTTACAGGCGTCGAAGAAAGATGCTTAATGGATTAAGCCAATAGGTTTTTTTATCTGTTATAAACTTTTTGCAGGCTCACCTTTTAGGTGGGCCCTTATTATTTAGTACTCTGATTATAATATAAAGTGCTGGTATGACATGGCAATTTGTATACTTGCGCTATTTTTAAAAATTTAGATTTAAACAAAGTGGAAAATTATCCCACAATATATGTCAGTATTAGTTGTTGTGGAATTATAGGCTGCCGAGGCATGAGAATAAAATTTCCGTTAAATTCTGAGCCAGCTTGATACTCATTAGATAATGTTTGCAGTAGCTTTATGTTAATAGCGTGCTCATGACAATCAATAGACGTAATTTCAGCCGCATGAAAATCAAAAAAACGTTTTACATGGGGATAAAGTGCTTTAAACAAACTCTCTTTGATGGAGAACGCAAGGGTGAATGCCTGTTCAAATGGCAATGGGCATGCTGCCAGTAATGCTACTTCATTGGCATTGATGATGCTGGATGAAACACTTTCGATAGTCTCTGATTTAATTTCCTGTTCGATATCGATGCCGATCATTTGGTACTTATCACAAGAAGCTGCGAACGCAATGGCGCAGTTAGTGGAATGAGAGATGGAGCCACAAATATTGTTAGGCCAGATTGGGGAACGATCTTGTGCATTGGTTACCTGAAAGCCGGAATAACCCAAATTGTTTAAAACTTGTTGAGTGCAGTAACGGGCAGCCAGATATTCCGCTCGTCGTTTATTGACTGCATTTTGTAGCTTGGGCGGATAGGTAATGCCACATTCACCGAATAATGTATCGCGATAGTAAGTTTGATCAAAAGAAGCTTTAATGACTTGAAGATCGGGATGTCCGGAAAGTATGCCTGTTTGTATTTCATTGAAAAAACTATCATTTATGGTAGTGATTTGGGTGGAGGTAAAAGTAATTTTTTTCATCATCGGATTTTATTATTGGCTGTGATTATTGAATAGTGAATCATTCGAAAATAGTTATTACCTGATTTTGCCATATTTTAGTTTTAGTTCACTAATGCGGTGACTCTTTTTATACTCTTGCATGTTATCAGTTAAAAAAAGAGGTTAATGTGGAAATATTAGTGACAGGTGGAATGGGCTATATCGGTAGCCATACGTGTGTCCAAATGCTTGCAGCAGGGATGACGCCGATTATCATCGATAATCTGTGCAATGCCAATCGTGAAGTCTTGGCGCGCATTGAGGCATTGACTGGTGTACAGCCTCTGTTTTATGAAGGGGATATTCGTGATGAGTCATTCCTTGATGCCATTTTTGCCCGTCATCAAATCCAATCGGTGATTCACTTTGCCGGACTGAAAGCGGTTGGGGAATCTGTCGCTAAACCTATCGAATATTATGACAACAATGTCAATGGAACGCTGGTGCTGGTGCGCAGCATGCATAAAGCGGGTGTAAAAAGCATTGTCTTTAGTTCATCCGCGACGGTATATGGTGATCCTAAAGTCGTGCCGATTACCGAACAATCCACGGTAGGCAACACCACTAACCCTTATGGCACCAGTAAGTATATGGTCGAACGCTGCCTGTCTGATCTTCATCATGCAGAAAATGATTGGTCTGTGGTGTTGTTGCGTTATTTCAATCCAGTGGGTGCTCATCCTTCTGGCACAATGGGGGAAGATCCTCAGGGAATTCCTAATAATTTGATGCCTTATATTGCTCAGGTAGCGGTAGGTCGTCGGGAAAAGCTGTCTGTGTATGGCAATGATTATCCGACTTCTGATGGCACCGGAGTGCGTGATTATATCCATGTTATGGATTTGGCCGACGGACATATTGCGGCCTTAAATGCCGTTGGCAAGAAATCGGGGCTGCATATTTACAATTTGGGCACCGGAAAAGGCACCAGCGTGCTGGAGATGGTGGCAGCGTTCAGTCATGCTTGTGGCAAACCTGTTCCTTATGAGATTTGTCCACGTCGTCCGGGAGACATTGCTGAGTGTTGGTCAAGCCCAGAGAAAGCTGAGCGAGAGCTGGGTTGGAAGGCAAGCCGTACTATTGTGGAAATGACTGAAGATGCTTGGCGTTGGCAGTCTCAAAATCCCAATGGCTTTCAAGTGAAATAAGAAGTAAAAGTAAGTGAAATATCTAACCCTAACAATGAAAGGAGTATGATCGTGAGTTCTAACCTACAACAAGCACTACTCCAGCAACAGTGGACAGAAGTTGACGACTATCTAAAACAAGTATTATTAGACAAATCCCCGCATCTTGAACAAACACTTGAATACAACGCCGCTCAAGGATTGCCAGCGATAAATGTTTCTGCGCTTCAAGGGCAGTTTTTGATGATGATGGTACAAATTAGTGGTGCAAAACGTATTCTCGAAATTGGCACATTAGGGGGATATAGCACTCAATACATGGCAAATGGATTGCCTGATGATGGGCTGTTGTTCACATTGGAAAAAGATCCCAGCATAGTCAAAGTGGCTCAGTACAATATTGAAAAAGCACAGCTTGCCCACAAAATCAAAATTATCGTGGGAGATGCTGGCGAGACCTTGCCGACACTGAGTACTGAAGCTCCTTTTGATCTGATTTTTATTGATGCTGATAAACAAAATAGTACATTGTATCTGGATTGGGCTATCAGGCTGGGACATCCGGGAAGCGTTATCATCATGGATAATATGGTCCGTGAAGGGGCGATTTTACATAAGCAGCGGAATGAATCTGTTGAAGGTGTCCGTCAGGTACTTGATAAGATGCTCAACCGCTCAGAACTTACTGTTACTGCTTTACAAACCGTAGGGGAAAAAGGTTGGGATGGTTTTGCATTATTACGGATAAATACAGATAAAAAATTTATCCAATAATTTTTAATGGCAGGAAATAATAGGTGACAAAAAGGATGGTTTATTTTTGGTAAACCATCCTGAGATCTGTTAACTATATTCAACACCGCTACCCAATATCATTACCTAATATTATGATTTTGGGAATGCAGTCTTATTTTCAGAAGCAGGTTTCCGCGCTGACTGACATGCTTTGCGCTCACTGGGTTCGCGCTCTTTAATGATTTTTGCTGTTTCATCTACAGTGGGAAGAGGAAAGCCCATATCGTCATAGGCACCAAAACCAACCAAACGATAACCGCTTAGCGGAGAATTTACGGGGACACGAAATTCTTTCTTTTCCCCTGGTACTAATGCTTCAAATGAGTGTACTGCCAATGTGCCTGGTTCACATTTATCATTAAAAGGTAAAACAGCCAAATAGCCTCCTGCAACAAGTTGGTCTCCTTTATTTTGCAGTGTGCCGCCTACAAAGAATTTGCCGTTGGCTCCCAGCCCCATATGAAATAATAAATGTGCTTCCCCTTTTGCCCATAATGCTGGGGAAAACAGGCTGCTTGCTATTAATATTGCACTTAATATTGCACTGTATGTATAACCACGCCATTTCATTTTCATGCTCCTGTTTACTGAGTTCCTAAATGAAATAGGTATTACAGTGGTTGGAGAAAAAATCAAGTTATCTTACTTAACTTGAGCAATGGCTTTTAATTTATCAATGTTTCTTAACTCATCAATAGCTACTGATCCATCAATGCTTATAGATTGATACAAGAATCAATATCACCATATTTCGTCACTCTTTTGAACACATCCAAATCTAATCTGGCTATGTAGTTAATTAAATAGTGGCTACATAATGGCCCATCTGAAATATCGATATTAGTTTGAGGTTTAAACTCGTTGGTATAGTCCAATGAGGAATACCCCAAGATCTCAGGAGGTAAATGAGGTATGACATCATCTATATAGTTGAACACTGCAAAATGACTAAAGTTTTGGGTGATGTGTTTGGAGAATTCCCTATTTCCTGATCTTGGGCAGGCAAATAAACAGGCTGAGTGATTGGGCGCTATTGAGCCAATTTCATACATGAGATAGGACGCAATGGCTGATCCAAGGCTGTGACCGACTATCGTGAATTGACCATTTACCCCTATAAGTTGGGTAATCGCTTCAGCCAATTTGAGGTTGCTATAATCATGGTATGGTTCAGGTTCAATGACAATCAGTTTCATTGAATCATAGATGCTAAAAAAACCCTGACTTACTTCTACTTTGGGGAAACGGGTCCATGGTGAGGTGAAATCAATAAGGCCATCGTGGAGATCTTCCAGAAAAATTGAGGGATCTGTTCCGCGTATAGCAACAACATATTCCCCTGGAGAGTTGCTTTTTTCTGCGACATACCCATAACAGACATGATCGGGCCATATGATTTTTCGGGGTGTTACTGAGAAAGACAGATCATTTGCAGAGATATACGCGATAACTTTCCATCCATCCTCTTCAATTCGCGGATCGACTGGAGGTGTTGGATTATTGTAATACTGTTCGTTCATTTTCGCTGCATATAACACGAATGCTGCAAAATTGGCGGCTTCTTTGTATGTATACATAGTTACCTCTTTTGTTTGTTCGTTGTTTGGTGGGATGCTTGTTTTATGCAGTTTTGTTTTATGTAACTTAATTGTATACCCAATGGATTTTAAGATGCATTGCGGCGGCAAGGGAGCGAATCCCCGGGAGCATAGATAACTCGATGTTCATAACAACGGTGTTCAGGGTGAGTAAGTGCAGTCAACAAAGAGGCAACTTGAAAGACAAAGGGTATATGTCATTTTGCCGGATTTTCTGGCTTAAGAGGGAATAAGCAGGTTGAATGATTCTATGTTTAGATATTAATGACATTATTATATAGAATTGAATTTCATATAATCCAAGCTATTAGAATTTATTTGTTTTTAAATGACGATAAGTCATGACTTGAAGCCATATTGTATTTATCAATATCGAATTAGCTAATTCCCTTTTGTTATATGTAGTTTTTATTTGTTCTTTCAAATTGATTGCTATACAGCGTTATTCTTTTCCAATCTGAAGGTTTTATTTGCAAATTTTAACAGTTATCAAGAGGCAAATATGGCAGCACCACGTTCGGTTCTTGAACTTATAGGGAATACACCGTTACTGGAGCTTACACATCTGGATACAGGCCCATGCCAGCTGTTTATTAAGCTAGAAAATCAAAATCCGGGTGGTTCAATTAAAGATCGTGTTGCACTTTCAATGATTGAGCAGGCGGAAAAACAGGGATTGCTGAAACCAGGGGGCACTATCATTGAAGCTACGGCAGGTAATACAGGTATAGGACTGGCATTGGTTGCCGCCATGAAAGGCTATAAATTGATTTTAGTTGTGCCTGATAAGATGAGCAGGGAGAAAATTTATCATCTGCGGGCGCTGGGAACGGATGTGCGCCTGACACGCTCTGATGTTGGAAAAGGGCATCCTGAATATTATCAGGACTATGCTCTGCGTTTGTCGAAAGAAATCAACGGTGCTTATTATATTGATCAATTCAATAACCTTGCGAATTCAGCCGCCCATATTGCTAGCACGGGCCCGGAGATTTGGCAGCAAATGGAACAGGATGTTGATGCAGTGGTAGTTGGTGTCGGCTCTGGCGGGACGCTTGGTGGTCTGAGCCAGTATTTTAGGGATGTTTCCCCTCATACGGAATTTGTCCTCGCAGATCCTAAAGGTTCCATTCTGGCCGATTATGTTGAGCATGGTCATTATGACGAAGCTGGCAGTTGGTTTGTGGAAGGCATTGGAGAAGATTTTGTCCCGCCTCTTGGTGATTTTTCTCAGGTTAACCATGCTTATCGCATTACTGATGCAGAAGCGTTTGCCAGCGCCCGCAATTTGCTGCTGACAGAAGGCATCTTGGCTGGTTCTTCTTCGGGAACATTGCTGGCGGCGGCGCTACGCTATTGCCGTGCACAAAAAACGCCGAAACGTGTGGTTACGTTGGCTTGTGACAGTGGCAACAAATATCTGTCGAAAATGTTTAATGATTACTGGCTATTGGAACAAGGGTTGCGTGCACAGTCGCAAGAAGATGATTTGAGCGATTACATTACTTATCGTTATCGGGATGGCGCGACAGTTTCAGTTTCCCCACAAGATACCTTGCAGATAGCTTATGGTCGCATGCGTCTGTATGACATTTCACAGTTACCTGTGATCGAGAATGACCAAGTTGTAGGTATCATTGATGAATGGGATCTTATGCATACTATCAAGGCTAACTCATGCAATTTCTCTTTACCTGTTACTGAAGCGATGACCAGTCAGGTTGATACACTTAATAAAAAAGCGCCATTGGAACAGTTAACGGCCACCTTTGATGCTGGTCATGTGGCTCTGATTGTTGATGATGACAATCACTTCCTAGGCCTTGTTACTCGCACCGATGTGCTGAACGCATGGCGTCAACAACTCAATTGATCTCTTTCAGGAATAAATTAATGGCTAATTTTGATAAGACTGGTTTTGACAAGACTGAGTTCGACAAGACTGAGTTCGACAAGACTAAGTTTAATAAGATTAAATTTGATACACAAAGCGTTCACGCAGGCTACGTACCTGATCATACTGGTGCAGTCATGCCCGCAATTTATGCCACGTCGACTTACGCTCAACCTGCACCGGGTCAGCATACTGGGTATGAGTATTCCCGTAGTGGCAACCCGACGCGTGATGCGTTGGAGCGTGCGATTGCTGAATTGGAAAACGGTACTCGTGGTTATGCTTTTGGTTCTGGTCTGGCTGCCAGTTCGACCATTCTGGAGCTGCTTGATAAAGACAGTCATATTATTGCGGTAGATGATCTTTATGGTGGTACTTACCGGTTGCTGGAGAAAGTGCGCCGTCGGACTGCCGGTTTGAGAGTCACTTATGTCGAGGCTGGGGACACTGTGGCGCTGGAAGCAGCAATTCAACCCGACACTAAAATGATTTGGGTGGAGACGCCGACTAATCCATTGCTGAAATTGGCTGATTTAGCGGCGATTGCACAGATTGCCAAACGGCACAATATCATCAGTGTTGCAGATAACACTTTTGCTTCCCCTTATATCCAGCGCCCACTTGATTTGGGTTTTGACATTGTTGTGCACTCTGCAACTAAATATCTGAATGGTCATTCTGATGTTGTTGCTGGCCTTGCTGTGGTGGGAAATAATGCAGAGTTAGCAGAACAAGTGGCCTTCCTGCAAAATTCCATTGGTGGCATTCTTGACCCGTTCAGCAGTTTCCTTGTCCTGCGTGGTATTCGGACACTGGCACTACGCATGGAGCGCCATATTGACAACGCAGAGAAAATTGCGCATTGGCTCGAACAGCAGCCACAAATTGAGAAAGTGTATTATCCCGGCCTTGTTTCTCATCCTCAGCATGATCTGGCAAAACGTCAGATGCGAGGTTTTGGTGGCATGATCTCCATCGTGCTGAAAGGAGACGAGGATTATACGCGTCGAGTCATTAAAGAACTGCAATTGTTTACACTGGCAGAAAGTTTAGGGGGGGTGGAGAGCTTGATTGGTCAGCCATTTACCATGACCCATGCTTCCATTCCGCTGGAAAAGCGTCTTGCGGCTGGGATTACCCCACAGTTGATCCGCATTTCCGTTGGTATTGAAAATGCAGATGATCTCATAGCTGATTTGTCTCAAGCATTTGAAAATGCACGTTTTTAACAAAAAATAAGGTAACAAAAATAAATAAACAAAAAATAAAGTAATAAAAACTGAGATAATCAAAGAATTATGCCAAATGAAGAATATCGTTTGGCATTTTTTATAATGTCATTAACTCATATTTATTTTGCTTTTAATGATTATTTTTATTGGATTTTTTGTTTTTCATCTGGAAATAAATATATATTAAAAATATAGACTGCTTGGTTTTGAGGTAAATGAACGAGAAATTTAATTGATAGGTTTTTATTTTTAAATTAATTCGTATTAATAATTGCTGATATCTCATTAAGAATGAGATATATTTTATCAAGAAAGTATCCCCTTCGTCTTTCAAGTCGCGGTGTAGTTAACAAAGGATGATGTGTTATGGCAATTCTAAATATACTCACAATTCCGGATGAAAGGCTGAGACAAAAATGTGTCGATGTCGCTGATTTTGATAAAGTTCAACCGTTGATTAATGACATGCTGGAGACAATGTACAGCACTGACAATGGTATTGGTTTGGCTGCTCCACAGGTCGGTCGGAAAGAAGCGGTTTTGATCATTGATCTTTCTCCAAATCGTGATCAGCCAATGGTTTTGGTCAATCCAAAGATTGTTGAAAAAGAGCGTCGAGTCGTAAATCAGGAGGGTTGTCTATCGATTCCTGGGTATTACGCAGATGTTGAACGGTTTGAAAAAGTGAAGGTGGAGGCCTTTGATCGGTACGGTAAGTCCATTACGGTAGAAAGCGAGGATTTCCTGTCAATTGTTATGCAGCATGAAATTGATCATTTGCATGGCATTATTTTTATTGATTATCTATCTCCACTAAAAAGGCAAATGGCACTGAAAAAAGTGAAAAAGTATCTAAGTAGTAGGAAAAAATAACGTATCAAGATAATAAGGATAAAATAAACTATTACTTACTGATATTATATTATTTTGCAATATTGTGGTTTTATATATTGCTATTATTTAATTTATTAATGATAAACATGTATAAAAAAGCTTAGAATCATGGCTTACAAGGCAGTTAACATATACCCAATGAATTTCAAGAGATTTGATGGTAATGATATAAACAGAGGAACTATTGTGATTGGAAAAAGTGATATTGTGTATTATCAACAGCCTAATTTTTCCATTGATCTGAACCTGATAGATACAACTGATGCTAAGGTGGGTACTTACTTAATGATATTGGATGCAGAGGGAATTAGAGATGCTCAAGTTCTCTCAGTGAAAGTTGGCAGTAATATGGAATATGTTAATATTCCTTTTACTGCCAGTAGCAACGTGCTTGCATGTGCTATTTATATCAGAAACCGGATCAATGGCAGCTATCCGCTGGTTGGTACTATCTACCTTGGTTACGATCCGTCATCCGGTTGTGTTGATATTACTACAGTGAAAATATCCCCTGATTCTCAATTAGATCTAGATATCGATAGGGTAGGCAACACTAAGTTTGATTTTAAATTGAAAGTAAAATAGAGCATTCAGGGTTTCTGCATCAAACTTTCGCATCAAAGTTTGTACAAAAATGGGTAAGGTGGTCATTTGGCGGGTTATCCACAAGCTATAAAAAGAAATGGCGGGCCAATAGCGGTGCTGTAAAGTCTTTCTTCAAATAAAAACCTCTGGGCAGCGTCATGATTGGCTGACCGTATTCTCCTATGGCTTCTGTCAGTGCTCGGCTATTGGCGGCTTTGGGACGCAATTGTAGCACTTCACCATGACGGGCTGTGATGCCTTCGACTTTTCCTAGTACAATAAGATCCATGAGTTCTTCCCAATCACGTCGCAACAATTCTTCCTCAATGGCATTCGGACTCCAAAGTAATGGAGAGCCTACGCGACGTTCGGAAAGCGGAATATTTCTTTCTCCCTCAACGGGTATCCACAGGACTCGAGATAATTTACGCCTGACGTGACAGTTTTCCCATGTAATACCGCTGTTACCTGTTAAAGGAGCAACACAGACAAAGGTTGTTTCTAATGGGAAGCCTTTGCTATCCACAGGGATTGTTTTTAGCTCAATACCAATATGTTCAAAGTCTTGTTCGGGTTTACTGCCCGCACTCGCACCTAAATAATATTCAAGCAACATACCGACCCAACCTTTGTCGCGTTTTAAATTGGGAGGAATAGGAAGCTTGGCTAGCGCGGCAAGTTCCCCCATAGATAAGCCAGCCAGACAATAGGCACGATCGAATAGTTGTTGTTCATTTTCAGGTGGTGCCGGAGGTGTGAAGTACATGTTATAGAGTCTTTTTTTTGGTTAAAAAACGTCCGCGTGAACTCTTGAAAATCATTATTAATTTATCATTAGCATGATTATTTTTATAATAGCATGATATAAAAGATTTTTTTATTTGTGTTCTTTGCATTAAAAATAGACTTGTTATGATTGTTCACCTATTCCCAGTAATAATAAACAGGATCTTACACCATGTTATCCACAGAACTATGGGATAAGTGATAAAAAGTGAGATCACTGGTTTGATTTACAGCCCTAATGAATGAGGTTTTCTACAAAAATAGACGTTTTTTGTTTAACTAAAAGGCATATCCTGTGGATAATTTCACCAATGGTTGATATTTGCCCAAAGTAAGAAAGAACGTAAATTTTTATGTGTGAGATGCATTGTTAAAAGAGGAATAAAATGTATTAACACAATGAAAAATAATGGTTATTTATTTACGCCTATAGCGAGTGTAAAAGTATGTAATAAAAGTATACCCGTCTTACCCCTCGCTTTTTCACATACATATCCACAGAAAAGGTGAATAAAATGGTTTGAGCCAGACAATAAATGTTTATAACTTTAGCTTTTTCTGTGAATTATCCTTCTGAAGGCGTAAATCAGACAAATTTAAAATCAAACCATTGCAACCAACTGGCTTGTTGCATGTTGTTCAGCAAAGAACGGACGTGACGACGTGAATAATGCAGAATATCAGCCAATGATTGCAAGGTAACTTCAGTCTTTTTGTCAGCCAGTAAGATAACTTACTGGCTTTTTTCGTTGGCTTTTCGTTGATAAGTGCAATTCAATGCAACGCAACGTAACGGGAAAAGGAATTGTCTGTGTTAGCGAAGAAATTCAGGCTGGTTAGCTATGATTCCCAGCCTCTTAAATTTCTTCGGTGATATAACGTGCAACGATATCGCCCATTGCATCGGTGCTGACGGCTTTACCATTACCGGCGAGATCAGCGGTACGATAATTTTGCTCCAAAGCTCGGTTAACCGCTTGTTCAATGGCATCTGCGGCATCAAGGTGCCCAAGGCTATAACGCAGCAACAATGCTGTGGATAATATTTGGGCAATTGGATTGGCGATGTTTTTACCTGCAATGTCAGGAGCTGAACCGCCAGCAGGCTCATATAAGCCAAAGCCTTTTTCATTCAGGCTGGCAGACGGCAGCATTCCCATTGAACCGGTGATCATGGCGCATTCATCGGATAAAATATCTCCAAAAATATTGGAGCATAATATAACGTCAAATTGCGCCGGATCTTTGATCAGCTGCATAGTGGCGTTATCGATATACATGTGTTCGATTTCAACATCTGGATAATTGTTGGCGATTTCACTGACAACTTCACGCCATAACACGGAGCTTTGCAAAACATTTGCTTTATCAATCGAAGTGACTTTATGGCGACGCTTGCGTGCGGATTGAAATGCAATATGGGCGATCCGTTCTATTTCGAAACGGTGATAAATTTCAGTATCGAAAGCTCGTTCATATTTCCCTTCACCTTCACGTCCTTTGGGTTGCCCGAAATAAATTCCGCCAGTCAGTTCACGGACGCATAGAATATCAAAGCCTTTGGCGGCAATATCATGGCGAAGGGGACAAAAAGATTCTAAGCCGACATATAAGCGTGCCGGACGTAAGTTACTGAATAATTTGAAATGCTTACGCAATGGTAATAATGCCCCTCGTTCTGGCTGTTTTGCAGGAGGGAGGTGTTCCCATTTTGGGCCACCTACGGAGCCAAATAGGATCGCGTCAGCTTTTTCGCAGCCAAAAATCGTTTCTTGTGGCAAGGGCGTATCGTGATGATCAATCGCTATCCCTCCTATATCATATTCGCTGGTTGTGATGCGGATATTGAAACGATGACGGATGGCATCCAACACTTTGTAGGCTTGCTTCATAACTTCAGGGCCAATGCCATCACCGGGCAAAACCGCAATATGATAGTGATTGGCTTCTTGCTTGCTGGGCGTTGCGTTATTTGAAATAGATTGGCTCGAAGACATAATTATACAGTTTCCTTTGTGTTGTGTTGGTTGTCGTCTTGGATATTGCTTTGGGAAATGCGTTGCTTTTCTTTTTCTACTTGTTCTGTCTGCCAGATGCTATTCAGGGCGTGGATCATTGCTTTGGCAGAGGATTCAATGACATCAGTTTCCAAACCCATTCCATGGAAACGGCGGCCAAAACACTCCACGATAATATCAACCTGACCAAGGGCATCTTTGCCATGTCCTTTGCCGGATAGTTGATAAGAAATTAATTCCAATGGATAGCCAGTGATGCGGTTAATGGCCTGATAGATAGCATCAACTGTACCATTGCCTGTAGAGGCTTCAGACTTGAGTTCATCTCCGCAAGCCAGACGAACGGTCGCAGTGGGGACTAAGTTAGTGCCTGACTGGATGCTGAAATAATCCAGACGGTAATGCTCATGATCTTGCTGTTGTTGATTGATGAAAACCAAGGCTTCCAGATCGTAATCAAACACTTGTCCTTTTTTATCTGCCAATTTCAAGAATGCCTGATATAACGCATCCAGATCGTAGCCATTCTCTTGATAGCCCATTTCTGCCATACGATGTTTCACGGCGGCACGTCCAGAGCGCGAAGTCAGATTCAACTGAGTATCTTTCAGGCCGATAGATTCTGGTGTCATGATCTCGTAAGTTTCACGATTTTTCAGGACTCCATCCTGATGAATACCAGAAGAGTGGGCAAACGCGTTGCTGCCTACAACAGCTTTGTGGGCGGGAATCGGAGTATTGCAAATTTGACTCACCAACTGACTGGTACGGTAAATTTCTTTATGATTGATATTGGTATGCACTCCCAGCATTTGTTGGCGTGTTTTGATCGCCATGATCACTTCTTCCAGTGAGCAATTGCCTGCACGTTCTCCCAATCCATTTATAGTACCTTCTATCTGGCGAGCACCTGCTTGAACTGCGGTGATGGAGTTAGCGACGGACATGCCTAAATCGTCGTGGCAGTGGACTGAAATAATGGCTTTATCAATATTGGGTACGCGATCAAACAATGTGCGTATAATACCGCCAAATTGATAAGGTGTGGTATAGCCAACAGTGTCTGGAATGTTGACTGTAGTTGCGCCTGCTTTGATGGCTTGCTCAACAATTTTGCACAGATTATCGATATTTGTACGACCTGCATCTTCACAGGAAAATTCGACATCATCGGTGTAGTTGCGTGCCCGCTTGATGGAGCGAACCGCCATTTCAACAACATCATCAAAGGTTCTTTTTAATTTATGTTCGACGTGCAGATTTGAGGTAGCCAGTACCATATGCAGGCGGAAGGCTTCAGCAACTTTCAGTGCTTCAGCAGCGACATCAATATCATTGTCAACACAGCGGGATAAGGCACAAATACGACTATTTTTGATTTCACGGGCGATAGTTTGAACTGATTCAAAATCCCCCGGAGAAGAAACTGGAAAACCTGCTTCAATGATATCAACTCCCAGCCTTTCCAATGCATAAGCAATTTGCAGTTTCTCTTTCACACTCAGGCTGGCTTGTAATGCCTGCTCTCCATCACGCAATGTGGTATCGAAGATAATAACTTGCTGGCTCATATTGTGCTCCTGTCAGGTAGACTAGTTAGGTGATCATTTTTTATTTTTGAGCGCCGAGCAGGTAAAAAAAACCCGCGCGGTGCGCGGGTTTTCGTTTCTGATGAAGGTCAACTTAACTCTGTTTTTCATCCACCAGCATACCGCGCACATTAAAGGCGATAAGTAGTAGGCTTAGTAGAAGAATAGAGTGGGTCATGTGAGCTAACCTTTGTAAATTTGTTAACTGAGTTTTAAGTTTCGATGTATTTATAGATACTTTATCTAAAAAACAATGTCAAGCAGTATAAGTATAAATTCAGAGTGGATCATGCTCGTTGTTGGTTGCTTATTGAACAGTCATTGGACTTGGTGACTATTTTTTACATTTTTAGCGATGTTTTTATCTATTTTTCATATCTATATATGGAGTAAAATCCGGCTCTGATGGATGATAAATGTGTATCTGTTATTTTATACAGTTAATTATATGTGATGTTTTATTAGACTGCTTTAATGCGGATACATACTGACGGGTTCTAAGGAACAAGGAATGATGGATGTTAACTACAGTGTTTTTTAGGTTAAGCAATCATAACCATATAGAATATTAATAAATTGTGTCTCGATATATTGGAAGAACTAATTTCTATTAAATACATCTGATCATTTTTTTGATAGAGAATATTAATAGAGGTTTTTTATAAGTAGTTGGAATGTAGTCATTTTATTATGAGTTGTTTCTACTCTTCACTTTGTCATTATTGACTGATCGTTTGTGATGTAAGTCGCTAGTGTAAGTTGAGTTATTCCTATTCATATATAACGCATTAATATTCATGCTTATAAAATATTACGGTTGCATAGATAAGAATGCATTGGTTATGCATATTTGATTTTTGTACAAGGAAGATTCTCAATTTATTTTCCAACAAATTGGGGTAATTGATCTTATTAATTGGTAAGGTTGTTTATGATGTCTAAATGTTGCATTTAAAAACAGCCAATATTCCATTATTTAGTGAGATCACTGCTATAAGTTTAGTGGAGTGAAATAATGACTGAATACAACTCAGTAACTACAGGAAAAAAAGAGCCATGCGATGTTCAATTGCGCAGTGTAGATCTTAATTTGCTTACTGTTTTTGATGCTGTAATGCAAATGCAGAATATTACACGCGCAGCTCAGGCATTGGGAATGTCACAGCCGGCTGTCAGTAATGCGGTAGCGCGTTTGAAGACGATGTTTGATGACGAATTATTTGTTCGTTATGGCCGGGGTATTCAGCCAACAGCAAGGGCAAAACAGCTTTTTGGGCCTCTCAGACAAGCTCTTCAAATTGTCCATAATGAATTGCCCGGAGTGGGATTTGATCCCGATAATAGTACAAGGGTATTTAATCTCTCTATTTGTAGCCCTCTTGATATTCGTTTAGCGGCTCAGATTGTTGGGCAAATAAAAAAACATGCTTCTAATATCGAAGTTGTCATTAAAACACAAATCAGTAATGATATTGAGAAGCAATTAAAATATCAGGAAATAGAATTCGTTATCAGTTATACCCAATTAGAACGCCCTGACTTTCATAATTATCCTCTGTTTAATGATGAATTGGTTCTGGCCGTTTCTAAACATCATCCTAGAATTGATAAGCGAGTTACCCAGCAGCAATTACAGGAAGAAAGACATGCTATTGTTGCGTTGGATAATGCAGATTCATTCAGTAAGCCTTACTATGAAAACAATGAATTATTGCGTTCTGTTTCTTATCAGGGAACGGATTTAAATAGTGTTCTTAATATTGTTTCTCAGACTTATTTAGTTGCCATTGTGCCAAAATGGATGGTTGAACACTATTCTGAACAGTTAAATATTTGTTCAGTATCTTTGCCTAATGGTCGAATTTCTCGTCCTTGCTATTTAATATGGCATAGTTCAACCGATCGGGATAAAGGCCACCAGTGGATGAAATCACTGTTAAGCCATCTTGGTGAACAAGAATAAATCATATTAAAGCAGAACATATGAAATGAGAGCCTATCCCTTCAACAGAGTATCGGATAGCTGCACACCGGGATAGGACTCTTGATTCGTAGGACTCTTGATTCGTAGGACTATTGATTCGTAGGACTCTTAATTCTCGATAAACCCTGCAAATATTTTCCCATTCAAAGGAAGAAGATAACAAAAATGCACTTCCCCCTTTTACTAGGAATAGGTAGACTGCGCGAAAATAGCTAACATCTGTAAGCTGAAAAGTAGGTAATACACTTACTGAAGACGCTGAATAAAAGACTTATACAGGAATATATTGTGATAACAGATTCTCTGCATTCCTATCACTTGGTTAACCGATTGCAGCAGCAAGCCAATGAATATCCAGAAAAAATTGCATTTCGGCAATGGTCACCATCAGAACAGCTTGAAATGAATTGGCGGCAGGTTGAATGCACAACGAAATCTGTGGCAAGAGCATTACTGTCATTGGGAATAGAAGTGCAGGGAAAAGTTGGTATTTTTGCACAGAATTGTATGGCATGGTCATTGGCTGATTTAGCTATTCTTCAACTTCGGGCTGTGACAGTGCCGCTGTATGCGACTAGCACTTGTGATCAGGCTGCATTTATTCTCAATGATGCAGGAGCACAGGTGTTATTTGTTGGTGGGCAGGAACAATATGACATTGCGATGGCGCTGATTGAACTGTGCCCCAAACTTGCTCATCTTATTGTGATGGATGAATCTGTGGATTTGCAAGGATGTCCGCAGGCATTGTATTTATCCGCTTTCATTGACAATGACCATTCACAATATCAGGCTGAACTTGATGGCCGTATTGCTGATCGGGATTTAAATGATCTCTTCACGCTAATCTACACCTCGGGTACAACGGGAGAGCCAAAGGGAGTGATGTTGGATTATCGTAATATCGCTTCACAGCTTTATCTGCATGACCAGAGATTAACATTGACCAACCAAGATGTATCGCTCTGCTTCCTTCCCCTATCCCATATCTTCGAACGGGCGTGGAGCTATTATGTCATGCACACTGCTGCCCTGAATGTCTATTTGACTGACACAAATTTTGTGCGCGAAGCAATGTCTGATATTCGCCCGACGGTCATGTGTTCTGTTCCCCGCTTTTATGAAAAAGTTCATAGCGCGATCTTGGACAAAGTTTCCCGTGCACCTTTTTGGCGCAGGATGATTTTTAATTGGGCATTGAAGCGGGGAGAAAGCCGTTGGATGCATCAGCAGAAGAATAAAAAAGGTTGTCCATTCACGCGCTGTAGTTATCAATTGGCTGACAAATTGGTGTTGAACAAGCTCCGTAATCTTTTGGGGGGACGGGTACGTTTCTTGCCAGTGGCGGGAGCACGCCTCGACGATAACATTACCCGTTTTTTCCTGTCCATTGGTCTGAATATCAAATATGGATACGGCATGACAGAAACCTGCGCCACGGTATCCTGCTGGGAAGAAAAAAATTATCTGTTGGGTTCAATTGGTACGCCATTGCCTGGTGTTGATGTCCGTATCAGCACGGAAGGGGAGATCCAAGTGCGTGGCCCTATTGTAATGAAAGGTTATTTCAACCGCCCAGAGGAAACTGTTCACGCCTTTACTGAGGATGGCTGGTTGCGGACAGGTGATGCAGGGGGACTTGACGATGACGGTAATTTATTTATTACCGAACGCCTGAAAGATTTGATGAAAACGTCAACAGGTAAATACATTGCCCCGCAAATGATTGAAGGGATGTTAGGACAGGATCGTTTCATTGAACATATTGCAGTCATTGCCGATGCCCGCCAATTCGTTTCTGCACTGATCGTTCCCAGCTATGAAGCGCTGGAGGAGTATGCGAAATCAATCAATCTCCATTATCGTGATCGTCTTGAGTTGTTGCGCGACCATCAGGTTGTAGAGCTGTTTGAACAGCGTTTGAAGGAAATGCAGAAAAATATTGTTAAATTCCATCAGGTCAAACGATTTATTCTTTTGCCGGAAGCCTTCTCGATGGAAAAGGGAGAATTAACGCCCACATTAAAGTTGCGGCGCAAGATTATCTCTCAGCGTTATCAGAGCGAAATTGAATCCATGTATCGGGATTGAAGATAGGCAAAAATACGGCTATTCACCGAACAAATGTTTGCAGTATGTGAATTGATGTTTGCTAACGTTTATATCTAACGTTATTTTAGTTAACTTAGTGTTATTGAAACAGCATTAAACTCAATTCACTCTACATAAATAATAAATGGAATAAATAAGGTAACTTTTTTCGTTACCTTATGAAATTCTGACGATTAACTTGCAAACATAGCTTGGAGGCAAACTCGATGGAGATGCTGTCAGGAGCCGAAATGGTTGTCAGATCGCTAATCGATCAGGGCGTTGAACACGTGTTCGGCTATCCGGGTGGGGCTGTATTGGATATCTATGATGCCCTGCATACGGTTGGAGGCATCGAGCATATTTTGGTTCGCCATGAACAAGGGGCTGTTCATATGGCGGATGGATATGCACGTTGTACGGGAAAAGTCGGGGTTGTTTTGGTGACATCCGGGCCAGGGGCAACGAATGCCATTACGGGAATCGCAACCGCATACATGGATTCAATTCCCATGGTGGTGTTATCTGGTCAGGTTGCCAGTTCCCTGATAGGTAATGATGCTTTTCAGGAGTGCGATATGGTAGGAATTTCCCGCCCCATCGTGAAGCATAGTTTTCTGGTGAAAAAAGCAGAAGACATCCCCAATACAATTAAAAAAGCTTTTTACCTGGCCGCAAGTGGCCGGCCCGGGCCTGTTGTAATCGATTTTCCCAAAGATACTGTCAATCCTGCATTGAAATTCCCGTATGTGTACCCTGAAAAAATCAACATGCGTTCTTATAACCCTACTGTTCAGGGACATAAGAGACAAATTAAGCGGGCGTTGAATACCCTGATAGAGGCAAAAAAGCCTGTGCTTTATGTCGGGGGTGGTGCCATAAATTCAGCATGTACGTCAGAATTGGCGAAACTGGTTGAGCGTTTTCACATTCCGGTCGTTAGTTCGTTGATGGGATTGGGGGCATTCCCTGCAACTCATCGCCAAAGTTTGGGAATGCTGGGGATGCACGGTACTTTCGAAGCTAATAAAGCGATGCACAATTCCGATGTGATTTTTGCTGTGGGTGTGCGTTTTGACGATCGAACAACCAATAATCTGGAAAAATATTGTCCGGAAGCGACTGTACTGCATATTGATATCGATCCAACCTCGATTTCGAAAACGGTGGCGGCAGATATCCCTATTGTCGGAGATGCTAAACAGGTGCTTGGTCAGATGCTGGAATTATTGGATTCCACGGAAGATACCCAAGATCCTGATGCTCTGAAAGATTGGTGGCTTTCCATTGAACAGTGGCGCAGCCGCAAGTGTCTGGATTACGATCAGACTACAGCGAAGATCAAGCCACAAGCCGTAATTAAAACGCTTTATCGTCTAACTAAAGGGGAAGCATATCTTGCGTCAGATGTTGGTCAGCATCAGATGTTTGCCGCTCTGCATTACCCATTTGATAAACCAAGGCATTGGATCAATTCCGGTGGATTAGGAACTATGGGTTTTGGTTTGCCTGCCGCACTTGGCGTGAAGCTGGCAAAACCTGATGCTACGGTGGTATGCGTGACAGGGGATGGCAGTATCCAGATGAATATTCAAGAGTTGTCTACTGCCTTGCAATATGGCTTACCTGTTTTGGTGCTGAATTTAAACAACCGTTTCTTGGGCATGGTGAAACAATGGCAGGACATGATATATGCGGGGCGTCATTCTCAATCCTATATGGAATCCCTGCCTGATTTCGTCAAATTGGCGGAATCTTATGGTCATATTGGCATCGCCATCCAGACTTACGATGAGTTGGAGACAAAACTGACTCAAGCCTTGCATGAAGTCACTGAAAATCAACGTCTGGTTTTCGTGGATGTTACCGTTGATGAAACAGAGCATGTTTATCCAATGCAGATCCGTGGAGGAGCAATGGATGAAATGTGGTTAAGCAAAACAGAGAGGACCTGATCATGCGCCGGATTTTGTCTGTATTACTTGAAAACGAATCGGGAGCGTTATCTCGCGTGGTTGGTTTGTTTTCTCAGCGGGGTTATAACATCGAAAGCTTGACGGTTGCTCCTACTGAAGATCCAACATTGTCACGCATGACTATTCAGACCAAAGGTGATGCCAAGGTATTGGAGCAAATTGAAAAGCAATTGCATAAGTTGGTAGATGTGCTGCGGGTCAACGAATTAACGGCAGGGCCTCATGTTGAACGTGAGATCATGTTGGTGAAATTACAAGCCAGTGGGTATGGCCGGGAGGAGATTAAACGCAGCACGGATATTTTTCGCGGACAGATCGTTGATGTGACTTCAACACTCTATACCGTCCAATTAGTGGGGACGAGCGAAAAACTGGATGCTTTTCTTGATTCAGTCAGAGAGGTCGCGGAGATTGTGGAAGTGGTGCGTTCGGGCATTGTTGGTGTCTCTCGCGGAGAGAAAATTATGCGATGAAAAATCGCAATCTGCGGGTTAAAATACAGATATTCATGGGGCCCTACTGTAAAGTAGGGCTTTTTCATAATCTTACTGAGGGGTTAATGTGAAACTGGATGAGATCGCCCGCTTAGCAGGTGTTTCACGTACTACGGCCAGTTATGTCATCAATGGTAAAGCCAAACAGTATCGGGTCAGCGATAAAACAGTAGAAAAAGTGATGGCAGTGGTCAAGGAGCATAATTACCATCCCAATGCTGTTGCTGCTGGTCTTCGGGCGGGGCGTACCCGTTCAATTGGTTTAGTCATACCCGATTTGGAAAATACAAGCTACACGCGCATTGCCAATTATCTTGAACGTCAGGCACGGCAGCGTGGCTATCAATTATTGATCGCGTGTTCTGAAGATCAGCCCGATAATGAAATGCGCTGTGTTGAACATCTTTTGCAACGTCAGGTTGATGCGATCATTGTTTCCACGGCCTTGCCGCCTGAGCATCCTTTCTACCAGCGTTGGACAAATCGCTCATTACCAATCATTGCTCTTGACCGTGCTTTGGACAGTGAGCACTTTATCAGTGTGGTTGGGGATGATCTCGAAGATGCGAAGATGCTGGCACAGGAGTTGCAGCAATTTCCTGCTGAGTCAGTCCTTTATTTGGGAGCATTGCCTGAATTATCGGTCAGTTTCTTGCGTGAACAAGGTTTCCGCAAAGCATGGGAGCATGATCCACGGGAAGTAAACTATCTTTATGCCAATAGCTATGAGCGTGAAGCTGCGGCTGAAGTATTTACATCATGGTTGGAAACGAACCCCGTTCCTCAGGCATTGTATACCACTTCATTTGCACTGCTTCAGGGAGTCATGGATACGCTTCTCAAGCGCAGTGGCCGCTTACCAAGTCAATTGGTTATCGCCACATTTGGCGATCATGAGTTGCTTGATTTCCTTGAATGCCCGGTATTGTCTGTGGCACAACGCCATCGTGATGTCGCTGAGCGTGCTCTTGAACTGGTACTAGCCAGTTTGGATGAAAAACAACGTCCGACCCCCGGAATAACCAGAATGCGTCGTCATTTATGTCGTCGTGGTAAGCTGAGTCGGAAGGCCTAATTGAGTACCCTCATTAAAGATGAGGGTGCTATTTACTTGCTGAAAATTATCAAAATACGCTTTTTTGGTTAATTTTGAGACTATTCTGACTAAAATTCTTCTAAACATCCTTTTGTGACCTTTAAAATTAATAACGTATTATTTAAATCAACAATATCAATAATTTCATATTGAAACATTATTATTTATGAATGTTACTTATTATTTGTGAATGTCACTTATTATTGGGAGCTTGGTCTCTTATTCGGTTGATATGTAATCGTTTTATATTTGTAGATAAATACTGAATTTCAATATGTTATTATTTTTTTATACTATTGTAACTCAAATATATTGTTATTATTGATAGATTGTATGTTATTAACAATTGAACAACAATGAGATATGAGTTACATAAATTAATTTAAGTGGTAATTTTTTACACTAAACGCTATTTCTAATAAGGCTCTTGGTGGTGCTATTAAATTATTCAAAATTATCATAGTGTTATCTATTATTGTTATAGCTAAAAATTAAGAATCCTTCTTTTTCTGTTCCCAATCTTTCTGTAAATCTAGCTAAAGCGCACCGGCTCTGGCTTGACAAGGTTTTCATACCATCCGTAAACTCTTCATTGTGGTGATTTGTGGGATAATGTGGAGATTTGGGCCATCAAGGGGTAACCTGAGTATGTTTCGTGGAGCAACGCTGGTTAATCTCGATAATAAAGGGCGGCTCACTGTACCAGCCCGATATAGAGAAATGCTGAATGAGGAATCAACAGGTCAAATGGTTTGTACTATTGATCTCCATCAGCCGTGCTTGTTGCTTTATACATTACCCGAATGGGAAATCATCGAAGAAAAATTATCTCGCTTATCCAGCATGAACCCCGCTGAGCGTCGTGTTCAGCGTTTGTTATTGGGGCACGCCAGTGAATGCCAGATGGACAATGCAGGGCGTCTTTTATTAGCTAATACGTTGCGTCAGCACGCAGGGCTAACAAAAGAGGTCATGCTGGTTGGGCAATTTAATAAATTTGAATTGTGGGATGAGCAAGTTTGGTATCAACAGGTGCAGAATGATATTGCGGCTGAACAATCCACACAAGAACCTCTATCAGCAAGACTACAGGACTTATCACTATAAACATGGCAAATAGTCATTTTGAGCATACCAGTGTACTACTGGATGAAGCTGTCAATGGACTGAATATTCAAGAAGATGGAATTTATATAGATGGAACATTTGGGCGAGGGGGACATTCTCGCCTGATTTTGTCGCAATTAGGACCTAATGGGCGTTTAATTGCGATCGATCGTGACCCACAAGCCATTGAAGCGTCAAAGGCCATTACTGACAAGCGTTTTTCTATCATACACGGGCCATTTTCTGAGTTGGCAACTTATATAGAAGATGCGGGTCTGGTTGGAAAAATTAATGGTGTATTGCTGGATTTAGGGGTTTCCTCCCCGCAATTGGATGATCCAGAACGTGGTTTTTCATTTATGCGTGATGGGCCATTGGATATGCGTATGGATCCCACCCGTGGGCTGTCTGCCGCAGAGTGGTTGATGAAGGCCGAAGCCGATGACATCGCATGGGTGTTGAAAACGTTTGGTGAAGAACGTTTTGCCAAGCGCATTGCAAGAGCCATTGTGGCACGCAATCAGGAACAACCAATTACGCGTACCCGCGAGCTGGCAGAGTTAATTGCTCAAGCAAGCCCAATTAAGGAAAAGCATAAGCATCCGGCAACACGCAGTTTTCAGGCTATCAGGATTTACATTAACAGTGAACTGGAAGAGATCGAACGTGCATTAGAGGGTGCATTGCGCGTTCTGGCACCACAAGGGCGATTATCTGTCATCAGTTTCCATTCGTTGGAAGATCGCATAGTGAAACGTTTTATCCGACACAACAGCCAGGGGCCACAAGTTCCAGTCGGTTTGCCTCTCACGGAAGCGCAATTAAAAACGCTGGGGGGAAGAAGTCTGAAATCCATTGGAAAAATGAAACCCTCAGAGGGTGAAGTAGCCACAAATCCAAGAGCGCGAAGCTCTGTTTTGCGGTTTGCCGAGAAAACGGGTGAATAATGGCTAGCGAACGTCACGGGTTAGTCGGAGTTATTGGCGGGGATTTAATTCGCAATGCCAAGCTACCACTGATTTTGCTGGTGGCAGTTGTTGTTTCAGCCATCAGTGTTGTGACGGTCGTACATAAAACCCGTTTATTGACTGCGGAAAAAGAGCGTCAAGTGATCCAGTTTTATGCTCTGGATAATGAGTGGCGTAATTTGCTCCTTGAAGAGAACGTTCTGGGTGAGCATCGTCGGGTTGAACAGAATGCGATTAAACAATTGCAGATGCAACACGTTGATCCAACCAAAGAAAATATAGTGATAACTGAATGACTCCAGTTGACAACCAAAAGGTAGGCGATGAAAGCTGCACGCTCTTTAAAGTCGAAAAAGCGAGAAGATAAAGCAAGTTTTGTAAGCTGGCGTTTTGCCTTGCTGTGTGGAGGCATTGGGTTTGCTTTAATCGGGCTTTTGATTCGTGCTGCCTATTTGCAGATCCTCAATCCTACGCGTTTGGTAAAGGAAGGTGATTCGCGTTCCCTGCGCGTCGAATTTGTCCCGACTGCCCGTGGTATGATCAATGATCGCAATGGGAGTCCACTGGCTGTTAGTATTCCTGTTAATGCTATTTGGGCAGATCCCCAGCAAGTACTTGAAAAAGGCGGTGTTACAGATGATATCCGCTGGCAGGCCTTGGCTAGTGAGCTTCACATTCCCCTTGAACAATTAAAAAGTAAAATTAATGGGTTTCCCAGAGGGCGCTTTGTTTACCTAGCCCGCCAAGTGACTACCTCTATCGGCAATTATATTGAGGAATTGAAGCTGCCCGGTATCTATTTGCGTCAAGAAAACCGCCGCTATTATCCGGCAGGATCAATGACTGCACATATTATTGGGGTGACTAACATAGATAGCGTAGGAATTGAAGGAATTGAAAAGAGCTTTAATAGCTGGCTGACAGGCATGCCGGGAAGCCGAACTGTTCGTAAAGACCGAATGGGGCGTGTTATTGAGGATATTTCATCTACGGATAGCAAGGCTGGTCACGATCTGACGCTTAGCATAGATAGACGGCTTCAGACTTTGGTGTATCAAGAACTGACGAAAGCGGTTGAATTGAACAAAGCAGAATCTGGTACAGCCGTATTGGTTGATGTCAATACAGGTGAAGTTCTGGCAATGGCAAATAGCCCATCTTATAACCCAAATAATTTTGTCGGGGCGTCAAAAGATGCGATGCGTAACCGCGCCATCACCGATACTTTTGAGCCTGGTTCCACGGTGAAACCGCTGGTGGTAATGAGTGCGCTGAATAATGGCATTGTCAAAGAAAATACGGTGCTGGACACCAGACCATACCGATTAACGTATGGTTCGCGGGGGCATGAAATCAAAGATGTTGCTCCACGTCCTGAGTTAACTATCACCGGAATTTTACAAAAGTCGAGTAACGTTGGTGTTTCTAAACTGGCGTTAGCGAT
The DNA here is from genome assembly GCF_028598555.1 of Xenorhabdus anantnagensis. Lineage (GTDB taxonomy): Bacteria > Pseudomonadota > Gammaproteobacteria > Enterobacterales > Enterobacteriaceae > Xenorhabdus > Xenorhabdus anantnagensis. The sequence continues at coordinate 54,753 of NZ_JAQRFN010000016.1, forward strand.
GCCTGCCTCAGAGGTGGTAGATGTTTATTCACGCTTTGGGATGGGAAAACCGACCAATTTGGGGCTGGTCGGAGAAAGTAGTGGCTCATTTCCAATAAATAAACAACGGTGGTCAGATCTTGATAGGGCCACCTTTTCTTTTGGCTACGGGCTGACGGTAACACCGCTACAGTTAGCGCGGGTCTATGCAACGATAGGAAGCTTGGGCATTTATCGCCCACTGTCAATCACCAAAGTTGATCCTCCCGTACAGGGCACCCGGGTATTTCCTGAAGATGTTATGCGGACAGTGGTTCACATGATGGAGAGTGTGGCATTACCGGGAGGCGGTGGTGTACGGGCAGCGATAAAAGGTTATCGCATTGCCGTTAAAACGGGTACGGCAAGAAAAGTCGGGCCGGATGGCAGGTATCTCAATGATAAGCATATTTCTTATACCGCAGGGATTGCACCTGCGAGTAGTCCACGGTTTGCACTGGTTGTAATCATCAATGATCCACAAGCAGGTAAATATTACGGCGGTGCGGTTGCAGCACCTGTCTTCGGCGCGATCATGAGTGGTGTTCTGCATAAGATGAATGTTGAGCCAGATGCATTGCCTGTAGGTGATAAAAACGAATTTATGATTAATAAATAAAGAGGATAAAAGTGGCAGATCGTAATTTACGCGATTTATTGGCTCCATGGGGTGTTGATGCACCAGAGCTTCCGCTGCGCGAAATGACATTGGATAGCCGTAAGGCGGCTGCCGGAGATCTGTTTGTTGCCGTTCAAGGGCATCAGACAGATGGTCGACAATATATTCCTCAAGCCATCGCTCAAGGTGTCTCAGCGGTGATTGCAGAAGCGAAGGGAAAAGCGGATAGTGGCACGATGCAGAAAATGCACGGTGTGCCTGTTATCTATCTGGATGATTTAAATAATAAATTATCAAAATTAGCCGGTGAGTTTTACCAACATCCTGGCAATAAGCTGAAATTGGTCGGAGTGACTGGAACCAACGGAAAAACGACAACAACACAATTATTGGCGCAATGGACTCAAGGGCTTGGAGAAACCAGCGCCGTGATGGGAACGGTGGGAAAGGGTTTGTTGGGCATGATAGTACCCAGCGAAAATACGACAGGCTCTGCGGTTGATATTCAGCTTGATTTACAGCAAATTGTTAATCAAAACGCCACCTTTGCTGCGATGGAAGTCTCTTCGCATGGTCTGATTCAGGGAAGAGTGGCTGCACTGCCATTTCAAGCCGCTGTTTTTACTAATTTAAGCCGAGATCACCTTGATTATCATGGTGATATGGAAAATTACGAAGATGCTAAATGGCTATTGTTCAGCAGCCATAATGCGAAGCAGAAAATCATCAATGCTGATGATGCAGTTGGGCAAAAGTGGTTGTCCCGTTTGCCGGATGCAGTGGCTGTCTCAATGGAAAATAACTTGCCGGAAAATTGGCAGGGGCATTGGTTATCGGCCAGTGAAGTTCATTATCATGATAAAGGTGCCGCCATTGCATTTACTTCCAGTTGGGGGAACGGAACACTCAATAGTCCCCTGATGGGCGCGTTCAATGTCAGCAACTTACTGCTGGTGCTTGCTACTTTGTTGTCCCTGGAATATCCCCGGGAGAAACTGTTATCGACGGCTTCTTGTCTGGAACCCGTTTGTGGGCGCATGGAAGTCTTTTCTGCTGCTGGTCGTCCGACAGTTGTTGTTGATTATGCCCATACTCCTGATGCTTTGGAAAAAGCATTGTCTGCGACACGTCTGCACTGCAAAGGGCAACTCTGGTGCGTGTTTGGTTGTGGTGGTGATCGTGATAAAGGCAAGCGCCCATTAATGGGGGGCGTTGCAGAACAAGGCGCTGATCGTGTGATTGTCACTGATGACAATCCTCGCAATGAAGAACCTCAGGCAATTGTGGCTGATATTCTGGAAGGATTCATCGATCCGGGACAGGCAATGGCAATTCATGGGCGCGTTGAGGCTGTCACCAGTGCCATTATGCAGGCCACTGAAGAAGACGTTGTTCTTGTGGCAGGTAAAGGTCATGAAGATTACCAACTGGTCGGCAATCGTCGTCTGGATTATTCAGATCGCCTGACCGTTGCGCGTTTGCTGGGGGTAATTGCATGATTCCCCTGACACTACAGAAATTGGTTCAGTTGACGGATGGCGAGTTATATCGCGTTACTGATCAGCAAGCTGAAACTCTGCAAATTAATACCGTGGAAACTGATAGCCGCCAGATCATGCATGGCAGTTTATTCATTGCGTTAAAAGGGGAAAAATTTGACGCCCATGATTTCGCCGCTGCTGTAGCACTGCAAGGAGCCAGCGCGTTATTGGTCAGTCGTCGCCTTGATATTGACTGTCCTCAGGTCGTTGTCGTCGACACTCGTCTGGCGATGGGAAAACTGGCGGGTTGGGTTCGTCAGCAAAGTAAAGCAAAGATTGTGGCCTTGACCGGCTCATCGGGCAAAACATCTGTAAAAGAGATGACTGCGGCAATTCTGCGTCAGTGTGGAAACACCCTTTATACTGCAGGTAACTTCAATAATGACATTGGAGTGCCATTAACCCTGTTCAGGCTTACTGATGAACACCAGTTTGCGGTTATTGAACTGGGAGCCAATCATATCGGTGAAATTGCCTATACCACTGAGATGACTCGTCCTGAAAGTGCATTAGTCAATAACCTCTTTTCTGCCCATCTGGAAGGATTTGGCTCTTTGGCTGGAGTTGCAAAGGCAAAAGGCGAGATCTTTAAAGGCCTTGCTCCGACTGGAACCGCCATTATCAATCTGGATAGCAATGATTGGAACCATTGGCAGCACAGTATCAGCGATCAGCAAACGGTATGGCGTTTTTCTGTCTCATCAACGGCAGGGTCTGATTTTTACGCAACGAATATTTTAGAACAACCATTGGCAACGCATTTTTGTCTCCATAGCCCAGTCGGGAGTGTTGAACTGACATTACCATTGCCGGGGAAACACAATATTGCCAATGCATTGGCTGCCAGTGCACTCGCAATTTCTGTTGGTGCATCGTTGGATGATATTCGGACTGGATTTTCAGAACTGAAAGCGGTTGCAGGACGTTTATTCCCTATCCTTCTGACTGAGGGAAAAGTGATATTGGATGACACATATAACGCGAATCCTGGTTCCATGATTGCTGCGGCGAATGTGTTATCGCAGATGCCCGGTTATCGGGTTATGGTAGTTGGTGATATGGGAGAGTTGGGGGATCAGGCGATAGAGTGCCATCATGAGGTGGGCGAAGCAGTAGCTTCCACAAATATAGACAAGGTACTCAGCGTCGGGACTCTCAGTGCCCATATTAGTGGCGCGAGTGGTCGAGGGCAGCATTTCATAAACAAGGCTGAATTAGTTGCAACGCTGCTTCCCTTATTGGAACAACATGAAATGATTTCCATATTAATTAAAGGTTCACGTAGTGCCGCAATGGAAGAGGTAGTGAACGTATTGAAGGAGAACTTCCAATGTTAGTTTGGCTAGCCGAATATTTGACCAATCATTATTACTCAGGTTTTCGCGTCTTCTCTTATTTGACGTTCAGAGCCATCGTCGGTTTGCTTACTGCATTACTCATATCACTATGGATGGGGCCAACTTTGATTGCTTATCTGCAAAAATTGCAAATAGGTCAAGTTGTACGTGATAACGGCCCAGAATCTCATTTTAGCAAGCGTGGGACACCAACGATGGGAGGATTACTGATTTTATTTTCCATCACGACCTCTGTGTTGCTATGGGCGAATTTGAATAATCCCTATGTCTGGTGTGTCTTGGTTGTTTTAGTGGGTTATGGTGTTGTGGGATTTGTGGATGACTATCGCAAAGTGGTTCGCAAAGATACCAAGGGGCTAATTGCCCGATGGAAATATTTCTGGCAGTCCATTATTGCTCTGGGCGTAGCGTTTGCTATGTACAGCATCGGCAAAGATACACCTGCAACCCAATTAGTGGTGCCGTTTTTCAAAGATGTCATGCCGCAGCTGGGTTTGCTTTACATTTTGCTGACTTATTTCGTGATTGTAGGAACCAGTAATGCCGTGAACCTGACTGATGGACTGGATGGTCTTGCTATCATGCCAACAGTATTGGTTGCGGCGGGTTTAGGCCTGGTAGCGTGGGCAACTGGTAACACTAATTACTCTGCTTACTTGAATATTCCTTATCTGATTAATGCCTCTGATCTGGTGATTGTCTGTACTGCGATAGTTGGTGCAGGACTGGGTTTCTTGTGGTTCAACACTTACCCAGCGCAAGTATTTATGGGGGATGTTGGTTCATTGGCCCTGGGTGGAGCATTGGGAACTATTGCAGTATTGCTGCGCCAAGAATTCTTGCTGGTGATCATGGGCGGAGTTTTCGTGGTGGAAACACTATCTGTCATTTTGCAGGTTGGCTCATTCAAATTGCGTGGACAGCGTATTTTCCGCATGGCGCCGATTCACCATCACTATGAATTGAAAGGTTGGCCAGAACCACGCGTTATTGTGCGCTTTTGGATTATCTCCCTGATACTGGTGTTGATTGGTTTGGCAACGCTGAAGGTACGTTAATCATGACTAAGTTATTCATGACTGAATATGAGGGTAAAAAAGTCGTTATTGTTGGGTTAGGGCTGACAGGTTTGTCCTGCGTTGACTTTTTTATTACACGTGGTGTGACTCCGCGTGTGATGGACACTCGTACAGTACCACCGGGCAGCGATAAGCTGCCTGATGAAGTTGAGTGCCACACAGGCAGTTTGAATAAACAGTGGCTGATGGATGCTGATTTAATCGTTGCCAGTCCGGGTATTGCACTGGCGACATCCGAATTGCAGGCGGCGGCGGATGCTGGTGTTGAAATTATCGGAGATATTGAGCTGTTTTGCCGTGAAGCGACTGCACCGATTGTTGCCATTACGGGGTCAAATGGTAAAAGCACCGTGACCACCCTGGTTGGCGAAATGGCAAAAGAAGCGGGATGGCTGGTTGGTGTTGGTGGCAACATTGGTGTCCCTGCTCTGGAATTACTGAAACAACCTTACCAGCTCTATGTACTGGAGCTGTCCAGTTTCCAACTTGAAACGACTTATAGCTTGAAAGCAGCGGCAGCGACCGTACTGAATGTTACAGAAGACCACATGGTTCGTTATCCGCAAGGATTGTCACAGTATCGCGCGGCGAAATTACAAATTTATAATCAGGCAAAAATCTGCGTAGTCAATGAACAAGATGCTCTGACATTGCCAGAAACAGGCAAAGATAGCCGTTGTATCAGTTTTGGTGTGAATAACGGTGATTATCAGCTTGATAGTGAACATCAACAACTGCTGGTCAATCAACACCCAGTGTTGGCAATGCGTGAAATGCAGTTGGCTGGGCAACATAACTACACTAATGGATTGGCTGCGTTAGCTTTGGCGGATGCTGTAGGTATCCCTCGCGCAGCCAGCCTTCAGGCTTTACGTACTTTTGCCGGATTGGAGCACCGTTTTCAGGTAGTTCATATGAGAAATGGTGTCCGTTGGGTGAATGATTCCAAGGCAACCAACGTTGGCAGCACCCAAGCGGCGCTCAGTGGATTGAGGCTGGCAGGCACACTCTATCTTTTAGTGGGGGGAGATGGAAAAGCGGCGGATTTTACCCCACTGAAACCCTATATATCGGGGAATCTCATTCGTCTTTACTGTTTCGGTCGTGATGGAGGGCAATTGGCACAATTGCGTCCTGAAATTTCAACACTGACAGAAACAATGGAACAGGCGATGAAAGAAATTGCATGCAAGTTGGTTTCTGGCGACATGGTATTGCTGTCACCCGCTTGCGCGAGCTTCGATCAGTTCAACGGTTTTGAACATCGTGGTCATGAATTTGCTCGTTTGGCAGAGGAGTTAGGCTGATGACCATTCCAGGCCTTGGGAAATTTAAAACTTGGTTGACGGGAAATGTGGAGGCAGATGCCACAAATACCGTTATGTATGATCGTACCTTGGTCTGGATGGTATTAGGGTTGGCCATGATTGGTTTTATCATGGTAACGTCGGCATCAATGCCCGCTGGTCAGCGTCTTGCCGAAGATCCCCTTATCTTTGCACGACGGGATGGAATTTACTTGTCACTGTGTTTTTTCCTGTCCCTTATTACGCTGCGCATTCCGATGGACTTCTGGCTGCGTTATAGCAACGTCATGTTATTAGGCACGATCATGATGCTGCTTATGGTGTTGTTTGTGGGAAATTCAATCAATGGTGCATCACGCTGGGTAGCGATAGGCCCATTGCGTATTCAACCAGCAGAACTGTCGAAACTATCACTCTTTTGTTATCTCTCCAGCTATTTGGTTAGGAAAGTTGAAGAAGTAAGGAACAATTTCTGGGGCTTTTGCAAGCCGATGGGTGTCATGATTGCATTGGCAATTTTGTTATTGGCACAGCCTGATTTGGGGACAGTGATTGTATTATTTGTGACAACACTGGCACTGCTGTTTCTGGCGGGGGCTAAGTTGTGGCAATTCCTTGCCATTATTGGCTGCGGAATATTTGCTGTGTGCGTATTGATTATTACTGAGCCTTATCGTATGCGCAGGGTAACCTCTTTCCTGAATCCGTGGGAAGATCCTTTTGGCAGCAGTTATCAATTAGTCCAATCGTTAATGGCATTTGGCCGTGGAACTTTTTTTGGGCAAGGACTGGGAAATTCAATCCTGAAACTTGAATATCTGCCGGAATCCCATACTGACTTTATTGTCTCCGTTATTGCCGAAGAATTAGGTTATTTCGGTGTTGCTTTAGTGTTGGCAATGATATTTTTCGTCGCTTTTCGCGCAATGATGATCGGTCGCAGGGCGTTGCAGCTTAATCAACGGTTCTCTGGTTTTCTGGCTTGTGCCATCGGCATATGGTTCAGTTTTCAGACATTCATCAACGTTGGCGTAGCGGCAGGTCTGTTGCCGACGAAGGGATTGACATTACCTTTAATCAGTTACGGTGGCTCCAGTTTGATAGTGATGTCAACGGCCACGGTTTTGTTATTGCGCATTGATTATGAAGTACGTCTGGCAAAAGCGCAGGCGTTCGTAAGGAGTCCTAAATGAGTGGCAAAAACCAGCGTTTAATGGTGATGGCAGGCGGTACGGGAGGTCATGTGTTCCCGGGGCTGGCAGTTGCTCACCATTTAAAAGAGCAAGGTTGGGATATTCGCTGGTTGGGAACTGCGGATCGCATGGAAGCCGATTTAGTTCCGAAACATGGCATTGATATCGAATTTATTCAGATTTCAGGCTTGCGGGGTAAGGGAATAAAAGCATTGCTTGCTGCCCCCATTCGAATTTTTAAGGCTATTCGACAGGCAAAAGCCATTATGCGCCGTTATCAGCCGGATGTTGTGCTGGGAATGGGCGGATATGTCTCTGGGCCTGGTGGAATAGCGGCATGGTTATGCGGCATACCGGTTGTACTGCATGAGCAGAATGGCATTGCGGGATTGACTAATCGTTGGTTGGCCAAAATTGCCAAAACGGTTTTACAGGCATTCCCAGGGGCATTCCCTAAAGCGCCGGTTGTTGGTAACCCCGTGAGGGAAGATGTACTCGCATTGCCAGTACCAGCGCAGCGTTTGACTGGGCGTGAGGGGCCTGTTCGGGTGCTTGTCGTTGGCGGTAGCCAGGGAGCAAGGATTTTGAACCAAACTATGCCGGAAGTGGCTGCTCGTTTGGGCGATAAAATCAGCTTATGGCATCAGGCCGGAAAGGGTGCTCAGGAAGAAACGCAGAAAAAATATGAGAATTCAGTCAAATCTGAATTCAAAGTGACTGAATTTATTGACGATATGGCACAGGCTTATGCATGGGCCGATATTGTCGTATGCCGTTCTGGCGCACTTACGGTCAGTGAGGTTTCCGCCGCAGGCTTACCTGCGATTTTTGTTCCTTTCCAGCATAAAGATCGTCAGCAATATTGGAATGCTTTGCCTTTAGAAAAAGCGGGAGCAGCAAAGATACTGGAACAGCCCGAATTCACGGTTGATGCTGTCGTAGAGCTACTGACTCAGTGGCAACGCCCACAATTGCTGGAAATGGCAGAAAAAGCACGCTCGGTCGCTATCATCAATGCAACCGAGCGTGTAGCAGCAGCGTTGATCGAGGCTGTAAAGAATTATTCAGGCCGTTCCAAGTAGAACGGTGACGTAAACATAATGAGTGAAGATTAAAACGTGAATACACAACAATTGGCGAAATTAAGAACTTCAGTGCCTGAAATGAGAAAAGTCAGGCATATCCACTTTGTTGGCATCGGTGGTGCTGGCATGGGTGGCATCGCCGAGGTGTTGGCTAATGAAGGTTATCAGATAAGTGGTTCTGATCTGGCACCCAATCCTGTCACACAACAACTGATTGCACTGGGTGCAACTATTTATTTTAATCACCGTCCGGAAAATGTGCGGGATGCCAGTGTAGTGGTGGCATCCACGGCAATATCAGCAGACAATCCGGAAATTGTGGCTGCTCGTGAAAGTCGAATTCCGGTAATCCGTCGTGCGGAAATGCTGGCAGAGCTTATGCGTTATCGCCACGGTATTGCTATTGCAGGAACGCATGGAAAAACCACGACGACGGCAATGATTGCCGGCATTTATGCGCAGGCGGGTCTTGATCCTACGTTTGTTAATGGCGGGTTGGTGAAAGCAGCAGGAACACATGCTCGTTTAGGTAGCAGCCGTTATCTGATCGCGGAAGCAGATGAAAGTGATGCTTCATTCTTGCATTTGCAGCCGATGGTGGCGGTTGTCACTAATATTGAAGCTGATCACATGGATACCTATCAAGGGGATTTCGAAAACCTGAAACAAACATTCGTTAACTTCTTGCATAACCTGCCATTTTATGGCCGTGCTGTTATGTGTATTGACGATCCTGTCGTGAAGGAGTTGATTCCCCGGATTGGGCGTTATATCACGACCTACGGTTTCAGTGAGGAAGCGGACGTTCGTATTACTCATTATGAGCAGAAAGGTGCTCAAGGATTTTTCACCATCAGCCGATATGATTTGCCAGATCTGCATGTGGTGTTAAATGCCCCGGGACGCCACAATGCGCTGAATGCAACCGCTGCCGTCGCAGTGGCGACAGAAGAGGGTATTGATGATACCGCTATTCTTGCATCTCTGGCCGAATTTCAGGGAACTGGGCGCCGCTTTGATTTTCTGGGGGAGTTTTCTCTCAAGCATATCAATGGCAAAGAAGGTAGCGTGATGTTGGTTGATGATTATGGTCATCATCCGACGGAAGTTGATGCAACGATTAAAGCTGCACGAGCAGGTTGGGTGGATAAACGTATTGTAATGGTATTCCAGCCACATCGTTATACGCGAACTCGTGATTTATATGATGATTTTGCCAATGTTTTGAGTCAGGTAGACGTTCTATTGATGCTGGATGTGTATGCCGCAGGTGAAATACCAATCCCAGGAGCGGATAGCCGGTCTTTATGCCGTACTATCCGCAGCCGTGGCAAATTGGACCCGATTTTTGTATCAGAATCTGAACAAATTTCAACTATCCTGTCACAGGTTATAGAAAACAATGACTTAGTCCTGGTACAAGGTGCTGGTAATATCGGTAAAATAGCGCGCAATTTGGCTGAAACAAAATTGCAGCCATCTTTTAATGAGGGAGAACATCATGGTTGATAAAGTCGCTGTTCTGTTAGGTGGAACTTCTGCTGAGCGCGAAGTTTCATTGCAATCAGGGCATGCTGTTGTGGCTGGGCTGAAGGAAGCGGGTATTAATGCTTATTCAGTTGATACGAAAGACTTTGATGTGACTAAACTCAAAGAGGAAGGATTCAGTAAAGTCTTTATCGCCCTGCATGGTCGTGGTGGTGAGGATGGTACGTTGCAAGGTTTACTGGAATTTTTGCAACTTCCTTATACCGGCAGCGGAGTGATGGCATCAGCATTGTCAATGGATAAATTGCGTACAAAGCAGCTATGGCAGGGAGCAAAACTACCTGTTTCCCCTTATGTCGTAATTAATTCTCAAAAATTTGAACAAGCTAATGATTTTCAACTCAAAGAGTATGTTCAAGAGCTAGGTCTACCATTAATGGTTAAACCGAATCTGGAAGGTTCCAGCGTAGGGATGACCAAGGTGAATGATTATTCCGAATTGCGTGGCGCATTGGCGCTGGCATTTAAATACGATACTGATGTGCTGGTTGAAAAATGGCTGTTTGGCCCTGAATACACGGTAGGATTCTTGGGAGATGAAGCACTTCCTTCCATCCGTATTCAGGCTCCGGAAGTATTTTACGATTACGATGCAAAATATATTTCCAACCAAACGCAATATTTTTGTCCAAGCGGCTTGAGTGTGGAAAAAGAGCAAGAGTTGTCAGATATCGCATCAAAGGCGTATAAAGCGCTGGGATGTCGTGGTTGGGGGAGAGTTGATATCATGGATGACGGTAATGGGAACTTCTATTTGTTGGAGGTTAACACCTCCCCTGGCATGACGAATCATAGTCTTGTACCAATTGCTGCGCGTCAGGCGGGACTCAATTTCTCTCAACTCGTAGCGAGAATTTTGGAATTGGTTGATTAAAATGTCGCAGGCAGCCCGGAATATCCGGGAACGGGAGAACGAAGCTCAGGGGGCTCGTCCAAGTAACGGTTATTATCTGGTAGGAATCATCTTCTTCTTAATGGTGGTTGGCACCATCATATGGGGAGGTTGGATGACACTGGACTGGATGAAAGACTCTAGCCGGTTACCGCTCTCGAAGCTGGTATTGACTGGTGAACGCCATTACACCACGAATGATGATGTAAGGCAGGCCATTTTGTCCCTGGGATCTCCCGGAACATTTATGACTCAGGATGTTAACGTCATTCAGGAAAATATTAAACACCTGCCATGGATTCGGCAGGTCACTGTGCGTAAACAATGGCCTGATGAACTTAAAATACATCTGGTAGAATATGTGCCTTATGCGCGCTGGAACGATACCAAACTGTTGGATGCTGAAGGTCGGGTATTCAGTTTGCCCATGGAACGCAATGCAAATAAGCAATATCCGAAGTTGTATGGGCCTGAAGGCAAACAAAAAGAGGTGTTGGATGGATATCATACAATGGCAAGGTTTCTTAAAGAACACCAGATAAAACTGAAAACAGTGATAATGACAGCGCGTAATTCCTGGCAGTTGATATTGGATAATAATATCCGCTTAGAGCTAGGAACTAAACATAAAATGGAGAGAATGAGCCGTTTTATTGAACTTTATCCTGTATTGCTGAAAAACTCTGAAAAACGCTTGAGTTATATTGACTTACGCTATAACAGCGGTGCAGCGGTAGGTTGGGCTCCTTTATTAACTGATACGCCGGTTTCAATGAACGGGCAAAAAAACAAACAGTGACTGGTAATAATACAGAGACAGGCAGAATAACGATGATCAAATCAACGGACAGAAAATTGGTAGTTGGCCTTGAAATTGGTACAGCAAAGGTATCTGCCTTGGTTGGTGAAATTCTGCCCGATGGTATGGTTAATATTATCGGCGTAGGAAATTGCCCATCCCGCGGCATGGACAAAGGCGGTGTCAACGATCTTGAATCGGTCGTCAAATGCGTACAGCGTGCCATTGATCAGGCCGAACTCATGGCGGACTGCCAGATTTCTTCAGTCTATCTGGCACTTTCTGGCAAGCATATCAGTTGCCAGAACGAGATTGGCATGGTGCCGGTTTCTGAAGAAGAAGTGACACAGGATGATGTGGACAGTGTTGTCCATACAGCTAAGTCGGTTCGTGTTCGTGATGAACACCGTATTTTGCATGTTATCCCACAGGAATACGCGATTGACTATCAGGAAGGAATAAAAAATCCGGTTGGGCTTTCTGGTGTGCGCATGCAAGCGAAAGTTCACTTGATTACCTGCCATAACGACATGGCGAAAAATATTGTAAAAGCTGTTGAACGTTGTGGGTTGAAAGTTGATCAACTTATTTTTGCAGGGCTGGCAGCAAGTTATGCTGTGTTAACGGAAGATGAACGTGAATTGGGGGTATGTGTCGTTGATATCGGTGGCGGGACGATGGATATCGCTGTATATACTGGCGGCGCATTGCGTCATACCAAGGTTATTCCTTATGCAGGCAATGTGGTGACCAGTGATATCGCCTATGCATTTGGTACTCCCCCGAGTGATGCTGAAACCATCAAGGTTCGTCATGGCTGCGCATTAGGTTCGATAGTTAGCAAGGATGAGAGTGTAGAAGTCCCTAGTGTGGGTGGGCGTCCTCCTCGTAGCTTGCAACGTCAGACGTTGGCTGAAGTGATCGAGCCCCGTTATACCGAACTGCTGAATTTAGTGAACGATGAAATTTTGCGATTGCAGGAACAATTGCGGCAGCAGGGAGTAAAACACCACCTGGCGGCAGGGATAGTTCTTACAGGGGGAGGAGCCCAGATTGATGGTCTGGCCGAGTGTGCTCAACGGGTATTCCATACCCAAGTTCGCATTGGCCGTCCCTTGAACATTACTGGACTTACAGATTATGTGCAGGAGCCTTGCTACTCAACAGCAGTCGGGCTTCTGCATTATGGCAAAGAATCTCACCTTGGCGGTGATTCTGATGCCGATAAAAGAACGTCAGTGAGCGGCTGGTTTAAGAAAGTCAGCAACTGGCTGAAAAAAGAATTTTGATTTTTTATACAGAGGCTACGACAATGTCGCGGGCCTCGATATAAAGGCACAAAACGGAGAGAAATTATGTTTGAACCACTGGAATTAACCAACGACGCGGTGATTAAAGTCATCGGCGTCGGCGGCGGCGGCGGTAATGCTGTGGAGCACATGGTGCGTGAGCGCATTGAAGGCGTTGACTTCTTTGCGGTTAACACAGATGCTCAAGCGTTACGTAAGACGGCGGTTGGTCAGACTATCCAGATTGGCAACGGTATTACGAAAGGATTAGGTGCTGGTGCAAACCCTGAGGTTGGTCGTACTGCTGCGGAAGAAGACCGTGAATCACTGCGTACCGCACTGGAAGGTGCAGATATGGTATTCATTGCCGCTGGTATGGGCGGTGGCACGGGAACAGGGGCAGCACCTGTTGTAGCTGAAATTGCTAAAGAACTTGGCATTTTGACTGTTGCAGTCGTCACTAAGCCATTTAATTTCGAAGGCAAAAAACGCATGGCCTTTGCGGAACAAGGGATCACTGAACTGTCCAAGCATGTGGATTCATTGATCACTATTCCAAATGACAAGTTATTGAAAGTTCTGGGACGAGGCATTTCCCTGTTGGATGCATTCGGTGCAGCCAATGATGTCCTGAAAGGGGCAGTTCAGGGTATTGCAGAGCTGATTACTCGCCCAGGCCTGATGAACGTTGACTTCGCCGACGTTCGTACCGTGATGTCAGAAATGGGTTACGCCATGATGGGCTCAGGTATCGCGCAGGGCGAAGATCGTGCGGAAGAAGCAGCAGAAATGGCTATCTCCAGTCCATTACTGGAAGATATTGATCTTTCTGGTGCACGCGGCGTTCTGGTTAACATTACAGCGGGCTTTGACCTGCGTTTGGATGAATTTGAAACAGTTGGTAACACAATCCGTGCATTTGCTTCAGATAATGCAACTGTGGTTATCGGTACGTCACTGGATCCAGACATGAATGATGAGCTGCGTGTTACTGTTGTGGCAACAGGCATTGGAATGGATAAACGTCCAGAAATCACCTTGGTGACCAACAACAAGGCTCCTCAGGCAAATACGATGGAGCACCGTTACCAGCAGATGTCTGGCGGAATCTCTTCATTATCTGATGAGAATAAAACAGCGGCAAAAGTTGTAAATGACCAAAATGCACATACGAGCAAAGAGCCTGATTATCTGGACATTCCTGCATTCTTGCGTAAGCAGGCTGATTAATCGCTAAAAAATTGGTTTCTCCGCTTTTTGTGCTAAACTGTCCCGTCAGTCATGCATTATAGTGATTGGCGGGATAAGTAATATTGCGAGATATAAACGATGATCAAACAAAGGACATTAAAACGTATTGTTCAAGCGACCGGCGTCGGTTTGCACACCGGGAAGAAAGTCACGCTGACAATGCGTCCAGCGCCGGCTAATACCGGGGTCATCTATCGTCGTACTGACTTGAATCCTCCGGTTGATTTTCCGGCAGATGCCAAATCTGTGCGTGATACTATGCTCTGTACTTGTCTGGTGAATGAGCATAATGTACGTATTTCAACAGTTGAGCATTTGAATGCAGCGCTGGCTGGTTTAGGAATCGACAATATTGTTATTGAAGTCGATGCCCCCGAAGTCCCGATTATGGATGGCAGCGCCAGCCCGTTTGTTTTCCTGTTATTGGATGCGGGCATTGAAGAGCTGAACGTAGCGAAGAAATTCGTGCGAATGAAAGAAAGCGTTCGTGTAGAAGACGGTGATAAATGGGCTGAATTGGCGCCATATCATGGCTTCAGTCTGGATTTTACCATCGACTTTAATCATCCAGCGATTGATGCCAGTTCACAGCGCTATAGTCTGGATTTCTCTGCGGATTCATTTGTTCGTCAGATTAGTCGGGCACGTACTTTTGGATTTATGCGCGATATTGAGTACTTGCAGTCTCAAGGGTTATGCCTTGGCGGCAGCTTTGATTGTGCGATTGTGGTTGATGACTACCGCGTACTCAATGAAGATGGCTTGCGTTTTGAAGATGAATTCGTCCGCCATAAAATGTTGGACGCCATCGGTGATTTATTCATGTGTGGCTATAATGTCATTGGTGCCTTTACTGCGTTCAAATCAGGCCATGCACTGAATAACAAATTGCTGCAAGCTGTTTTAGCGAAGGAAAGTGCTTGGGAATTTGTCACATTTGAAGATGAAGCTGAAATGCCATTGGCTTTCCGCGCTCCATCATTAGTGTTGGCATAGCTGGTGTGGGCATAATGGCTAACGTGAATATTGATAACGCGTGTACTAATAACGCGTATATTGATAAAGAATGTTGAGCGCATTCTTATGATGCACCAGTGGGTTATATTCTCTGTTACGCTACTTTCGCTGATGTTCTTCATTCAGCGCTAGCGCTTCTTTTTGGCTGTACTGGTAACCTCTCCGGCCAGCGCAGCCAACCGTTCCAATTTTCTTTTCAATTTTTCAGGGCTGTTTTCAGCCAACATCATTAATGTTTTTGCACTTTCATGGGTTAATTGGCGCTTTGGTAATTCCTGATTATCATTACTGAATGCTTTTGTTGACGATTTTGAGAATCCTTGTTCATTATTATCACACTTAACCATTAATGATGGATTAATCCTGATGTCGATTGAGGATAAAGATGGTAGAATTTCGCTTCTCAATGTAGACAGCAAGCAGGGAATTTCATAACGAAGCCGGGTCATCCAACTGGCATTTCCCGCTTCCAGTACCAGAATTTGTTTGCGATAATTGGCGACCCTGCACCACGGGTGCAGTTGTGCAGGAAGCAAACTGAGAACTGTACGGTTGAGTTTCAATAATGCGATGGCATGTTGTTGAATAACTTGAAGTGGGCTTTTTCCGACAGTTGCCTCATCTTCAAACAGCGTATCCAGTGATTGTGGGCGGCTATCTCGCATAATAGAAGCAGTTCCAGTATTTATTAATGAAGGGTTAATGAGTATTTTAAATCTTTGGCGACAATTTGGTAGGCGTTATTTTTGGTCTCACCTTTTACTGGGCATGGTTGCGACAGGAATTGGTGTCCCTACTGTTTTTGCTGGAGTGGCAGAAAGCCTAACCCATACAAATACTTCCTCTACCCAAGGAAGCCGTAATCAAGCACTTTCCTCTTTTGAACACTTATTTAAATTACACTTGCTCCAATTAAAAAGTGTTCAGCGTCAACCTTCTAATTCTTTGAATTATTGGCAGCAACATGCCGTTCGTAATGTGATCCGTCAACTTTCTTTTGCTTTTTCTGTTACAGAGCTAGTCAAATACGAAGTAGTAAAAGAAAGTATTCGGGTTTCTTCTCCGTCCATGCAACAACTTATGCTGGATACGTTGCATGCCATGCTGACACAAACGCCAACACCATTTGAAGGAGTTATCTCAGATGTTGCGATGGTGAATTTTGTACTTCCTGATACCCATACTCCAGCTCTTTGGGTAGCTAAAGTTCAGGGAATTAGGGCAGGGCCAACGCCCAGTCATCTATTTTTGCTTTAATGCGGCTGTTTTATTTCATCCTAATTTTAATAAGACAGTTTTTAATAAATGATTGATTGGCTACAACAATAGCCCTATCTGAGATGTACTAATTATGCTGATTAAATTACTGACAAAAATTTTTGGTAGTCGCAATGACCGTACCTTGCGCCGTTTGCATAAAGTGGTTGATGTCATCAACCACATGGAATCGGACTTTGAAAAACTTTCTGATGAAGAACTGAAAGCGAAAACCAGTCTGTTCCGTGCTCGCTTAAAAGAAGGTGAGCCTCTGGAAAAAATTATGCCAGAAGCCTTTGCTACTGTGCGTGAAGCCAGCAAGCGCGTGTTTGGTATGCGTCACTTTGATGTGCAGCTGCTGGGTGGGATGGTATTGAATGAGCGTTGCATAGCGGAGATGCGCACCGGTGAAGGTAAGACGCTGACAGCAACATTACCTGCTTATCTTAACGCCTTAAGTGGTAAAGGTGTTCACGTTGTTACCGTGAACGATTACTTGGCGCAGCGTGATGCTGAAAATAACCGTCCATTGTTTGAGTTTCTTGGCCTGAGTGTTGGTATTAACTTACCGGGCATGCCAGCACCGGCAAAACGTGAAGCCTATGCTACGGATATCACTTACGGCACTAACAATGAGTTTGGTTTCGACTATCTGCGTGACAATATGGCATTTAGTCCAGAAGAGCGTGTTCAACGCAAATTGCACTATGCGCTGGTGGATGAGGTGGACTCCATTCTGATCGATGAAGCCCGTACCCCATTGATTATTTCAGGGCCTGCGGAAGACAGCTCTGAGCTTTATATCAAGGTGGATAAACTGATCCCGAAACTGATTCGTCAGGAAAAAGAGGATTCAGACTCATTCCAGGGAGAAGGCCATTTCTCTGTTGATGAAAAAACCCGCCAAGTCAACCTGACAGAGCGTGGTTTGGTGCTGATTGAAGAGTTATTGGTGGATGCTAAATTGATGGATGAAGGCGAATCCTTGTATTCACCAACCAATATCATGCTAATGCACCATGTGACAGCCGCTTTGCGTGCTCATGCTCTGTTTACCCGTGATGTTGATTATATCGTTAAAGACGGTGAGGTTATCATCGTTGATGAACATACAGGGCGTACCATGCAAGGGCGTCGTTGGTCTGATGGCTTGCACCAAGCTGTGGAAGCTAAAGAAAGTGTTGAAATTCAGAATGAAAACCAGACGCTGGCTTCAATCACATTCCAGAACTATTTCCGTATATACGAAAAACTGGCAGGGATGACAGGAACAGCCGATACGGAAGCCTTTGAATTCAGTTCCATTTATAAACTGGATACCATTGTCGTTCCAACCAATCGCCCAATGATCCGTAAGGACTTGTCAGATCTGGTCTACATGACAGAAGCAGAAAAAATTGACGCAATCATTGAAGATATCAAAGATAGGACAAACAGTGGTCAGCCTGTTTTGGTGGGAACAATTTCGATTGAAAAATCGGAACTCATTTCTAAGGTATTAACTGAAGCTGGCATTGTACATAACGTATTGAACGCAAAATTCCATGCAATGGAAGCTGACATTGTTGCACAGGCTGGTCAGGCCAGTACGGTAACTATTGCAACCAACATGGCGGGACGTGGTACAGATATCGTGTTGGGAGGAAGCTGGCAGGCGGAAATTGCTAAATTGGAAGATCCAACCGAAGCACAAATCGAGAAAATTAAGGCAGCATGGCAAGAGCGCCATGATGCAGTATTGGCAGCGGGTGGATTACATATTATCGGTACAGAGCGTCATGAATCACGCCGTATTGATAACCAGTTACGTGGTCGTGCAGGACGTCAGGGTGATGCGGGTTCTTCGCGCTTCTATCTCTCAATGGAAGATTCCTTGATGCGTATTTTTGCTTCTGATCGTGTGACGGGCATGATGCGTAAACTTGGCATGCAGCCGGGTGAAGCGATTGAACATCCATGGGTGACTAAAGCTATTGCTAATGCTCAGCGTAAGGTTGAGAGCCGCAACTTTGATATCCGTAAACAATTACTGGAATATGATGATGTCGCGAATGATCAGCGCCGTGCAATTTATGCTCAGCGTAATGATTTGCTTGACGTGAGTGATGTCAGCGAAACCATCACTAGCATCCGTGAAGATGTCTTCAAAATAACAATTGATGCTTACATTCCACCGCAATCACTGGAAGAAATGTGGGATGTTGACGGTTTGCAGGAACGTTTAGTCAACGATTTCGATTTGGCTCTGCCGATTAAAGAGTGGTTGGACAAAGAACCTGAATTACACGAAGAAACGTTGCGTGAACGTATTCTTGAGAAAGCGATCGAAGTTTATAAGCAGAAAGAAGAAATCGTCAGTACAGAAATGATGCGCAACTTTGAAAAAGGCATCATGTTGCAAACTTTGGATACATTATGGAAAGAGCATTTGGCTGCGATGGATTATCTGCGTCAGGGGATTCACCTGCGCGGTTATGCACAGAAAGATCCAAAACAGGAATACAAACGTGAATCCTTCTCCATGTTTTCCAACATGTTGGAATCACTGAAATATGAAGTGATCAGTACCTTGAGCAAAGTTCAAGTTAGAATGCCAGAAGAAGTTGAAGCGCTTGAACAGCAGCGTCGTGAAGAAGCAGAGCGTTTGGCAAGACAACAACACTTGAGCCATGAAGTTGAGCAAGGTGCGTTGATGTCAGAAGCTGAGGCTCAAATGGCAACGGGAGAGCGCAAAGTCGGACGTAATGATCCTTGCCCATGCGGTTCTGGCAAAAAATTTAAGCATTGCCACGGTAGTTTATAAGTAAAGTTAATCGTGCTAATGGAATTGACTCATTCAGTTGCCGTTAGCACGAATTGATTTAACAAAAACCCTTAGCTCTTATTCTGCAAGAACATTCTTCAATGAAACTTGCTTAAGGAATAGATTTGAGGGTTTTGTCATATGAAGGCTTAGATTACGGCACTTCTCTGCTATTCAATACTAATTCCTGCATATTACCTACATTTTTGATGAATTGATCGTCGTGGGAAATTAGCACCATAGCCCCCGTATAGTCATGTAATGCTTTTTGAAGCAGTTCACGCGACTCAATATCCAGATGATTGTCAGGTTCATCCAATAACAGTAGGGCAGGCGCATATGGCCCACAAAACAGGCAAGCTAATGCGACCTTCAATTGTTCTCCCCCACTCAGATAGCCGACAGGCTTCAAGGCTTCATCGCCTCGAATACGCAACTGTGCCAATCGAGTACGGTAACGATCTTCAGTCCAGCCTGGCGACTGCAATTGAAAGTTATGCAGTGCAGACTGGTTTTTATCAAGGAAAGAAAAATGTTGATCCATCAGGCGATGTGAAGGGGTTATCTGGCAAATACCTTGCTTGGGGATGAGAGAACCTGTCATGACTTTTAGCAGGGTCGATTTTCCACGACCATTTTTACCGATAACAGCGAGACGATCGCTATTATTGATAGTCAAGCTGATAGGAGATCCTGAACCAAAAGGTAAGATGACATCTTGTAAGTAAAGTAGAGGAGCAGTAGCCGTTTGTGGGGTTGCAAGTACGATTGATAATGGATCGATAATTTCCAGTTTTTCTCTGGCATCTGTAGCGAGTGATGAACTCCTTTGGATTCGTTCTTTGTGTTGTATTGCTTGCCGTGACAGTGTGGCTTCTGAGCGTCCAAGTTGACGATCAAGGAGGATTTTGGCTTGATTGGCATTTTCTCGTTTTTGCTTGCCTTGACTTTGCCTTTTACTGGTTTTTTCACGGTCTTTTTGCTTATCACGCAAAACTTGTTTCAGATTTTTTTGAGTTTGATCCACTTCGCGTTGAATACCGAGCCTTTGTTGTTCCTTACTTTCCAGCCAAGTTTCCCATCCACCAATACTACGAGATAATCCCAATCCACCAATTTCATAAATAATCGATACATATTGTAAAAGTTGGGTATCATGGGTTACCAGCAAAATACCACCGCTGAAAGTTCCCAGCCATTGAGACAACCAAAGACGCCCTTGCCGATCAAGGTGGTTACTTGGCTCATCCAGAATCATAAAACCAGCACCTTGCCGTTTTAATGTTAATAGCCTGATCCGTGTTTGCTCTCCACCACTCAAGGAATCAAAAGGTTGGTTTAATACGCTTGGGCTGAGTTCACCTTCTGCCAGTAAAGATTCTGTCTGAAATTGCCAATCCCAGTTACCTTCCATAACATCAAAATCTGTTTCGTCCCCACTCCCTGCCAGAATACGTTCATTGGCTTCCATGATTTTGGTCATCCCCAACATATCCGCAGCACTACCGGCAAAAGGTGTTAAACCTTGTGATAAATAACCCACATCACAAAAATGCTTTACATTGCCTTCTGTGGGAAGAACCTGCTGTGCCAATATTGATGCCAGCCAAGATTTACCAATACCATTCCGTCCAACTAAGGCATGTTGTTCTGCATTCAAAAACATATCAATACCAGAAAACAGGGGGGTTGCTTCACCAGAAAATTGATAGGCGATTTGCCTTGCTTCGATCAATGATTGAACATCATTTTGCATAAACTGTGCTTCCTTAATCTTTAAAATAGTTGTTTCAATCTATTTGTAGGTTAATTTCTTACACTTTTTGCGGTTTGTTTTACATGATATGTTTTTATATAGAGGGGTAATTGGTAATAAAAAGCGGTAAAAACGATTACACTTTGCATGCGATACAAGTTTGCGATTTAAACTAATTTTAATGTAGTCTGCAAGAGATAGTCACTTAGATTAATAAACAGCAAGAAAAACGATTATGGAAAAAAAATATCTGCATATTGCCGCAGGCATCATTAAAAATAGCAATGATGAAATTTTTATCACTCAGCGCAGTGCTGATTCGCATATGGGCGGCTTTTGGGAGTTCCCCGGAGGAAAACTTGAGCAGGGAGAAACATCTGAACAAGCATTGATTAGAGAATTAAAGGAAGAGGTTGGGATCACGGTAACTCACTGTGAATTAATCGATACCATCACACATGATTTTCCTGATAGAAGTATTACTCTTGACTTTTTTTTGGTTGATGAATGGAAAGATGAGCCATTTGGTAAAGAAGGGCAACCTTCCCGTTGGGTTTTGCAATCAAAACTAATTGCTGATGAATTTCCTCCAGCCAATCGCGGTGTTGTTGATTTTTTAACCAAAAATGGTTGTCATTAAAGAATTTTTATTCCCCACTCCGCCGTAATCAACGGCGGAGCACCAGATTTTGGCTATTACGTTCTTAATCCTCGCCCTGATTCAATTAGATACCAAGCCAGGAAATAGAATCCAATAATAAATAGGCTCAACATACCTAATGTCATCGCTAAAGAAACATCCATAATACCGAGAAAACCATAGCGGAAACCACTGACCATATAGACGATTGGGTTAAGTTTTGACACCGCCTGCCAAAAAGTTGGCAATAAGGTAAGGGAGTAAAATACGCCTCCCAGATAAGTCAATGGAGTCAGAACAAATGTTGGGATAATGCTAATATCATCGAATGTTTTCGCAAAAATAGCATTCAACAGCCCCGCCAACGAAAATAGGATCGCCGTTGCCAGCAAAGTGATTACCACCATTCCCCATGAATGTATCTGTAACGGTACGAATAACAGGGAAACTAATGTCACCAGAATACCAACGCACACCCCACGGGCCACTCCGCCTCCAACAAACCCAGCAATGATGATATGGGTTGGAACCGGAGCGACCAACACTTCTTCAATGCTGCGCTGGAACTTAGCGCCAAAGAAAGATGAAGAAACGTTAGAGTAAGAGTTGGTAATTACTGACATCATTATCAGCCCAGGCACAATAAACTGCATATAGCCAAATCCCCCCATTTCACCAATGCGGGAACCCACCAGATTGCCAAATATAACGAAATAAAGGGACATAGTGATTACAGGCGGTAGTAATGTCTGTACCCAAATACGACCAAAACGGGTGATCTCTTTAATCCAAATGGTTTTCAGAGCCACCCAATACAGTTGGATCATTATCTATCCCCTTGATTATTATTGGTTAATCCAACAAACAGCTCTTCCAGACGGTTCGCTTTGTTACGCATGCTGCTGATTTGTATACCCTGTGTACTTAGCTGGGAGAAAATATCATTCAAGCCCTGCCCACGTTTTACGTCTACTTCTAACGTTGCTGCATCAACCAGACGGTAGTCGTAACCTTCAACAATAGGTATTGTTCCTTTCGGCGCTAAATCGAACAAGAATGTTTCACATTCAAGCTGGCTGAGCAAATCTTTCATCGTCGTATTTTCTACCAACTCACCGTGCTGGATAATGCCAATGTTACGGCACAACATTTCAGCTTCTTCAAGATAATGAGTCGTCAAAATGATCGTGGTTCCCTGCGCATTCAATTCTCTCAAAAACTCCCACATAGATCGGCGCAGTTCGATGTCTACTCCCGCTGTGGGTTCATCAAGAATCAACAATTTTGGCTGGTGCATTAAAGCACGAGCAATCATTAAACGCCGTTTCATACCACCCGACAAACGAATTGCTCGTTCGTTGCGTTTTTCCCATAAATCCAATTGAGTAAGATAGGTTTCAGCTCTTTCCTGCGCTACATTGCGCGGAACGCCATAATACCCTGCCTGATTCAATACAATCTGAATCACCGTCTCAAATTGATTGAAATTAAATTCCTGTGGGACAAGACCAAGCTGCCGTTTGGCATTGACGAGAGCAGTATCAATATCGTAGCCAAAGACTTTGACCTTACCGCTACTTTTATTAACCAAGGAGCTGATAATACCTATCGTCGTGGATTTTCCTGCCCCATTTGGCCCTAAAAGCGCGTAGAAATCGCCTACTTCTACACGCAAATCAATCCCCCGCAGTGCTTTCACTCCACCCTCATAGACTTTCGTGAGCTGCGTCAATTCCAATGCGTAAGCCATAAGTAAAAAATACCTTTATTATTCGCTATTTCTGAGTGCAAGATAGGAATTATGCCATTATTTTTCCCCTATTTCTTAGCAATGATAGGGGCCAAATAAAAAACATTTCTTCAATTAAATATTAAATTCTCAATTAATGTTGTATATGATTCTATCTCAAAAATGTTGCCAGGCTATTCGTTATGATGAGAAAAATTGAAGAGCTGTTTGCTAGGAACAAGCAGTGGTCAAAGTCCGTAAATGAAGAGAATCCGCTTTTTTTCAAGGAATTATCAAAAGCGCAAAAACCTCATTTTCTGTGGATAGGCTGTTCTGATAGCCGTGTACCTGCCGAAAAGTTGATTGATGCCGCACCCGGCGATCTTTTTGTTCATCGAAATGTCGCTAACCTTGTTATTCATACCGATTTAAACTGTTTATCTGTTGTACAGTATGCCGTTGATGTTTTGCAAGTTGAACACATCATCATTTGTGGTCACTACGGTTGTGGTGGTATTGAAGCAGCCGTAGATGGTACTGAATTAGGTTTAATCAATAACTGGCTGCTCCACATCCGTGATTTATGGTACAAGCACAGTTCCATGCTTGGTGAGTTACCTCCTAGCGATAGACTGAATCGTTTGTGTGAACTGAATGTAATTGAGCAGGTTTATAATCTCGGACACTCGACCATTATGCAATCTGCATGGAAACGCGGACAGAAAGTGATGATCCACGGTTGGGTTTATGGTTTGAAGGATGGAGAGTTGCATGATTTGGATATCACAGCTGACAGCCGTGAAAAATTGGAACTCAATTACCGTCAGGCTATTTCTAAGTTATCTCAAGCAAACTAACCCATTGATTATAAAAACAAATGGCAGCAAAAAGCTGCCATTTACTCATGGTATGGATTATTTCTGCTTACCGCAAAAATTAATCTTCCAGTAGAGTGACATGTCCAATATAAGGCAAATGGCGATAATGCTGTGCATAATCAATGCCGTAACCGACAACAAATTTATCTTCAATTGAATAACCAATCCACTCAACTGGAACGTCGACTTCACGACGAGATGGTTTGTTCAGTAAAGTACAAATCGCCAGTGAATTAGGTTCACGCAGCCCCAGAATCTCGCGGATTTTGTTCAGTGTATTGCCTGAGTCGATGATATCTTCAACGATCAACACATCTTTACCACGAATGTCTTCGTCCAGATCCTTGAGAATTTTCACATCGCGGGTAGAACTCATCTCATTGCCATAGCTGGATGCAGTCATAAAATCCACTTCATGAGGAACCTGAACTTCACGACATAGATCCGCCATAAAGATAAATGATCCTTTCAACAGGCCAACCAACACCAATTCACGATTGCTATTACGATAATGTTCTGTTATCTGTTGCCCCAACTCAGCAATACGTTGCTTAACCTCCTGCTCGGAGATCATCACTTCTACAATATGTTTCTTCATTAAGATAGCCATTTGTTTTTTAATAACAAATTCATGTTTGGTTATGTGATGATTTTTTAAAACTGATACACCGATTGATATACAGTTCGCTGCACAAATACGCACACATAAGAAAACATGAGAGCAAAATATTTTGCAGAGTATACCAGAACCCATCATTTGCGGTAAAAGAAGAAGCGGGGCTTAGACTAATGACTGAAACGGTATCTGAATTCCTTATCCAGAATTCAGGTTACTTAATGATTCCTGTTTTAATCTTTTGGCATTAGGCTCACTTTCATAATCAGTACCATAATCAATCAATAATTCTTCGTCTTTTTGTATAGACGTATTTGTAATGTAAAAACGATATGGTCATGATACTAATTTATTGATAGTGATGAATGTTTAAATAATATCCTATGATCCGGTCATGTATTTCTATGGATTTTGAAAAAGACAACGTTTTGCGGGCCAGTCTTGCTAAATGTTGACGAAGATTCAGATTATGTCTCTCTATGCGTTGTGTATAACGCTTACTGACCACATGCAGTTTCCCCGCCAGTGTTTTTTCATCGCTTCTCCAGCCATCGGTCATGTAGATCACAATGTTGAAGGGAGCCAGAAGCGCCATCAGACGCATCAATGTCTTCTTTGTTCTTGGGCCAAAAACGTGGGCGATCACTTTCCGTCTGATCCGGCCGTCAGCATAAAAGAGCCAACGGGGCTGATTCTTTGACTTCACATACGACTACTGTTCATCCATTTCGCAACAGACAATCACTTCAGTGCCGGAAGCAATGGCTTCTGTGACCGATTTGGGTCTGAGCTTAATGAGATGGCCGCCCTCACCCTAGCGACGGTATATTAACAGGGTGATTATCTCTGATAGAGGCTACCATTATGAACACCATCGCACTTATTGGCATCGATCTCGGCAAACATTCTTTCCATGTATATTGCCAGAATCAGTCGGGGAAAGCCCTTCTACGTAGAAAATTCACCCGAACCAAATTGATGGAATTCTTAGCCAACTGCTCTTCGGCAACAGTTGTCATGGAGGGCTGTGCTGGCGCACATTTCATGGCAAGGAGGATTGCTGATTTGGGGAATGAGGCTAAACTGATTTCGCCGCAGTTTGTCCGTCCCATCGTCAAAAGTAACAAGAATGATTTTATTGACGCCGAAGCCATCTGTGAAGCGGCCTCACGGCCCTCAATGCGTTTTGTTCAGCCCAGAACGGGAACCCAACAAGCGATGAGAGCACTGCATTGTGTCAGAGAATCACTCATCAAAGATAAGGTAAAGACCACTAACCAAATGCACGCCTTTTTGCTGGAGTTTGGCATCAGTATGCCCAAGGGGATCGCCGTTATAAAACGTCTCTCTACTGTTCTGGCTGAACATATCCTTCCACCTTATCTAGTGCAGGTATTACAACGGTTACAAACGCATTATCACTACCTGATTGAGCAAATTACCGAGATTGAAACCGCCCTGTCACAGGAAGTCACTCAGGATAATACCGGCCAACGACTGATGACTATTCCCGGCATCGGTCCCATCACAGCGAGTGTGCTTTCATCACAACTGGGCGATGGTAAACAATGCGTCCGGAGCCGGGATTTTGCGGCGTCGACAGGTTTGGTTCCTCGCCAATATAGCACCGGAGGAAAACATACCTTGCTGGGTATTAGCCAACCATTCATCAAAAATGAGTGTTGCAAAAAGGAGGGCGACCATAGATTTTAAAGTGCGGACAACGGCATTGATGCTGATATGTAGCGCCCGGGCAGTATCACGAATGCCGGCGTTGTTCATGGTCAGATCAACAACTTGTTCTTTGATACCCGCTTGGCACGCGCGGTAGGCGTATTCAAGTTGAAAGGTTCGGTTGCAGGAGAAACAGCGATAGCGTTGGTGACCGGCTTCCCCTTTACCCCATTTTTTTACGCGTTCAGTTTGCTGACAAAATCGACATTTCACTTCAACCGTCGCCATCTAATTTCTCCGAAAAATTAGAGATTATACGCAACAATCAACGGGTTGGATGCATAACTCTTTTTGTGTATTAATATGTTTTTTTTGAATTTTGCATTGATATTATCGCTTCTCATGTATAAGGTTCGCCACCAGAGATGGGCTAATTATTCTTTATTGGGAGGGAGAGAGATGCGCTTTGTTAACACGAGCCGTTTAGAGCCACAAGGAAATATTCTCGGTCCGATATGCTTGAGATCAGTTCAAGAAAATAGGAGCGTGTTGGATTTTGTCAGTAGTAACGCTAAGGATTTGCAAACATTGCTCTGGGAGGAAGGGGCAATTTTGTTGAGAAATTTTGGTTCATCCAGCTCTGACCATTTCTCGAAGTTGTCCGCAATTTTGTTCGATAGCCCACTTAATTATGTCTACCGTTCAACACCTAGGCGTTTATTGAGTGAGAATGTGTTTACTGCGACAGATTACCCTAATTCTCTTCATATCGATCAGCACTCAGAAAATGCTTACCAACGTGATTGGCCAATGGTTTTAGGCTTTTGCTGTATTACCAGCCCCACGACTGGGGGACAAACTCCCATTGCTGATTTGAGCAAGATAACGCAAAGTCTGGGAGAAGATTTAATCAGCGAATTTGAAGAAAGAAAAGTTCGCTATGTTCGGCATTATCGACCTTTTGTTGATTTGTCATGGCAAACTGTTTTTCAGACAGAAAATCCTGAAGACGTGGGGATATTTTGCAAGGAAAATGATATTGAATATCAATGGATAGATAGCCAAACATTACGTACCTGGCAGGTATGTCAGGGCGTTGCATCCCATCCGATACATCATGAAAAGCTGTTCTTTAATCAGTGCCATATGTTTCATATTACTGGTGCAGGGGAACAATCGGCTAAGGCGCTTGAGCAAGCTTTTGGGCGTGATAAAGTCCCTCGTCATTCTCTGTTTGGCGATGGTTCTGAAATCCCAATGAAGACGATGAATTTCATTCGAGAAACATTAGCTGCGAATCGTTATTGTTTTGATTGGCAAGTCGGTGACATTCTGTTGTTGGATAATATGCGTTATACCCACGGAAGAACTCCTTACACAGGAGTGCGAAAGATAGCCGTCAGTATGATGAAGCCTTACTCATCTATGATTATCTAAGTTAGGATAATTATTTAATATTCTTTCTTTGGGTGAATCATGATGACTCTTTATTATGAAGAGAAGAGTATGCGCTATGCTAAAAAAAATATTTTTACTAAATACCTGCGCCTTATTTTAATGGCTTCGGGGTTATCTTTAGTCAGCGCGGCAGCTACTTTGTATTTGTTGCATAATATTAATGCTCTTGTCAGTAAGAATTATTCTGTCGAAAGCAATAATATATTCATCAATGGGATGCTGGCTATGCTGGTCCTCTTTGCTGCCTCAGGATTGATGCAGTATTTTATGGCTCGTCTCGGAGCCGGGGGCTTATCTGATTTACGACGGATGCTTTCAGGTCAGGTGCTTTTTTTGAGTTATATGGAGTTTATAAATAAACGAAAGATAATTTTTAATGCGCTGATGGGGGATATTGCAAGAATAGCGCCGCTGTTTATGCTGGGACCTCAATTTATTTACAATGCTATTCTTTTTATTTCTTGCTGTAGCTATCTGGTTTATGTGTCACCATTAATGTTTCTGGTCTTTGCTATCGGATTAGTCCTGCAATTTATAAACTCTTTTTTCACCTTCAAGTGGACTCGCCACTACTCGGAAAAAATGAGAAGCAGCGAAGATGATATTTACAATAGCTTTTCGGCGATTAGTGACGGAAAAAAGGAAATGTTGCTGAACGTCGTAAGAAGAGAATCATTCACAAAGCGAACGCTACTACCCAATATCAGTAAAGCTGAGAAATTGACGAACAAAGTCTATTTATATTGGGGGATGAATGGCACATGGGGAATGATTGTTTTTTATACTTTTTTGTTTTTGGTTGCCTACTTTGGCATGGATATATTTCATTTGACAGATAAAACAGTAATGAGTTTTGTTATTGGTTCTTTCTTTATCATTGGTCCTTTTACTTTTCTTATGAACACCGGTTCTCCAGTGATCCTCGGGCTGACAAGTATATATCGTTTGAAAAGTATGGGGTTGCTTAACCAACGTATTGAAGATTTATCCACTCTCGCTGAAAGTCGTCCCCCTTCAGAGCCGCTCGATAGGTGCAGTTTAAATAATTG
This sequence comes from Xenorhabdus anantnagensis, assembly GCF_028598555.1. Lineage (GTDB taxonomy): Bacteria > Pseudomonadota > Gammaproteobacteria > Enterobacterales > Enterobacteriaceae > Xenorhabdus > Xenorhabdus anantnagensis. The sequence continues at coordinate 83,609 of NZ_JAQRFN010000016.1, forward strand.
GCAGAAAATCAGTCTTGAAAATGTTGTTTATCACTACGTTGATAATAATGAAAAAGAAGTTCTATTAGGGCCTTACCACCTTGAAATAAATCAAGGGGAAATTGTCTTCATTGTTGGCGGTAATGGTAGCGGGAAAACAACGCTCTTACTGTTGCTCACTTCACTGCTGAAACCTGCATCGGGCCATATTACTATTGATGGTGTAGATATCTCAGAAGCCACTGAATCCTATAAATCTTTATTTGCCGGGGTGTTTAATGAGTCCTATTTGTTTGAGCATGTTATTGATGCTCAAGGGCAGGCCGCATCTGAGAGTTTAGTGAATGATATATTAAATAAACTTGGCCTGAGTAATACGATTTACTACCAGAACGGCATGCTTTCTTCACTCGAACTGTCAACCGGGCAACGAAATCGAGTGGCACTATTGCAGTCGTATCTCGATGACCGAAGTATTTACTTCTTTGACGAATGGGCTGCTGCTCAAGATCCGGAATTTAAATGCCATTTCTATAAAAAACTACTCCCTGAACTGAAAGCGAAAGGAAAAACGGTTATCGCTATTAGTCATGACGAGCAATATTTTTGTTGCGCCGATCGGTTAATAAAGTTGTGTGATGGTAAAGAAGCATAGCCTGTAGTTTTCATTAAAATTAAATGATGAATATTCACTATTAACATTAACTGGTGGGAATGCTAATGTCGATTAAATATGCTTACCATTCTGAAGATTATGGCGTGCAGTCTTTGCCTGCTGTAATTATTGGTGGAACAACCTTAGCAATATATTGTGCACAACAATGGTTACGTTCCGGGCAGACCCTATCCGCAGTTGTCAGTGTGGATCATGTATTTAGAGAATGGGCTGAAGAACAAGGGATTTATTGCCTGGATGATGTGGCCGTGTTAGAACAATATTGCCAGAATCATTCTATTGCGCATCTTTTTTCCATCGTGAATCCACATATTCTTTCGCCTGAGCTTATTGAGAAGGTGAAAGGAGCCTGCTTTAACTACCATGATAGCCCCTTGCCTCGTTATGCCGGGCAAAACGCGACTGGCTGGGCATTGCTTAATCAAGAACAGGATTATGCCGTGAGCTGGCATTTACTCGTCGCCGGCGTTGATCGGGGAGATATTGTTGTTCAAATCCCATTGACCATTGCTGCTGATGAAACGGCATTTAGCCTCAACTTGAAATGCTACCAAGCCGCCAGGCAAGGATTTGATCAGCTACTGGCGTCACTAAAGCAACAGACTCTCGTTGCCCTCCCGCAAGCGGTGGCCGAGCGCAGCTTTTATGCCGGTTACCGCCGGCCGCTGGGTGGTGGGGTAGTGCGTTGGGATAATACGGCAGCCGAGCTTTCAGCATTAATCAGAGCGTTAGATTACGGTGAATATTACGTAGCCTCTTTAGATATCCCTAAAATTTTGCTGGCAGATGGCACCGTATTGCTGGCGACCAAACTCAATGTATTACCCGAACCTAGTGTCCAGACCGCAGGCACGCTACTGGCAATCGGTAAAAACGAACTGACGATTGCGACCGCAGATTTCGATGTGCGTATCAGTGGATTAAAGCCATTAGAAGCTAATCAACCGGCTAGAGCAGAAATTGAGTGTGATTTTTCTCAGTTGCACATTGGGGACATTTTACCTGTCATTACTGATAGCCAGCAGCAGTGCTTAACGGAATGGCATGAAAATGCGGCTCGGCATGATGCTTTCTGGTCTCAGCGCTTGCTCAGTTTTAGCCCATTGGCGCTATCCGCTTACATGGAGAGCACGGAGAGCGCTGGAGCGACGACATCCTGGCTGTATACACCCTGGCAATGCTGGCCGACAGCAGATGGAAAAGATACGCTGTTACTGGCTTTTCTTCTGGTACTGAGCCGGATCACGGATCGGGTCGATTTGCAGCTAGGTTGGTCGAAAGCCACTTCAGCTTCCCCGCTTACTGGAATAATGAGTGAAAGTGTCCCTTTCCATCTGTTGATGGATGAGGAGCGAACCGTCGCTGAAATGCTCACCTCTCTTTCTAAAGAAAAACAGCAAATCAGTACATTACCGGCTTATGCCAAAACCCTGCCTTGGCGTTATCCCGAGCTCCGTTCGTTGCAGCCCGCCCCCACAGGGCAATGCTGGCCGATCTTGATTGCAGAAGGAGAGAGCGAGGCGGTTGCCCAGCAACTCACTTTGCACCGTAAACCTGACGAGAATAGTTTTCGTTTAGGGTATAACCCAGATAGCCTGAGCGGCATTCAAATAGAGCGTATTTTGAGTTACTTGGACATGTTGGGGAGCCAGTTAAGCCAAGATCTTGCACAGCAACGCTGTGTCGACTTAGTGATGCTGCCACCGAGTGAGCAAGATTATCTTATCAATGGACTGAATCCATCCCTGCACCACCGGCAGTATCAAGGGACTTTGGCCGACAAAATAAGCGACATTGCCCGCGCGGCTCCTGAAACAACCGCCTTGTTTTTCGACAATCTTCAAGTGAGTTACCAGCATTATGATGAGCAGGCTGCACGCTGGGCCAGCCATCTGTCGGCATGTGGGATAAAGTCCGGTGATGTAATTGCTTTTTGTACGAAAAAAAAACCGGCTCTGTTTTTCGGCATGCTGGCGGCCTGGAAATTAGGCGCTATTTATCTTCCTCTTGATCCTGATTATCCCGCAGAGCGTCTGGTGCTTATTTTGCAGGATGCTTCCCCAACTCTGGTATTGGTTGATGAGAATGGAGAAAAGGTCTTGTCGGGCGTACTGCCAACAGGGCTAATGATGCAGCGCCTTGATACTCAACAACCGGGTAAATTCGCCGCCGATGTTCTGATAAGCAGTGACCTGGAACGGTTGCAACAAACGGCGTATATCATCTACACCTCAGGCTCGACAGGCATACCGAAAGGCGTGCGGGTATCCCATGCTAACTTGTGCAGCTTGATAGATGAACAGGGTTCATTACTTCAGGTAAATAGCCAGAGCCGGGTACTACAATTTGCATCTTTGAGCTTTGATGCCAGCATTTGGGAAATGGCAATGGCGTTCGGCTATGGTGGTACGTTGTACTGCCCTACAGCGCACCAGCGTTTGGACGAGCGCGCTTTACTGGCGTTCTTCGACACGCACCAGATCACGCACGCAACGCTTCCCCCTGCTTTGCTCAATCAGAGCAAAGAGTTATGTCAGGGCCTGAAGGGCGTCGTCTTGACGCTGGCGGGTGAGGCTCCGGGCATTGAGTTGTTCCATCAGTTAAGCCAACGTAACACCGTCATTAATGGTTATGGTCCGACGGAAGGAACCGTCTGTAATGCGGCGTGGCGCTGCCCTGAAAATTATACCGGGGATATTGCCCCCATTGGGCGAGCACTCGGCAACAGCAAACTCTATTTGTTAGACGCCCAGCAACGCCTTGTTCCTTTTGGCAGTATTGGCGAACTTTACATTGGTGGAGAAGCGGTCGCACAGGGATACCTTAATCGCAGTGAACTGAATGCAGAAAGATTTATACCAAACCCTTTTCAGCCTGATTCAGCGCAGCGTCTGTATCGTACGGGGGATCTGGTACGTTATCTGCCTGATGGGGAGCTGTTGTTTGTTGGACGGCAGGATCATCAAGTTAAAATTAATGGATTCCGTATTGAAACGGGTGATATTGAAGCCGTTATCAAACAGCAGGGGATCTCCGAATGCACGGTGATCGTCCGTGATAGCCAGCATCACACTAAGCGCTTAGTCGCTTATTTGGTGACTGGAGATAACACCGAGTACGACATTAACGCCCTACGCCAGGCACTAGAGAAAGTGCTGCCCGCCTTTATGGTACCTGCCGCATTTGTCATCCTGAACAGCCTACCACTGACAGTAAATGGCAAAATCGATCGTAAGGCCTTGCCTGAACCCAACCATCAAGCGTTCTCCAGAGAGTTGTATAAAGCTCCTCAGGGCGAGCGTGAACACGTCATTGCCACACTGTGGGCGGAATTTTTACAGGTTAAACAGCCTGGCCGGTGGGATAACTTTTTTGCGCTAGGCGGTGATTCATTACTGGCCATGAAATTGATTGGTTGCCTAAGAGAGTTGGGATGGCAGACGGGTGTTGAGCAATTGTTCCAGTCTCCACAGTTGCATAGGTTTGCCTCTAGCTTGCAGCTTGTTCAGCAGGTCACAGATTCTGCATCAATGATCCCGGAAAACACTTCGCGTATCACGCCTGAAATGTTGCCTTTGCTGCAGATCAATCAGCAGTCTATTGATGCAATTTGCGCCCAATTTGGCGCTGATGTCAGCAATATTCAGGATATTTATCCACTCTCACCGTTACAAGAAGGACTCTATTTTCACCACGTGATGGCTGAGCGCGGCGATCCTTATCTGTTAGTCACTATTATGGCATTCCCTGAACGAGAGACGTTGCAACGGTATCTGGCTGCTCTACAACAAGTGATTGAACGGCATGATATTTTGCGTACGGCGTTTATTCATGGACCAGAAATAGCTCATCCTGTTCAGGTTGTCATGCGTCGTCTCTCGCTCCCTGTCACCTGGCTGGAACTCGACAGCCATGAAGGGGATGTTTACGCCCAACTGCGTGAACGCTATGACCCGCGTCATACGTCGTTACCTCTGGACAAAGCGCCTTTACTGCAAGTTGTCGCGGTAGAAGATCGGCCAAATGAGCGCTGGCTGCTGTTACACCAACTTCATCATCTGGTGGGTGACCATAGTACACTGGAGATTATTTATCGCGAGTTAAATAGCTTAATGGTTCAGCCGGACATTACCCTTCCGTCCGCTCTGGCGTTTCGTACCTTGATTGAGCGAACTCGCCAGAATGAAAGTCTGCTACGCCAGCGTGAGTTTTTCTCTAAGCAGCTGGGTGATATTACGGAGCCTTGCCTGCCTTATGCTCTCAACCCGTTGATGACCCAAGGGGAGAGAATCGAAGAGTTAAAACAGATCATTACGCCTGATTTGAACAATCGCCTACGTCAACAGGCAAGGCAAAGGAAGGTGAGCCTGGCGAGTATTTTTCATCTGGCATGGGCTCGAGTGCTCTCAGTAATTAGCGGCCAATCGCAAGTGGTATTTGGCAGCGTATTTTTTGGTCGAGCCTACAGTGAAGGTAATAGTCAGGCGCTTGGCATGTACATTAATACGTTGCCAGCGCGTGTTGACGTTGATGCGCGCGCTGTTGATGCCGCGCTACAACATATGCATCAGCAGCTAGCTGAGTTGTTGGCTTACGAGCAAGCGTCGCTGATTACGGCTCAACAGGCCAGTGGAATAGCGCCGCCTGCCGCGTTATTTGGCGCATTACTCAACTATCGACATAACTCCAGCACAGCAATTTATACGCAACCGCTGGTAGATTTCCCTGAAGTCTCCTTGATTGATTTCAATGAAACCACCAGTTACCCACTGGTCCTTTCAGTTGAAGACTATGGCGATCAAACGGGGCTCACGTTACAGGCTGTTGCCTCACTGAATGCTGAACAAATACTGGCGTATACCCAGCTAACATTAACCTCGCTGGTGGAGGCGTTGGAACAAGCACCGCAAATGCCTCTGCAACAACTCCCCGTTTTACCTGCTACAGCGCTTCACGCCCTGACTGAACAACGCAACCTGCCGCTGTGGGTAGCGCCTGTCGAGCTCTGTGTGCATCAGCAATTTGAGCAGCAGGCCGCGCTGTATCCGCAGGCGATAGCGCTGACTTATGGCGA
>NZ_JAQRFN010000017.1 GCF_028598555.1 Xenorhabdus anantnagensis
TGGAGCGATGACGCCATCGAACGCCAGCTCAGCCATATCGAACGAAACAACGTCCGGGCGGCGTATATTCACACCTCTAAACATCTGGATGAACGGCGGCTGATGGTGCAATGGTGGGCGGACTATCTGGATGCGAACCGGGAAAAGTCAATCACACCCTATGACTTCGCCAAACCACTGCGCGACAGAAAAAACCGCTAGTACAATTTGCAACCCGTTAATTTTCATCGGGAGAAAAACAATTAACGCTGTTCATTAAGTCTTGCTTTTTAAATAATCCGCCTGTCATCAAACAACGTCCACGATGATATTTCAGGGACTGGGTAACAGGAGAAGTGACATGACAGTGGCTGCATTGAAAACAAGCCTGATTCGTTTGCCGGAAGTACAACGCAGAACGGGTTACAGCAAGGCGTGGATCTACAAGCTGATTAGCGATGGAGAATTCCCGAAACAGGTCAAAATTGGTCCGCGTTCCGTGGCTTTTATTGAAGCAGAAATTGATAACTGGATCGCCCAGCGGATTGCAGAATCGCGGGCGGCATAACACAGAAAAGACGATGACATAAGACACGTAACATAAAAACACAACGCCCCGAAGTGCGGCAAACACTGACAGGGCGTTTCACCAATAACCATTCGTAAGGTAAAAAATTATGGCTGATACACAGCATACCCAAACTCGTCCCAAATTTACAGTTCAAAAAACATCAGGCAGCCAAAAACCGCTTGATCTGATCCAAACCGTCAAAACCTCGGCTATGTATTCCTGGCAAAATCTGCTACCTACCTGTGGTATTGATATTCCCACAAAAGGTAAACATGGCGCTTGTCCCATCTGCGGTGGTACTGACCGTTTTCATTTTATCGATGATCACCATCATGGCAACTGGCATTGCCGTCAGTGTGACGCCCCAAACTATGGCGATGGACTGGATTTAGTGGCAAGAATCAAGGGGATCTCTGTTACTGAGGCGGCAAAAGTTGTCGCTAATGTACTGGCGCTACCTTTGCCAGCCTCCAAGCCAGCCAAAGAAACCCATTATCCAACACTACCGATTACCGAAAGAGTGGCGGTACTGATGGCGCAAACTGTCGCCGGGCAATCGCCCTATCTGACTGCAAAGGGTCTGCAACATCTTGATCAGCGGCTACTGTTTGATAATTCGACAGTGCTGACACTGACAACACTGGATAAAAAAATCACCGGTGCGCAGATTATCAAACCCAATGGCGAGAAAAAATTACTGTCTGGCAGCCAGAAGAAAGGCGCGTTTATTGCTTTGTCAGAACTGGAAGCATCCTCCGATACGGTGATCATTACCGAAGGTTACGCCACAGCCCTGACCATTACCCAGTTACATCAAGGTGCCGTTCTGGCGGCACTGGATGCAGGCAACTTATTTTCTGTCACCAAAGCTGTTCGGGAACGCTGGCCGGACGTAAAAATCATTATTGCGGCAGATAATGACTGGCATAGCCCTGGCGAACTGGACAAGCACGGCAAACCCAAAGTAAATATCGGCAGGATCTCAGCAGAGAAAGCAGCGCTGACGGTGAATGGCTGGATCTCGTTGCCACCAACAGAGTACAAAGCCGACTGGGATGATTATCGCCAACAACATGGCACGGAGACAGCACAACAGGCATTCAGTCAGGCGTTATATCAGGTGAGGGAACCGATAAATAGTGATGCAATAGAAACCCGTCGTTATGACAATGTTGAAAGCCTCTATCCAAATCGTAAAACAAAATTACCCCTGTCAGTTGGCTCTGAGGGCTTTGATGCTCAGTTAGACTACGTGGTTAAGGGCATTATTCCGGCGCATTCCCTGTGCAGCATTTACGGGGCGAGCGGATCATACAAAAGTTTTCTGGCGGGAGCGTGGGGTTGTCATATTGCCACAGGTAAGGCATGGGCAGGAAAACAGGTTGCTCAGGGTGCTGTACTGTACGTGGTTGGTGAAGGTGGGATTGGTGTGCCCCGGCGCATCAAAGCATGGGAAATCGTCAACGGTCAAACGGTTGAAAATATGTACCTGATCAATACGCCGGTATTTCCGGCCTCTCCTGCCGAAGTGCATGAACTGGTGATTGCCGCCCGGCAGGTTGAAGCTGAAACAGGCCAGCCGGTGCGCCTGATTATTCTGGATACCCTCGCCCGCTGTTTTGGTGGTGCGGATGAAAATGATTCAAAAGATATGGGCGCGTTTGTCCGGGGCTGTGATGAACTGAAAGCCAAAACAGGGGCAAGCATTCTCGTGGTTCACCACTCCGGCAAAGACGAAAGCAAAGGCGCGAGAGGCTCCAGTGCCCTTCGCGCCGCGTTGGATGTTGAATACAAGATCAGCCGGGAAGGGAAAAAAGGTGGCTCACTGGTTATCACCTGTACCAAAATGAAAGATGCCGAAGAACCGGAAACCAAAGCCTATGATATGCGCGTGGTGGAGCTTTTTACCGATAAAGACGGTGAAGAGATTACGTCACTGGCGCTGATTGACAGGCCGCGTGATCCGGTTGAAGAGGAAGACATCGATCATGTCGCCAATAAAACTGATAACCACACAGCCTTGTGGCAGTGTATCCGGTCGCGCACGGCCCTGAAAGAACCTTGCAGCATTGCCCTTGTGCGTGATGATTTAAAATCGATGGGCGTGAATGTGAAGAATTTCAGCCGTTGGTTAACCAAGTTAGAACAGGACGGGATGATTACCCGCCACGGGCAGGAACTCACGATTATTAACCGGAATAATGAAGATTAAAAAGTAAGTCAGAAAGTGAGGAACGGTGAGGAAAGGGATTTTACTGCTCACCGTATTCCTCACTTTTCTCGCATATATACGGAAAAAGTGAGGAGCACAAAAAGCATTGATTTTTAAGGATAAAAAATTATCAATTCCTCACCTGTTTTCACAGTGAGGAAAATAAAAAGTGAGGAGAAAAATGAGGAGCAGATGAGGAACTATTTTTTCTGGCAGGTGTTTTTCAGCTCTCCGTGCTACCGGGTTAATGTATTAGCCCGGTATCACGGAGATGACAAGCGCAGCGCGTCAGTGTGAATTTAATTCGTTGTATTACGTGAAATTGAGATGACGTAATAATCTGATTTTATTTAAGAAGAGACGTTAATCACAATTTTTCTGATGTTCTTTTATTCGTGGTTGTATGTATAAATAATTCTATTATATTCTGCTCCTCATTGTGCCAAAAACGTGCAATGGTAATTTTATTATTAAATTATTTTTACTATTTAGGTGGTAAATAAGGATTGATACACCAAAAAATTATGGAGAGTACAAATGAGCAGGGTAATGGATAAAATCAATCAACTGCTTGATCGCTCAGGTTTAATATTCACACTAATTACAGAAAATTTACCCGAACAAACGTTCGCAGTTGTCGATTTTTCTCTGAATGAAGCGCTATCGACCCCCTTTCGGCTGGAAGCCACACTGACCTGTAAAACCCCTGAAATTGACTTTGCCGATGTCCTCGACAGAAATGCCGCTTTTGCCGTACATCGCAACGGGCGAATTGAGCGGCAAATCACCGGCATGGTGACGCATTTTTCACTGCAATCAACCGGACGCCATCAAAGCCACTACCATATCACTATTCAGCCCCCTTTATGGCGCGCATCCTTACGGGTTAATAGCCGGATTTTCCAAAATCAGTCTGTTATGGATATTGTGGAATGCCTGCTCAGAGAAAATGGGGTACGAAACTTTTTCTTTGCGCTCGGTTACAAACATCCGCCGAGAGAATTTTGTGTTCAGTACGATGAAAGCGATCTGGCTTTTATTCAACGCTTGTTGGCTGATGAGGGCATTTTTTACTATTTCACATTCGATCAGGATCAACACGAACAACGCATTGTGTTTCACGATTCCTGCCTGTCACTTAATCAGGTGATTACTGTCCCCTATCGCCCGGAAACCGACGTAACGGGAGAAACAACCTGTATCCGCCAATTTAGCTGGTCAGAACGCGTTGGTGTTGCCAATATCACGACCAAAGACAGAACGTTTAAGAACCCACGCTGGAATCGGGAATTCTGGTATGAAGGGCGCAATCTTGACAATCAGCGAAGACTGAACAGCTATCACCATTACGATTTTCCCAGCCGCTATAAAGATGATGAGTTAGGACAACGGGCAAGTCAGTATCGTCTGGAATACCTGCGCCGGGACACTCAGCTTGGTAACGGTCAGGGTGACTGTTTTGCCATGTGGCCGGGGCAGTTATTTAACCTGATGGATCACCCCAGAGAAGCTTTTAATGACCAATGGCAATTAATTCAGATAACCCATTCAGGTCAACAGCCACAAGCCGATGAAACCCAGTCAGGCGGTAGCGGTACATGGCTATCTAATCAATTTACCTTCACCACCCGCAAAAACGCTTACCGACCTTCCCCCTACCCGAAACCCCAAATGGAAGGCCCGCATATTGCCACGGTTGTTGGGCCGGAGGGCGAAGAAATCTTTTGTGACGAGTACGGGCGTGTCCGTATTCAGTTTGACTGGGACAGATACGGTGCATTTAATGACCGCAGTTCTTGCTGGGTACGGGTCAGTCAGGCTTGGGCAGGGCAATTAATGGGCATGATTGCCATTCCCCGCATTGGTCATGAAGTCTTGGTGGATTTTGTCCACGGTGATCCCGACCAACCGATTATTGTCGGGCGGGCTTATCACGCCAATAATATTCCGCCCAACCGCCTGCCCATGGCGAAAACCCAAATGTCGATCCGTTCGAAAACCCATAAAGGCGAAGGGTTTAATGAACTGCGCTTTGAAGATGAAAGAGATCGTGAAGAGGTCTTTATCCACGCCCAGAAAAACCTCGCCATTCAGGTGCGCAATTCACGGGGAGAACGCATTAATTATGACCGCACAACCAGCATTGGTCATGACGATGAACTGGTGATAGCCAATAACCGCAAGGTGACCGTAGAAGGTCAGCAGGATCATAAAACCACAGGCAATTATATTGAGCAGATTGACGGTGACCGCTCATTACAGCTCAAAGGCGATCTGGCTGAAAAAATTCAGGGAGTAGTCAGTGTGGATACACAGGGCGATCTCACCCTGCAAAGTGGCAGCAAAATCACCCTGAGTGTTGGTGGAAATTTTGTTGTGCTTCACGCGGGCGGTATTGATATCAAAGGCGCGGCGATTAACCTGAACTCCGGTGGCAGCCCCGGTGATTTACTGGCACCGGCTAACCCCGCCATCCTGCTGGCCGCAGCAAGCGAAGGCTCAATGTTTGTCGCCCACTGCCCAATGAAAGAGAAGGAGAAGCCCGAATGAGTCAGGAAAAACTCTACGCCATTATTGATGGTGCCGCAGAATCTGATCTGTTTTTAATGCTGGAGCGCTATGACCCGCCTTCCGCCTGTCTTTATGGTGAACCCCTCCAGCCAGAACTGGTGAAAATTGCCCCTTATCTGGTACAGGTCAATGAAGAGGTTAAAATTTGGCTGGAATGCCGCAAAACCCCGTGGGGAATTTTCGTTTACAGCGAAGCGGATATGAAAACCGTGCGCCAGCATTTACGAAAATACCTGCAAGTATTGCTACCTCAACAGGAAAAACCGGTCTTTTTCCGTTTTTACGATCCGCGCAATATCTGGGATTTCCTCGGTGTATTGAGTGACTGGGAAGTGCATTGTTTTTTGGGACCCATCACCCGGATCACAACGCTTTACCTTGAAAAAGAACGCACGGATAACTTTGCCAAAATCAGAGAACCTTTTCCTGTTAATGCCAAGGGGAGATATAAGATTTTTAAAATCAGTGAACAACAATATGAATTGATAGAAATAAAGCAAAAAGAAAAGTATTTACAAAAACTTGATTCTATTTTGCTATCTGAATTAGCAGAAATAAGAAAAAGTATCAGTATCAATAATTCATTATCATTTTTGAATTTTTTCTATGATTATCTTATTTCTGAAAAAATAACAGACACTCGCTCTATAGAGGGAATTCTTAAGAAAAATATCAGAGAAGATGATTTTGATATTGATGAATTTGATAAATCCATTTTAACCAAACTGGCTGATGATGGGACTCCCGGCTGGTATAGGGCTAAGAAATTTATTCTTAATATTTAATAAAATTTATCTGTATATTGAAATTAATTCGGGAGAGAAACAGTATGGGAAATGCCGTCAGAATCGGTGATATAGGCACAAAGCATGGTGATTGCCCAGCAACACCTGTTATTACTGGTGCCAGCAGTGTGAAAGTAGATGGTTTATATTTAGCCAGACAGGGAGATACTTTAGAATCACACTCATCACATTCACGGACAATAGAAGGGGGTTCTGGCTCTGTATTTATTGAAGGAAAACCTGCCGCTAGAACAGGAGATGCTGTTGATTGTGGCGGTGTTGTTATTGGTGGAGGCAGTGTAAATATTGGCTGAGGATACTTGAGAAAGCACATATAAATATACTTTGGTTCACACAAGAAAAGAACTCAGTTTATGAACTATATTTAAACAGCACTTATTGCTTAAACTCTATTAATTTACAGTCAAAAGGAAGAATAAATGGAACCTATCAACGAAAAGGAAAAAACACTGTTAATAGCACTTAATGATAATATCTGCTTTAACAAAAAAGAGGAATTAATAAAAGAATTATCTAAGCATGATGAAAATAACACATGGAGTGCTGGTAAAGCCTGTGCAACATGTCCACCTCCAGAAGCGAGAGATGATTTTATTAAACATGTATTAAATCAGATCCCATATGTTAATGATGATGGTTTTTTTAAAAATACTGATATAATTCAAGATCATGTTAGCGATTTAGAACATGGTAAAATGAGTACAGTACATGCTATAGTATTACATAGGACTGGAGGATCAAAAATGTCACCAGCTATATCATCATTCAAATCAACTGGTATTGGAACACATTTTATTATAGATAAAGATGGTACAATAAAACAAACAGCCAGCTTAAAACAACATACATATCACATAGGAAGAATAAAATCTAAGTGTATGGCAGAAAATAATTGCAATACTAATGAAACAAAAAAAATAAGTGGTTTTGGATGGAATACAAAAAAAATTCATGATCATGAAAAATTAAAAGAATATCCTGATAGATATCCTATGAATACTGATAGTGTAGGAATTGAAGTTGTTGCAGCTTATAACAAGACATCTAAGTCTTGGGATCAAGCTACTACACAACAAAATGAGTCAATTAAAAAATTGATCAATTTACTAAAATGTAATTATAGTTTAGGTGATAGTGATATATATGAACATGATAAAATATCTTATAAAACAGAGGGTGAAGGTGCTGATCTTTACTCTAATAATATTTAGCCCTTATACTTATTCAAAAAACAAAGTAGAAATAATTAATGTAACAGGGTTAGAGATAACAAATAGCAATGATAAAGATATTATTAATGTATGCAAAAAATGGAAATTAAGTAAAAATGATATAAATAATATTTTAAGTATTAGCAAAGAATATGATTCTTCTCCATATATTTTATTCTATCAAACTCCATGTGACATAGTTGGAAAAGCAAAAATAGGCAATGAAATATGGGAATATTATATAAATGGTGGAGGAATGATTACTCTCGTAAAGGATAATAAGGAAATTTTCTTCGGTTGTGAAGCAAAACAATGTGCTCCTTTCTTTATTTTGCCTTTTGATGGTATGAATCCATAACAAAAACAGATGGTCAAAATTAAATCAAATATTCAATTTTGACCATCTGTAATTCAAATCACAACCTTCATTGCCACAACTAAAAAAATCAGTTAATCTAAACTTGTTTAAATCGCTTTTTAGCGACAATAAAAAAACTCCTGTAGCCTGAAAGGGAGAGCAAACATTGCGGTACATCTGCGCACTTTTGGAAGCAGATATCGTCGGATAAATAACCAATGTATCGACGATGAAAGTTTCCCGGTTTCTTTATGCACCGGCTTATCACACACATAGGGCAGTAACCTTGCCACGTTCACCTTAACCATTTTACCTTGCACGATCTTTACTCACGCTTTGATTTACGCACGAAAAACGTCCCGAAAACTACGCGGCGTCACTTGCGTTGAAGCGAAGCGATTACCAAGTGACGCCGCCGGGCGGCAAACGTCCAGAGCACGTACAGTCTGGCTTTACGACCTATTTGAACCCCGTTTTACTCAGTGTCACCATTTTTCATTGGCATTTTTCTGCCTTAATTCACTTATTTCATTTGTTTTTCACACACAGCCTTGTAAAAGGCCGATGCAGTAAAGAAAGGAGATATCACACGTCACGATTAATGAGGCGTTCACCCTGAGTAACATCAGACACTGAACGGGGAGTATTTCATCGCCGTGCTGAGCACGCAGCGAACTCCTGCAAAAACTCAACATAACCCTCGCCCTGCTACACATTATCTGACGCACCACGGAACGGTGAACCTGAACCGACACGCAGGGAAAATGTTTCTAAATGAGTAAAATTAGTCTGAAAATCACAGGAGAAATGCGGGCAGCGAAGCGATCAAGAACGAGAACAAACAACAAAGATTGATTTAGCCGTCCGTATTCTCTCCTGAGTTTATGTGCTCTTGAGAGGAGTTATAGTCGTTAAACTTAGCCGTTCAGTTATTGAGTAAGCTAAAACAATCAGTTAAAGTATTCCCGCCATTAGCAAAATCTAGTGGTCGGGGATTCGCAACCCTGTAATGATCAACCCACTGGTAGGATGTTTCTGCCAGTGCGCCTGCGTTCGCCTTTTCTATGGCGGTTCAGGCAGGGGAGGCTTCGGCCTCGCCGGATTGGTTGATCTCCGGTATTGCGAACCCTGCTTGAATCGCCACCATCAATATTAATTAATGGAAGGGGTAGCAGGAATGAATAACAACAATATTCAAAATGACTGGCATCAGGCCGATATCATCGCCGCATTGCGCAAACGCGGGACAACCTTAGCAGCGGTTTCTCGTGAGGCAGGACTCAGTTCATCGACACTGGCAAATGCTTTCAGCAGACCGTGGCCGAAAGGTGAATGGATCATTGCAGATTATCTTGGCATCCATCCCTCAGAGATCTGGCCTAGTCGTTATTTCGATTCTCATACCGGAGAATTATTAGAAAGGAAAGCCCGCTCTAAGCCACAGGAATAACCCGCTGTAATTTGTGATAGATGTCATAAAAATGAATATTTTTTATCTTAAGCCCTGAGCGTGAAATGGCAGCCGAATTTGACCATTTTTAACCCTCACGGCTTTTTTGCTTTAAGATGACTGAAAAGCACATAACTAGCGATATAAATAATAAAAATCAGTCAGATATAGAAGAAAAAGCAAACAAAAAAATCTGGGGGCATTAAAAGGGGCATAAAAGGAAAGTCAGGTTATAGACTTTGATTATTCAACACGTTATAATGCTTTTCGATTCCGCCTCCGGCACCACGATTTTAAAGCTAATTTGTTGAATGCTATCAGATAATTAACAAATAAGTTAAAACTTAGGGCTGTTAATAAAATGCTAAACAATTGGTAGCTTGGTTTGCATACTCAGTGTTTAAAAAAGCCGTAAATAAAGCATACAGGGTGCCTGCATTTGCAAGCACTCTTTTTTCGTTCAGGGTAATGATTTCAGTAATTGATTCTGATGTCAAGTAAGGTCAAAACTTTACGGGATGCAGGATCGAAACCAACCATTTTTTATACCATCAATGTTGATGCAGGGCTGTTCACTCACACCTCCTCTTCAATCCTGTCTGAGACCTGCCCTGTTTTTTTACCTGATGTTATCCTTACACCGAAATATCCAGATATATCGCCAGCTCATTCTCCAGCGTTTTACCCGCGATTTCCATATCAATATCAATATATTCCAGGGTGGTGGTCAGACTGCGGTGCCCCAGCAGGCTTCTGACCAACTGCAGATTACGGTCCGGTGCTTTCATCAGTTCCGTTGCCAGCGTGTGACGAAAACGGTGAGGGGAGATATCAAAGCCACATTCCCGTGATAACCGATTAAAAAAAGAACGGATATGCTGCTTTTCTTTATCGTAATTGTACTGATAACTGATTGTGCGCCCGTGATGACGAAAACGCAGACGGGTTAAATCAAACAACGGATCACCGTCTTTTGCACCACAGGCTCTTGCTTGCCCGACCAACTGCGCCAACCGGGGTTTAAGCTGCCGGATCATCGGCACCCGCCATTCACTGTGGTTTTTGCTGCCTTCGACACGCAGGACAATATAATTGCCTTCCAGATTGATATCCTGCAACCGCAGGTGCAATAACTGGTTCTGGCGCATCCCCGTTAACCGGAAGGTGTCTAACACGGTCAGCCAGTACCCGGTCCGGTACAATGCACAACGGCCTCCCCGGGGAACGACCTGTCTTCTTTCCTCTTCCTCGTATTGTCTCATCAGCAGATAGAGATGAATGATCTGGGATTTACTCAGAATTTTCTTCTTTTTCTTCTCTTTTTTCACTGCCGCATCGTTAAACGGGTTTTCAGTGAGCGGCAGCAGTTTTCTTTCCATCACGAAATTAAAAATTGCCCGCAGGTGTGCCACCTTATTGTTCCAGGTATGACCGGATTGTTTCTTCTCCACCAACGAATGACGCCGCCACCGCAGCACATCCCGGTGAGTGACCTGCTCCGGTAATACCGCGTCGCCCATAAACCGGGTAAACACCCGCTTGACCTTGTGGTAGCTCCACTCGGAGGCCGGGCGTAACATCTGTGAGAAAAAATATTCCTCTCACAATTCATCCCAGCCCATTTTTTCTTCTGTTCCGTGCATCCTCGTTTTCCTGTTATCAATAACATAATCTGGCGGCTTAGTGGCAGAGCCATAAGCCAAAAAACTCGTCAAAAACAAATAACAAAACTAAATTGTTTCATTATTAATATCATGGCCGCTAATTCCCTGCGGGAGCAACGCGTTTGGGCTTTTTCCGTGTACGTTTGGATGATTTCAAATCGATATGATTATCATTTGCGTTAACTTGTTCTGAAACTTCATCATTTGATTGAAATAATGACAATAATGCCTGTGTATCATCATAAACGGGTTGATCGGCGGCTGATGGGGTTGCTGATTCGGGGATCGGCGCAACAACACCAGAATCTGTTGGTATTGATACTGAATCCGTCACCGGGCGTTCAGCGAGTCCAGCGGATTTCAGCAACGGTGACTGCACCTGCATGGCGGCGTCCTGAAGCAGTGCCTCAATCAATGGCATGGCAGAAGGATGACCACCCAGCCGTAACACCAGACACGTCCATGCCGCCGGCACCAGAAATAACCAGCTCACCGCCTCTTCCGGCAATAAACGCGTTGCTATCATGGCTTCCAGCGGTGCCGATAAATCAGGCGGAGACGACCGGAAACGAAAACGAAAGCGACGCTCGGGTGTCCACCATCCCGGCCGCCAGTAATGCCCGTCGTCCAGCTCGCCCTCCACTTGCCGCAGCAGCGGCAGGTGATAAAATAGGGCGGCCCAGAACACGACCGCCTGCCATAGGACACTCTGTGCGGCCTGCGTTTCCGGTGCCACACCCGGCGGTAGCAAATGCCCTTTCGCCAATCGCACGGCACAGGTGGTAAATTTCAGCGTCAGGTCGGCAAATCCCCCGGCCCCTGACCACTCCCCTTCCGGGGCGGCGGGTATTTGCTGAACGCTGCCCATCAATTGTTTAATTGGGGCAAGATAAAAACGCTGATACAGCCCTTCCGGTAGCGCACTGTTTTGCCATAATTGTTGCAGGCACTGGCGGCGCAGCGGGGTTGCCAGTAACACATCGACGGGTTGCGGCCGGAAATAGCCCCGGATATCATGAATGCCTTCCGGTTTTTGTTCGGGTGATTCGGGTGGGGTGGCAGGCTGACGGGTAAAATGCGATTTAAAACGCACAAACATGGTGTTTTCCTCCTTTTCAAATTTGGCTCAGTGTCGGTGAATCCCAATCTGAAACAAGGAGAAACTCTTTTTGCGAAAATGAAAATTAACCTGACTCGATTCACCCATTAACTGACTGACTGAATCAGCTTAATTTTCATCATAAATCAACATATTAATGACATTTAAAAACTGAAAAGCGCCCCGAAAGGCGCAAGTGGAAGAAAGAATAGTCAATGTGAAAAAAGGTTCATGCCGCTTGTTCATATTCCTGTAAACGCTGTGACCAGTTACCCAAGTAATGCGCGGGTGTATAGCGGGTTCGCTTACTGCCGCTATCATGCAAGGCATCCCCGATGGTCACTGCGGCCGGAATGCCGGTCAAGGAAAACTGGATGTAAGCCATCACCGCGGCCAGCGGGTCGATATCAACTGCTGACACCCACAGGCGGCATAACGGATCATGCCCTTGCTCTCTCAAGGCTTCGGCAGCGGCCAGTGTCATACAGCCCGCCCCACAAGCCGGCTCATACAGGGTTACAAAGGGTTTCTCCTGCAATAGTGCAGAGACATCCTGCAACTGCATCTCCGCCATCATTCTGGCCACTTCCCAGGGCGTAAAAAACTGATTGAGTACTTTATCCCCCAATCCCAGCTGCATAAACACACTGCCCAGAAAATCGCAGGGCGCCTGGGCTAATCCCAGTACCACATGAGAAAACAGCTGCACAATCCGGTCAACATCTTCCCGTTCGTACTTATTGATGGTTTTCAGGTAATACTGCTCCAGCTCCTCACAATAATGGTATTTATTGTGAATGGCGGCCATCGCACAATTGCAAAAATCCTGAAAAACCTGATAACGACGGTGGTCACGTGCCGTCTGGTTAAACAAAGAAATAAAGGCTTTCTGATAATCGGGTTGAGATGCCATCACATGTTTTCCCTGAAGAACAAAAAGAGAAAAAGGAAAACACATCCCGAAAAGGGAAAATGTTTCCCCTTTCGGTTGAAGTGAAGATAAAAAATAAATTAATGATGGGTTAAATAACGCGTTACTGCCCAATGGCAATGGCCGGCACAGGCAGGTTCACCGCCCGTTTGTCATCGTTGACCAGATAAAGCGCCGGCCGGTTCTCCCATCCTGACGGCCCGTTGCCGCTGTCCACATGCTCGCCCTGGTCATAGCAATCGTAACCTTTGAGGCTTCCTGACGGTTCGCTGTACCCGTGGCGGATTTCACAGTCAAACACCGATGACAGCTCGCCCATCAGTTCGGCCGAAGGGGGTGCCCAGGGGGAATCAAAGCGCACGGTCAGGCTGCTGACATGCCGTCGCTCCCAGCGGACATGGTGACCCAACGGCCATTCCATACCGTATTGCGCGTCGTAAAACTGCGCCGGAGTCGCGATGCCTTTCAGCAAGCCACTGTTGCCGTTAATCTCGGTGGCAAGGCGGGTCGGCATTATCATCAGCATATCGCAGGGCTGCGCCGATTCCGGATAAACACTCAGTTTATCCCAGCACGCGCCGATATCGATAGCTTCAGACCAGCCCACCATGCCAAACCAGTCGGTATACTGGCGGGTCAGGAGACGGGTGATAATGTCACGCGCCGGCGCCGGTACGCATTCCCAACGCAACAGGCTGAGACCCGACTGGCGGTACAGGTTATCGGTCCGTTTAATATTGTCGCTGTTTAACGGCACATTATCCTGCAACAACTTAAGCCACTGTTCAAAAGCCAGGTTCTGTGCCGTCGGTGCCGCCGTGCCGCACACCAGTGCCGGGTAAGGCGCATAGGTTTGCGGTTTAGTCGGTTTCAGTATCCCCGCACAGCCGGCCAGAAACAGCCGCAGGCTTTGCTGTACCGCCTGGCGGTAACGGGGGGTTTCTTCCCCGCAGACCCATTGTTGCATCACGTCAATACACACCGACTTACCGGTGATGTCCAGTTGATTAGTATACCATTCTGCCATGGTCAGGTTCCTCATTGGATGAATAAGCATAAACCGGAGGAGCCGCGCCATCAGGGCACCGCTCCCCCGATGGGTGATTGAAAAATGGGTTATTCGGACTGTGACCCGATGTCCTGACTGAGCAGCGTTTCGGTAATACCGCTGTCGAAAATCACCCTCAGTTCATCATGAATACCCAGATACGGTGTACTGCTCTGGATACCCTGTGCATTCAGCCGGGTTAAATCGTATTTATCCACCAACGCATTGATGGCTTCAAAGGGCTGGACGCCACTGGCCATCAGTTCAGCCACCGTGTCAGCATCACACAGTGCCGTATCATTCAGGTTCAGGCCAAAATGCCGTTTCAGCAGCGTGCCGGCAATCACCTGCCAGACGGTTAAACGTAAAGGTGCCATAGTGATACCTCACACATTAGACGCTGACTGTCGTGCTGTGCCGGAGAATATCCAGCACTTCACGGCACTCGTGATAACGGGGTGAAACCCCATGCAGCGACAGTAAGTGCGCCTCATGCCACAATGCCCGGGCGGCCGGGATATTCTGCCAGCCCTGCTCAAGTACCGCCAACTGGCACAACTGCTGTTGCCGTTGTGCCAGTGACAGGCGCTCTGAGGCCAGCGTCACCGGCTGTGCCCAGACAATTTCGTCATAAAACCGGCCACCGAGCACTTTTCTGTCCCCGGCGTCATAAATCATCACGGTCAGCGGAAAAAAAACGCCCTTCGTTTGATGAGATAACGTTTCCGGTACCGGCCAGTCACCCAGCAGATGGATAACTTTCAGCCGCTGCACCGCTTCGGTTACCGAGGCCGCTTCGCACACGGTCAGGGTTTCTTCCCGCAGTGATTGCCTCGCTTGCGGGTGTTGCATCAGACCAGTGACCTGCACGGTAAAAATGTCTTCATGGAATGTCGTCCCGGCTTCATCTGATGCCGGTAAAAAAATCGGGTTCATCGGTATTTCCTTAACTGGAGGTCAAATAAAGAAAACACCCGCCCGATACCGGGAAGGTGTTTTCGGTTCCCTGGTCAGGCGCTTAAGAAAAGGGTTAACAGCATCATGGGCTGATAACGTCAGTGAGAGTGATTATTTTGATTTTCGATTAATGACGGGCTGATAAAGTCCTCGTGGGGTCCCAATGTCATGACTGACCCTATCAGCGCGTTTTCCGGATGCTGATCCACATATTCCCGCAATTCGCGAAACCGACAGGCATCCGCATTCGGTTCATTCAGCGCAGCGATACGGGCAAGCACGATTGACGTCACCGCCAGCCCGAAGGCATCAGCAGACAGCGTAACGGTTAACGCACTGTCCGGCAGACAGACAGAATACGAGGCGGCGGATGTCGGCACCATATAGGTCAGCTGTTCAGAAACATCCCGCCTGTCCCAGTATTCATACCGGTATTCACCACATAAATGCGCGGCGGTATTGGCAATCAGAAACCCCAGAAATAACCGCTCCAGCGGTTTTTTACCGGGAAATGCCGCAGACAGCGCAGGACTGTCCAGCATGATAAGGTCACTTTTTTGCATCATGTTCTCCTGTCAATAAAAAAGACGGAGAACACCCTGCCCGACGGGAAAAATGTTCCCCGTCCGGGTGACTGGCATCGTGCCAGGGTAGATTAAATTATCGTCATGCTCCCGCTAAACCTAAAGCCGCCCGAATACACGGGGCCTGGGGATGTTGCAGCGCGTATGCCCGCAAATCACAAAACCGTTCAGCGACTTCATCCTGCTTCATCAGTGCCGTCAGATAGCCCAGTACGCTCAGGGTGACCATCAGCCCGAACGTATCCGCGGATACTTCGCCGTTAAAGTCAGTGGTCTCGATTTTGACTCCATACGTGTCAGCGCGGGTCGGCACAGCATAGGCAATGTTGTCGGACACTTTCCGGCACTGCCAGGTATCACACCGGTAATCCTCACACAGCGTGACTGCCGCTTTAATGACCGTGTGTTCCAGCAGTATCAGTTCAAGGGGACTACTTCGCGGAAAGACGTCCGCAAAAGGGGACAATTCAGACGCCGGTACAGCATGCACCGTTGTCCTGGTTTTGTTTTGTTGCATTGTGGACTCCTTAAAAACAACGGAGAACACCTTGCCCGACGGGAAACGTATTCCCCGTTGGGTGGCTGGCGTCATGCCAGGGTGGATTAAATAACCTTCATCATCAACAAAAAAGATGATATCTGCTTCCAAAGGTGGGCAGATGTACCACACAGTGTGTACTCCCTTGCAGGCTACGGGAGTGTGGGTGTCGCTGCCCGAAGGTGATCCTCACAAGCGACCAGATCATCAATAAACTTTTCTACGCTAATCAATCGAAATAATAAGGTCAATGGGTAATTCATTTTCCGGGACAGGAAATAATGTCAGAAGCGCGATGGCATTATTTGAATTGATTAGAATACAATCTAGCCGTTCCAATTTTATGGTGTGATCAAATCAGGCAACTTGCTCTAACGCACTTCTGGACAAAAGCGATGTACCAAATAAGACTCGATCCGACACTATTGATGATCTGCGAAATCTAATCAAACAGTCGGCTTTGGGCACAGACTGTGTAAAAACCCTTGATCACCTTTTGGTCTAAATACGATGTACTTATGATCAATGGGTCTTAGCTACCGATCCAATTTCAAAGCCAAGTCCAGTCCAGTATCATCAGATTGGTAAGCATAATCATGGAGATTCTGGCCTGTCTCACCATATTACTGGTCAATCAAGGCATCAATCCACGCTCTTTCCAGAACTCATGGACGACTTTGTTAGCGAAGATAACCCAGTGCGAGTTATTGATGTCTTTGTTGAACATCTAGATTGACTCGACTTAGGTTTTGAAAGCGTGAATCCCAAGTCAACTGGCCGTCCTGGATATCACCCTGCCACGATGCTCAAGCTCTGCATTTACGGTTATTTAAATCGAATTCAATCATCGCGACGGCTGGAGAAGGAATGCAACCGCAATGTCGAGTTAATGTGGCTGCCTGAACGTTTATCTCCCGACTTCAAAACGATTGCAAACTTCAGAAAGGATAATGGTAAGGGAATTAAAAACGTTTGCCGTAAATTCGTCGAGTTATGCCGACAACTCAACATGTTTGAAGATGCCGTGTTCGCTATTGATGGTAGTAAATTCAAAGCCGTCAATAATAAATCCCAAAATTACACCCCCAGTAAAGTGCAGTTTCATATCGAGCGAGTTGAAAAAAGTATCGAGAAATATTTAAGCCAGATGGATGCCAAAGATGAGAACGAAAAAGAGTCTGAGCCGACCGTCGCAGCATCGAAATTAGCCTGGCTAAAGCAGCGCTTGGTTGAGCTAAAAGCACTCGAAAAACAAGTTAATGAGCATCCGGACAAACAGATATCACAGACGGATCCTGATGCCCGCTTGATGAAAACACACCACATGGAAAGACAAGTCTGCTACAACGTGCAAACGGCGGTCGATACAAAGCACCCTCTCATCGTTTGCCACGACATCGTCATGACAACAGACCGAGGTCAACTGACATTAGTTGTCGAGCAAGTCCAAAAGGTTTTGGGGAAGAAATCTATTACAGTGTTAGCCGACAAAGGCTACTTCAGTCGAAATGATATCAAAGACGCTCATGATCAAGGCATCACGGCGAATGTGCCCCAAATTGATACTTCAGGTTCGGAGAGCAAAGGCATTTTTAACAAGTCTCTCTTCAAGTACGACAACGACAGTGATGTATACATTTGTCCGGCGGGTAAAAGGTTACAAAAGCGAATGAAGGTCATGGAGAAAGGTGTAGAACGGGATGTTTACTTCAACAATTTAGCGTGCAATGAATGTCCAATCCGATCTCAATGCACCACATCAAAGAAAGATCCCCGTCGCATAAGACGATGGACACATGAATCGATTATTGATGACAGGCAAAAACGGTTGGACGAGAATCCGGAATTCCCGGTGATAAGGAAACAGAGTGTTGAGCATCCGTTTGGCACGATAAAAATGTGGATGGGAGCAACTCACTTTTTGACTAAACGCCTCAAAAATATGAGCACTGAAATCAGCCTCAGTGTTCTTGCTTACAACCTGAAACGTATGATGACCATACTGGGAACTGTCGGTTTGATGGCGTCCATCAGTCTGAGCTAAGTGATAAAGTCAGCTTAGTTTCACCCAAAATCTGCCCCAAACGCTCAAGGCACGCTGCTTTTAAATGACTTCATATTACAAGCCACCCATTTGCATCAGAACATTGTGAATGTGATGAGCGCTAATCGGATGCTTAAATGCAACCCAAATCGATGTTTGTTGGATGAAATCACGATTTTTACACAGTCTGTGCCAGAAGCTGATAATGTCTTTACGAAGAAAATTGGGCAAGATCTAATATGAGATCTATCCGATTGTTTTGAGAAAATATCCGAGCTATAAGGCTCATTTGTCGTTCCAGCGATCATTACTAAGGGTTAGTTTATTAAAAACTAGTCAATCCACAGTATTGGGCTGAAAGCAGTGTTCAGGTTAGAGGGATCAACGCACGGTTTGTAATGTGGTGCATCGTATTTTTGATTAACATGTTGCATAGGGGGCTGTGATGAGCATCAGTAAGGTAGATATTGCTAACTTCGGTAGCTTTAAAGATTTCGTTTGGGAGAGCGCCCTCAGAGACCATGGCGGTAATGTTCAGAACTTCAAGCGTCTGAACATTATCTATGGTCGCAACTATTCAGGTAAGACAACACTCTCACGCATCTTCCGTGCTCTACAGACTGGTCGCATCCCTGTCAGTTACAGTACCTCATCCTTCATCATTTCTGGAGACAAAGGTGAAGTCAATCAATCGGGCGTCTCAGCGCATAATTACAATGTAAGAGTCTATAATCGTGATTTTGTGAATGACAACCTCAATTTCCTTGTCAACCAAGATGGCGGTGAAATCAAGGCATTCGCTATTGTTGGTGAGAAGAACAATGAAGTTGAAGATGCTATCACCGCGATTGAAGCCCAACTTGGTAGCGTAGAAGAAAAATCAGGGCTTAAGCATGAGTTAGAGATAAAACGCCTTGAACAAGATCGCGCAAAAGAAAATTACAAAAAAGGCGATGATGCTCTGACTGATAAGCTAAGAACTCATGCAAAGTTTCTAAAAGAAAATAAGGACTACGTTCCTGCGGCATATACAATTCGAAATATTCAATCTGACATCGAAAAAACCAATAAGCCTAATTTCAAAAAACTATCACAAGAAGAATCCAAAGTGAAAGCAGACTTATTAAAACAAGAGGTGCTTCCCGAAATTACCGACAAGGTTTCTATCAAGCTAAAATTAAACTCTCTTTTTAATACTGTCGAAGAGCTTCTGCAGCGAACTATTAAACCTACTCAGGCAATTCAAGAACTACTAGATGACAGTATTCTTCAGTTATGGGTTAAAGAGGGGATGCCCCTTCACAGAGACAAGCACGATACATGTGCATTCTGTCGCCAAACACTTCCACATGATATTTGGCAAATTCTGGATTCGCACTTCAGCAAAGAATCAATTGAACTCGAATCAGAGATTAATTTGTCTATTGCTTCTGTTGATTCTGAAATTAGGCGAATTCCAACATTCCTAAGCCTAACAAGCGACAAATTTTATTCTGAAGAAAAGTCAGCATTTGATATCAGCAAAAAAACTTTGGATGGTTGTTTGGAGGTGTACAAGCGAGATTTGGAATCACTCAAATTAGCACTTCAAAAGAGAAAGAATAGTCTCTTTCAGCTCGTAGTTCTCCCCGTAGTCAATCATGATGCCATACTTATTGAGCAGCAAGTTGAACACATCAACGAACTAATTGAGCAGAACAACCGTCGCTCCAAGACATTGGATAAAGATAAGATTAATGCGAGTGAGACACTCCGTTTATCAGATGTGGCATCTTTTGCTTCTACAATTGGCTACAATGCAGAAAGGATTCGCATTACTGAATTGAAGACTATTTCTGACATATCAAATGCAGCTTTTGTTGATGCTGAAAATGAGATCATTAGGTTAAAGAGTGAAATCACTACCCTGCGTGGAGAACAGAAAGATGAGCGAAAAGGTGCTGCTCGTGTCAATGTGCTTTTGAATCACTTCTTTGGTCATGATGGCATCAAGCTTGAAGCTCAAGATAATCGCGATAAAACTGCTGTTAAGTTTCAAATCATGCGAGATGACAAGCCTGCATATAACCTAAGTGAAGGTGAGTGCAGCTTGATTGCATTTTGCTACTTCATTGCCAAGTTAGAAGAGCCTGAAAGCAAAGATAGAAAACTCATCATCTACATTGATGATCCAATCTCAAGCTTAGATGGCAATCACATCTTCTTTATGTTCAGCTTGATCGAGAGTTTAATTACCAAACCAATCAAGAATAATGACGGCTCAAACCGCTATTGGTATAAACAACTTTTCATCTCAACTCATAATCTTGATTTCTTGAAGTATCTTAAGACAATTTCTCTTCCAAATGAAAATCATGGTGGTCATCAACACTTCATGATTGAAAGGAATGGGGCCTCGAGTAATATTTCGTTGATGCCCACTTACCTTAAAAATTACATCACCGAGTTCAATTATCTTTTTCATCAAATCTACAAATGCCGTGATCAAGAACTTGTAAATACTAATCACGAATCATTTTACTCATTTGGAAACAATTTAAGGAAATTCCTTGAAGCATTTCTTTTTTACAAATACCCCCATCATGATAATAAGAACGATGCCTTTGAAAGGATCAAAAAGTTCTTTGGGGATGACGACATTGCAATAGCTCTTGCTAATCGCCTGAACAATGAGCTATCTCACTTGGAATCAATTTTTGATCGAAGCATCAAGCCAATAGAAATTCCTGAAATTCCAAAGCTCGCAAACTATGTATTAGACAAGATTTACAAATCGGACCCTGACCAATACAATTCATTGCTAAAGAGTATAGGTGAGTCCGAGCGCACTGCTTAAAATAGAGCTTATTCTGACATGTTATGGCTAAGCTATTACTCATCAATACCATGCCAATTTTGGCGCTCAGGTTTCGTTGAGATTCTTAGTACCTTCATTGTGACTCGTTATCGTAGGTGCTAAGTCCGCTCCTCGCGCATAACTGACGGTCAAGTAGCATAGTGATTAATCACGATAAATTACCTTTTATCAGGTAAAATAGTGTTATTCTGCCTCATCTTTCTGGTAATACACCTGTTTGATGTAGCGCCCGCGTCCATCACCATGCCCCAAATCCATCGATGCTAATGCCAGCGCTTCCCGCTCACTGAAACCCTGTGCTTTATAATATTCACCGGATTGCTGAGCAAAATGATAACGCATACTGTGTGGAGCATTCTTACCCGCCAGTCCAGAGCTTCTGACAATATATCGGTAGCGGTCTATGGCCTGCGTGATCGTCGGTTTATCAATCAGTTTTCCACCCCGCTCTGCCTGCTCTCGCTCGGCATAAGCAATGGCATGTTGCAGCGCTGCCCGATCCAATATGGTCGTCTGCCGAGGCCGTCCGCCTTTGGTGCCAAATATCACCCGCACAGAGGTCTGCCCATTTTCCAGTGCTTTTTTCCAGGTGGCTAACGATTTATAGGCTTCCACCGCTTCTTTGGTACGCAACCCCAGAACATACGCCAGTTGCATCACCGCCGCCACGCGCCGATCTTTTTGCTCGACCTGCTGAAATATTTCACGGAACGCCGCCGGTGCCAACGCTGTTTTAGTTCCTTTTCGGTTTATTGCAACAATACCGAGTGCCCGGTTGCTCAAACGGATATTATCGGGATCAGCCAGCTTATGCTTTCCGGCCTGCGCTAAAACGCTTCTCAGCACGGACATTTCATTTTGCAGAGTCCGGTGGCTGATAAGGTTGGCCTTTCGCTCTGCAATATAGCGTTCAATATATCTGACTTTAAGGCTGTCCATCTGCCGGAGCTTAATGCCTTTATCCTTGAGAAAGTTAAGAAACTGCCGGGCAATCCGTTCACGATCGGCAACCGTGGCAAAGCTCCCACCCGCTTGTCGGGCATGGGTAATAAATGCTTTCCTGAACAACTCAATTTTTGAACGTGCCGATTTCTGCGCCATTCCCGCCTCTCCTGTCATTTTTTCTCTGTTTTTATTCATTTTTTTAACAAGTCTCTGCGTGTCGGTTCAGGTTCACCGTTCCGTGATGCGTCAGATAATGTGTAGCAGAGTGAGGTTGTGTTGAGTTATTGCAGGAGCTCGCGATGTGCTGAGCACAGCGATGGAAGGCTCCCCGATCATTGCCTGATCAGCTCAGGATGAACGCCTCATTATCTTGACGTATGTCATCTCTCCTTTTTTTACTGCATCAGCCTGTTTTAAGGCGGTGGGTTGAAAACCAGATCTGGGATTCGCTCGTAAATCAAACAAAATGTCTGTTAATGGTCTGTTTTGCATGGTTTCACTGAGTAATTCAGGGTTCAAATCGGTCGTGAAGGCAGACCGAATGCGCTCTGGACGCTGACGCCCGGCGACGTCACTTGGTCATCGCTGCGCTTCAACACAAGTGACGCCGCGCCATTTTCGTGACGTTTTTCGTGATAAATGCAAAATACAGGTGAATGTTGTACCGGTTAAAACAATATCGATCAGTGTGAGACAAAGCCAATTCTGCTCTGTTGTATGGGTAGCCGGTGATGAATACCACCGGGAAACTTTCATCACCAACCGTGGGTTATTGGTCTGATGATATCTGCTTCCAAAAGTGCGCAGATGTACCGCATGGTATGCACTCCCTTTCAGGCTACGGGAGTTTTCGTTTGCCGCTTAACGCTGATCCTTACAGGCAAGGGATCATTGGTAACAGTTAAATACCTTATCGATTAGGTTGAGCGAGGTCAAACTTTTGTTCGATATTAAGGTGAGAAATTCAGCGAAAAAGTCTCAACGTCAGGGTAAATACGGCCTTAAACTCATAGTCCGTAACCTGTCAGGAACACCATTCCCTTATACTTTAATCTCTAAAGGATGTTTATATTTAATGCCGGTTAATTCTGACAAATCGACCTCTTTTCCTGTCGTGAGAAAAAGGTTTCTGCGTCTCAGGTTGTACAGGTGAAGGCAATGCTCACACATATCAACCACATTCGCCGGATTTTTGATTGCCTTGAGTGTCCTGACTGCGTATTTACCACACCGGCACCGCACGACATAGATGGCACTGTTTTTATGGTTACCCCGTTGCGATAAAGGACGAACCCCTAACACGGTAAAAAAGCCATATTCATAACCCTGGACCTGCATCAGTATGTTGATTAAATTGAGTTCTCTTTTATTTAAACGCAAATCATACGTCGTTTTGTAAGGAATAAAATAACTGGATCGTTTTTGAATTTTCTTTCTCTTATCATTTTTATCGGTATCACTCATCACTTTTCCTGATCCATTTGAGAATAGATTAAAGTTTTTTCAATTTAACTCTTTTTATTATTAATTCAATAGCGAAAAAACTAAATGTAATAGGCAGATCAGATCCGGAGCTGTGTATTCCCATCACCATAAACGGCGAAGCCTCAATGGCTTCGACCATTGAGGCTTCTATAAATTGTCTACTACCATAAACAAGAGAGTTTAATATAATAGAACATGACAAGTATAGCGCTTTTAGTGTAAGTCACCTTGAATGAAATGGCATTAAGTCATTTAGCTTTTTGTGATACACATCATGAACATTAAGCTAATGCAATTCCAACATGAAATATAAAAAGACAGAAAATGGATACCCTAGTATTCTCTCAACTACACTCAAGTTACCTTTAGATTCAATCATTATTTGATCAAATTCTGATGCAGGCATTACAAAACCACCATCCGGTCCATATGTATCATAGCTTTGATGTGATTTTTTAGACGTGAACCTACCCATCTGGCCGAACAACCGGTTGCATGAACTCCTTCCTTGGCCTGAAAACCCCGTTTAGCTAAATCCCACTTTGTTCTTGTCTTGCAAAGCAAGGTGAGAGCACCGGAGCCTTACAAACAAACGAAGATGCTGTTAAAGATTGGCATATCCTATAAATCGATTTATGCTCGAATTCAGTGGCCGCCTAAACGGCCACGTTTCATGTGGAGTAGCGATTACATAAATCATAAACAAGGTTTTTGATTATTAAAAATTAAGATACGTTATACTTGCGGCATAACTCGTCAAATGTAATACCATTTTTGATCGCCTGTAAGTAATCACGTTTATTTATCTCCACCTCTTTCAGTTGACCAAAAAATTCACCAGAAATATAAGAAAATATGTATTTATCATTTTCAACCCTGACACTCCAATTATCTTTGATGAATTCCCTCTCAACTGGTTTCTGAGGTGTATTTTGGTAAGAAAGAGGCTCTTCTTCATAATATTTATTCATCATTTCACCTAAAAATTACTTGATTTTTATTTCAGTTACAGGAGGCTTATGTGAAAAATTCATCACAGCTTCAGGTACTCCGCCAGATGTATGTCCTTGATCACCTGCTAACAACTTCCCTTTTCACAAGTGCGGGCCTTATGCGCAAAACTGTCTAGTATCTCCTTCGGTGCAATGCCTTTTTCTACCAGAGACTGGACCTCTCATTCCCCAGACGGGTTGTTAGTCGATTGTGGTCAACGGCGTTTTTCGCGATAATCGACAGAAAATTCAAAGGAAATCCATTTCTCAACCACTCAAAAAATAAGCTATATCTATCGATTGAATTTATTAAAGAGAGAGTTTTCCGATACAATCATGGAGATTTCATTAGTCAGGGAGTCTATATATTCTTCTCCGTATTGTCCTCTATCCGCCATCATTCTGAACTCTCCCATAATGTAATCATGTAGATTACCCATACCGTTTATAGACTTATTTTCAAGAATATTGATAGATTTTTTTAAATCTGGGCAAAATGTTTCTTCATATCCCAATTGTTTCAAATAAATAATAACGCTTTTTAATAAAGTTATTAATCTATCAATATCATGTATGTCCTTACTTTCTAACATGTTACTACCTCTTATTTGTTACTTGATCAGGAAAAGCAGCTTTAAACTCTTCATAAGTATAAACTTTACCGGTTTTACCATCTCGTATGGATTTTACCCAATCCAAAGGATAATCACGTGGTAATAAGATCTGATCCCCTCCTCCTTTATACTTAGGAGTATCGCTAGATGGCGGCTGTTTTCCTACAATACCTATATTGAGCTTCGTGTCTTGGGGGAACTTCTATTTCAGCTTCAAATCTAGATGTGCTCCACTTTTTGTAAACAGCGGTATCATTTCTCCCCACATTCCGTTCAGTTGTTGCATACCCACCATCTAATTTAGCTTGCTTATCCGTGCCTCCAAATTTTCTGAATACAGTTACTGGCTCTTGTGTAATAACAGTTTCGTATTTTCCATCCTTGAAAGTCTGCACTACTCCATCAGGTAAAAATTCCCTATTCGTTACAACAACATTTTTATCTATTTTTGTACCTACTGATGATTTTAAATCAACTGTGGCATTTGAGACATTTTTTCCTTCAGAGAAGGATTTTGTGATCCGGTTGTCCTTATCAACCAATACCGTGACCGTCTTCCCTGTCTTCGGTGATGTCAATACCGTGGTTACAGAGCCACCCAGTCCAATGGTCGCATAGGTAATCTCCGAATATTCCGGTGGGACACCGGACGCTTACTTTATACTTGAATTCAGTGGCCGCCTAAACGGCCACGTTTGATATGAAATGAGGACTATACAAATTTGTAAGCACCGTCTAATTAGCCTATATGATATTTATGGCAAATATCATTGGCAGTTATATTACCTTTGAGTAAGTTTTCGTATTCATCTTTTGTAATCTCAGCTTTGCATTCTTTCCCTTCTAAAGAACCAGATAAACAAGAAAACACATATTTTTCATTTTCTTCTTTAACAACCCTCCACCAACTAGGATCTGTTGAGAATTCGTTATCCTTTAAAGGTGTTGGTTCGGGGTATGAGAAAGGTTTCATTGTGTAATATTCATTCATATCTTTCATTCTTTTTTACCTTTGTTAAATGATTTTATATCAATCAATTGGACATTAGGTTTATGAGAAAAATCCATTACTGCCTCTGATACCCCACCTGATGTTTTACCACCAGGCAACCAATATTGATTAGCTCCATTTTCATTACCAGATGGTATATTCAAATTCTTAAATTCACTCCTAGGTATATAAAAAACCCCTGTATCTGAATTGGATAAATATCCTTTAGTTAACCCTAATTTTTCTTCAACTATAGATAAGTTTCCTTTTGATTCAGCCATCAATTTATCAAACTCAGATTTGGGCATTACAAATCCTTTATCGGGACCGATGGTTCCAAACCTTTTTACATCATTCATCGAAGTGAACCTAATTGCACCATCATCAAATTTAGATAAGTGCGCGTCAATTGCAGCTTTAGGCATATAAGTTGTGGGATCAGGACGATGCCCTTTTTCAATTGAAAGTATTTTATTAATCGTTACATCATTTAACCCCGTGTTATTTGGTATAACACCACCAGACTGATGAGGGGATAAACCGCTATTATTTCCCTTATCAGAGAAAGATTTCGTAATCCGGTTATTCTTATCCACCAACACTGTCACCGTCTTCCCTGTCTTCGGTGATGTCAATACCGTGGTTACAGAGCCACCCAATCCAATTGCTGCATAGGTAATTTCCGAATATTCTGGTGGGACACCCAATGCTTCAAGTCCTTGTGCCCCCATCGTTTTGATAGGCTTGCCTGATTCCAGAATATTCGAGCCGGTATACAGGTTATCAATTCCTTGTGTCGCCATCACTGCACCCACTGCACAGCCAATACCTGTGCCACAAGACACTGTGCCACCAATAATCTCAACTGCCCCGCCGGCGGCCTGTATCAAGCCACCTGCACGGGTTGATATCTGGTATTTACCATCCGCATACACAAGATTGTCTGCCAGTGCATCGGCGTTTCCATACTGGAACATCGGAAACGCATAATGAGCGACGGTGCCGTCCGGTTGTGGAACATCAATCGTCAGTGTTTCTTTCGCTAACTGGTCACGTAAGGCCGCATATTCAGGCGAATTACCTTTCTCTTCCAGCTGCTTATATTTAATCCATTCTTCCGTGCCTTCCACAAACTGGGCAGAACATTTAACTATTGCACAGGCCGCAGCATCCAGTACCTCCTTCGGTGCAATGCCTTTTTCTGCCAGAGACTGGAGCTTCTCATTTTCCGGACGGGTTGTTAGTCGATTGTGGTCAACCGCGTTTTTCGCGGTCTGGGCCCATCCACACCACCGGCTGTGGAATTGGTTACCAGCCCGGCAGCAATCCCGCCGGCCAATGTCGACAGGTTGCTGACCGTTTCTTTCTCATCCGGTGAGAGATCTTGCGGGTTTTTATCCCCGTACAATGCATTAATAATAGCAGACGCGGCCAGTTCACCACTGACCGCCCCCGTTGCACCCGCCATAGCAGAGCCACCTTTCATCTCAGCAATCACGCCGCCCAAAATCGCATGGGCCATCAGATTGGTCGCTTTTTCTTCTGCCGTCAGTTGCTCATACGGCTTACCGCCGTAGGTCAACGCCTTGACCGCATTGGCCAGATAAGGCGCCGCGCCGCCAGCGAGGGCGGCTTTAATATCCCCGCCGGCCAGTCCTTGCAGGGCAGTCACGACAGCCGTCACGGCCTGACGCTGACCGCCGCCAACTTCCGCACCCTGTGCTTTGAGTGCCGCGTCGTAAGCGATTTTATGCGCCCGGTCGGCAATGGATCCCGCTGTGATTTCCCCGTTCTCCTGCCTCAGCTGCGCTTCGGCTTGCTGTTTCAGAGCCTGCTGAGTGTGCGGGTCTTTCAGGTCTGCCGTAGCTTTCTTCGTCGCCTTAATCGCTTCATGCGTATTGTAGATATCCAGTACCTGCGTGCCGATTTGGGCAATGGCCTGCGCCTGTGCCAGCCGCCGCTGCTCTTTCTCCTTGTCGAAAATCGGACTCAGGCCATTGGCGGCGTTATCAGTATCCCGGCTCAGGTCTGAGACAGCCTGTTTTTGCTTATCCGCATCACGCACAATAATCGTGCCGTCACTGACCGCCGCATGGGTCATTGACGATTTACTGTCACTCTTGTTGGAGCCGGCCAGCATATTCGAGACCATATTGGACACCAGCTGGCTGCCCACCGCGCCGCCGGTACTGATACCCACACTCTGGTGCTCCGTTTTATATTCCGCCTTGTTCTGGATATCACTAAAACCCAGCGTGCCCGTCTCCAGCCGGTTTTTGTCTTTATCTGCTGTGCTGGCAATCACCGCGCCGTCAAGCTGGGTATGTTCGCCCACCTTGATATCAAAGCCGCCTTTACCGGCAAAAATGCCCGTTTGTTCGTTCACCGAATCAAATGTGCTGTGCAGCTTGTCACGGCTGGCATTGACACTGGCCGAACCACTCATTGAGCCGTAAGTAAAGCTGGCGCCGGCACTGATGTTTTCCTGTCTGGCGTCGTAATTGTCTTTATCCTGCTCGCTCTGCAAATGCAGATTGCGGCCGATATCGGCGGTGACTTTCTCCCCGCTGACCTGCGCCCCTTTGAGCGTGGTGTCCTGACCGGATGTCAGGCTGACCTGATTGCCCACATCAATCAGTGTTTCGCTATGGGTGACGCCGTCGCCGGTTTCATGCCCCTTGCCCTTATTGACACTGGCGGAGAATTTAATGCCGTAACCGCCCTGCCCGGCGGTCAGTCCCACACCGACACTGCCGCCTTTGCTGCTGTTTTCACCGCGCGTCGTCTGGGTATTTTCAGCGGATTGCAGGACGATATCCCGTTTCGCGTCCAGGGTCACATCCCGCCCGGCTTTCAGACTGCTGCCGGCAATCTGAATATTGCCGCTGTCTGCCTGAGCGTTGTCGCCTTTTGCGATAATACGGATATCCCGCCCGGCATTAAGCTGACTGCCCTGTGACTGTGTCTGTTCTGTGCGGGTTTCGGATTTCGCCGACTGGCTGCCATAGGAAAGCTGGATACCGATGGTGTCTGTCGGTTTTTCCGCGTTGCCGCCCGCCTGATTAATCGCATCGGCTTTGGCAGAATCCGCCTGACTAAGTTTTGTGTCTTTAGGTAAGACTCCGTGGTCTCACCGTAAACGTAACGTCGCTATAAGGTCGGCTATATCAGCCGATGTCATGCCGACAGCAACACCGGCATGACCCGCTATTACAGCCAGAATCCCAGTTTGCACTTAAAAGGGGGCAATCGGTGAATATCACCGTTGAACGGGGGGTAACTGATCATTCAATTAGCTGACAAATAAAAGAACGATCCCAGCTTTTTAGGGTTGGGATCTTTTTACGTTCTCACAGGATACAGTGCTAAGCATAACGTTCTGTAAGTGCTTTCATATGTCTTTCCACCGTATCCTTACTGTCAGGAAAAGCCTTGATATAAGCATCAGACACATATTGCATCAGCATAACAAACTGATTTGGGGTGATTTCTGAACTTTCAAACTCTCCAACATAAAAAGTAACTAAATCAAAATCTTCTGGGTAATCTAGATCTTGATCTAATACATATTCTAATCCTTCATGTACTACACACCCAATTCCCTTTGAGGCATCCAAGAGAAATTTTATGAAGCTCATTTTTTCTTCATTCAGCATAGTAAACATGAGGTAGTATAAATCTTCACCATCATTGTTGGCTAAATACTCTTTCGTCTCGTCTAACCACTTCGTTTTATCACTCATGGAATATTCCTTGATGGCATAGTGATGAATGCATTACTAATTTCTCCACTTTTAGCATCTTTCGTTACCCTAAACCAATATCCATCAACTTTAGTTGAATACTCTCTTTTATCTGGATTGGATATAAAGTAATCCTTTGATTGTTTCGCTGCTTGAGTAGACATTTTAAGAACTTTATCGTCAGATAAGATCCTAGAATCATATGTTGTTTTCGATTGAGTTTTTTTGTATCCAGTAGGCTTCCCTGCTCTGTCTACTGAAGGTAATTGATAACTATATTCTATTAACCCCGGATATTTCTTATCGGTTATTTTATTCGTGACTTTCGCTCCTAATCTTTCAACAGATTCTAAAAATGCATCCTGTTTATGAGCACCAGATATACTTGTTTTCTTTTTATTCAATAGGCCAACCTGAGTATTATGTTTTGATACTTCGGCTGTGAAATTTTCTGGTATTACACGCTCAGACGTTTTACCAGTCTGATTTTGTGGTGCTTTCGTTCCACTATTGCCAGTATTAACTTGCTGCCCTTTGGCTGCGTTAGCACCTTTATTATCCGTCACTGCGTTTGAAGATGATGGTTTAGTCCCTTTGCTATTCATGCCGCCAGTCACTGCGGCCATTGCCGCGCCAGCTAAAATTTCAGCCTGCTGTTTGTCAATGCCATAACGGCTAATCAACTGATGCGCAAATTCCGTACTGGAGACCACCCCTTCCGCTTCAATCTGCTGAGCCAGCAAGGAAGACATGTCATTTTTCATGCGTGACGGCACATCTTCACCCAATACACGATCAATCGCCTGGCGCACTAACAGGCCGTTAGCCGGAATGTCACCGTATTTTTCTTTACAGGCCGCTGGATTCGAGGCACAGACCGCAATCAGCTCCTGTTGCTGTCTAAGGCTCAGATCTTCCATTTCTTTTACAAGCTGTTTGCAGTCGCCACGCGCCTCGCACCCTTTTGCTCTCGCGGCAAAATCATCTATTTGGTCAGCGTGCAGGTAGTTTGATTCGACTGCATTCTTAGCCGTCTGCGCCCCGGACACACCACCTGCGGTAGAGTTGGTTGCCAGTCCTGCCGCTATCCCGCCTGCCAGTGTAGACAAGTTACTGACTTTTTCCTTCTCATCTGGCGACAATTCACTCAGATTTTTGGCTGGGTAAAGCGCACTGGCTATCGCCGAAGCGGCCAGTTCGCCGCTTACCGCACCCGTTGCCCCGGCAGTGGCAGAGCCGCCTTTCATTTCGGCAATCACCCCACCCAAAATCGCATGGGCCACCAGATTGGTCGCTTTTTCTTCTGCCGTCAGTTGCTCATACGGCTTACCGCCGTAGGTCAACGCCTTGACCGCATTGGCCAGATAAGGCGCCGCACCGCCAGCAAGGGCGGCTTTAATATCCCCGCCGGCCAGTCCTTGCAGGGCAGTCACGACAGCGGTCACCGCCTGACGCTGACCGCCGCCAACTTCCGCACCCTGTGCTTTGAGTGCCGCGTCGTAAGCGATTTTATGCGCCCGGTCGGCAATGGATCCCGCTGTGATTTCCTCGTTCTCCTGCCTCAGCTGCGCTTCGGCTTGCTGTTTCAGGGCCTGCTGCGTGTGCGGGTCTTTCAGTTTTTCCGTGGCGGTTTTTGTCGCTTTAATCGCTTCGTGCGTACTGTAAATATCCAGTACCTGCGTGCCGATTTGGGCAATGGCCTGCGCCTGTGCCAGCCGCCGCTGCTCTTTCTCCTTGTCAAAAATCGGACTCAGGCCATTGGCGGCGTTATCAGTATCCCGGCTCAGGTCTGAGACAGCCTGTTTTTGCTTATCCGCATCACGCACCACTATCGTGCCGTCACTGACCGCCGCATGGGTCGTTGACGATTTGCTGTCACTCTTGTTGGTGCCGGCCAGCATATTCGAGACCATATTGGACCCCAGCTGGCTGCCCACCGCGCCGCCGGTACTAATACCGACACTTTGGTGTTCGCTCTTGTATTCCGCCTTGTTCTCAATATCACTGAAACCCAGCGTGCCCGTCTCCAGTCGGTTTTTGTCTTTCTCTGCGTGACTTGCAATCACCGCGCCGTCAAGCTGGGTATGTTCGCCGACCTGGATATCAAAGCCGCCCTGGCCGGCAAAAATCCCGGTCTGCTCATTGACGGATTCGAATTGACTGTGGATGTTGTCCCGGCTGGCATTGACACTGGCCGAACCGCTCATTGAGCCGTAAGTAAAGCTGGCGCCGGCGCTGATGTTTTCCTGTTTGGCGTCGTAATTATCCTTATCCTGCTCGCTCTGCAAATGCAGATTGCGGCCGATATCGGCGGTGACTTTCTCGCCACTGACCTGCGCCCCTTTGAGTGTGGTGTCCTGACCGGATGTCAGGCTGACCTGATTGCCCGCATCAATCAGTGTTTCGCTATGGGTGACGCCGTCTCCGGTTTCATGCCCCTTGCCCTTATTGACACTGGCGGAGAATTTGATGCCGTAACCGCCCTGACCGGCGGTCAGTCCCACACCGACACTGCCGCCTTTGCTGCTGTTTTCACCGCGCGTCGTCTGGGTATTTTCAGCGGATTGCAGGACGATATCCCGTTTCGCGTCCAGGGTCACATCCCGCCCGGCTTTCAGACTGCTGCCGGCAATCTGAATATTGCCGCTGTCTGCCTGAGCCTTGTCGCCTTTTGCGGTAATACGGATATCCCGCCCGGCATTAAGCTGACTGTCCTGTGACTGCGTCTGTTCCGTGCGGGTTTCCGATTTCGCCGACTGGCTGCCATAGGAAAGCTGGATACCGATAGTGTCTGTCGGTTTTTCCGCGTTGCCGCCCGCCTGATTTATCGCATCGGCTTTGGCGGCTTCCGCCTGACTGAGCTGCCAGGCCTGATAACCCTGCGCCCCGGACAGCACCGACTGGGTGCCTTTCAGTGCCTGTAACCGGCTGTCTTGGGTGTCTTTGGCTTCATTCGCCGTCTGCACTGCCGTGTTAACCGCACTGCCGACCGCACCGGACAACGCCAGGGTCAGGCCCGATTGTTTCTGCTCGGTTTTGCTCAGTTCAGTATGGCTGTTTTTCGCGGCCGTGACCGCCACCTCTTTGGCTTCAATATCGATATCTTTACTGGCAATGATATCGCTGCCATGCACAATGACCTGTTCGCCGGCACGCAAGGTGACCTGGCCGTCACTGCTGCCCACGGTGCTGCCTTTTTGCAAAGTCGTATCGCTATCGTTGGACTGTTTGAGTGTCGAACTGCCGATAGTAAAGCCCACGCCCCCGGTGCCCATCAGGCCGGATTTTTTCTCTTCCTGCTGGGTGAACTGGTGATGGGTCTCTTCGGCTGTGGTGAGGGTCAGATTCTGGCCGGCCTGGAGTGCCACATCCTGAGTGCCCACCACATTGCTGCCCTGAACGGTGGTATCCTGGCCGGACTGGATGCTCACTGTATTGCCGCTCAGGGTGCTGCTGACTGCCTGGGTGCGGTCATATTGCTCCCGGGTGGTGGTAGTGGCCGAGGAAACCCAGCTGTTGCTGCCTTTCACCTTCCGGTATTCGTCATGGGTTTGCTGCTGTTCACCCGCCACGACGGACACATCCCGCCCGGCAGCCACTTGCAGTGTTTTACCCGCCGTGATACCGCTTGCCCGCAGATTCACATCGCGTCCGGCGCGCAGGCTGACCTGTCCGGCACTGTCAATGTCCGTACCGGTTTCCCCCGATGCGGTATGAGTCAAATAGTTATCCCGGTGCCATTCCAGGTGTTCACCCTGCGCGGTTTTGGCTGTCCCGAACTGAATATCCCGCCCCGCGTCTAACTGAATCTCACTGTGTTGACCCTGTGACATCAGTTGGGCGGCCGACGTATAAATATCCTTGCCTGCCCGCAGGTGCAGTTTGCCATCCGCCCCCTGCACATAAACTTGGGCAACGTTATCCACGTAAGTGGTACTGAACTGATTATTGCCAACCTGATTTTCACCGCCGCGCGTGGTACTGGCGATATCAATCGTATTCCCGGCCCCTATCGTCAGTGACTGACTGGCGCCCATCGCCCCGCCCCGCTGAACCATATCGGTCCGGGCCTGCAAATCAACCTGGTTGCCTTGCAGCAGTCCGCCCTGATGACGGATATTCTCCGCCAGGATATTGATATCCTGGCCGATA
Source organism: Xenorhabdus anantnagensis (assembly GCF_028598555.1). Lineage (GTDB taxonomy): Bacteria > Pseudomonadota > Gammaproteobacteria > Enterobacterales > Enterobacteriaceae > Xenorhabdus > Xenorhabdus anantnagensis. The sequence goes on from NZ_JAQRFN010000017.1 coordinate 33,803, forward strand.
ATCCGGCCCTGGTTGAGCAGGTCGCCACGCAGTTGCACATTGACCTGGCTGCCACTGAGCAGAGCACCGGTGCCATCCAGTGAACCGGCCTGCGTGCGCACATACACCTGGGGAACCAACACAGTTTGCCGGCGACCGTCCGGTAAGGTGACCGTCGCATTGACCAGCCAGACCATGTCTTCGGTAAGATGGGCCATCTGTTCCGCATTCAGGGCAATCCCCGGGGCCAGATTAAAGGCATGCTGGGCCCGCACGCCGGCATTCATCAGCGCCTTAAATTGTTCCTCGTCATTCTGGTGTCCCGGCAGATAACGTTTGCCGGTCATGTTAATCACCTGCTCACGAATAAGGCGCTGTTCATAAAAACCATCCCCCAGACGTTTATGCATGTTATTGTGATCCCAGCGCAGCTGCTGTTGCATATAGTCCGTCCCCAGCCATTTTTTCAGCTGGGTAAACTGCGGATCGGTTTCAACCAGCGGCAGGTTGTCAATCGCCGCCATAGCCGATGTGGGGGGAGTATTTTCAGGTGGCAGGTTCAGTTTAAATAAGCTGTTGTCCGGTAACTGATAATTCGGCACTTCCGTGCGGACGATAAGGGGTTTTTCGCCCACATGGGGGATCCTTTCCGCCACACCGGTGGGTTTCTCACCCACATTTGTGATTTTTTCATCCACCCCCATGGATTTCTCACCCACATTCGTGATTTTTTCATCCAGGCCGGTGTATTTTTCACCGACACCGGTCAGCTTCCCACCCACGGTGGATCGTTCACCCACCGTGACAGTTTTACCCCGTTCAGTCAGTTTTTCCCCCGCGATAACCGGCGTCTCTGCGGTGCCACCGGTGATGGCCGCTTTTTGCCCCGTCACTGCCGCGGGCGGGATGATCACTTCCAGCCGCTGCCCCGGCCGTAATGCGACTTCACGCGACAGGGTGGCCGTTTCCGTCAGGCCGGCATTAATTTTCCCGCCACGGACTGGCGTTATCTGTGTCACGGTGCCCTGATAATCCGCCGGCCGCTGGCCATCCAGCGTGACCGTGCCCTGTGATGACCGGACTGTCCCGGGGGTCAGGGTGATAGTCTGGATTTGTGCCGGAGGTTCATAGTGTGATGATCCCCAGCCTTGCCGGTCACGCCCTTTTTTCTTGATACGCCAAAAATTCTCCACCTGCCCTTTATCGGTGATATAACGCTCACTCGGCATATCCAGGTTATTGATCTCCCCGCCCGTGACCGTCAGCAATCCCCCCGCCGCCACCTGGCTCTTATCGTTTGTCAGCGTCGTGGTATCAATAATCAGGTTTTGTCCGGCCAGTATCTTCGCCGGATCGGTGGCTTTCACCCGGGTTTCTTCTGTCGTGCGGGTGTACCGGTAAATCTGGAAGTTATCCCGGCATCCCAGGTCATCCACACAGGCGTGATCCACTTCATCATTATCAATCGTGATACGGTGGTTTTTCGTATCATAACGTTGCCCCCAGACCTGATATTCCTCCATTGGCGTCTGCGAAATGCGCTCAAGTTGGGTCTCAAAATGGTCATTGACGTTATTGATGGTGTCGGCTGCCAGCCGCATCTCTCCCATCGCTTCCATATAAGCGCTGTGGTTATTGATAACGTTCCCTTTTCCGCTGGCCCGGTACTGGTCATCCAGCTTACCGCCAAAGGCAAAATCCCCGTCACTGTAAATCAGGCTGTGGCTTTGGTTATTTAACGTTCCCACGCCCAGATCGAGACGCTGACGAGCCGCAATCACCGCCGATTGACCTTTGGCCTTTGTCTCCGCATCCCCCCAGTTATTCAGCGTCCCCGCTTCAATGGCAATATGATCACCATAAATCCGCCCTGTGCCCTGGTTGGTCAGCTCAGCGGCACGCAGATAGGTTTGGCCACCATCCAACAACCCAGTGTTGACGAGGGTATTGTTGACGGTCCATTGATGGTGATCCGCCAGGATTTTCCCGGTGGCCTCGTTGGTCAGGTTATCCGCCTCCCCCGCTAAAGTGCCGGCACTGATCAAGCCATTATTGATGACATTGCCCTGAATGCTCAGCCGTAAACGCCCATTGGCCATGATTTCACCGGTATGAATAAAATCTTTCAGCAGTGTCAGCTGGATATCCCCCAGTGAACGCAGTTTGCCGTCACCGGTGGCCGCGCCGGCATCCACCGTCAACGCCTTTCCGGCGTTGATTTCACCGGCCGTATTGGTCACCGCTAGCTGGCTGCCCTGTATGGTCAGTTGCTGATTGGCCTGTAACTGGCCGTGCGTGTTATCGAGCACCGAAGCCAGTTTTAGTATGGCATTTTCAGTGGCGAACAGTTGCCCTTTGGCATTGTGCAGGGTGTCCGCCGTGGCAAGGACATGTTTACCCTCTATCCCTTTATCCTGCTGTTGTGTCTCCTGATTGTGGATGGCCTGAGCGCTCAGTTCGGTATCACCCCCACTGCGGATTAAACCGGCTGTATTATCCATGTGGTGATTGACCTGCGCTTTCAAATTGCCCAGCGCCAGTATCTGCCCCTGAGTATTCAGAAGAGCATCGGCATCAATATGCAGCCCCGATTCGCTCAGGATCTTACCTTGTTGACGGTTATCCAGTTGTTTGGCGGTGAGTGTGGCCGACTTACCATGCAAGGTGCCGCGCTGGTTTTTCAGATCCCCGCTCTTCACCTTAAGCTCAGCCTGACTGTCAATCACGCCATCGGTGTTATCGAGGGTCTGCCCCTGCGTATCGACAGATAAATTCTGACGGGCAGTGATCCGTCCGGACTGGTTATCCAGCCTTTGGCCTGTCAAAGCAAACCGGGTCTGCGCGGCCAATAATCCCAGCCGGTTATGGATATTATCTGCCGTGATAGTCAGGCTGCCTAATGAGGCCACGACCCCGCTTTCATTATCCAGCGCCCCGGTATTCAGGATCATGGCCTGTTTGCTGGTGATCCCGTGATGATCACCACTGTTGCGGTTCATTAAGGATTTTGCATTAAGTGTCAGTTTGCCGCCACTTTGTAACAACCCCTGATCATTATTCAGCATATCCACACGCAATTGGGTGTCTTTTCCCCCCAGGAGCTGACCGTGCTGGTTAAGGAGCGTGTTTCCGCTCATATTCAGCCCGCCATGGCTTTCAATATGGCCGGACTGGTTATTCAGATCCGCGACCGTCAGGCGCAAAGCCCCCTGGCTGAACACCCCGCCGTTCTGGTCACTGTCCCGGTTATCCAGCTGCTGACCGTGGGTATCGATGGTCAGGTTTTGGCCGCTGTGTATCGATCCGTAGCGGTTCAGTAATTCACCGGTTCGTAACGTCATCTGCCGTTCTGCGGCGATAGAACCTGCGGTATTATTCAGTTGCTGCTGGTGCGTATTGATATCCGCCGTACCCGCACGGATTTGGCCTTTTTCGTTGTTGATCGCCTGCGCCGTCAGTTGCAGGTTATGCTGACCGGCAATTTTCCCTTCAATATTAGTGAGCTGCCCGGTGGTCAGGGTGATATCCCCGTTCGACGCCGCTATCTTCCCCTGCCGGTTATCGATGTCGTCAGCCATCACGGTCATCCCGGCTGAGGCAACTAACTGGCCTTGCTGGTTGTTCAACCGGTTTTTTACGGTGACCTGAAGCTGGCCGTCTTCGGCTGCAATGAGTTGGCCCGCCCGGTTATTCAGCGCTGCGGCATTGACCTGCACCGGGCCATTGGCAGACATCGTGCCGCTGCCATTATCCAGTTCCTGCTGAACAGCCAGCGTCATGGCACCGGTGCCCCGTTGGGTCATCGTCCCTGAACGGTGATCCAGTGACTGAATATGGGCCGTGATGTATTGCGCCGACGTCTCGCTGTTCACCAGATGGTAATCCCCCCCAGCCAGTTTCAGTGTACCGTCAGAAATCAGGCGGCCGGCGTTGCCCTGAAAGTGGGCCGTGTCAATGGCCATCACGCCGGTGCCGGCATGGATCAGTCTGCCGTTATCATTCGTCATGTGCTGCGCCTTCAACGTCAAATCCTGCCCACGGGATTCAATGATCCCGGCGGTATTGTCAATCCCGGCCGTATGATCCAATATGAACGACTGCGACCCGGTCTGGGTGATTTTACCCTGCTGGTTGTTCAATATCTGGCTGCGAAGGGTCAGCGTTTCCGCCCGCAACCGGCCACGCGTGTTATCAATCCGTTCCGGTGCCGATAACGTAAGATGTTGACGGGCGCTGACGTGGGCATCCTGTAAATGTAACTGCGTGCCAGATGTCAGGGTCAGATCGCCGGCCTCCGTTTGACTGCCCGCCAGTGAAAGATCTTTTGCGTTCACCGATAACCGGTCATGGGCCAGATTCTGCCCGTGAAGCCGGGCTTCCTCCGTGGTTTTTAGGGTCAGGTTACCATGCCGGGTCAGCCTGAGCGCGTTATCCATACCGGCCGCCAGGGTACTGCCCTGATGGCTATACAGTGACGCGCTTTGGCTTTCAAGGTGGCGCCCCGCCAGTATGCGCCCCTGGTTGTCGAGGTGCCTGCGGGTGGTGATAGTCATGTCCTGCCCGGCGGTAATGTCTCCCTCATTCATCAGGTTACCCTGATCAGGCAGGCTCACATCACCGGCTGCCCTTATCACGCCGCGGTTGGTCAGTTGCCCACGGCTGTGAAGCACCAGATTGCCCGATTGGGCGGGTTCACCGTCGTGGTCAATGCCTGCCGCCAATACCGCATTTTTGGCGTTGTCCAGTGACGCACTGGTGATATCAAGGTGATGGCCGGCCTGTAGGTTGCCTTGATTGACAAGGTGATCATGGATGTTGATTGACAGATCCCAGCCCGCGATCATGTTCCCCTGATTATCCAGTTTGCTCTGATCCTGGACGGTCATCGTGTCCGACGCAGTGATTAGCCCCAGGTTGGTCAGCTCACCCGGGCTATGGAGCGTCAGGTCTCCCGGTTGGGACAAACGGCCTTCTTTATCGACACCCGCGGCCAATACCCCGTTTTCCTGATTGGATAAGGCCGCACTGTGGATATTAAGGTGACGGCCTGCCAACATTTTGCCCGGGTTAGCCAGATGCCCGGGTGTTTTAAGCCGGATATCGCGCCCGGTACTCATCTCCCCCGTATTTTCCAGATCCGCCTGATTGTCGATAGCAATATCATCCGACGCCACCATCACGCCCAGATTAACGAGCTGACCGCGACTGTTGAGGGTCAGATTACCCGGCTGAGTCGGTTTGCCATGAGCGTCAGCCCCTGCCGCCAGTTCCCCTTTTTTCTGGTTTTCTAATGTCGCACTGTGGATATCTAAGTGGTGGCCGGCCAGCACCCTGCCCTGATTGATCAGGTTGCCCGGGGTGTTGAGCTTGATATCACGACCTGCACTTATCTCTCCCTGATTTTTCAACTCGGCCTGATTCTGGATGTCGATATCATCCGATGCGGTCATCACGCCCTGATTGACCAGTTGACCACGACTGTCAATGATAAGATTGCCTGGCCGGGTCAATTTGCCCTGATCATCCGTACCGGCTGCCAGCACCCCGTTCTGATAACTGACTAACGCGGCACTGTGGATATTAAGGTGACGGCCTGCCAGGACTTTTCCGGCATTATCGACAGCATCACGGGCTTTTAACGTGATGTCGCCACCGGCGGTGATATCGCCTGAGTGACTGAAAGTGCTTTCATTCTCAATATGGATATGATCTGACGCGGTGATAATACCCCGGTTGTCCAGTTTGCCCTGCCCCTGGATCTTTAAAGTCCCCGGCTGTGTTTTATCTCTCCCCGCGGCCAGCTGACTTTCTTGCTGGTTGTCTAAATCAGCACTGTGGATATCGAGATGATGGCCAGCCAGCACCTTGCCCTGATTGGTCAGATGACTCGGCGTGTTGAGCTTGATATCACGCCCAGAACTGATCTCTCCCTGATTTTTCAACTCGGCCTGATTCTGGATGTCGATATCATCCGATGCGGTCATCATCCCCTGATTGACCAGTTGACCGCGACTGTTGATGATAAGATTGCCCGGCTGGATCAGGTTGCCGCGATCATCCGTCCCCGCCGCCAACACCCCCTTCTGGTGGCTGACTAATGTGGCACTGTGGATATTAAGATTGCGTCCGGCCAGGACTTTTCCGGCATTATCGAGAACATCACGGGCTTTTAGCGTAATATCACCACCGGCGGTGATATCCCCTGAGTGATTAAACGCGCCTTCATGCTCAATATGGACAGACTCGGAAGCGGTGATAATACCCTGGTTGTCCAGTTTGCCCTGCCCCTGGATCTTCAACGTCCCCGGCTGCGTTTTACCTCTCCCTGCGGCCAGCTTACCCGCTGTCTGGTTGTCTAAATCGGCACTGTGGATATCAAGGAGATGGCCGGCCAATACTTTGCCCTGATTGGTCAGCGTGCCCGGGGTAGTGATCCGGATATCATGGCCTGCGCTTATCTCCCCCGGGTTCTCCAGCGCGGCCTGATTATCGAGGGTGATATCATCCGACGCGGTCATTATCCCCTGATTGACCAGCCTGCCGCGACTGTTGAGGATAAGATTGCCCGGCCGGATCAGGTTGCCGCGATCATCCGTCCCCGCCGCTAACACCGCGTTCTGACGGCTGACGAACGCGGCACTGTCGATATTAAGATGACGGCCTGCCCGCATTTTCCCTGTATTATCAAGATCATCACGGGCTTTGAGCGTGATATCGCCACCGGAAGTGATATCGCCGGAGTGATTAAACGCGCCTTCATGCTCAATATGGACAGACTCGGACGCGGTGATAATGCCTTGGTTGTCCAGTTTCCCCTGGCTCTGGATCTTCAGGTTGCCCGGCTGCGTTTTATCCCTGCCCGCGGCCAGCTTACCCGCTGTCTGGTTGTCTACATCAGCACTGTGGATATCGAGGTCATGGCCAGCCAATACCTTGCCCTGATTGGTCAGCGTACCCGGGGTGGTGATCTTAATATCACGATCAGCGCTTATCTCCCCCCAGTTCTCCAGCGCGGCCTGATTCTCAATGGTGACATCATCCGACGCCGTTATCACCCCCTGATTGACCAGCCTGCCGCGACTGTTGAGGATAAGATTGCCCGGCCGGGTCAGGTTGCCCTGATCATCCGTGCCGGCCGCCAGTATCCCGTTCTGACCACTTTCTAACGCCGCACTGTGGATATCAAGATGGCGGCCTGCCCGCATTTTCCCGTGATTATCGAGGTGATCCCGCGCTTTTATCGTGATATCGTCACCGGCGGTGATATCCCCTGAGTGACTGAAAGCGCCTTCATGCTGAATATGGACAGACTCGGTGGCGGTGATGATGCCGTGGTTATCCAGTTTACCCTGGCTCTGGATCTTCAGCTTGCCCGGCGGCGTTTTATCTACCCCCGCAGCCAGTACGCCGTTCTGGCCACTTTCTAAAGAGGCACTGTGGATATCGAGGTTGTGGCCGGCCAGCACCTTGCCCTGATTCGTCAGTTTGCCGGGCGTGGTGATCCTGATATGGCGGTCAGCGTTTATCTCGCCCTGATTATCCAGCGTCGCCGGTTCTTCGATAACAATATCTTCCGTGGCGGTCATCCTCCCCTGATTAACCAGCTGACCCCGGCTGTTGAGCGTCAGTTTGCCCGGCTGGGTTTTATTCGTTCCCGCAGACAGTAATCCATTCTGACCGCTAATTAAGGCTGCACTCTGGATAGCGAGATGGTAACCGGCCAACATTTTGCCCTGGTTGGTCAGCGCGCCCGGGGTTTTTATCGTCATCACTTTTCCGGCGCTGATATCGCCGGTGTTAGTTAACGCCGCGTTATTCTGAATGTCGATAGTGTCTGACGCGGTTACAATACCGTGATTATCCAGTTTCCCCTGGATATCCAGCGTCAGGTTACCCGGCTGGGTTAATTTACCCTCTTTATCCGCGCCGGCGGCCAGAACAGGGTGTGGCTGGCGATCAGCGAGCCGTTGAACAGTGTTATGGCTGGCCAACGACGCACTGTGGATAGCAAGGTGACGACCGGCCAGCATCCGTCCCTGATTATCCAGGTGATCGCGGGTGTTGACGGCAATATTCTGACCCGCCGTGATATCCCCCTGATTGATGAAATTCCCCTGGTTCTCAACCTTCACTTCAGCAGACGCGTCTATCGTCCCGCTGTTAGTAAGATGACCGCCACTGTTGAGTTTCAGGCTGCCCGGTTTATGACTGCCTGCCGACAGCCGCCCCTGGTTCGTTAAATCGCCCTGATTATCAACAGTCAGGTTATCCGACGCCGCTATCGTGCCCTTATTACTGAGGAAACCCCGATTCTTAATAGTCAGGTTGCCGGATTGAGTTTGCTGACCGCTTTTATCGACACCGGCAATCAATTTGCCTTTTTCACCACTGCCGAAAGCAGCGCTGTCAATCGCCAGATGACGCCCTGCCAGTACCCGCCCCGGGTTTTCAATCTCATGGCGCGTGTTAAGCGTAATATCCTGACCCGCCGTGATATCCCCCTGATTCGCCAGCGCCCCCTGACTCCTGATAACCACCTCCGCGGATGCCGTTATCGCCCCGCTGTTCGTCAGTTTGCCCTGGCCATCCAGTGTCAGATTGCCGGCCTGCGCCCCTAACTGCCCGGCATTGCGTACCCCAACCCCCTGTTCGGTGCCGACCAGCTTAATTTTGTTGGCATACATGCCACCTACCGCCGCCACATCCAGACTGAATGTGGGCTTATTCTTCTGACTGTCAGACAGAACGTCTGTCACATTGCCCTGGGCATCCACTCGGTTGCGCCCGGTTGTCACGATTAAATGGCTGGCGTGGAGTTTGGCGTTAATATTAACGGCACGACCAATCAAACGCGTATAATCACTGCCGGTATCATTCAACCCCTTCCCTTCCACACGGATGAGTCCCTGATGCGTCTCATCCACTTCAAACCCTTTCAGGCGCCCGCCTTCCAGTAAGGTCTTACCCGCCGCCAACGTGGTCTGGCTGGCATTGATAAAACCACAACCCTGACAGGTAATGCCTGCCGGGTTAGCAATAATGACGTCCGCCCGTTGACCGGCGACTTCAATAAACCCATTCAGTTGGCTGGGGTTGCGGCTGTTCACTTCATTGAGGATGATCTTCGCTTCACCCTGGGCTAACCACGGATTCGCAGTAATGAGGCCACCCAGTTCGGTTTTGGTATTGATGCCGCTGTTATTAAGGATCGCCCCCCGCTGCGCCACATCAAACTGGCTGTACTGGTTACGGGAAACCCCATCCCCATTCGGCGTCTGGATATTGATTTGGGGGATACCGTTGGCGGTAGAAATGACCGAAGGCTGCTGCGTACCAGGCGCATTAGTGTCCGCCACAATGCCGGCCTGTGCACTCAGGCTGACCAGCCCCAGCGCCAGTGAGACCCCGAACACCAAGGGCGTTAAGGCCACACGGGTTGCCGATAATGAAGGCACCGATATGCGATCCCGTGCCTGTCCGGCCGTGTGGCTGCTGACCAACTCAGACACCACCATCAGCATCTGACGGGTTTTATTAAAAATCACGCGGTAGCAATGTTTATTCATCGCGCAGCCCCTCTTTCAGGTAAGTCGACGGTCAGGGGATAGTTATCCCACCATGCGGCGGCCTGTTCACGGCTGACACCGGCGCCGCGAAAACGGATCACCTGCGCCCCGCGCGCTGAACTTTTGTGATAAAGCGCCCGGACACATTGATAAGGAAAAATGTCATGTCTGACTAAATCCGCCATCACACGGCTATGGCCAAACGGCGCGACCCAGTCCACAATCCAGATCCGGGCACCCCGGTTCGATGCCAGATGGCGATTATTCCCGTCATCCGTTGTCAGGTAATGCCGTTCGGTCTCTTCATCAAACCGCGACCAGCTCAGGTAAAACACCGGTTGGCTCCGTTCACTGACCAGCACATACTGTTGGGCCTGAATAAAAGGCAGAAGCAGGGTGGCCAGCGAACTTAACGGCGCATCCCGGTGCAGCGGGGAGTGCATCCACAGCCAGGTTGCGGCGCCCAGCATCGCTGTGTCATTGTCGTGTCCGCCAAGGATCAGGGGGGCCCGCACATCATAATCACCGATTAACATTGCTGCCTCCTCAGTACTGCCAGTTCAGGCTGAAATTGACGTGGGCGTGGTCAGTTTTAAAGCCATCCGGTTTGGAAAACGGCGTACCGACCGACACGTCATAGGCCAGATCCGCCGGGCGAATATTCCCTTTCAGGCCGACAACGCCGCCCGCCAGGGTGCGCCCGATACTCATTTCTGATCCCTGTCCGCCCACCCGGCCGTAATCCGCCCCCAGATAAAGCTGCTGGTCAGGCATTGGGGTCTGCCATGACAGCGTATTACGCAGCGTCCAGCCCTCATCGGCACTCAACGTGCGTTCGCCATCAAAACCGCGCACCGTCCAGCGGCTGCCGATACTGAACTGATCCTGTGGGGTCAGCGGGGTGTTGCTCCATTGTTTCTGGTATTCCATCCGGTGCTGAAAGGACTGGTTACCCAGCTTAAAGGGCGTATTCAGTGCCACCGATAACTGGATAATGTCGGATTTTGCCGTGGCGTAGTTTAAGGACGATTTATCATTGCGCTCTTCATACGCCGGCAGCGCGCCAAACCAGCGGGTACCTTTTTGATAACGGATGCCCGCATCCAGTATCGCCGTGCCGATATAATGGCGGTGATCCAGCCCCAGGCTCCAGCTGCTGGTGCGACGTTTCTGGCTGTCAATTTCAGTTTGTTGCATGAAATTGCGGGTTTCGCGTACATTCACGCCATAAATCAATGTGGTTTTTGAACGGGCATTACGATGCAGGACACGGCTTAATTGCGCGTTCAGGCTGCGGCTTTTTCCGCGATATCGGGCATCTCCGTTGAGTGCCGGCACGGTTTGCATATAGTTATATTTGCTGCCGGTGACGGCAAACTGCCAGTAACCGAACGGCAACGAATAATGCGCGGTATAGTTGGTGGAATCTTTGCGGCGGGAAAAAGCCAAATCACGGCTCAGGGAGAGATAAAACAGGTCACTGAGCGACGTCGGGTTATCCAGCGCCAGCATCAGCCCGCCCTGCGTGCGTCCGGTGGTTTTGGTCCCGCAGTTATCCACCCAGGCTCCCACATGCCATAAACGCGACTGCTGGCGTTTAATCACGATATCGCTCTCGCCCGGCTGTTCACCCGGCACCAGCTCCATTGACGCCTGAACATTGGGGATGCGCTGAAGGTTTTCCAGGCCTTGCTCGATATCCCGCAAATCCAGCACATGGCCATTATGGGCCGGCATCGCGGTATACAGCGTCGCGTATTTATCCGACTCCTCGGTATAGCGTACCTGCCGGATTTTGCCGGTGACAACATTGAGTTGCAGTTCGCCCTGACTCAGATCCTGCTCCGGTGCCAGAATACGGGTGGTCACCCAGCCGTGGGAAATCAGCCGGTTCTGCATCGTGCTCATCAGGAGACCAATCCCCTGCGCCCCCAGACAGTGCCCGCTGGCCTGATTTGCCAGCCGTTGTAACGGCACCCAGTGCGGCAGGTCTTCCCGGCCGGACAAAGTGACGTTCTGGATCACAAAACAGGGCGATTCGGTGGGAAATGTCAATACAGACGTGGATACCGTATCAGCCGAAAGCCGCACTGTCGGTGCCCTGGCTTCCAGACGCTGTTCCAATGCCTGTTGTTGCTGTTTTTGATGAATAAAGGGTTGGTCATCTGCCTGCACAGGCAGAGAAGCAAAGTACTCACCGGAGTATGTGCTGTTAATGTCATCCATCTGCCTGCACAGGCAGAGAAGCAAATACAGCCCATCCGGCCACCCCGGCGAACAGGTTGCTGCGCGTTACTGTTGCCATAATTGAACCAATAAGATACTTAATTATTATTGAATGATTTTGAGAAAAATACGCGAAAGGGTATTATGGTCGAAATTGGTTTATTTTCAATCAGACCAATCACAAGATGATCAAAAAGACGGGGATTTAGACTAATAAACTGTCATTATGCAACAAAATAGCAATGAATTAACATTAATTAAACATATTGCGTATGGCATGGAGCATATTCGTCGGCATTTTGCCTATTCCAAAAACACAATCCCGACCAATATGATTAGAAAAAATAACAAATGATGTGTTTTTCAGAGTATTCTGACGGGGCAGTAATCCTCCTTTATGACAAAAAACGGGTCTCACTATTTTCCTTTGGACAACACCTTCTGCATCACCATCTGCCCGAACATGCCCGCAGATTGCCTGACCTATCCTACGCCCTGGCTCATCATACCTGCCATATCCCCCATCCGCACACCAGCCCACGCTAATGCGCCCAACCAGACCATCGGCAGCACAATAAACAGCGTACCCATCACCAGCCCCATGATTAAATCGTCCGAGGTATTCTGAATGCCCGCCAGATTAAACAGGCTGTGAGTGTCCGAGCCGTACAGGGCTTCCAGCAAATGGCTGTCCAGCCAGCGCGCCAGTTCCCACCAGAACGTCAGGAAATTCAGCGCGAAAATCACAAAAGTCAGCGTGAAGACGGTCTTAAACTCATACGCGGCAAACAGCAGGATCAACGGGATTAAGATATACAGCGCCATCAGGATCACCGCCTGCATCATTGGCAGAGCCTGACGCACCGCGTCGAACATCGGCATGCCGAGTAATCCGCCCAATAGAGCACCAGCCGAAGCACCAATCCGGTTAGATCCATCTAACAAGCCGGGATCGGCATTGCCGCCATAGCCGGCATAGACATAACCCTCCTGAGAAACTGTCAGATTCACCGGACTGACCAGACGGCGGATCACCGCTTCCTGATAGGTCTGCGTACTTTTGCCCAGTATTTTCAGTGTTGCAAACAGGCGCAGCCACAAGCCCGGATCGGCCTGTGCCACTACCCGGTCTTTCAGGCCGGTTTTGGCGGCTGACCACCAGGTTTTGCAGTAAGGATATCCACCCTGCCCGGTATCAGGCCGTCCATTGTCCCGGCTCGCCTGCCACGGAAAGCCGGCTCTGGGCGTGCGCGATTGCAGGGTATTGTAATCACCGGCTAAAAACATTAGGCTGCCCAGCCAGTCAATATCACTCAGGGTAGCCGGATCGGTAGTTTTCCCCTGATCGCGTTGTTTCCACTGATAAAGTGCCAACGCATAACAATCGTGGGTGAAATCCTGTAACTCCGCCGCCAGTGCCGGGTTGCTGATACGGGTATGCTGTACTTCAAAACGCAGTTGCCGTAAATCCGGCCGACAGGGAATAGAGGCCACTGCTGCCTGCGTTACCCCCTTGGACAACCGGTGTACCACCGCCCACCAGAGGGGTACAGCTGCCGTCTGATTATTCAGGCTGGACATCACCGGTGCATAACCACTGCTATCCGGTGCTTTCGGTGTCCAGGTGCCACAACTTTTGGCACGGGACGGGTCGTACTGAAGGGTCGTCAGGCTGACATTGACCAGCGGCACACAACACACCACCATGACGAAAAAAGCGCAGTACAGGGTGTTTTCAATCCGGGCGAGCGACTGTAATCCACCATTGCCCTCTTCTTCGCCACCTTCACGCACTTTCAACCAAATGGCTATTACCTTTATCACTAAAGGAAGAGTAAACAGCCCGGTTGCAATCAGAATTTGCCATAATCCGTTATTAACGACCCAACCAAGCAACGTCAGAAAATATTCCAGATAGCTGTTGGTGGTCATGTTGTTCCCTCAACATGGCCTGACAGGGCATATTCACCCAGCAGAATAAACAGCAGGCTGACCACCATCATCCTTATCAGCGTTGCGTGGTGTCCCGCCTGATGTTTTACTCTTTGCCAGATTTTCCGGCTGCCCCAGCCCAGTGCGGCATACAAACATAGCCGCCAAACTAACCAAAATTTGCCGGTTGCTGTCATCCAGCGGTGAAGCCGGGTAATATTTTCTGCCTGATACAGCCCGACCCAACCTGTCGCTACAGTGATAACCATCATCAAAGCGATGACCAGTGATAACACGACACCTTTTCTTAATCCTGAACGCTTCTCTGCCATCATACGCCTTACCTGCGTTCACGGTTTGGGACTTCCAGCTGATAAAAGCGTGCATCGGTGCTGTCCGGGATTTGTTTTTGCGGATGCATTCTGATGCGCTGGGTGTCCCGCTCGATAATGGTCAGGATGGCATTGTGAGCCAGTTCGCGTTTCAGCTGCATCTCATTTTTTAACGCATTGATTTCCCGGTCCAGTGCCTCAATCCGCCGTTCGCCTTCTGCCAGCGCTTCTGATTGTGCCGCCGCATTGGGTTCGGACATGCCAGTGATGAGCATCCGCCGCATCAGCAACGCCGTCTCTGTGGTTTCTGCCATCGCCAGTTCGCCCGCCAAACGGGCTGTCAGTGCGGCCTTATCCGAATCACGCTGCAACGCCTGAATGACACCCTGAGTCACAACCAGACTGCCGGTTTTCAGTTTCGCCAGATTTGCAGCCATCGGTTTTTCCGTGCCGCTGACCAGCTTCACCAGCTGTTCTGTATTGGTTTGGGTATGGGCTTCCAGCATCGGGGCAAACCCCGTGCCCGCGACTGTGGTGCCCGGCTGGTGTTTTTCACCACCACTGACACATTCTGCTGCCTGAGCACAGGTGCGGATGGCCCGGTCGCCCAGCACGCTGACCACCACTTCGGCCGCTTCTCGCGCACTGCTGAATTTACGGCAGGCACTGGCCCCACAATTTTGGGTGCTGACCGGCGACTGACTCAGTACCGGCAGCTGATTCATCATATTAAAGCCGGCACTGGCTAAATCGCGGGTCGGACGAATGGCATTCTGCCCCTTGCCTCCCTGCCTTTGTCCGCCAATCCACGGATGTCCGCTGGCACCGGTCGCTTTGCTGCCGGCGTTATTGACGCGCACCGCATCACCATCCCCGCTGTTGACCAGATTTTTATATTCCTGCAAGGCCGCCGATTGGGTCCATTTAGTGTTCTGCGCAAAATCCATCATTTTATTGGCCATCGCCCGGCAATTGAACTGGGCTTTGTCGAACGCCACATTGGCCTGCAAAACGCCGTTGGTCAGCATGTCATACAGTCCCGGATTGGCCCGTTGAATGACCATGGCCGGCAGACTCGCCACTGCACCGGTCGCCCCCTGAATCACATCACTCATCAGGTTCTTGAACCCGGCCGTGATACCGTTCAACTGATTGCTGACGGTGGCTTTCAGGTCAAAATTGCCGCACATCAAATCCGAGCGCCAGCCCAGTTCTAATCCACCGAGTGTGGCTGAACCACTGCGACTGGCCGGTTCAGAAATTACCGAACCGCCCCCCAGGGTATAGAACAGCGTATCGGACACCGCCCCGCTGGCTTCTGCCCCATAACCCAGTGCACTGCGGTTCACCTGCGGCAATGTCAGGGACAGCCCGGTAGCATTGGCTTGTGCCGAAGCGATGGCCAGCCCACCGGCTATCAGCCATAACGCGTTTCTTTTCATCATTATTTATCCCTTTTTCAGATATCCGTACTGCTGAGAAAACGCTGGCCACGCCGCTGGCAACAACTGTAAGGCTGCCACAGGGCATACGCCTGGTTGCCATTGCTTGCAGCCGAATGTTCCCCGTCAGGAAACACGGCGCAGGACTGACTTAACGTCGGTGATAACCGCTGCCATTGGTGATTTTTGGTGCCGGTATTTTCGGTGACCGATTCTGGCGGCCAGTAACCGGCGGTACGGGTGCCTTTCAGCGTCTGATAAACATGGGGCTGCCCGGCACGGGTGATGATATCCGCGACCCGTTGCGCGACCACAGCCGATGCCTTGGCATCATCAGTCTGATTGACAAAGCCCGAGCGCGGATAAATAGTGCCCCACAGATTGGCGGCCATCTGGCTGCCCAGTTCCCGCTGACCGGGAATGAGGGCTTCCGGATAAAACGATTCCGGCAGACCCGAGCGCCATACCACACTATCCAACGTACTGAGAAAATAAGGCATCAGCGGGGTGGCCGCACTGCGACACGAATAACCGGGGATTTGCCCGCCTATCAGGCTGGTCGCAGGATGCCCGATGGCATCAGCATATTTAAAACGCAGACTGGTACGCCGTTGCCCGGCAATCTGGACATTGTGATTTCCCCCGCCGGCATTCAGATGGGATAACGCCCCGGTGACCGTATTTTCCAACCCACCGGATAACTGACTGACCTGCGCCATTTCAGACCACGGATTGCCACCGGGCGCGTGATAGGTGGACACCACCGCGTCGGGGAGGTAATGGGTCACCTTAACCGATGTTTTCACGGTACAACCGTGCCAGCCACAGAGCAGCCAGTAACAGATACCACTGACCCGCCACTGAATACAGGACGGTGAAAGACTGCTGGCGACAATCTGGGCGGTGTTGATTGAAGCCTGTGTCACCGGAGAAAATGCCGCTATCAGGGTGATGAGTACAGGAAAAGTCACACGTTGAAGACTCATGGCTGATGTTGCTCCCTGAGTGCGCGGGCTTTTGCCACATCCGCTGTGCCATACACCACCTCCTTACCCTCAAAGACCACAGCCGGATACTTTTGCACATCTAATTGCCATGCCTGTACCACAGACCGATAAGCCTTGATCAGTTGTTGTTCTTGTTGGTGCCATTGGGGTGATTGGAGGGTTGCCTGTGCTTGCTTTGTGGCCTGCAGGGGATCGGCAGAGAGTTGAGCGAAGATTTGCCTTTGCTGTTGTTCAGCAGTATCCAGCCAGACGACGCCAGACGACGTGACTGTCCGGCGTCAGATTTATCGGCGGGTGCTGATGATCGGTATACACCACCGTTTTTGCCTGCCCCACTGAGGCAACCATCCATCCCAGCCAGAATAATATACAGCGCTTTCTCATCTCCTCCTCCCGTATTGGTCAATAAACAGGAAGCATGTGGAAAAAACACGAAAAAATCAGCAAACAATTCTTTTTTGCATCAGATAAAAAAGATCCCTCACTTTCTCACGCTGTCCCCTCTCCTTTCGGACTGTACGGGGATCATAAAAAAAGAATGACATTAATTAAATTAATCAATATGCAGATACAATAAGTCGCATTTTCTTATAACACACTCATTTAATATAAACTTTCCACCCAAAGTGTCGATCAATAATGAATCGACACTTTAGAGAAAAACAGAAAGGAATCGCTGTACCTGCAAGAACTGGCCTACCTGCGGGAGCTAGCCCGGCGTGGGGCGAAAGACTCGCCGCATCTGGCTGATTTTTTAACAGCCTCCCATGATCCCGATATTCAACGGACTTTTGAAGCTTTTGCCCTGTTGATTGCCCACTTACGGGATAAAGTCGAGGATGATTTTCCTGAAATTACCCACGGTATCCTGTCCCGCATCTGGCCGTCCGCCCTGAGTCCCATCCCGCCGACCACGCTCATGCAGTTTCATCCCACCGATGGCGAGCATCAGGGGGTGGTTGATATCCCGGCAGGCACGCCGATCTCCGCCGATGTCAACGGGCAGTTACTCACCTTTAACACCTGCCGGTTCCTGCATATTGAACCCCTGATTGTGTTGAACCGGGCCGTGAAAAAAACCGGCACACACAGCGAGATAGTGTTGACGCTCTGCCAGACGGGCACCCCTTCTCCCGTCTGGCAGAGCGGGGCATTGTCTTTTTTCCTCGGCTCAGACAATGAACGGGCAGCCCAGTTAAGCCTGTGGCTGGATCAACATATCTGTGAGATGCGTCTGAACGCACAGGGAGAGCAGCGAAAACTGAACTGTTTTCCTTATGGCTGGCACAACCTGTTCGATAATCCTCTCCTGCCGAGGGGAAAACACACGTATGCCGGCCTGCAATTACTGATGGAATATTATGCCCTGCCCCATCTGTATAATTTTATGACGGTCGATATCAGCAACAGTTGCCCTGAAGTCCCGCTAAATGCCAACGGCACCTTTGACCTCATTTTCCGTTTTC
This sequence comes from Xenorhabdus anantnagensis, assembly GCF_028598555.1. Taxonomy (GTDB): domain Bacteria; phylum Pseudomonadota; class Gammaproteobacteria; order Enterobacterales; family Enterobacteriaceae; genus Xenorhabdus; species Xenorhabdus anantnagensis. Next base: position 51,753 of record NZ_JAQRFN010000017.1, read on the forward strand.
AGGGTGAATTACCACTGGAGAATATTGACGATGCCTTTATGCTCGGTTGTGTACCTGCCCTGCATCTGGAAATCCTGACCAGCTCTCCCCTGCCACTGGATGAAGGAAATCACCGTTATCCCCTGTCCCTTGGCGAGTCCGTGCAATTGTTCCGGCTGCGCGATATTCAGGTAGTTCAGCAGCCCGATGCAACACAACAACGGGGAAGCCCCTCCCGCTATCTGCCCATCGAACAGTTTACACCGTCAACTCCCTGGCTGGCGGAAGACGACGAGCCTGAAACGTTTTACTATCTGTACCAGCGTGATTGTGATTTACTGGGCAGGCTCACACACCAACTGCATTTTTTTGACCTGACCGGCAAACCGGCTGAGTGCCTGCCCCCGCTGAGTGTTGTTGGCGATTTTCTGGGTTACCACCCCCAGGCCATGACCTTAAAACAAGGCGAAATTACTGTCACACAGGAAGGTTCTCCGGCCCATCTCCGCGTACGCAATATTCTTCCTGTCACCCCCGATTACCCACCGCTGTTACAGGACAATGTCGGCTGGCCGCTGATTTCCTGTCTTTCCAGCCCGCCTGCACTGTTATTCGCCACAGAAAGCCTGAAACATTTTCTCCGCCTGTTCGATCCCTACGCCGAATTCAATCGCCCGCTGAGCCGCCATATCCGACGGCATATCGACGGCATTGTCCGTGTGGAAGAACACCTGACCGACCGCCTGAAACGCGACCGTCCTGTCCGGGGGCATTGGGTGGGACTCACACTCAATCCCGACTGTTACCACAATCCGGGGGAAATGTACCGTTTCTGCCGGTTAGTCAATGATGCCATGGCGTGTTTTATCAGTCAGTCCACCTTCGTCAAACTCGATGTTTACACCCCGGACAGCCGTGATGTTCTGTGGACGTTCCGGGAAGTCGACGGAACACGTGCAGAAATGTAAGCCATCACCCCATTACAACAAGGAGCACCACAAAACATGATGAATATTACAGATATACTTCCCACCGCTAAAAGTGGATTACGCTTTACTTTTCAGATAGCAGGATTGCCCGAAGGGACATTCAGCGTAGGGGAGTTTTCCCTTCAGGAAGGATTATCTGAGCTGTTTACCCTGAACCTGACGCTGGTCAGAGCCGGTAATCTGAATCCGTTTAAGCCACTGACAGAAATTAAGTTAACGTTGCTGCTGATGCAGGAAGCGGTATTGCAAATCTTTCACGGCCCATTGTTGCAGCGCAAAATCACCGGGATCATCTCCCACGCGGACTGGATCGGCACCGACGGCAATAAGACGCTCTATAGCGTCACCGTCCGCCCGGCACTCTGGCGTCTGACGCTGAATCAGGAGAGCCGTATTTTCCATCAGCAAAATGTGCCTGCCATTCTGAGTGGCTTACTGAAAAAACATAAAGTCCGGGCCGATTCGAAACTCTACGATCCCCATCAGGACAGAGAATATGTTACCCAGAAGCGGGAATCGGATTATGCCTTTTTCAGCCGGCTGGCAGCAGAAGAAGGCATCAGCTTCTGGTTCGAGGATGAAACCCTGTTTTTCAGCGACAGCCATTTAGGCATGACTGCGGGATTGCCGTTGACTTACAGTCCGCAACCGGAAACCGCGCTGGGTACAGATACGATTTATCAGGTGCGACTGGGTGTCGGGATGAGTCCGCAACGCAGCCTCCACAAAGATTTTAACTACGATAATCCCCGCTATCACCTCTCCCATATGCAAAGCAGCGAGGGATTTCGTGATTTTGGCACCCAAACCCCCTATACCGTGTTTGAAAGTTACGGGCGTTTTCAGAAAGATGCCGCCGCCAAACCGTTTCTCAAATACCGCCATGACGCACTGGATAACCAGAAACAGACCGGCAGTGGCAGCAGCAACTGCATCAAACTGATGCCGGGCAAAATCTTCGAAATCATCAGTCACCCGCATCTGCCGCTCAACGCCCGCTGGCAGATTGTCGGTATCAGCCATCACAGTCGCTGCCCGCAGGCACTGGGCGATAGCAGTGGTGATGGCACAACGCTCAGTAATCACTTCAGCTTTATTGATGGTCTCATCGACTGGCGTCCGCCGTTCCATTACAGACCACAGGCTGATGGCGATGAAACCGCCACTGTCGTTGGGCCTGAGGGGGAAGAAATCTTCGTCAATAAAGACGGGGCGATCAAAGTGCATTTCCACTGGAACCGCTATGACAAAGTATAGTGGTATAAGGATCTCGGACACCTCAAAAGCCTGCTAATGTTATTAACATGACAATGAGGTATGACAATGAAATTGAAACCGACCAAACGCCACTATTCCGTTGAATTGAAGCTGGAAGCGGTTCAGCAGGTTGTTCTCCATCATCAACGGGGATATTGACCGGCCGATTGTCACCGGCTGTGTTTATAACGGCCTGAACCGCCCGCTACTGGATTTACCGGCCCAAAAAACCCGCACTACCTTCAGAACCAAGACCCACAAAGGCCGGGGTTTTAATGAACTGCGCTTTGAGGATGCGAAAGGCAGCGAAGAAGTGTTTATTCACGCTCAAAAAGACATGAACACCAAAGTACTCAATGATCGTAATACCCATGTGCTGGCGAACCACAGTGAAACGATCAAAAAAAAACCAGACCATTGATGTCTATGAACACCGGGAAGAGACCATTGGCCTGACAGATACACTGGATGTGGGGGAATCCTTATCCATTACCGCAGGCACGGTGATTGAGCTGCGCTGTGGCAACAGTGTCCTGCGCATGGACAAGCTGGGTAATGTCACGATTCAGGGGAATAACTTCCTGTTCCAGGCCAGTGATGCCATTCAAATCAGCGCACAGGACATTGACCTGAACTAAGGAGCTTTGCGATGGAATTTAAGAATCTGACGCCGTTTTCGGTCATGCACTACAAGATGCTGGATACCGAAGACGACGAATATCATGTTGTCGCGATGAAAATCGTCTATCAGCTCCAGCCTGTCGGCAACGGACCGTATTATCAGGCCGTATTAACCGAGCCGTTCGGGGAGCTGGCATTGCAGGATGAATTCAGCGGTGAACTTAACTTGTCTTCTGTCCGGCTGGAAAGTGATCTGGCCCCCTTAAAACCGAAATGTGATGTGATTGTCAACGGGGTGGCCTATGCACCAGCGGGCATTCCGGCTGAAAGAGTCCCTGTCCGGTTACTCGTCACAACAGCGGATCGGCAACCCCTTATCGATAAAACCTTACTGGTGTGGGGAGAACGCGAGTTTCAGCGTTCCCCAGAAGGGGAATGGCAACTGACCCCGTCGCAAAAATTCACGGAACTACCGATAGACTACCGGTATGCCTTTGGCGGCCAGTGTAAGATCTACGCAAATGATGAAGCCGCCGCTGCCGTGGCAGATGGATTCAGGCTGTCCGATGAGCAACGGGAACAGCATCCGGAAAAAGAAGAGGCTCCCATTGCCCATGCTACTTTCGAATACAATCCGATTGGCACGGGATTTGTCACACCGTGGTATGTGGAAGCGAAAAACCTTTCCCGTTATCCGGCTCCACGCCTTGAACACTTTGGTGCGCCTGTTACCGGGAAACACATGGACCAATGCACAGGGCAGCCGGCTGCCATGAAAGACCCCGGCTGCCTGCCGGCAGGGTTCGGTATAATTGGTCGTCCCTGGCTGCCCCGTCGCATAAAAGCCGGCACCTACGATGACACCTGGCTGAAAGAGCGCCATCCGTATCTCCCCGATGATTTTGATTTCAGCTACTGGAATAACGCGCCGGAAGATCAGCAAATCGACCATCCGGATAATAATATCCGTATCAGCCTGTTTCATTTAACCCGTGAGGGCACACTGCGAGTGCAGCTACCGGGACATCGCCCTTTTATGCTGCTGAGAATGTTGAATGGCGAAATGTTACCTGATCTGATGCATCCGGATACCTTAATTATCGACAGCGAAGCCCTCACGCTCTCCATGACCTACCGCTACCACGCCGAGATTGACGACAACATCCGGGTGATGGAGGCCCGGTTTGAGATGGATCCGGCTGCACCTCTGGTCAGGGTCGATTTGGGTGATGGCAGGGAGGTGCATTATGGCTGATAACTATTTCGCCCGGACAGCAACCCAATGGATGGTCGTCAGCATTGTACCTGACGTATGCAAAACGCCGATGGGGGCATCAACGCCACCCATTCCCTATCCGGTGGTGGCCAAACTGGCAGACAGCTCTGTACCAGTCAAATCCGTGCGGACAAATGGCAAACCCGTGGTGGTCTTCGCCCAAAGTTTTGTGCCACAGACACTGGGCGATCAGCACGGCGTTGCGAATGGCATCAAAAGCGGCACAGTCGGGGGTAAGTGCCACCCAAAAGAACACTCAAAAAGTGTCCGGGCAGGCAACAAACTGCTGCTGCGGCATGGGGATAAATTCTGGATGAACGGCGCATAAGGAGACGGCGATGGTAAAAAAAACCAAAAAAGCACCGCTTACGGTGAGCGATAAACCTTTACTGGAAAAAAAGGCACGCAATGATGCTGCAACAGGGGAAGGCAATACCTTCGGTGAAATTGTCGGGCAGCCACCACAAGTCACTACTGCCCCTGCTGAAGCGAGCCCGGTACTCAAGCCCGGTACGCAGAACGAACAGAACTTTGCCAGTCAGGTATATGAAAGCGCCGTTGAAATGGGGAAGGGGCGGCAAAAGATATCTGGAATTTTGGGGTGGATCTTGCGGAACTTGCATACCCTGCGGCCAAAATGGAAGCCGCCCGTGATATGGAAGATGCAGCAAGGTGGCATGATATCCTTGGCAATAAAGAACAGGCCAGGGTGTTATCGGAAGCCGCTGAAGAAACCAGAAAAAGTACTGCCACCGACAAGTTTGATGACCTCAGGATGACATTAGACAATTCAGATCAGGAGACCGGTGCACTACTGGGAGACCTGAACCCGAAAGGAGCTGTTAAAAGTGTCGTTAAAGGGATCGTCGGAGGCATTAAGCATATCGGGAAAACCATTGAAAAAGTGACCGCTAAAGAAGGAAAGAAAAAAACGGTTAATAAGGTTGAAAAACCGAAGGAGAACACAGGAAAACCTGACGAACCAGAGAAAAAAGTCGGAAAAGTCAAAGGGGCTAAAAAAACTAAAGTCCCGTGTTTTAATCCTTATAACAGCAAACGCTATAAGCGATTAAAAACAGAGAAAGAGCGTCAGGCATTTTTGAAAGAATATTCTGCACAACTGCGCAGACAGCAGGATGCGATTAATAATATGTCGCCTGAAGAGTTCAAATTTGCACGGAATTCTTATAAGAAGAATAAACGGAATAGTTTGGCTGGTAAAGCGCAGGAAGATTTCCGAAATGATACTAAAGAAGATATAAAAGGAAAAATATATGATAGTTTAAAAAACCGAGGAGTTCCTGCAAAAGAAGCGAAGAAAATATCACAGAAAAAAGCAGACGATATATTCGATGGATTGGCTGCGTTGCATGAACCTGATATGGTAGCAGGAGGGTATGGACAATATGCACCTAAGAAAATGGGCGATAAAGGAATTAACAGCGCCATCGGTGGTAGCTGGAATGGAAAACGTATAAAATCACTTGATGATGCAGTTAAAGAAGCTCTGGACAATGGGGTGGGTGATGCCAAAATGAATGTACAATTAGAATTGTGTCGAGGTAAGGGGAAAAAGTGATGCGGGATGAAGATTTTGAGCTTTTCATTGAAGATATGGGAGAGGCCACTCAACACAGAGCAGTCCCTGACGAAGCCATAGATAAATGGCTGGGAAAACTGCCTGGGCAATTATTATATTATTGGAAACATGAAGGCTGGAACAGTTATAGAGATGGATTATTTAGCATTGTCAATCCTGATGACTATGAAGATATCGTTGATGTGTGGTTAGAAGATACCCCATTTGAATCCATGGATTCTTACCACGTCATCGCCAGAAGTGGTTTTGGTAAACTATACCTCTGCGGCGAACAAACAGGAATTAATTTAACAATATCTTGTATTTTTAACTCTATTAATTATTCGAAAAAAAGAGCATACAAGAAAGAAAAGAAAAAGTTAGACCAAGAAATATCTTCTTTCTTTGGAATAAAATCACCTGATGATTTTGATTTAAAAGGCGGAACAAAAACAGGCATTTTTTCCAAAGCTGTAGAAAAACATGGTCCATTAGGTGAGCACGAAATATTTGGCTTTGAACCTGCCATTATTTTAGGTGGCGAAATTAAACTTGAAAATGTCAGTAAATTGGATATGCATATTCATCTCGACATTCTTCGTCAATTCGCTGATCCAGATATTCAGGAAATTTAATTTCCTATTTCCCTGATATTTACCCGTTAACTAAAGTGGCTGTATAAACAGCCACTTTAGTTATGTTAAAATTATGCCTAAGTAAAGGAAAAATAATGCGAGACGCATTTTTTGAGTGTTTCATTGATGATTTGGGTGAAGCAACCCAGCATAGACCTGTACCATCTGAATCTATAGATAAATGGCTGGGAAAACTGCCTGGGCAATTATTATATTATTGGAAACATGAAGGCTGGAATAGTTATCAAGACGGTATGTTTAGCATTGTCAATCCCGACGATTACGAAGATATTGTTGATATGTGGTTAGAAGATACTCAATTTGAATCTATGGATTCTTACCACGTCATCGCCAGAAGTGGTTTTGGTAAACTATACCTCTGCGGCGAACAAACAGGAATTAACTTAACACTTGATTGTGTTTTTAATACCTTTTTTTATTCTCCTAAAAGAGCTTATAAAAAAGAAAAGAAAGAATTAGATTACGATATATCTTCTTTTTTTGCTGTAAAATCAATCGACGATATTGATTTAAAAGGCGGCACAAAAAAAGGTATCTTTGCAAAAGCTGTAGAAAAATATGGTCCATTAGGTGAGCACGAAATATTTGGCTTTGAACCTGCCATTATTTTAGGTGGCGAAATCAAACTTGAAAATGTCAGTAAATTGGATATGCATATTCATCTCGACATTCTTCGTCAATTCGCTGATCCAGATATTCAGGAAATTTAATCTATAATTGTTATCTATTAATAACTATGGCTGTTCAAACAGCCACTTTACCTATTAATGATGGACATAAATAATACGTGATGTATATTTATAATATTTTATTAAAAAGATTGAAGAAGCGACTCAATATAGGGAATTTCCCACAGAAACAATAAATCAATGGCGTGGAAAATTACCTGACAGGCTATTAAATTATTGGTCAACAGAGGATTGGAATAGTTACCATGATGGACTATTTAGCATAGTAAGCCTCAGGGTTTATGAAGATATTGTTGATATGTGGTTAACAGATACGCCATTTAAGTCAATGGATGCTTATCATGTTATTGTCAGAAGTGGTTTCGGCGATCTTTGTTTATATGGTGAAAAGACTGGAACTAACTTGACTATTTCATGTACATTCCACACTATTTCCTAGCTCCATTTCTCTGGCATAACTGCCCCAACCATCGGTTATTATGAAACGGATGTGAAAAAGGGCCAATAAGTCGAGCAGATAGAATCACTTAATCAGCCTATCATACACATAAAGGGCTAACGGTGTTCTATTGTTCCGCTTGTTGCCAGATAACTTCCTGATCACTGCGCTTTGCTGAGTAAACAAATGATATGCTGAATCTGATCCCATTCCTGTTCAATCCACTTACTCTTGATGGTCTTTTTCAGTTTGATATCCACAACAGCGCTTCCATTAGCCTCAAAAAATTGTTTGTTTAACTCGAGCATAACACAGTGAAAACATAGCCAAACACATCCAGTGTGCCAAATAGTTCACGGTGGCGCAAAATATAGATGTTACATTTTCTCACTAGCTAACTCCATTTGAGCCTGTTCGGGGAAATGCTTCTTGACGGCGACTTAACTGGATAGTTAGCAGTTATCTGCTGATTTCTGGCTGAAAAAATAGGTCCTCCAACGGAGACCTTCCTCTTTGTTATACTCAGTTTTTATCACAGACAGGTGACTCTCTGCTTAAAATTGGGCAAGGCTCTTGAATAGAGCAACATCTGATTATTCTTGTTTTAATTCAAACAGATTGTTTATCGTGTAAAATTAATCACGTTACAAAAATAATTATATCTAATTATTTCATGATACTTTATCTTTATAAAATAGTACCCTTATTCTATTTTTTATCAGGAGCCATAATAATGGAAGAGCAAGCAAGCTATGATTCAATTGGAGAACATTACGAACAGTTTTCCAATACGGTAGCCCAGCGACAGTCTGAGCTTCGGGATATACTCAACATGGTCGGTGAGATACAAGGAAAGTCAGTTCTGGATCTAGCTTGCGGGTATGGTTATTTTGGGCGGGAATTGCACCGCCGTGGGGCTTCAAAAGTGGTTGGCGTCGATATCTCTGAAAAAATGATTGAACTCGCTAAAATCAAGTCAAAACTGTATGGTGATAATATTGAGTTCCATGTAAAAAATGTATGTGAAATGAAATTAGATGGAAAATTTGATATCGTCATCGCCGCTTTTTTATTCCACTATGCAGAATCCACAGAAGAACTGGAAACGATGTTTCAATCAGCTGCTGAGCATTTAAAACCTTCCGGCAAATTGATTGCTTATATGGCATCACCTGATTATCGGCTAGAAAGCGGAAACTGTGAGAATTATGGCTTTAAGATTTTGAGCGAAGAGCCTTGGAAAAATGGCTTCCGTCACCAGGCAAAATTTCTGTCAACCCCCCCAAGCCCTTTCACGTTTTATCGTTGGAGTCGTGAAAGCTATGAAAAAGCGCTTAAAAAAGCAGGATTCGATCATTTTAGCTGGCAAAAACCAACCGTCCTAGAAAGCGACTTAGAACGTTATCCTCAAGGTTTTTGGGATATTTATTTGCAGAATTGTGTTCATACCGGACTTATTTGTCAGTTTTAGGTTCGTTGTCCATTACCTCCGCATTGATGGATATATTTCATTTCATCGAACATAAACCTTTCCTGTCTTTTCAATTAGTGAATAATACTTATTATACAGGAAACATTGAAAAAATTGCCGGGTTTCCGCCCGGCTTTAGCCAAATACTCTAAAATCTTTTTATTTTTATAATGTCGGCGGGATGAATCATGTTATTTCACAATGATTATTAACGATATGAATCCAATACCAGCAAATTTTCAACATCGAAGGGCGACAGGGTTAGTGAATGAGTTAATTCAGTAGACAGTACAAGTGCTGCACAGCGTTGTGCAAAATGTACACTTTCTTCAAAATCCATACCTGCTAACGCACAATGAACTAATCCCGCCATCATTGCATCACCAGAACCCGTGTTATTGACAATATCAGCAGGAAATGCCGGAGAGTGACCTGATATATAATCCAGCTCACTGTAATAAACACCGTCAGCTCCCATACTTAAAACTACCCGCTGGACCCCTTGTTCATGAAACCATGATGTTACCAACTTAGCCTCTTTTATTGAGTTAATTTTAATGCCACTGATTTTTTCTGCTTCCAGCCGATTGGGTCTGATAGTATGAATATATGATAACCAGTTACGTACTATGCCCGCCTTATATGACGAGACAGGATTAACAAATATGGGCACATTACCTGAGTTTTTAAATAGCCATTCCAGAGCATCTTCTTTCAAATTGCAGTCGATACTCAGTATTCCTGCTCGTTCAATGAGAGCTTTAGATTTATTTAGCAACTCAGGAGTGAGTTTTTTCAAAATATCCATATCACTCACGGATGTGTGCGGTTCACCATGACTATCAACTATTGAATGATAAATCGAGGTTCTTTCATCACTTAGCTTATGAGAATGGCTAAGATCAACACCGGCTAATCTGGTTTCTCTAAATAATCTTTTTCCATATGAATCATCACCAAAAACAGAAATTAAATAACTATCATTCTTTAGCAAGGCAATGTTATGCGCAATATTTCGGGCAACACCACCTAGCGTATATTTTGTTTTCCCTGGGTTGGAATCTTTCTTTAATAATTCAGTCGAAGCGAAGCTGGTAATATCCATATTGGAAGCCCCCACCGTTACGGCATAATTTCCACTGGAAAAAATGTATCCTTTTCCTTTTATATGCCCTTTTTTTTGTAGGTTAAGGATATATCCTGCGACACTTGAACGACTAACGCCAATAATATCAGCGATTTCTTTTTGGGCGAGAAAAGGATTTTTCCTGAGCAGTTGTAATATTCTAAACTCCAGATTATCCATTTTTCTCATACTATGCCCTTTATTGTTTTTAAACATAGTTGTTTTTATTCCATTGATTAATGACAGTAAAGCGTATTTTTATACATTATGCTGGTAGTGAGAAAGCGATCGAAAACTTAATGATATATTATTTATCGTTAAAAATGTGATTTTACTCTTAAATTTTTACCTGAAAAATAACCAATTAACAGCATATTAAAAAACTTAGCGTGGTAACCATATTTTATTCTAACCTATCTTCATAAAAAACAACCAGTTGTATTATAATCGCATTATTTTTAGCATTTGTCTTTTATTCTGTTTTAATTTTATTTTGCAAATGAAATGGGAATTCTCAATTACATTGAAATGTGATAATTAACACACTTTCACCAATATGAAATATAACTTCACGATTTTATTTCGGTGTAATATTTTTTATTATGCCGTTAAATTTGTTTGATTATATCGTTACCATGAGTATTGTTAACATGTTATTTATATAAGTGAAATATCTCTTTTCATCATAATAACCAATATTTATATTTAACTAACTTTTTTATTAGTGAGGACGAATAACCCGTTAATAACTCCCCATCAATCGATCGATATTTGTCAGCTCAGGGATGAGAAAAACGTAATGCATGGAAACGGATTGCTCGAGAAAATCTGTTGATCCAAAGAGATGAGTACTTGAAGTGATAAGAATTTTTCTGGGGGGAACCTGTGTCTGAATCAGGATCACCACTGGATGTAATGCCGTATTCAAAAAAAAGTATTCAAAACGAAGAAAAAATGGCGGCGTTTCAAGTGACTGCTCAAACAGCCGCTCATTTCTCTTATAGGTAAAATAATGGAACACTCTATTCAGTACTGCTACTTACCACACGCAAATGCCGTCATCGCCCAGGCATTTCGCACCCACAGGTCTGTCTCTGCCCAAAACGCCCATTTTGCCTGATGTTCTGCTGAGCCTGAGCTGGCTGCCAGATAATCCGTGGATGTCACATAAAATTCCCGCGCCCAACCATCATAAAGATAAAAATTACCCCACTCCTTATAGAATTGTTCGAGTGCATATTTGGAGGCAATCCGGCTGCCGAGTGATTGACAAATCTGTTTTGCATTCGAGTAAAAATCTTCCGTCAGGCCGGAGCGCTCAAACCAGGTGTGAACCGTCAAGGTCAGTGCGATCTGTTGCCCGGTCTCATCAGTACCGGTGAATCTTACTCCGTCAGGATTTTGAGGTGTCCGAGATCCTTATACCACTACAAATCGCTCTGCCAGCTTACCCGGCCTGTATTGTCTGCTGTGATAAGGCGGAATTTCGCACCACGCCAAAGTACGGAAGGCCCTCTGGTGCCAAAGGATTTCTGGTTAACATTACCGCCCTCACTGTCAACGGCAACGGTATCAACAAGGCGTAACGGTGTGATAAATTCCACAACCGGAGACACCATCTGCTGCTCATCCATCTGAGCCGTTACCGAAACCCGGCCTGCATGGTGACTGATAAAGGTGGCGGTCGCTTTCCCCTGACTGTCTGTCCGGGCATCGGCAAAAATCATTTCACTCAAATTCCCCGACCAATCAACGGATTTATCAGGTACGCCCTGACCATGAATATCTGTCACGGTGACCGTAAAGGTCACCCGGGCTTTGCCATCCGCAGCCGCACGAGTTTTATTGACCCGGATTTTTGATGAGAGTACTTCATCAAATGTGACAACAGGGGCGGTCACTTTATGATCGCCGGCCTGGATCTGAACCTGGTGATCCCCTGCAAATGTACTGCTCAGCTGAACCTGCACTTGTCCCTGATGGTCAGTTTGTGTCCGTTCTGAGGACAACACGCCGTGATCCGTTTGCCAAATCACTGACTGATTTTCCACGGGGGATCCCAGTAAGTCTTTCACCATAGCCGTCAGCACAACCGCATCCTGCCCGTCACCTTTGGCCCGGACTTTGTCCACCGTGATCGCGGGTTTCAACCTACGTTCAAACATCACCGGAGCAGCATCAAGTGTTTTTCCTGACACTTCCGCACTCACTGTTACCCTCCCGGCGGTGCGGCTGACTAACCGGGCTGTAGCCTCCCCCTGGCTGTTTGTCTGCTCCTGTTTATCCAGCAGTTGCCCATTATCCGCTGACCATTGCACTTTGCTGTGGGCAACGGGTTGCTCCGCTGCATTGCGCACGTTCACTGTATAAAGGATGCTGTCCTGACCATCAGCAATCGCGGTTTGTTTATCCGCCTGAAGCGTGTGCGTCAGCGAGGCGATAAAGGTAACCGGTGAAGACACCACCGTTTCGCTGCCAACCGCCACCGTCACTTCTGCATTTCCTGATACCCGGCTGGTTAAACAGGCGGAGGCCTGCCCTTTCATATCAGTCATTAATGAAAATGAGGAGAACTGACCGAGATTAGTTTGCCAGCCAATCGCCTGATTCGCTACGGGTTGACCGTCGGCATTTTTAACCGTGACACTCAGGGACGCCCTGGCTTTTCCATCCGCCTTAACACTGTGCTTATCAACGGTGATCTCGGGTATCAGCACCGCATCAAACTGTACCGAAGGCGCCATGGTAACGTGCTCATCGACAGCAACACGTACAGTGTGCAGCCCCGGCTGACGGCTGCGCAACACAACCGCAGCCTGCCCCTGCGCATCCGTGTTCTGCCGGGTTTGGGATAATTCGCCTTTATCACCTGACCAGATAACAGCCTGATTGGAAATGGGAGCGCCTTCCTGATCGGTAACAAGGACGGTATAGATCACACTGTCATGACCATTAGCGTTGGCCTGCGTTTTATTCGCGGTGACCTTTAACTGTTTTTCAGTCGGCAAACTCACTATCATGATTTCTGCCCGGCTGGAGCGGTTACCCCGGCTGTCGATGGCGATCCCCGAAAGCCGGACGGGGTTTTTCGTGGTTTTCGGCAACCGTAACGTCACTTTATCTGGTTGCTGATAAAGTATTTTTCCGCCTGTCTGCTGTAATTCACGGGTATCCAGCGCTAAACGTGCCGGTGGATATTGGGACTGGATAACCGGTACAAAGCTCACCTCCTTGCCTTCATAGCCTCTCATGGAGGCCGGAAAGGCCAGTGTTATCAGGATCTGCTTCTGATAATCCAGCACCATGTCACTGCGCCGGTTCACAAAATCCAACTGGCTGGATCTCAAGTTACGCAAGGGTGCGACTGCGTTCGGATCAAGCTGTTGGCTGAACGGAACACCTAACTGATAATTGAGGTTCAGGGTAAAACGGTTCTCATCGGCACCTTGTTTACCCTGCCGAAAATCGGCGCCCAGTGTCACTAACGGCACAGGCGTGTAAGTCAGCCCGGCGGTGATGCTGTACGGGTTTTTCTGGCGTTCTGATTCACCGAATAATGCAACCTCCTGCCCGTAATAGTGTTCAAACTGCAACTGCCCGCCCCAGTGAGGAAACGCAGGTAACCAGGCTTCTGCACGGATATCCCAGCCGTTTGCCGGTCTTGCATCAAAATCCGTGAGCCGGGAGGGTTTCCAGTGGGATAAACGCTGGTAAAGGTTGGCAGACAATTTAAAGCTATCGTGCCAGGCTTCCAGCCCGATGCTGTAACGATGATGTTGTTCCGGCCATAGCACATCCCAGAAGGCATTGGCCCCCCAGAGCCAGTTATCGGCCAGATAGCGATAGCCGAATCCGACTGCCGTTGTTGTCTGACCGTGGTGGGTTTTTACCCCTATCTGACTGAATGCAGTACCCGAAACCGGTTGATAAAAAGGCAGTAACCCATCAAATGAAATGTCTTTTAACGAAAAATGACTGTCGAAAGGGAGTGTGAGGCGGGCATTGCCGTATTGATTTAACCACGGTGTCAGTGTTGACGTCACCACCGACGATAGCTGCTGGGCGGCCATTGTCTTTGCCGCGTCGCCGGGTGATTGTGACTGCGTCAGTTGCCCCCATTGAGCGGTGATTTCAGCCAGCTTTTGTGCCTGTTGATCTTCTGGTGTGGCCTGACCGGAAAAACTGAGCGACAGGCTCAACAGGCTAATAATCGAAGATTTTACCCTGCTGAATCGAAGAGATTGGATTTTTTGCACCACAGATTGTTACCCTTTTCATTAATGATGAAAGGGGTAACATGCAGAAAAAGTACTTTAAATACTGTGCTTAATTCTTTTTCCGAAAGGGAAAATTTAACTATTTATATGTCCACTCAATATAAACAAGCATTTTAATATTTATTTCAAGGTGCTACGAACAATTAAATATCCAGGACGTGTTTTAGGCGTATTTACATAAGCAACTCAAGTTGCATCCTACAAAACAAAAATAGTTTGTAACTTGAAATGAGATGGGTATATACATAACCAATACCGTTAATGCAAACCTACTTTTTAGGGAGAAAACTTCAAATGCCCTTGACACAAAGAGTCCATCTTATAGACATTTATCCGGATGCTCATATGTACATTTCATCAACCTTTCATGATGGATACGTAATAAATGAATTTACAATTGCTTGTCATGGATTAGCTGTTTTTAATGGGAGGCCGGAATGTCTTGCAATAAACAATCAACTCTGGACTTACGACATCGTGGCCAGATACATTCAGTCAAACACAACGGTTGAGCCATTGCACAGAATCCATATTCTTGCTTGCAATTCAGCGAATTATGATAGTGCCTCTCTCGCAGCAAAAGTGTCAGCAATAATACGAAATACTGAAGTTAAAGGCTATGTAGGTTCAGCTTATATAAATTTCAGGCATAACGATATTTATCAGTATTATTATCTAAATAATGGGAGTAACAGAGCTTCTGTCGAGCGCTATCTTGAACGCGTTGGAAATAATCGGGTTCACACCAATAATGTTCCTAACTATTACTGCAAAGTATTCAAAAATGGCATTATGGAAAGACTAAGTTACTTATGAAATTGAAAAATATTATGTATAGGATCTACAACCCTATTATCCCCCTTAATGACGAGGGGGAAGTGCTTCTTTCTGTCTCCTTCCAGAATTGATATTAAGCCTGGATTCAATAAACTGCTTTCAATCCCCGAACTACATCCATCCGCCTTGCCACCAAAACCGCCGCTTCCAGTTCACTGCACTGGTATTCCCGCATTAACGCCCGCCGTTCGGCTTTTTCTTCTTTTTCCGTCATGCCCAGTGCCAGATAGAGGCTCGGCGGCACGACCCTAAATAAGGCTTCGATTTTTTTCGCCAGCACCACCCCTTCGGTATAACAGCGGGGGAGTTTACCGGCAGAGAGCAACACCGCTTTTTGTTCTTCCGTCAGTTTTTTAAACCGGGCGATTTGTTCCACTTCATTCGGGGGCATCGTGAGACACAACCACCATTCCGCCATATTCAGCATTTTCTCAGCGGTATCCGGGTAGTCAGCGAGGTTTTGTGTCGCCAGCCACAACCAGGCACCCAGTTTACGCCACATTTTCACCACTTTGGTCATGTAGGGGGAGAGCAGCGGATTGGTAGTGGTGATATGGCCTTCGTCAATCACCAGTATCAATTCTCTGTCCTGATACTGGTCGCGTTCGGCCAGGTAATTGACTTTATTAATCAGTGACACCATCGCCAGTGCCATCTGCGCCGAGTAGTTTTCACGGGCCAGCGTACCCAGATCAATTAACGTCACATCCACTTCCGGCCACGGTGTGCCGGGGCGGTTAAACAGTTCCCCCTCAAACCCCTGGGTAAACATCGACATGGCGCCGGCCATTTCATCCGCCCGTGCCCGGCGATGTGCCGTGATTAACGGCTGACCATGCTCGTCCTGCTGATGATTACGGGCGATGGCATACAGCGCATTCTGTAAATCTGAGGCGAGCATCTGCCGTTGTTCTTTATGACTGGTATGAGCCGCCATCATAATCGCTTCACGGATCAAACCGCGATCTGAGCGGGTCAGGCGCTCTTCCTCTCTTTTCTCACCGCCGGTGATCATCAGCCGGGCCGCAATTTCCATCTCGCCCAGAATATCGCGCTGCTCATCATTTTCGTCTTCTTGCGATTCATCAGGAATGTTCTGCCATTGATTGGGGCTGAGTTGCAGCAACTGATGGGCATCGGCAAACAGTGCCAGACTGACGCCACAGCCCGGTCTGATACCGATTTTATTGACCGTCAATCCCAGACTGGCGTAGTAATCGGCCAGTAAACCAAAGCTGTTTCCCGCTTCGACAATAAACAAGCGCGGCCGGTGGATAGCCATCAGTTGCACCAGCGAGGCACACAGGGTGGCGGATTTGCCTGCGCCGGTCGGGCCAAACAGCAATAAGTGGGCATTCTGGGTGCGATCCTGTTTATTCATCGGATCGAAGGTCAGCGGTGCACCACCGCGATTAAAGAAGCTGAACCCCGGCTGCCCGGTGCCGGTTGAACGGCCTGTCACCGGCAATAATCCGGCCAGATGCTGAACCCACATCAGGCGGCTGTACCAGTGTCTTTTATCTTTCTGCGGATTAAAACACATCGGCAACGCCCGTAAATAGGTATTCAGCGGGGACACACTGAATTCCGGTCGCACAGGCTGTAATCCAGCACTCAGCAGGGTTGACGATAACTGATGCACCCGATGGTTCAGGTCAGTGACATCGTTGCCGCGCACCAGAAAGGCCAGCGCACTGCGGTACAGTTTATGGCGTCACCCCAGTAATTCCTTCACTTCCTGTACATCCTGGCGAACGCGCAGTGATTCGGTATTTTCCCCTACCGCATTTTTTGCCAGCCGGGTCAGGCTCTCTTCCAACGTATCCTGCGCCTGTGCCACGATGGTCAAAGAAACCATGGTGCCTGCCGGCATCATATCCATCAGGGCATTGATATGATCCCCCCGTTTTACTTCCCCTGTCAGGGTGCCCGGCTCAGGCGGACGGCGCAGACGTTCAACCGGCACCGCTTTATGCGGCAGGCCGTCAAACCACCAGACACCGTTTTCGGGATCAGATAGCGGCGGGGTAAACCACAGGCTTTCGGCAAAGTCATTGTTAACCGGGAGATCGGGCGGTATGGGCGTTTCATAACTCACCGTACGGTAGAAATCGGCTTTTGTCATGCCCCAGTCCGGGGCCGGATTAAAATGACGCAGCAACCAGCTGTGGATCTGCCCGCCATCTTGCTGGATCGCCACAATACCCGCCGATGCCAGTGATGATACCAGTCGTTCACAGACCTGATTGAGTGCCGTGACGGATGACAAGAGATGATTGTCAGCACGGGATTTGTGGCCAGAGGGGTGCCAGCGGTAAATCACCATACGCGTCTGACGTTGCTGACCTCGCCAGGGTTGCCCGGTAATCAGAGAGTCCTGAAATATCCCGTCAGGTTGAGCAATCCCCTTCAGGTGGCGTTCCGATTCAGCCAGAAAGGTGTCTGTAAAGGCAGTGCCCTGCGCCCACGGTTTCACATAGTCCCGTAATGTATTGAGATAACTGGCCGGCTCATCTTCATCCTGACAAAAAAACTGCACCACCCACGGTGAAATATCGTCTTCTTCCAGACTGTCCTGAATCGCATCTTCCAGCTGATCGCGGATTTCAATCAGCCGCTCAAGGGGGCGCCCTTCTGTGGCGACCGCTTCAATCCGGTAGACCGCGCCGACGGAAACCCCGTCATCCAGTAACAGGCATTGCCCGTCTTCCAGATATTCCACCCAGGGCAGATAGTCAATGATGGAGGGATTGGCCCGGTAAATCGCGGCTTCATCGGCTTCACGCAGCCTGCCGGGGCGATGCAGCGGTTTTGGGGGTTCCATTACAGGGCCTCCGTGCGTTCACCCGGCAGGGCGTACTGCACCTGCTGATAAAACGGGAACACGGTACTGTAGCCCGGTATCGGCGTATTGCCGGCGGCCAGATGCGGGAAGACATACATCACCATATCGGGATTGGGGAGACGGGGAAACTGCCGGCTGATTTCCTGCGCCGCCGAACGGCTATAATGGTCAGGCTCTTCCCGCGCCCGTCGCCGTTCGGTTCCGGTCAACGTTCTGCGCAATGCGGCTCTTGCCTGCACAGCAGTGTGACCGGCTTTATTGCCCTGCCACATCGCCAGCACAGTCTGTTCTCCGGCTGGGAGCAACGTGTCTTTTGAGGTTGAACAGCCTGCCATTAGCCCCGTCAGACCTAACACGATAGCGTAGGTTATTTTTCGCATCCCTGAGCCTCCATGCTACTAATAATGATAAAAGTGGCAAATTCCGGGTGTACCGCCAGTTCCGATAAGGTAAAGGGCAGACGTTCCCACTGTTCAGGTGCAGGCTCTGCGTGACGTTCCACTACCGCCTGCCACTGGATTTCGGTCAGACGAAAGACGATAAAATCACCGTCATTCAGCAGTCGGCATTCATTGCCGCTGGAGAGATACAATTGACTGCCTTTAGTACGGACGTGTCGCCAGTCAAGCTGAACCGATGTCGGTTCAGTATGTGGCGTTATACTGATTTGCAGGCAATAAGGCTGGCTGGCACAAAACAGCCATTGAGAAGAAGTTGTTTCCATTAATCTAAGGCTTCCTGAGTGACAGATTGGGTAGGTTCACTAAAACCGTAACGCACCTTACGGCCTGCCGTTTCATAATCAATCGCCAGACTTTGTGTGATATGCACCACTAACTTAGCGCCGGGCGGGACGTAAACTGCATCGAACGTCTGGCTGTAACGCTGCTTGAGCCATTCGCTCATCTCATTCATGCCCCCTGACAGAGCTTTGCCGAGTGCCGCCTGTCCGGCATTGCCGGTTAACGCTGACGTGATGCTGCCAGTGCCGTTGGTTTGTGAAGTTCGCTGGCTTTCGTTCAGCGCATCGCCAGCGGAATTCATAGCGGACAAGGCAAATAGTGTCGGCAGATAGGTACTGGCGTTGGATTTGCGCTCACCGCTGATACAGGGAATGCCGTTTTCATCGGACAGCCAGCCGATTCCCTGCTGATTCTGCCCGCTGCCCGGCAAAGTGCGCACGGTGCCATCCTGAAAAACAAAGGTGATGGAACTGACCTGACCGCGCACGCAGGACAGTGTCCAGTCACCACTGGCGGAACCCGACACCACCGCACCTTCCACCTCCGGCAGTTCGATACCGTTAGCCGTCAGGTTGTCTTTGCCGATAAGAATTTTGAACGGATACGGGTCAGTGACCGTACCATTGACAGGAACGCGGCCTAACAACGCAGTCATCGCCTGACTGCCCACTAACGTGGCATTTTCCGGCAGGGTATAGACCGGTTTTTCGTTTTCTTCCTTCAGCGAGGAATTTTGGGGTGTATTTTGCCCCGTTGTCGGTTGTTCACTTAAAAAAGAAGTCGGAAATTGTGCCGTGGTTTTTCCATTACCCATAGCTTGCATATCTGAAGACTTTTCATCAGCAGGTGTCACCCAGATGAGTTCATCCTGCCCTCTGGCTGGCTGGGCAGAATACGGACTACCGGCCAGTCCCAACCCTAGCGGCATCTGATTATCCTGAGAAGGCAAAGGCGTTGAATTTAATCGTTCCGTCAGCAAATCAATCTGTGCCAGTAATCCCTGCTGCTCATCCTGCAACGTACGCTGACGCTGTTCATCGTCCTGACGAATAGCCGCAACCACTGCATCGATTTGGCCGGCAACATCCTGATTCTGACTTTTTAACTGGTTATTTTCTTTTAAAATATCGGCATTCTGCTGGCTTAAACGTTTCTGCTCTGCGCGCACTTTATTGAGGGCGCCTATCAGGGTACGCAGGGTATCTTCCGGCGTATCGCCCCCGACACCCAACGCCTGCAACTCTTCCGGTGACAGCGTGGCCAGCACATTATTCGTTGTTGTGCCGGGCGCGGCACTTTCCGTTGAACGGCAACTTTTGATGCCAATAACCCCGCCGATAAGCAATACCACCGGCACCAGTATTTTCACCAACGCATTAGACTTAACTTCCATGGCGGCCTCCCGGTTTCACCGATGCCGGCTCAGGGATAAAGGTATTATCCGGCTGCCCTTTTGTGACCAGGTACAATACCGTCGTATCCTCCGGCGTCCCCGTTTCAGCCAGCCAGCGATGCTGGAACGTGGCCGCGACAAACTGCCCCTGTAATTCTCGCGGGTCGAGGGTGATTTTTCGTTGGGTGGGATTGTGCAGTTTCAGTGCTACCACAGTGTAATGGTGCAGTCTCCAGCCGGCCAGCGGGGTAATTTCAATCGGCTCTGACGGGTAAAGTGTCGTGATAAACTCAGGTAAATGCAGATTCACCGGCTGGATGCCTGTCACCGGCTCGACGGTACGTAATGGGGCATACAGTTGCTGCGCGGCATAGCGGGTTAAGGTCACCGGAATGGGCGCAGATAATTGGGGTTTACTCTGGTGTTGTGATTTTTCGGTTGAATCAGGTTGTTTTTCATTCGGGTAAATAATACGCACGGGTTCCGTTGCGCCCGTTTTACTCGCGGTGATATCCAGTAAAATGATTTCGCCATTTTCGCTGTCCTGCAATTGCAGGCGGGTTGGCGGGAAAGCAATGTGGGCTTTCAGGTACGCCGCCCCGCCGGCGCTCTGTACCCGCAATTTATCACTGAGTGACGGCGGCAAACCAATGCGAACATTTCGCTCAGCAAAAATAATCCGTTCCTGCCCGACCTTGAGCGAGAGGGATAAGGGAATACGTTCCCATTTCATCAGTTCATCGGCCTTAGCGCCGACGCAAAACAGCAACATGCAGGCCAAACCCAGCCAAACACGGCGACAGCCAAGTGGATATCCTTTCATTGAAATACCCCCTTTTTCTGTTCCAAAGGTTGCGGCAGGGCTTCCAGCCGCTGTGGCATGCCGTCGTAACAATCCAGTGCCAGACCAAAAGGATTCCGCTCGGCATCGCCTTCCCAGCGCACCACTTTCAGCGGATAGCGCACCAGCGCCCGTTTGACCGGTTCGGCGTGATAATATTCATCCGCCACCAAATCCAGCCGGACTACCCAGTTATCCCGGTCACGCACCGTCACACGGCGCGTTCCATAGCCGCGGCCGGGAATTTCATACACCACCCGCACCCGGTCAAGCAGCTCACCACTGTCAGCCCGGGTTTTGGCATCTTCCCGCAAAAAATCCTGACAGGCCGGCGTCAGATAAGGAGAAAGTGCATCAATTTTGGCCGGATAGTCCTGTGCGCCATTTTTCGGCCAGGCATTCAGTTGCTGGAAGATATAAAAGGCGAAACTGTAGACACTGGGTGTCGGCACTTCCCACCACGGGCGGGTGCTGCCGGTGCGTAAGTCCGGCGGATGATGGATGGTGAGATTACGCGGTGACGCCATCCAGCCGAACAGGCTCAGCAGCAATATCAGCACCAAAATGCCGCACGCCATTCTCAGGGTCAGAATATGCTGATCCCGATTTTTGATCGCATGACGAAACCGGCTCATCTCAGGCTCCTGCTGCGGCGCAACGACCAGCCCTGAGCGGTAATAATCAAGGCCGGATCACCGAGACCCAGCCGGCGTTTTTTCTCTTCCAGTTTCAGCCAAATATAATTCTCCGGCTTGCCACGTTTAACATGCGCAAGCCAACGCCCGCCAAAGCTGACCAGTAACAAGGGCATCACCAACATGCCGGTCGGGAGCATGACCCAACCGGCTAACGGGATCAGGGGAAGACTGACGGCCAGTCCGAGCACGATCCCCGCCAGTGCAGCCAGTCCCATCTCAGGCGTGGTGAACCCGCGAAACACCACCGGTTCAGCGTTTAAACGATCCGGTAAGAAAGCGATTGTCTGCATGGTGATGCCCTTAAAAAATAATGCTGGCCGATTTCGACAGCAGCCAAATCACGGCAACCAACAGCACCACGCCGACCACGACGATGGCACCAAACTGGGTCCAGGTCGATTTGCCATCCCGCACTTCGGAAAAAGTTTCCACTGCGGCTGAAGCGACCTTAAAGAACGCCACCGCTGAGAGGATCAACCCGCCAATCACAATGCCATCCTGCGCGTACCCTTTCGCCTGTCCCAGCAATCCGCCCCCGCCCCCACTTTTGGGCGGTTCGATAGCCGGTAAATCGGCCCGGGCAGATTCACAGGACAGGCAGCACAATAAAAGAAAGGCATTTATTCTGGTACCGATACGCCGGCAGACGGTAAAAATGTGCTTCATAATGACTCTGTTCCTTTTCATTGTGTTCATTGCCTCAGCTCGCAAACATCCAGACAGCCACGACCAGCAATACCGCGGTTCGAAGGGCAAACTGGCTGAGGGTCTGATTACGCACTTTTTCATTTGCCCAGCCGTTCCAGACATCCACCGCCGCCCAGGCCGCCCAGAAAAATAAGGTGGCTAAGAAAAATCCGACACATACCAGATACAAAAAAGTGATATCAAAGTGCCCTGAGGCCACTTCAAAGGCATTGCGTTGCGCCGGCGTCATTGCGGGTTTTCCTGACGGTAATGGCCGGATAACAAGCCGGATTCATGGGGCTGGTCACGGGAAGGCATAAGGTAGTGATCGATACCGGCTTTAATGGTGTTGAGATCGGCTTTAATGCGCGGATAATCAAAGTCATAACGAGGGCGTTTTGCGGTGTCAGATTGCTTTTCTGCGATACTTGCGCGCTCCAGGGCCATTTGCACCTGCTCAATCAGACGCTTTACACTTGCCAGCTCATCTTTCTCGGCCGCCTGAGCCAGCGGCATACACAACATAGCCAATCCCAGCAGGCCGACAAAACAGGATATGGAAAAGCCACCGCGCATAGATAATTACCTTATAATGGATGCCAACATACCGAGGATGCGGGGTTTTTTCGCGGCAGTCAGCAATAAACTCTTTATGCTTTGGTGAAAATTAGCTAAATAGTCTGACTAATTTATTGAGTTAACGATTTAATAATGAAGGAAGACACATGCTGCGAATTGATTTAAACGTCCCCGACGATGAATACGAGAAAGTACGGAAGCTGGGCGCTCACTGGGATGCGGCCGCCCAAACCTGGTATATCGACCACAGTTTTGACCCGACCCCGTTTATGCACTGGTTACCGTTCTACAATGTCCATGCTGCTTTTTGGTATCTCGCCCAAACCCGGACGCTTTGTCCACATTGCCACGAACACACGACTGTGACTGGGTTTATGCTGCCTGCCGGGCATAAGATGCTGGAAGCGTATGATGACGATGAAGATGACGACGAAACCAGTGCTGAAGTTGACTATTCAGAGCAGGGCAGCCCGGCGTTTCTTTTTTATATCGCCGATATTCCCAGCATTGTGCGTAACGTGCTGCCCAGCTTTCATCACACCTTACGCAAAACGGTCGGGCAGCGAATACGCAGGCAGCACTGGCTAAATCACTGCGAGCACTGTGGGGCACAGCAGGATGATACCGATATGTTTGCGGAAATCGGTGGCGCATTTTTCCCTGCGACCAAAGAGCAAGCGGCTGCTATTCAGCTTCACCGTATTGATCAGCCCTTTGTGGGGTATTGTGAAGATATCTCGCATCATCACTACCATTTCGATCCGAAGCTGGGCAGCCGAGCCTATAAAGCCTGTGACTGGTTTGAATGGATGACGCAGGTGGTGAATGGGCAATCAAAGTATCAGCATTAGCCGGGAAGACTGACGCGTCGCGATGCGGCTTGTCTGCTGACGATGGAACACAAAACAAAAACCCGTTTTGCATTCCATCGTGCAGCACTATATATACTTCTTAAACATCGATGACGTGATCACAACCGCCATGCCCAGTATTATCGCCGCTGGCAACAATATCACCGTGGGATACACCACATCCGGCCAGGATAAATACAATACACACGGAATGGTACAAGCAGGTTTAATTCCTCGTTTGGCATGATGATAGACAAAGCTCGATTCATACCCTGCCCCGTAACGCCGTAAATCCCGCCGTCCCAATCCGTCAACCAGTGCGACTAAAATCACCATCACAAACAGGGGGACGGATAACAGCAGGATCGCCAGCCGGATCAACGTCACCATGGTGATAAACACCGTGGCCAGCCCATATTCCTGTAAATAGCCCGATACCCCATGCAATACGGCATTGAATTCACGCATAAAATCATTATTGGCCTGTCGCGGGTATTGTTGCTGTTTCTGTATCCAGTGCATAAAACCACTGTCCACAAACAGCCATTGATACGACAGTACCAGCCAGTCAGAGACCGTTTGTGAAGGTGCTGACAGCAACAGGCTTTGAGTAAATTCCGTGGATAAAAATTGCAGCTCAGTTTTCATCATCATCTGGCTGTGAGCCGCCCCCTCATCCTGCCAGAGAAAGGTCATACCGAGATATTCCAGTAACAGGCTGAATAGCCAGGACATCACAATAAACCCAGCGATTTGCCACGGCCATTCCCATAACACACGATACAGCAGGCCGTGCTTACGAGGCGGTTGAGCTGGTTGGCGGGATTGATTTTCTGACTGTGCCATGGCCGGAAATTATCCTTTCTCTTCCCACCAGGCTTCACTGGTGCGGTAGTGCCGTCGCATCTGTTCGGCGATTTTTTGCAAACTCGCCGGCATCAGGGCATCGTCATCATCGCCTGTAGGCAAGGGCATACGAATTTTCCACAACTGACCGCCCTCCAGTAAAGCAAACGCCTGCCCTTTCGGCAGGTTAATCATCTCAGCAGGCGTCACCAGCGGTGTTTTGACTGTTCCGACCCTGTCCTGTGTGGATGAGGTAAAATCCTGCCCCTGTTCAACATCCGCAATATCCGAGTGCCCTGAGACCAGTGTTTTGCTGTAAATTTCCACTTCGGGCAATTGGCTGGTGAGTAACTCGGCTGTCCGGTTATCCCGCACCCGCAGCATAATCAGGGTATTGAAGTTACCAATCACCTGCGCGGTTTTAGCCGGGCTGCCTATACGGGCTTCAATATCCGAGGAGGTCTGGGTATAGGCGGTGACCTGCATACCGGCACCTCCGCCTTTATTAATCAGAGGGATAAATTCATCGCCCATCAGTTCATTGAATTCGTCACAATGCAGGTTAATCGCGAGCTTCCCGTCCTGGCGAACCGGCAACCCTGCATTCATACCGTACTTATAAATTTGCCCGGCCACACTGACCAAATCCGCAAACATGCTGTTTCCTACCGCAGAAGCCACATCGCTGTCAGACAACGCATCCAGCCCGATATAGACAATGCCGTTCTTGCGGATCACCTGTTCCCAGTCGAAGATAGGGCGCAGATCCGCCATATTGAGATAATCCGGTGATAACAGTTCTGAGATTTTTCCCGTGGTCAGTTTTTCCAGCAGGGGCAACAGAGAGGCGACAATTTTATCAAAATAGGTACGGTCATAACGCACGGCAGAACGTAATCCGTCCAGAATGGGGTCATAGAGTTGCTTACCCGCTTCTGAACTCAGCGTGACTTCCATCGCCCAGAGTCTAAGCGCATCCGGCTGTCCCTGCATATTGCGCGGGATGTCTTTTTCTTTCAGCTTGCTGAGGTAATGATGGATTTGCTCCAGCAGCAATGGCTGCCTGTCTGCCATCACTTTGGTGGCATAAAGCTGATACAGTTCGCTGATATTATTAACGTAACGCGTAATGAGCGTGTAATCCGGCCGGTGACCCAATGCCACCAACGCGCGGGCGACAATATTGACAAACCGCCAGGCAAATTCACGAAACGCCGCACTGTTCCCTTCACCACTTAATTGCCCCGCCAGACGGGAAGCGACTTCCGAAACCCGGCCAAACCGCCCGACGGCATTATAACGCGCCAAGATTTCCGGCCAGCCCAGATGAAAGAGAGAAAGCTCATTGCCACGCCCAGCCCGGTGCGCTTCCGCCCAGATACGCCTTAACAAATCAGCATCGCCTTTGGGATCAAAAATAATCACCACCTCACCCCGCCGGATATCCTGCGTGATCAGTAACTCAGCCAGCCGGGTTTTTCCCACACGGGTGGTACCCATCACCAGGGTATGCCCAACCCGCTCGCGCAGATCCATAAACACTTCCGCTTCCTGTGGTTCAATACCGTGGATCACGGGATTACCGCCAACGGGCGGCAATGGACGCACCGGATTGAACGGCGAATCCTGGAGTAGCAACGCGGATAACTTTGGCCAGCGGTATTCTGTACGGCGTTCCAGTGCCCGGGCAAGCTGATATACCCGGGACGGCTGCACAAACCGCTCGACCTCCGGTCGGCGTGTATCCTGCAAACGCTGGGTATGCTTCTGCTGCCAGCGAAAGCCTCGGCCCAGAAACAAGCGCTGATGACTGACAGGAATGTGCTTTGTGCTCATCTGGTAACGCGGTAAACGGCTCAGATTTCGGCGATAGCGGATAACCTGAATACCCTGCCATGTGCGTATCATTACTAATACAGTAAAACTCCCTGCCATCACATAGCTGACTGTGGGGGCCAGTGCAATCGCCCACGGTGCCCGAATACAGATAAATGCGGCAACAGCTGAGACCACAGCAGTATTCAGTTCAACGGCAGGACGTAACAGGGCTTCAACAACGTAACGGCGGCTCATGGTGATAACTGTTGAGAGAGCGCAGTTTCGGTGATTAATACCGGATAATGTCGCAGTTGCAAACGGTGAGCCAATTCCGAGCCGGAAGCCGGCGATAACAAGACATCCGGCACTAATGCCCGCAGTGACTGTAAATCTGCCATTGTACTGACATTAATGACCAGCCCCACGGCGTGCAATTGCTTAAGACGTACTGCATTCTGGCTTAACCACTGGCGTGAATCAGTATCATCACCAATCAGAAATAACGCGCCAATGCCCGGCAGTTGCAATGACCGGCTTGCCACTTTCCCTGGCGTCAGTTCCGGTGTTTTCACCGGTAACATGGCCGCTTCACCGGCCTGCTCTGGTGAGAAATTGGGTGGCAGCGCAGAAATACCGTCAGGCTG
Source organism: Xenorhabdus anantnagensis (assembly GCF_028598555.1). Classification (GTDB taxonomy): domain Bacteria; phylum Pseudomonadota; class Gammaproteobacteria; order Enterobacterales; family Enterobacteriaceae; genus Xenorhabdus; species Xenorhabdus anantnagensis. Next base: position 78,894 of record NZ_JAQRFN010000017.1, read on the forward strand.
GGCATCAATACCTGCATAAAAGAGCGAGGCATCTCGACCGCCTAAATCGGCAATCACGTTCAGTTCAGCCTGGCAGGTATTCATCCCTAACAGGCCGATAATGGGGAATATGCCCAGCCGTTTCATGGTAATGATGTGATATGCCATCCTTGTTCCCCTTGTCGCAACACCACCGGCATCAGCCCCTTGCCAAACCGAAACCAGTGCCCTGCATCATGATTCAGCGTGATTTGTCGGTTACGTACCCGTTCAACTGGGATATGGTGGTTTTTGGCCCATCGGCGTAAGGTGTCGTCATTACCCTGACTGTCGACCAGATAAATATCAACGGGTTGCTTCGCCGTCAGGACTTCGGCCAGACGAGTTTCACAGGGTGGGCAATCTTTGGTTCTGACAAACAGCGCCAGACGGCCACTTGTCGCGCGTGATGTTGTCATATTGACCGGCAATACATCCGGAAAAAACCGTTGCCACGCCGCATCCACTTCCCGCTGGAAGCGCAATTCTTTCTCGGTACGGGCAAATTCTGATTTAACCCACTGTTCAGCATAACGACGGCGCTCGGTATCACTGTCGGCTTCAATGCCTAATGTTGTCAGCGGATCAAGCCCCGGTGACTGGATACCCCGAGGCCCATTCATCAGATGCTGATAGCGCTGGTATTCATCGGCACTTAACTTCCACTGTTCAGTCTGGCTTTTCAGGGCGTGCTGCTGGCTTTCTGTCGATGGTGTCTGCTGTGAAGCTAATGGTGTCGGTGTAGCTGCCCAGACCGAATTGCTCAGCAACAACCATCCCCATAGACCGATTCGGTTCAATCTCATGACGTTTTTTCCTGCTGAGGGGATTTAGCCGAAGCCGGTAGCTGATAGCCCTGGCGCAAATGGTGACACACCACACGCAGCACCTCATCGATTTCCAGTTGCCAGGCCGGGCCTGCCATAATTTGCAACGCAGTACGCAAACGGACAGGGCCTAACTGCGTGTGCACAGAGGGCAGCGGCTGACGATATAAAATGGCATTGGTTTTTTCCGGCGTACATAACGAGTAGCCCGATTGACGCAATACATAACGCATCGCATCGGCAACCGTGGGATTCTGGGACGCGGGGAGCTGAATATTAGTCAGCTGGGAAAGTGGAGCACGCTGGGCCGCTGTCAGGTCGGTACTCACCAATAAATAACGTCCATAGCGGACGACTTCAGACGTTTGTCCATAAATATCTGGTGAAACGGATTGGATGTTTTGTGCCAGCGGGACGGAAGGGGAAATTTCTTTTGAGGAAGGAGATGATGGTGGTTTTACCGGAGCCACACATCCGGTTAGCGTTATCGCTATCAGACCAACTAACGCATTTATTTTCATGCCAAATAGGTTCCTGCTCAGTCGTAACATAATCCTGACTATGCAAGGAATCCTGTGATGTATTCAATGAACAACTCAATTGTGTTTGCTGGAAATAAACATGTCAAAACAGAAAATAACGGATAAATCCTAAACCGGTATTATCGTATTACGTGGCATGGGTGATAACGGCACATTATTCAGCAACCGATTTGCGTATTTTTCGCTCAAGCAAATTGCCATGAGCATCAAAGTAGCGGCTGGGCCAGATTTCAGCAGGTTCCATCTCCAAACGGGTGGCGAAGATCAATTCCCCTTTGGGCCATGAGCGAGATAAGGTATTTGCCAGTGTAGAAGAACTGAGTCCCGATTCACGGGATAAAGCGGCGAGTGTCGTACCACGCTTGCGTAATGCACAAATAATTTCGGCTGGGTGCCAGTCTTGGTGAGTATTAATCATACCTGCTTCCCCTTCTGTTGATTATTGGTGGTAGTTCAGACAGGGTTCGCAGTACCGGAGTTATCAGCCGGCGAGACGTGAGTCTCCCCTGCCTGAACCGCCATTGAAGGTGCGATAGCAGGCACACTGGTAGAAACTTCCTACCAGTGGATAACTTACGGGGCTGCGACCTCCCGACTATCAGATTTGCTGATAGCTTTTTCACTTTAACCGATTGTGTTATCGAATTCAATAATCGAACATGTAAGTTTAACAAGTGAATTGGTTATTAATGTGATTAAATCGAATAAATCTACCAAATACCACCATTTTCTATTTAACTCAATTAGTTAGTATTATCTTTCACTAAATTAGCGACGTTTCATTACACCTTCATCAAGCAACCACTCAATATCGCTTGAAAAATCGTACGGAGTTATTCGAATTGCTTTTATTATGTCACAAACTAACTTCGATAATGTGGACTCTAATATTGCCATATTGGGGCCATAACCAGGTACTAGCAAATATTTCTGACTGTTACGCTCTTCATCTGATATTTTACTGACATTAGATGCTGCAACATCTAGAATTAATAGCCTTCTGGCGATGATAATCCGCTGTTTCGCAATCTGATAAATTCCACTATTCAGAGAAATATACCCAGATCCGATAGATGCCTTTTCTGCGCGTTCTACCTCATCTTTTGGGTATCCTTCCCGCATTAGTAATGCAAAGACATCCTCCCTTGAGTGCTTGTCAGTCATTAACAAAGCATGTTCAAACTCTATCGGGGTAATAAACTTGATATTTTGAAATTCACGTCGTAACCGAATAAGAATGCTTTTTACTTGAAAAAAAGACGCCGTACTGTCCAATGATAACATGTGTGCCAAATCACCTCGTAACGAGGCGTAATAACCAGCTCCATCTAAATATTCAACAAAACGTGCATTTGCATACTTCTTTAATGTAAATTGCCGAGAACTCTCTGTCTGGTCTACAACTTTATGTGAAACACTGCCAGAATCTCCCGCATAAAATTGTGACTGAATAAATAATTTCGGTTTAGGTTCCCAACCGTCAATATCATATGGGAGTATAAAGTCGTATGCTCTGGTTTTCTTTTTTCGTTTGCCATCTTCAACGACTTCTTGCTCCCCAATCGCTACGTCATTGATATTATAATCAAGCTCTGGTCTCAACCCCATTTCATCGAGCTTTTCACGCAGGATATCTTCAGTGATATGACCACCAGAAGCCGAAACACTTCCTCTAACTTTGAATATGGTACATGAGTTAAGCAAATACCGACCAAAATCAATATCATCAGAAATCCGACTAAGTGATATGTAGGAACGGCATATAGCCCAAAATTGCATGACTTCTTCAGAATCTTCCAATATTAAACTAACATATTCTTTTAGAAAGAGTTCAAGATAAGTCTGAAGATTAAAAATAGGTTCCGTTCTGATTTTATCAGCATACTCAACACGGCTACCGACATAGCAAGAAGAAAGTAGCTTAGCGATCATGTCTGATTTAGTTGTTGATGGCAATTCAATCAATTGAAACTTAATAATTTTCTTTCCTAATCCGCGCTTGGGGATTAAGGGATTAACTTCGTCATCTTTCAACTTAATCAAAAAATGATTTTTCAGATTATTGTCTGTAGCACCAGAGGTTAAAAATAGTAAATTGAAGAAAGCGTCATAAAAATTTGCTATTTTAAGCTCATCTTCAAAAAAGTCTTCTCCAGAAAGGAAACTACAGCTTGCTTGAATAACCGCACAACATAGGTTATCTATGCCGCATGATTTATGATCAGAGAAGTTGTCGAGAAATGGTGCGATATGTTGAATACAATCACATAATGAATTTATTTCAGAGGTAAATTTATTGCTATCTTTGATCCGTTCTAACTTAGCCGTTAGCCATTGGTCGAACTCAGCTAGTTGCTCAGCTGTATCAACCTTCTCTGGAGGAAGCTGCATTTTTCATCCTTCTGTTAATATTTTCCCCGGACGCTATAATATCATTAGCAAGAGGACTTAACATGTTATCATTCATCGACAATAAAATCAGCCAGTTAGAAAAAACTTTAGGGCTACATTCCCAGCAATATCCTGATCTTGAGTATTTAACAGTGACTCCGGGAAAACTTCTCCCTCAGATTCTATCAGCTTCAACCCTGTTTGTTGGTGATAATTTAACCTTTCTAAAGCACTTTGCTCATCACAGTCCAAATATAGTAGACCTATGTTACATCGATCCACCTTACAACACTGGCAATAAGTTTCTTTATCACGATAGCCGTAAATCAGAACTATCAGGGCCATTTGGAACTCATAGCGAATGGATGGGATTTATGTTGCCACGTTTGGTTATGGCAAGAGAACTACTTAAAAACACAGGAATCATTGCTGTCAGTATTGATGACTATGAGCAGGTCTACCTTAAGGTCTTGATGGATCACATTTTCGGTGAAAAAAATTTCATCGGTAATATCGTTGTGTGCCGTTCTAAAAATGGAAAAGGTAGCAAAAGAAATATAGCACCAAGCCATGAATACCTGCTTATCTACGGAAAAACATCAGAGGCGGAATTAGTTGGACAACCTGATGACCATGATTCATACAATAAAACAGATAAGTATGGTCATTATAGAATAGATGGACTTTTTAGAAAAAAGGGGGAAGCCAGTCTCCGTACAGATAGGCCCAATATGTTTTACCCACTTTATTTTGATGCTCAAACAAACCGCGTATCCGTTGACCCGATGCCTGGATGGGGAATGGTATTTCCCATTGACTCTAAAGGAATAGAAAGGCGTTGGTTATGGTCTTGCGACACTGCTCGCGAAAGGGCATGGCAACTATATGCAAGCCAAAAGGGTGTTATTTACGTCAAAAATTATGCAAGTAATGACAAAAACAAACGAACAAAAGTGAGAACACTTTGGAGCGATACATCATTTTACACAGAGCGAGCAACCAATGAAATGACCAAGCTCTTTGGAACAAAAGTTTTTGATACGCCTAAACCACTTGAATATATCAAAGCTATTATTAATTCTATGGCTTCATCAGAAGCTATTATATTGGATTTCTTCGCAGGTTCAGGCACTACAGCCCATGCAGCGGCAATGCTCAATCAAGCAGATACGGGGAACAGAAAAACCATTCTAATGGAAACAGACTCACTCATTCCTGAGCAACACGTTGCTTATAGCTCTGGTTTTAAGCAAATATCTGATATAACAAAAGCCAGATTGGAAATGCTCCGCAACCAGATCACGGGTTTTTCGTATGAAACTTTTCATACAGAAATGAAACCTAAGATGGCTTACAATATACAATGAAACTAAGCTGAATTGTTTGATAATACTAAATTAATAGAACATATTCATCAATGATGACTGCTGAAGTAATATTTCCAGCATTATGTGATGCATCTGGGACACAAATAAAAAGACCTGCAAAAAAGCAGGCCGTTGAAGACTCTCCTAATAAATTTTATATGTTTGCTCAAAAAGGGATTTCTGAATCCCAATCCATTTCCTCTTCTTCCGGTAACACAGAAGGTTGTACTGCCGGAGTCGCCTTTCTTTCCTTATTGGTGGGTTGCGAAGATTGTGGCTTCGGTGCTGGCTTATGCCCAGCCTGCTGAGCCGCCGCCTGTTTTGCCTCGCCACGGCTTCCCAGCATCTGCATCGTGCCATTGACACTCACCACCACTTCGGTTGAATAGCGATCCTGTCCCTGTTGATCCTGCCACTTACGCGTTTTCAGCTGGCCTTCGATGTACACCTGAGTACCTTTTTGCAGATACTCCGCCGCGATTTCCGCTAACTTGCCGAAGATCACTACCCGGTGCCATTCGGTTTTCTCCCGAATTTCGCCGGTTTGTTTATCCCGCCAACTGTCTGAAGTCGCCAGTGACAGTGTTGCCACAGCGCCGCCCGTGGGTAGGTAACGGATTTCCGGATCTTGTCCCAGATGCCCCAGTAAAATGACCTTGTTTACGCCACGTGAAGACATACCCATTTCCTCTCTGTTACGATGACTGACGTTGTGTCCAGCGCCCTTGTTTCAGGGCAAACTCCGCCTGTTCACGGCGGGCAAAATATTCCATAGACTCACGGGAGTAGGGCACCCCGCCTTCTATCGTGCCGATATAAAAGCACGCACGGGTTTGCAACACCGTTAACGGTAATTGCTTATGACAATATTGCAGTGCCAGCAAACCAATTGGTGCAACATTCATAGCTGTATCCTGTTATTTGAGAAAGGGAACTGCCCTGAAGACAATGATTCAGGGCAGGTCAGAGGGATAACAAATATCAGAAAGAGTTTTCTGCATATTCAGTTTGCGCAACACCGTTCTGTGGCGGTGTCGAATCGGATTGTTCAGCCTGATAGACCTTGTCCTGACCGATTTTAATCCAGTCAACCTTGATCAACCGGGCTTTCAGGCTGACGCGCTGTTCACCGGAATGATCCCCGCGTTTCAGGGTAAAAATATCGGTGGAAGGATTACTTAAGGTAAACCCCAGCAACACTTTTTTGTCTTCGTCTACGGCCTTCTGGCAACGGGCGATCAGACTGGTCGCCTCCTTGCCGACCACGGTAATATCAAAACGCACATAGACCGGATTATCACTCGGACCATTTAACGCATTAATCACACAACTCAGAAACGTGCCACTGGCGGTGCTGACATGGCGGATATGGTTCAAATAACCCAGTCCCTTAATATTCAGGTTGAAATAGTCATTTTTAGTTAACGAAGTTGCGTTCTCAGACATACGATTTTCTCCATGGAGGTAAAGAATCAGGTGCAACAGAGAAAACCCTACCCCTGACGGGAATGATTTTCCCCGACGGGTGTCAGACAGTGACGTTGCTGACGTTCTGATAAAGAATAATGAACCTTCATTGCCGTTGGACTGACAATATTTGCTTCCAAAGGTGAGCAGATGTACCGCGCTGAGGCACTCCCTTTCAGGCTACGGGAGTTTTACAGCCACCCGGAGGCGATCGTTACAGGCTCACCGATCATTTAAGAAACAGGTTGATTCTTAAAGCATCCCATCAACACGTCAATCAACAACCAGATCTTCATGTCCGTTGATTTGCCCGCCTGGCCTTGCGTGATTGCGTGACCGCTTTGTCATTCAGCATCCCTTTACAGGCTGGATAGTTCACGCAACCCCAAAACGGCGTGGTTTTTCCCTGCCGTTGCCGCATCCGGCCGCCACAGTTCGGGCAGGCCGGGGTTTTCGGCAACGTCAGATGAAGCGGCTGCGCCTTGCCCCGCTCGACTAAATGCACAAGCCATTGCGCCTGTTTTTGCATAAAAACTGCCAGCGACGTTTTGCCCTGCGCAATATCCTCCAGCGACTGCTCCCATAACGCGGTCATGCCCGGATCTGTCAGCACCGCCGGCAGCCCGGCAATCAGTTCCTGCGCCAAAGGCGTTGCGTGGATCGCTTTCTTTTTTCGCTCAATCAGCTGGCGTTTAAACAAGGTGTCCAGAATGCCGGCCCGGGTCGCTTCCGTACCCAGCCCGGCACTTTCACGCAAGACCTGCTTTAATTGCGGATCACTGACCAGACTGGCGGCATTTTTCATCGCGGCAATCAGCGTCCATTCAGTAAACGGTGCCGGGGGTTTGGTGTGGAGTGACTGAATTTTCGCCTCAATAATCTGACTGCGATCACCCTGATTAAGTGCCGGTAGCGGTAAATCGGCTTCCTTTTCTTCCGCCTTTCCATGCTCTCCCGCCTCATCGGTAAACAACGCTTTCCAGCCCGTCATCACATTAACCCTGCCTTTCGCCCTGAATAATTGCCCACCAATATCCAGCGTTACTGCGGTCACATCCGCTTCCTGAGCAGGAAGAAATTGCGCCAGGTAATACTGGCGGATAAGCTGATAAACCCGCAGCTCATCGGTCGTTAACCGGGTGATATCAAAAGCATGACGCGTGGGAATAATGGCATGGTGTGCCGTGATTTTTTTGTCATTCCAGACGCGGGAAACACATTGTTTATCCAGTTGGCTGATAATGGTCTCCATAGCCGGATCGGTTCGCGCCAGTGCTGTCAGCACGGCAGGAATATCTGCCTGCATGGATACAGGCAGATAGCCGCAATCCGTGCGCGGGTAAGTCATGGCTTTATGGGTTTCATACAGGGACTGAGCAATCGCCAGTACCTAGCTCGCTCCCATACCCCAGTGACGGGAAGCGGTCTGTTGCAACGTGCCTAAATCAAAACAAAGCGGGGGCGGGGTTTTCTCCCGTTTTTTGCTGGCTTCCATCACGGTGGCGTGTGTTGCCTGCTGGCAACGTTGCTGCACGGCCTGTGCGGCCCCCTGGGTACAGCGGTTTTCTTCATCATTATCATCTGCGGTGGGCAGCCATTTAGCCTGAAAACGGATATTGTCTTTTTCCAGCTTCGCCATCACCTGCCAGTAGGGTTTGGGCACAAACTGACTGATTTCCTTATCCCGGTTCACCACCAATGCCAGTGTCGGTGTCTGTACCCGCCCGATGGACAACACCTCTCCAAAACCCAGTGCCTGGGCTTTCAGGGTATACAGGCGGGTCAGGTTGATGCCCGTCAGCCAGTCGGCTCGTACCCGCCCCAGCCCGGCCTGATATAACGCTTCCGTCTGCTCGCCCGGTAAGATGGCCGCCAGCGCCTGCCGGATGCTGGTTTCATCCAGTGCCGACAGCCACAGCTGCCTGACCGTGCCGGTGAAACAACAATATTCCAGCAACTCGCGGGCAATCACTTCTCCCTCACGGTCAGCATCGGTGGCAATAATCACCTCATCGACCTGTTTTAATAATTGCTGGATCACGGCAAACTGCCCGGCAGTCTCTTTTTTTATCGACCATTGCCATTGAGCGGGCAGCACCGGCAATACATCCATGCGCCACGGCGGAACAAACTGCTCGCCATAGTGTTCGGGCGCGGCTATCTCCAGTAAATGCCCGATGGCCCAGGTGACAATGATACGGGCACTGAAGAGAAATCCCTGCCCGCGCTGTTTCACCCCTAGGACTTTGGCAATGTCTTTGGCCTGGGAGGGTTTTTCACACAGATAAAGCTGCATTGCATCCCCTCCATTAATTGGGTTCAACCGAACGTAAAGGTGGGGAAAAAACCGAACGCAACTTGCCTGACAAAATATCGGGATGCGGTTCACCCAGCAGTTTAATCGCCTCAAGCCCGGCCGGCGTTTTTTCCGCAATATCCTGCCGGGTGACTGCCAGTGAACGGTAAGAGCGTACAATGCCGTAAATCTGGCGAAGGGCACGGCTCCCCTTGTGCAGAAAATCGTCACGTTCTGAGCGTGAAATCAGCCCATAATGGAAAGCTTGGAACGTTTTCATCGCCAGCTGGTCATAGCCAACCAGCAGCCAGACACAGCGATAGCCTAATGGTGAATAGCTGTAAACCCCGATATTCAGCGGTTCGACAGAGGAAACGGCGGATAAGGTGATTTGCTGCGGTACGGCGTTCAGAGTATCCTGCAAGGTGGCTATACTTTGCTGGAGGTTGGCGGAAGCCGTATCCAGCGCGTGTTCCAGTTTCACCAGCCAGGTATCGGCATACGGGTTATCGGCGGCGGAATCCACACTGATCGTGCCCGCGCGTTTAATAACCTGCGGCATCCCGAGAATGCCTGAAAATTTTCGGGGATTACTGATCTCTTCCCGTCTGCGCCCTGCCCAAAGCCGGATGGCATAGTGGGTATGCAGTTCAATCGTTAATGAGGAGGTTAAGACCCCAGCGCGTAAACGTGGCTGGGGTGATGATTTGTCTTCTGAATCAGACATGCACAAAGACTCCTTTGCTTTGATAAGTCGGTAAAACTATCAAGGCAAAGGTGTTGGCGACTCAATGAATAACCAGTTATAGAAAAAGGGAAAAATGCTTCCTTGATTAGGTAGCGCAGAACAGGTTATTTTTTAGTCTCTGTTGCCCAGGGCAACACCGTATGATTTTTAGCCTGTGTTGCCCTGGGCAACAGAGTCTGGTTTTTAATCAACACCATCCCGGTTATATTTCGCCTGTGTCAGCCGTTGGCGGATTTCTTTCACCATATTGCGGACATGAGCTTGTGAGGCGGGAGAAACCGAGCGCTCCGTTTCCCGTGTGAATCCAACTTGCGTCTTTGTGGGAACAGGCGTAGCAGCAACGGCTTCAGGTTGCCCATATAATTTCCCCTCCCGTGCCCGTTTCATCATCGCCAGCAGCCAGCCAACCGGATTACCAATTTTCCCGGCCCGTAATGCCTTATCCAAACAGTTCAACACAGTTTGCGCCTGTTCAGCAGGCAGCGCTTGCAATTGGCTGTTTAGCATCGTCACGTCTTCCGGCTCCAGTTGTCGACAAAGTCCTTCTGGCAGAAAAAGAATGGATTGCGGTTCAACGTACGTTTTTTTATTCACACACTGTGTGAAAGAACGTACATAACAGTTCGGTTTAGTTGATCCACTGTCAGG
>NZ_JAQRFN010000018.1 GCF_028598555.1 Xenorhabdus anantnagensis
AATCTACCCAAATATGACGACAAAGCAGTGACTGCAATTCTCGATAAACACGCCCGCGACTTTCAATTAATCATGACTGATCATCAACGAGCGAAATCAACAGCCAAGAATTGGTTACGTCAATACATCATTAATTTGCAGAAGGAGATGAAATGAGATGCACCTATTGCCACAAGGAATTAAGTTTTGAGGAGATGTATTACTACGAAGATTCATGTAACGAATGTGAACGCCATTTCGAACTGACGCGATATGAAAGCAGTAGAATTAAATTAATTCGTATGAGATTTAAATTGTATTTCAGGAGATTGTTGAATTTTTACAGAGGATAATATCATGCAAATGCTAACTCTGGATGAATGGGCTAACGATAGATACCGAAGCCGCCCTCCCAGCTTAAGTACCCTCCAACGTTATGCTAGAAATGGTCACTTCTACCCGCCAGCACAAAAAGAAGGTGGAATCTGGCGAGTTAGAGAGGATGCAGAACTTATCGGTAGCTTAGCTACCCCAACGATTAGCAAGTCTGACAACCCAAAATTACAGAGGATTTTAAGTGATGGCTGCTAGACCCCGTAAAAATAATGTCAACATCCCTAATTTATACCCATTATTTAGCCGCAAAACTAATAAAGTTTATTGGCGCTATCGTCACCCTGTCACAGGTAAATATCACGCTCTGGGTGATAATGAGCAGGAAGCAAAAGAAATTGCTATTGAGGCTAATAATAGATTGGCTGAGCAACGCAGCCGTCAAGTTATGGCGATTAGTGATCGTGTAGCAAAAATTAAGGGTAAAGAAATTACTGTTAATACATGGCTGGATAAATACTGGAAAATTCAGGAGGAGCGTTTAGAAATTGGTGATATCAAATCCAACACATTTAAACAAAAGCGAAAGCCTGTAGATTTAATGCGACAGGCTCTTGCTATGAAACCGTTGCCCGCTGTTGATGCTCGTGATATTGCAGGTATTTTAGATGAATATAAAACCGCAGGCCAGCCGCGCATGGCTCAAGTCATCCGCTCTGTTTTAATTGATGTTTTTAAAGAAGCTCAACATGCCGGAGAGGTTCCTCCAGGATACAACCCCGCTCTAGCAACTAAACAACCGAAAAGGAGAGTGACACGCCAGCGTCTCAATCTGGGTGAGTGGCAAAAAATATTTGAAGTTGCTGACTCACACCATAAATACATGGGTAACGCGATGCTATTAGCAATAGTAACAGGCCAAAGATTAGGTGATATTTCTGAGATGAAATTTAGTGATATCTGGGACGATCACCTACATGTTTCTCAAGAAAAAACAGGAGCCAGATTAGCTATCCCCCTAGCATTACGATGTAATGTCCTCAATATCTCTCTCAGAGAAGTTGTTGCACGATGCCGTGACCGTGTTGTTAGTCCATATTTAATTCACTACTTTCACACCACATCACAATCTAAACGTGGAGGAAAAGTAACAGCTAATACATTAACAACAAACTTCAAAAAAGCGCGTGATAAGACAAATATTGATTGGAGAGAAGGAACTCCGGCGACGTTCCATGAACAACGTTCGTTATCGGAGCGTTTATATCGCGAACAGGGTATCAATACGAAAGATTTATTAGGGCATAAAACGCAACAGCAAACTGATAAATATCATGATGACCGTGGTAAAGATTGGATAAAAATCACACTCTAAATTGATTAAATTTTGTCTGGTTTTGATAAATCATTTTGATAACGTTTTGATAACCACCTCTCAGGTGACAAAAAACAAACGGGAACTATTAAGCCCCCGTTACATATTCCATTTAGTAATTATTACATATGAGAAATAATTGCATCACCGAACTCACTACATTTCAGTAGCTTGGCATCATCCATCAGACGTTCGAAATCGTAAGTGACAGTCTTGGCTGCGATTGCACCTTCCATTCCCTTAATGATTAGATCTGCGGCTTCAAACCATCCCATGTGGCGCAACATCATTTCAGCAGAAAGGATCACGGAACCTGGGTTTACTTTGTCCTGACCTGCATATTTAGGTGCAGTACCATGTGTTGCTTCGAACAATGCACATTCGTCACCAATGTTTGCACCAGGGGCAATACCAATGCCGCCTACCTGCGCAGCCAAAGCATCAGAGATGTAGTCACCATTCAGGTTCATACAAGCGATAACATCATATTCTGCTGGACGCAGCAGGATCTGTTGCAAGAAAGCATCTGCAATCACATCCTTGATGATGATATCTTTGCCATTTTTAGGATTTTTGATCTTAACCCATGGACCGCCATCCAGCAGTTCTCCGCCAAATTCAGTTCGAGCCAGCTCATAACCCCAATCTTTGAAAGCACCTTCAGTGAATTTCATGATATTGCCTTTATGAACCAAAGTTACTGATTCACGGTCATTATCAATCGCATATTCAATCGCAGCGCGTACTAAACGTTTGGTGCCTTCTTCAGAGCAAGGTTTTACACCGATACCACACTGTTGAGGAAAACGGATCTTACTAACACCCATTTCATCCTGTAGGAATTTAATAACTTTGTCCGCTTCCGCTGAACCCGCTTTCCACTCAATACCAGCATAAATGTCTTCTGCATTTTCGCGGAAAATAACCATATCGGTCAGTTCAGGCTGTTTAACAGGGCTTGGCGTACCTTGATAGTAACGGACTGGACGCAGGCAGACATACAGATCTAATTGCTGGCGCAGTGCTACGTTCAGAGAACGAATACCACCACCTACTGGCGTTGTCAGAGGACCTTTGATAGCAACACGGTATTCACGAATTAAGTCCAGTGTTTCATCCGGCAACCAAACATCTTTGCCATAGACATGTGTGGATTTTTCACCTGTGTAGATTTCCATCCAAGAAATTTTGCGCTCTCCGCTATAAGCTTCCTGAACCGCAGCATCAACAACTTTTAGCATGACCGGCGTAACATCAACACCAATGCCATCCCCTTCAATGTAAGGGATTACAGGGTTATTCGGAACATTTAATTTACCTTTGGCATCAATAGTAATTTTTTTACCTTCCGCCGGAACAACTACTTTGCTTTCCATTAACCTCTCCTTTCAAATAAGCGCAATGCCTTGTTAATTTTTTGTAAGGGACGTGTCAATACTACTTGAATATTCTGCAAACGCCAATGGTCACAGATTTGAGGTATAATACGCACCCTAATTTTTCACGATAACTTATCATGACAAATATCTCTTTTAAAAAACGCCAACTTAACCGATTCAGCCAAAGAAAAAATAACAAAACCATAAAAAAACTAACAGGCCCTCGTCGGATATTAATTTTTAACAAACCTTATGACGTGCTGCCCCAATTTACCGATGAAATGGGAAGAGCAACGTTAAAAAATTTTATTCCGGTTACCGATGTTTATGCCGCTGGCCGTCTGGATCGTGATAGTGAAGGCTTGCTAGTATTGACCAATGATGGCAAATTGCAGGCCAAATTGACTCAACCTCATAAAAAAACAGCTAAAATTTATTATGTCCAAGTCGAAGGCATTCCTGATGACGCCGCTCTGAATAAACTTCGCAATGGTGTCACATTAAAAGATGGCCCAACTTTGCCAGCCGGAGCTGAATTAGTGGAAGAGCCTGAATGGCTTTGGGAGCGCACACCGCCGATACGGGAACGAAAAAGCATTCCCGTAAGTTGGCTTAAAATTACGCTATATGAAGGCCGCAACCGACAAGTACGTAGGATGACCGCTCATGTGGGTTATCCTACATTGCGCCTAATCCGTTTCAGTATGGGATCTATACAATTAGACTCATTATCCCCCGGAGAATGGAGAGACATTAATTTTGTTTAGTCCATATGTTACTGTTGCTTGTATTGTTCATGCAGAAAATAAATTTCTGGTTGTCGAAGAGTTGATCAACGATAAACCTTTTTGGAATCAACCAGCGGGTCATCTTGAAGCTGATGAAACATTATTAGAAGCCGCTGAACGAGAATTATGGGAAGAAACAGGAATTTGTGCGCAACCACAAGCCTTTTTAAAGTTGCACCAATGGATTGCACCTGACAGAACGCCATTTATCCGTTTTTTATTCTTGGTTGAAATGGAAAAAATCATGGACACAAATCCGCAAGATAACGATATCCATTGCTGCCATTGGTTAAGTGCAGAAGAAATCCTTAATAGCCCACAACTACGTTCCCCTCTGGTCGCCGAAAGTATTCTCTGCTACTTGGAACACAAAGTTTATCCACTGTCGATACTGGGTTGTTATGGTTCACCGTTCATCAAATGATCGTAATAAACAATCGTTGGATAAAAAAGAGCATGAGACGTTTGATGCACCTTAAATGCCAACGTGCTAAAGTATCGCGTTTGTTTTTTTCCGCAGTGAGATATATCCATGTCAGATAACAGCCAGAAAAAAGTCATTGTCGGAATGTCCGGCGGTGTTGATTCATCCGTTTCCGCCTACCTTCTGCAACAGCAGGGCTACCAGGTAACTGGCCTGTTCATGAAAAACTGGGAAGAAGACGATAGTGAAGAGTATTGCTCGGCTGCCACCGATCTTGCCGATGCCCAAGCAGTTTGTGACAAACTGGGCATAGAACTGCATACCATCAATTTTGCAGCCGAGTATTGGGACAATGTCTTCGAACATTTTCTTGCTGAATACAAAGCAGGCAGGACTCCAAATCCGGACATTCTTTGCAATAAGGAAATCAAATTTAAAGCATTTCTAGAATTTGCCGCTGAGGATTTAGGGGCTGATTATATCGCAACTGGGCATTATGTCCGCCGTCGGGACGTGGACGGCATCAGTCAATTGCTCCGTGGTCTTGATAGCAATAAAGATCAAAGCTATTTCTTATATACCTTAAGCCATCAGCAAATTGCCAAAAGCCTGTTTCCAGTCGGTGAATTGGAAAAGCCCGAAGTACGCCGCATTGCCGAAGAGATTGGTCTAATCACAGCAAAGAAAAAAGATTCGACAGGTATCTGCTTTATTGGTGAGCGTAAGTTCCGTGATTTCCTTGGACGCTATTTACCCGCCCAACCAGGCCCAATTATGACAGCGGATGACCAAATTATCGGCCAACATATGGGCTTGATGTACCATACACTCGGCCAGCGCAAAGGACTGGGGATCGGGGGAACGAAAAATGGCAATGAAGAACCATGGTTTGTTGTTGATAAAGATGTCGAAAACAACACACTGATTGTTGCACAAGGCCATGAGCATCCTCGCCTGATGTCTATCGGTTTGATTGCACAGCAACTTCATTGGGTTGATCGTCAACCATTGAAGGCAGTAATACGTTGTGTAGTAAAAACACGCTACCGTCAGCATGATATCCCCTGCACTATCGTTCCTGTGAGCGAAGATAAAATTGAAGTACGTTTTGATAACCCTGTTGCCGCTGTCACCCCAGGTCAATCCGCCGTGTTTTACCAAGGTGAAATTTGTCTCGGTGGTGGTGTGATCGAACAACGTATACAGGAGTAATTGTGGCTAAAAATTATTACGACATTACACTGGCTCTGGCAGGTATCTGCCAGTCAGGCCACTTGGTACAAAAACTTGCCCATGAAGGCCAGTGTGATACTGATGCTTTTGAGGTCATGATCAACAGTATCTTGAACATGAATCCAACATCCACACTGGATGTCTTTGGCAATCATGCCTGCAACCTGCGTATTGGCCTTAACGCCATGTTGGGTATGTTCAATGGTTCACATAGTGGCGTTTCTGCCGATCTTACCCGCTATATGCTGAGTTTAGTGGCGCTGGAACGCCGTCTGAATAAAAATCAATCTGCCGCCAATGAATTGGCAAATCGCATTGAGCAGTTAGAACGCCAGCAAGCTTATTTTGAATCTATGTCAGAGGGAATACTCAACGCCTTGGCAGGAATTTATGTTGATGTTATCAGCCCACTGGGGCCACGCATTCAAGTAACGGGTTCACCTGAGGTATTACGTAATACGCTAATTCAGGCAAAAGTCAGATCTGCACTACTGGCGGGTATCCGCAGCGCTGTCTTATGGCAACAAGTTGGCGGTAGCCGCTTGCAAATCATGTTTTCTCGTCAACGCCTGATCCGACAGGCAAAAGATATTCTTGCTAACTGTTAGATACAAGTTGTTAGATACAAATTGTTAGGCACAAATGGCCAGATACAAACTGTTAGCTAAAAACTGTTAAACCAAAGCTGTTAAACATAAGTTGTTAAATAAATTGTTAAATAAAATCCGGGAGTTGCTACCAATGGAATTATCCTCACTGACCGCTGTTTCTCCAATTGATGGCCGTTACGGCGATAAAGTCAGCACACTGCGCGCTATTTTTAGTGAGTTCGGCTTACTAAAATTTCGAGTGCAGGTCGAAGTACGTTGGCTGCAAAAACTGGCCGCAACAACAGAAATCAAAGAAGTTCCTGCTTTTGATGCAGACGCAAACGCTTACCTTGATGAAGTAATTGCAAATTTCAATGAACAGGATGCACTGCGCATCAAAGAAATTGAGCGCACAACCAATCATGACGTTAAAGCTGTCGAATATTTTCTGAAAGAAAAAGTTGCACATATCCCTGCCCTGCATCAAGTTGCAGAGTTTATTCACTTTGCCTGCACATCAGAAGATATCAACAACCTGTCACATGCGCTGATGCTTAAAACAGCCCGTGAGGAAGTTTTGCTGCCTCAGTGGCGCCAATTAATCGATACCATCACACGTATGGCACATGACTATCGCGATCTGCCACTGCTGTCACGTACACATGGTCAACCAGCCACACCTTCTACTGTCGGCAAGGAATTTGCTAACGTAGCCTATCGCATGGAACGCCAATTCTGTCAGCTTGGGCAGGTAGAAATTCTGGGTAAAATCAATGGCGCTGTTGGTAACTACAATGCGCATTTGTCAGCCTACCCACAAGTTGACTGGCATCAATTCAGTGAATCATTTGTAACTTCGTTGGGTATTCAGTGGAATCCGTATACTACTCAGATTGAGCCTCATGATTACATTGCAGAACTGTTTGACTGTGTGGCACGTTTCAATACTATCCTGATCGACTTTGATCGCGATATCTGGGGCTATATTGCCTTAAGCCATTTCAAACAAAAAACCGTTGCTGGTGAAATTGGTTCTTCTACCATGCCACATAAAGTCAATCCGATTGACTTTGAAAACTCAGAAGGAAATTTGGGATTGGCAAATGCGGTTATGGGGCATCTTGCCAGTAAACTTCCTGTTTCTCGTTGGCAACGTGACCTGACGGATTCAACTGTACTGCGCAATTTGGGTGTTGGCCTGGGATATGCATTGATTGCTTATCAATCCACTATGAAAGGGCTAAATAAGCTAGAAGTCAATGAGCAGCACTTACTGGATGAACTGGATAACAATTGGGAAGTATTAGCAGAACCTATCCAGACCGTCATGCGCCGTTATGGCATTGAAAAACCGTATGAAAAACTGAAAGAGCTGACTCGCGGTAAACGTGTTGATTCTGAAGGTATGAAAGCATTCATTGATGGTCTTGAACTTCCAGAAGCGGAAAAAGAACGCCTCAAATCCATGACACCAGCAAACTATATTGGATACGCGACCTCACTGGTTGATCAATTAAAATAATTTCTATTTATTCATGTAAATGGGCGGGAGTTTATCCCGCCCATATGCAGTCCAATACTAACTCCGGTTTTTTGAACCAAAATACCCTTTTGGTTTTTCAATTGGCTTATTTATCAACTACATTCATTCCATCCAGCCACATAGTTATAAACATCACAGTTAATAGTTATAAATATAATAGTTATAAATATCATAGTAATAAACAGTAAATTAGTTATATTCTTAGAAATTAACAACCTCGCCATTATGCTAAAATCCATTATATATATAAATGTAAATAAATTATAAATAGATTATAAATTTATTTACATACTTAAATGCAACCGTTTGTTTTTAATGGGATCTATTATTAGCACAACCAAAAAATATAATTTCTATATGCTTGATTTACGATAACAGATAGATTATAAATTTATTTAGGTGTTGCAATGCAACCATTTGTTTTTAATCAAACAACCATTAATTTTGCCAAAAATACAAATTGCCATATACTTAGTTTACTATAACAAACAGATTATAAATTCACTTGGATATTAAAGTGAAATCATTTGTTATCAAATAAACAGATTCATCATCGAAGTTATAAAATATATAAACAATCATACACTTATCTTACTATAAAACATGTTCATATTTTTCTTTATTAGAAAAAGTCATTAATAAAACCTTTTCAATTTATTTTACAAGCCTTACTGACTGGCATAAGGAGTCATTATGCGAATATTAATTGTTGAAGATAATTACCCTCTGCGCCATTATTATACCGAAAGATTACGACATCTGGGATATGCCGTTAATAGTGCAAAGGATGCAGAAGAAGCAGATTATTATCTTAAAGAATTCCACCCTGATCTTGCTATCGTTGATTTAGGGCTCCCGGGAGAAGATGGGCTTAGCATGTTACAACGCTGGCGCAATAAACAAATTAATTTACCTATTCTTATCGTCACTGTTAGTGACACCTTGCAAGAAAAAGTCGCTGTGCTAAATGCCGGGGCAGATGATTATGTCATTAAACCCATTCATCATGAAGAACTGAATGCTCGCATACAGGCCTTAATGCGACGCAAGAGTGGCTTGACATCACAATTAATTAACATTCCACCATTTTTACTTAACCTTTTTAGAAGAGAGTTTTCTGTCAATGATACCAATATCAAGTTGACCTCCTTTGAATTTACTATTGTCGAAACCTTAATGCGCAATAATGGCAGAGTTGTCAGCAAAGAGATGATAATGCGTGAATTGTACACAAAAGATGGAGATGAACCACGAGGAAGTCATACAATTGATGTATTAATGGGACGTCTAAGGAAAAAGATATTGAGTAAATGGCCCGAAGAAATAATTTTCACTATTCGTGGTCAAGGATATATCTTTGATGTGAAATCTCATGATGCTTAAATTCTCTAAAAAATATATTTCTTTAAGAACTAGGTTTCTCATGGCTACGGCAGTTATTATTCTAGCACTGACGCTATCATATGGAATTGTTGCTATTGCTGGATACTTAGTGCATTTTGATAAAACAAACTATGCCATACTTCGTAGCCAAAGTGATTTATTTCATAAATTGGCCAAGTGGAAAAACAACAAATTAGAAATTATTGCCCTCCCAAATTATACTATAAATTGCAACTCGTTAGCACTAATCTATGATAATAAGGGAAATCTTCTTTGGCGCGAGAATCATGTGCCTGAATTGGAAAATAAAATTAAAACGGGTTGGCTGCAAAAAAATGGGTTTTATACATTTGAACTAAAAGCGAACGATAACGAAAAAGAGAACTGTTTATATAAGGCTAAGGCAAAAAATGATAAACACGTGTCGTTAACCTACTTTGTTGCCATAAGTATTTATCCTGCCACTAACAAACTGCCTAAAATAACTATTGTTATCATTGATGCCCTCCCGCAAGATATACATGCATCAGAAAAAATATGGAAATGGTTTGGATATGTTTTAATAGCTAACTTATTTTTGGTCATTCCATTAATCTGGCTTGCTGCTGACTGGAGCCTTAGACCAATTAAGGACTTAATTAGACAGGTCAATTTACTAGAAGAAGGAAAAAGGGATAAACTGGATGATAATCCTCCCATTGAATTAAAGTCGTTGGTCAGAAATTTAAACACCTTACTATCCAGTGAACGTGAGCGTTATACAAAAATTAAAACAACACTCTCAGATTTAGCACATAGCCTGAAAACATCGTTAGCAGTACTGCAAACTAGCTTACTCTCTCTACATTCTTCTCAAAAGCTGCATATTAAACAAATCGAACCCATTATGCTTGAACAAATTGATCTGATATCTCGACAAATTAGCTACTATCTCCACAGAGCAAATCTGCACAATGACAATAGTTTTTTTCTGAAGAAAATTGTTTCAATTCCAACATTCTTGAATGAACTAGTCAGTGGCCTAAAAAAGATATATAAACATAAAGGCATCTTAATTACGCTAGATGTCTCCCCTGAAGTGACATGGTTGGGAGTAAAAGACGATCTTTGGCAAATAATGGGAAACATTCTGGATAATGCTTGTAAGTATTGTGAAAGACTTGTCAAAATCACCGCTATAATGGGAGACAATTCAGTCACCATTGTAGTCGATAATGATGGATTGGCTGTTCCTCCTGATAAGCGAGAAATGATTTTTCAACGTGGTTTACGAGCGGATACATTAAGATCAGGCCAAGGTCTCGGTTTGTCGATGGCCTCTGAAACTATCGAGAAATATGAAGGTGAAATCAACATCGATGACAGTCCACTTGGTGGCACGAGTGTGAGCGCAATATTTCGGTTACAAAACAATAACAACAACAATAATGACTAGATGATTGCTAGCTCAATCTCGAAATATTTCAACCAAAGCTGATATCGTCATTGACTATTCGTTATAATAGCGTGAAATTCACTTCTCACTTCAGGATGTCACCATGGATTATCAGCTGAATCTGGACTGGCAGGCGTTTTTGCAAAACCATTGGCAAAAACGACCATTGCTGATTAAACAGGGTTTCCATCAGTTTATTGATCCCCTTTCTGCCGATGAACTGGCAGGACTGGCGATGGAAAATGAAATCGATAGCCGTTTGGTTAGCCAGAAAAATGGGCGCTGGGAAGTTTCCCATGGACCATTTGAAACTTACGACCATTTAGGCGAAAAAGACTGGTCTTTGCTTGTACAAGCGGTTGACCATTGGCATCTCCCCTCTTCTGCACTCATGAGGCCATTCCGCATACTGTCTGATTGGCGTATGGATGACTTGATGATCTCTTTCTCGGTCCCCGGTGGCGGTGTTGGCCCCCATCTTGACCAATATGATGTTTTTATCATTCAAGGACAAGGCCGTAGACGCTGGCGTGTTGGTGAAAAAATTCCCATGAAACAACATTGCCCTCATCCTGATTTATTACAGGTTGATCCCTTTGAGGCAATTATTGATGAAGAGATGTTGCCGGGCGATATACTCTATATTCCACCGGGTTTCCCACATGAAGGCTATGCTATTGAAGATTCACTGAACTATTCAGTGGGATTCCGTGCCCCCAATGCCCGTGAATTATTCAGTGGATTTGCTGATTATGTTCTGGCAAACGAACTAGGAAGTCATCGCTACAGTGATCCTGAACTGACATTCCGTGATAACCCGGCCCTGATCCAAACAAACGAGCTGGATACACTGCGTTCAATGATGCGTGAGCTGTTGGAACAACCAGAAACTTTCCAAACCTGGTTTGGTGAATTCATCTCTCAATCACGCCATGAGCTGGATCTGGCACCACCTGAACCACCTTATGAAAGCGACGAAATTTATGATTTACTGAAACAAGGCGAAGAATTAAATCGATTGAGTGGACTGCGTGTCTTGCGTGTTGGCGATCAATGTTTCGTCAATGGAGAATTGATGGATACTCCCCATATCCATGCCGTTGATGCTCTTTGCCAATATGGTAAAGTCAATGCAGAGCTTCTGGGTGATGCTATTGATGATGTTCGATTTGTCAGCCTGCTTACTGCTTTGGTCAATAGTGGTTATTGGTATTTTAATGATTAATCTCTGAACAAAGGGGCAAAATTGTCCCTTTGTTTTTCTTTATCGGAGTTAACATCAAATTAGGATTAATATTGATGGTGTCGATATTTAATAAAAACACGGTGCAACGTAAACCATAATTTACTCAAGAAACACATTATTTTCGTGACTTGCCATCAGTTCAGCAATCCGCATAATAACGTCAACCGCCTGCTCCATACCTTCCAGTGATATAAATTCGTGCTTACTGTGATAATTATATCCGCCTGTAAAAATATTCGGACAAGGTAGACCACGATAAGATAACTGTGCGCCATCAGTACCACCACGAATCGGCTGGATTATAGGCTCAATATTACAATCCCGCATCGCTTGCTTAGCAATGGCAATAACATGTGGATATTTCCGCACTTCGCTACACATGTTGTAATAATTGTCATCAATCGCCAATTCAATATAGCAGTCTGGATACAATCCTTTTCCTACATTTTCCGCAATAGCAAGGATATTTTTTTTGCGCTTTTCAAAATTAGCACTGTCAAAATCTCGGATGATGTAGTGCATCTCTGTGCGCTCAACGGTGCCTTTCATGCTCTGCAAATGATAAAAACCTTCATAGCCTTCCGTCTTTTCAGGCGTTTCTTCGGGAGGCAAAGAGTGATGAATTCTCATTGCAAGTACCAACGCATTAACCATTACTCCCTTGGCACTTCCCGGATGAACCATGTTGCCCACAATCTTGATTGTCACTGATGCAGCATTGAAATTTTCAAATTCCAATTCTCCTACACCACCTCCATCAATGGTATAGGCCCATTCTGCACCGAAAGCCTCTATGTCAAAATAATGCGCTTCCCTGCCAATTTCTTCATCCGGCGTAAATGCAATCCGAATATCACCATGTGGAATATTTTTCTGTTTTAAACGTACCATGGCGGTAATGATTTCAGCGATCCCCGCTTTACCGTCAGCACCTAACAGTGTTTTTCCATCAGTTGTAATTAATGTTTTTCCCAACAAACTATGTAATACAGGAAACATAACTGGCGACAACACTTCATCTCCCACCCCTAATGCAATATCACCACCACGGTAGTTTTCCACAATTTGAGGATTAACATGCTTACCAGGAAAATCCGGTGAGGTATCGAGGTGTGCAATAAAACCAATGATTGGAATTGGTCTTACAATATTTGATGGCAATGTTGCCATAACACATCCCCGTTCATTGAGCGTAATATCAGCAAAGCCAAGTTGGATCAGTTCTTCATATAATGCCTTAGCAAGATCCAATTGACCGTCACTACTGGGAATAGTTTTAGCGGATGGTTTTGATTGAGTATTAAATGCAATATATTTTAAAAAACGCTCTAATAATCTATCCATTTTCTCCCCCTAAATCATGTAGATTCATTATGAAGAAGATGGATAGAGTAATTATTGCGTCAAATCAGCTTTTATCTGCCTTCATCTGCTGAATTAAGGATTCAACATATTGAGGGACAATTTTACTGGCATGACCATAATGCTTTTCATCGAATAAATTTTCGACTTGGCTGGGTTCAAGATTCAATTCAACAGTATGTGCTCCAGACAATTTAGCTTCATGCACAAAACCAGCAGCGGGATAAACGTGGCCCGATGTTCCGATAGCGATAAAAATATCGGCATCGGCTAAAGCAGAATAAATCTGCTCCATGCCCAATGGCATTTCCCCAAACCACACTACATGAGGACGCAGGGGCGAAGGGAATTGGCAACAATGGCAACGATCTTCTATGGTTAGCTCTGTTGTCCACTCAATTACCTGTCCAGACTGACAACACCGAACTTTCAGCAATTCACCGTGCATGTGCAGAACACGATGACTGCCCGCACGTTCATGCAGATCATCAATATTCTGTGTCACCAACAGAAAACGGTCACCAAGCTGATGCTCGAGTTCCACCAGAGCATCATGTGCAGCATTGGGTTGGATTTCCTGTTGTTGGAGCTGTTCTCGACGTGCATTGTAAAATGTCTGAACAATTTCAGGATCACGCTGGAAACCTTCCGGAGTCGCAACATCTTCGACACGATGCTCTTCCCATAGGCCATCGGAAGAGCGAAATGTTCGAATGCCTGACTCAGCAGAAATTCCTGCTCCCGTTAGCACCACCACATAAGGTTTTTCTATTTTATTTGCCAATCGGATATTCCTGTAAAAGTTTTGTCTATGTAATCGCTGCAATCTCTGACACGGTAATAGCCTGAAAGCCTGAACGGATAAAACTTACTATGCCAGTAAAGAACCCGCTATACCATAGCGCGCTTAAACTCGCTTTGATACTTTGACATACTATTGATCATTCAAAACTATTGATCACTCAAAACCATTGATCACTCAAAACTATTGATCACTCAAAATCATTGATCACTCAAAATCATTGACCACTCAGAATTCGTGCTGGATCAAGTTTACTGGCCCGACGAGCAGGATACCAACTAGCCAATAAGCTTAATATCAATGCTGTAAACAGAACATAAACAACATCAATAAAATGTAATTCTGATGGCAGAAAATCAATAAAATAGATATCTCCCGAGAGAAGTTGGTGTCCAAGCAACCCTTCTAACCCTTTAATGATAGTCGTCAGATTTAATGAGATGAAAACTCCGACCACCATACCAATTATGCTGCCTACCATGCCTGTCAGTAATCCATACCATAAAAAAATCCTCCTGATATGGTTATCTTTGGCACCCAGCGTGCGTAAGATAGCGATGTCGCTGCTTTTATCCTTCACTGCCATAATCAGCGTTGAAATAATATTAAAGCAAGCAACACCAATAACCAGAACCATAGCTAGATACATAATGCCACGTATCATCTGGATATCGTTGTACATATAGCCGTAATCTTTTATCCATGTGCTGATATACACATATTTCCCCGTGGCATTGCCTGCGGCCCATACACGTTTCTCTGCTGCAAAAACATTATCCGCCTTGATAGCAATACCTGTGATTGCATCACCGTAATCCAGATAGTTCTGGGCATCGGGCAAAGGAACAAGGGCCAAACTGTGATCTAACATCCCACTAAGCTGGAAAATACCCGCAACTTGTAAACGGATGCGTTTAGGCTGCAAGAGTTTCAGGCTAGGGTCATTATTGGGAATCATGACAGTCAGCCAATCACCTTGTTTCACGTGCAATGAATTAGCCAAACCCTGCCCCAAAATCACCTGATTTTTATCTGCCCTAAACGTTTTCCATGCCTCATTACGCACAAACTGAGGTAAAGTACTAACATTCGTCTCAGTATCCAGATCTACACCACGTACCTGTACCGCTTTGAGTTTTTCTCCACGCTCCATCAGGCCAGTAAACTCAATATAGGGGGAAGCCCCTACAATACCCGGTGTCTGTTTTATCCGTTTAAGTGCGGTTTGCCAATCCTGAAAAGGCTGCTCCACAGCGTAAATTTGCCCATGAGGAACAACGGAAAGCACCCGGTTTTTCAGTTCTCGTTCAAAACCGTTCATGGCGCTTAGGCCAATAATCAGCACCGCAACACCCAGCATGATGCCCAGCATCGAAATAACAGAGATCAGGGAAACCATGCCTGAACGACGTCGGCCCCGGCTAAATCGTAGCGCGGTAAATAATGCAAGAGGCAGATTTACCATTACATCGCCCCCGTCAGGGTGGATTCATCCTGTAAATATCCATCGCGCATTTCTACCTGACGTGCCAGTTGTCTGGCTAATTTCAGATCATGGGTTACCACTAGAAATGCGGTACCTTGCTGTCGATTCAATTCTTGCAAAAGTTGAAACACACTGTCTGCATTCCGTTGGTCAAGGTTACCGGTTGGTTCATCCGCCAATACCAATGAAGGTTCGTTTACCAGTGCCCGAGCAATCGCGACACGTTGACGCTCTCCCCCCGACAATTCAGATGGCCGGTGATGCGCCCGATTTTCCAACCCAACCGCTGCCAGCATATCCAGCGCTTTTTGTTGCGCGTGGCGTTTTTGCCCCCCAATCAGAAGTGGCATCGCAACATTTTCCAACGCAGTAAAATCAGGCAATAAATGATGAAACTGATAAATAAAACCAATTTCTCTGTTACGTAGTTCTGCTCGCGCAGACGAAGACATTTGGTTAAGCGACTGTCCCTTGAAAAAGACTTCACCTGTCGTCGGTGAATCCAAACCACCAAGCAAGTGCAAAAGCGTACTTTTACCCGAACCTGAACTGCCGACAATTGCCATTATTTCTCTTTGTTGCATAGAAAAGGTGACATTCTTCAACACTTCTGTAGAAACTTTTCCTTCCTGATATTTTTTACATAAGTGATGACACAGCAATAAAGGGTGGTTACTCATAACGTAAAGCCTCAGCAGGTTGGATGGCAGCCGCGCGCCAAGAAGGGTATAAAGTCGAAATTAAAGAGATCAGCATGGCACTGATGGCGATCATCATCACTTGCATAATATCAATCGCAACAGGTAATTGAATGCCCTCGGCCAGCAGGCCGATAATCGGCATGAAACTATTTAGCTGGCTGGAAAGCAGCACGCCCAATCCTGTCCCCAGTAAAGCACCGATGATGCCTGCTCCCGCACCTTGGATCATAAAGATTGTCATTACCTGACGTCGAGTCAGCCCTTGCGTCTGCAAGATAGCGATTTCGCCCTGTTTTTCCATTACCAGCAAAGAGAGGGAAGTAATAATGTTGAAAGCAGCTACGGCAATAATCAGGCTCAATAATAACCCCATCATATTTTTTTCCATGCGAACTGCCTGAAAGAATTCTCCTTTGCGTTCGCGCCAATCTTTCCATACCAGCCCTTCAGGGAGAGACTGCTGGCTTAATTTATCAACTGATAGCGGCTGATTGAGGTATAAACGCCAACCTGTAATATTGCCAACAGGATAGCGTAACAATCTGGCTGCATCCTGTTGATTAACTAGCATTTCCGTACCATCAACTTCACTGTTGGCAAAAAATGTGCCCGCTACGGTGAATAAACGCTGGCTGGGAATTCTGCCCATCGGCGTTAACTGGCTGGCACTTGGCACAATGATGCGAATCTGATCACCACGTTTTACCCCCAATTTTACCGCCAGTTTTTCTCCCAGAATGACAAGATAATGTCCAGGTTGTAGCTGGCTTTGATCAACATTGACAAGATGTTCCGCCAATGGCGCATATTCATCCTGATTAATACCCAACATGACGCCAACACCAACATTGTGAGGACTCTGTAGTACCACATCCCCTTGCACGATAGAGGTCATGCGATTAACATCTTTTAGACCCGCAAGCTGACTACTCGGATGTTCAACCGGATTGATAGAGCCTTTTTCCGACGTAATAATAGCCTGTGGCATAAAACCTAAGATGCTACTTTCCAATGAACGTTCGAAGCCGTTCATCACTGACAATACCGTAATCAATGCTGCCACTCCCAGCATAATACCAATAGCTGACAGCCATGAAACAAAACGGCCAAATTTATCGACCGCTCGTCCGCGCATGTAGCGCAATCCTATAAATAATGAGACAGATTGGAACATGAAATCCGCCGTATCAAAGAAGTTTATTTAGAAACAATAGATTAATGAAAAATTCCATCTTCTATCTCTATTTACGAACGTATTATGAACGTACGTTATGTATAAACTAAAATCTCTCTTAGTTGACTTCACTGCTGGCTACATACTATCACCGTTTTACCGAGTTTTACTTACTCCCCCTTTCAAATCCTATCGTATTGTTGTTTATTCATCATTCACTAATTAGTAATTTAATTATTAATTATTGGTTACGTATTTTGATATTGAATAGGTCCTTGGTAAAGGCATGATGTATGACATCGGCATCAATAATAAACAATTTAAAACGTAATATGAGGAGAAATTCAAAATAACCATAAAAAACGTTACAAAAAATTAACGAACACTTCACTGCAAGCACGCATTATTCCGGTAACCGGCATCTATAAATCATTCGCAAACATCGAAACTAGGAAAAAAGTTATGAATGCCTCAACCATTATAATCATTTTATTGATGTTATTTCCTTGTCTGGCCAATGCTGGCGATTTAGCCAAGGAAAATGAAACCGCAACTGCACGCTTCTTCAGTAATCTGCTTGAAACCAATGACCCGGATATTGCAGAGTTAACTATGGCAATGAAAATGATGCCTAAAGGCGCAGATATCCATATTCACTATTCCGGCGCAATATACGCAGAGACCTATCTTGATTGGGTTGGTGATAAAGGGTATTGCATTTATGATCGGTCTGACCCGAAACTTAAAATCGAAGCTTATCGAATAGAAATGCGTCCAAAGAATCAGCTTCCGGGGGAAAATCAGCAATTTTGTCTCGATAAGAATGAAGTCATCGCAAACAATGTTTTCTACCGAAAATTATTGGGGGCATGGTCAGACAGAGATTTCCATAATTATTATCACACCGAGGAAGCTCCGGACCAGCAATTTTTTGACACCTTTAGTTATTTCAGCCAGTTATCAAATCAGAATTTAGCGGCGGGGCTTGATAAATTAAAAATTCGGGCTAAACATGAAAATGTTCAGTATCTGGAAATAATGTTAAAAAAGGCGCCTTCTTTTGAATATCCAGATCTTGCTAAAGCACTTGATGAATTAGATCCAGATGCCGATGAAAATATCGTTTTCTCAGCGCTAATACCCTATGCGGACTTCATGGCTAATGATCCACTTGTTACCAAAGGAATATCTGATTATATCCAAACTGAAGAAGCAGCAATCTCAGGGATGGACGACGATGAATTTCGTATTCGGCTCCAATCTTATGCCTTTCGTGGTGCGCCACGCGCCACTGTATTCTCAAGTTTATATTCAGCATTCTCAGCAGCGCATGCCAGCAAAAAGATTGTCGGTGTAAATATTGTTGGACCAGAAAACAGTTACATCTCAATTCGTGACTATAAGTTACACATGCTGATGTTCAAATATCTAAAAGAACTTTTCCCCAATGTTCATTTATCTCTGCATGCGGGTGAGTTAGCTAACGGAATGGTTCCGCCAGAGGGGCTGGAAAATCACATTCGATATGCTGTAGAGATTGCAGGGGCAAATCGGATAGGCCACGGCGTTGACATTCCCAAGGAGGTGAACGCACTGGCATTACTCCAGTTACTGAAAGAAAAGGAAATTCCTGTCGAAATAAATCTGACTAGTAATGACTTCATTCTTGGCGTCAAAGGGAACGAACATCCGATAAAACTGTATCAACGTTATGGAGTACCTTTCGTGATATCAAGCGATGATCCGGGCGTTTCTCGTATTGATTTAACGCACGAATTTGTAACTTTTGCCACGAACTACAAGCCATCATATGCAGATATCAAAAAAGCCGTATTTAATAGCATTCGATACTCTTTCCTAACCTCAGAGGAGAAATCGGCAGAGCTGAAGGATCTGCAATCCAGATTTTTGATTTACGAATCAGAGATTGCAAGAGTAGAAAAAACAGTGCACAAAGATGCGTATACGCTGCTAGAGCGGGATTAATGGCCTTAGCGAATGAAAGAGACTTTCCCTCGATTTGGTTACTGTATTGATTTTCCGTGCCATCATGGGAAGTAACCAAAATATGACAGGGGAATCATTATGCCCATCACAACTATTAGAGGATTCATTTGACATCCTCCCCGGCCTAAAGGCCGAGGATTCCTACGGTGTTCAGGCGTGAGCCTGACTCACTTCGGTGGGTTCCTGCTTCATCGGGCGGCCTGACTGCACCGTTCCTCCACAGGCTAACACGGCATGTCCTGCCGCTAAAATATTACGAGCGCCATTGATATCGGCGTTTTCTGTATAGTCACAGGCCAGACATGCGAACCGACTTTGTGATGGACGGTTGGCTTTCTCTGTATGACCACAGTATGCACACTTCTGACTGGTATAGGCGGCATTAACTGCCAGTACCTGACCCCCTCGCCATTGTTGCTTATAGTCGAGTTGTCGACGGAACTCATACCAGCCCTGATCTAATATCGAACAGTTTAATCCTGATTTCGACCGCACGTTTCGTCCCGGTTGGCTTACCGTACCCGCGGCGGACTTGGACATGTTACCTACCTTCAAATCCTCAAGGACGATCATGGCGTGGTTTTTGCTGATTGTCGTGCTGACTTTATGAAGGTAATCGCGGCGGATATTACCAATACGGGCATGCAGGCGTTGGAGCTTTAGTCGTGGTTTTCCATTCAACCAACCATGATGCCATTTTTGTGTACGGAATATATTTATTACCGGTTTCATGATTCGTGTTCTGGCGGGCAAGGGCCTGATTAAAAACAAAACGACACGCACCCGCAAAGCGTTTCATAGCCCGCTTCTGCTGATCCTTGAGTTTTAACTGGAATTTGAAGGCTTGTAATCGTTTCATGTGAAGAATGATACTTTGGTCTATGAAAAAAGAAACCGATATTCGTCCTGGAAGACACTGTGTTTTCCTGCTGCATGTTCATTTGGTATTTGTCACAAAATACCGAAAAAGAATCTTTGATCAGGATGCCATTGAAAAGCGGCGAAGTGACTTCGCCAGTGTATGCACTGATTTTGCTGTTGAATGGGTTGAGATGGAAGGTGAACGCGATCATGTTCACTGATTGATCCATTACCCGCCAAAATTATCAATCTCAAATTTGGTGAACAGTCTCAAAGGCGTGTCCAGTCGATGACTTCGTCGTGACCGTCCCGACATTGCCCAGCATTTTTATTACAAAAACGTGTTGTGGAGTCCCAGTTATTTTGCGGCCAGTTGCGGCGGTACACCTATTTCCATTATTCGCCAATACATTGAGCAACAGGAAAAACCCAAAAGTTAGCGGGAAAACCGCGCCTTATATCCCCGGACTGAAGGCCGAGGTTTTACGGCGCACTGGATAAAAACTATCTTTTCTGACTGCAAACGTTGATGTTAAAGGGTTAGACCCCATGAGGAATATCTATAAGTCGTACTGAATACTGGCTTCCGTTTAGCGAACGAGAACCTCATGCGCGTCTTCATCATAGCCCGAATCAATAGATGATTCATCATAACCGTTTATAGTACCGCAGTCTTATCCCTTGATTTCAATGATGAACCGCTCAGAAAAAACAAATTGGGGAAGCTCTTATAGTACTTTGCGATTTGTTTTCTGAAACGACCCCATATTCACGAGTCATTTTCGCTGAGCATTATCCACCTGAAATCGGATCATGGGAAAAGAGCCGTGATCCGATAACCACAGCGAAAAAAATTCTTATGAACATCACATCAGATATACTTGATTAATTTTTAATAACAAATGAATTTTTGTGATTTTTTTGAAAAGCATTAAAATTGATAATTTATAATCTGTTGTGTTTTTGTTGATGAGTTTATAGTTATATTCATATCACAAACTATGCGTTTAAAATTATTCTCAATCAGCTCAGGAGAGGTTGGCTATGAAAAACAAAATCAAAATTGTTATTAAAGACAAAATATAAAGAATATACTTGTGGTAAGTATAATAAATAGAGAGGATTTACTCTCTATTTATTATAATCATATTAGCATCTTCTTCATAGAAGATAAAGCTACGCCACAGATGCTGGAAATCAATTATGAACGAGAGCTGTAGTTGCAGAAAAAAATGGCAATGAATTAAAAGAAAATTGACTTCCCTTACTGTCTAACTCTCAACATTACCATGACGAAGAAGATGAAATTCAAAAACAACTAGGGAATGAAAAATGAAAAATGGCTTTATTTCAAGAGCGCTAATCATATCATCAACCCGTTTTATCGCGTTATCATTGCCTCTGTGTGATATGATTATGTTAGGGCATCAAGGAAATGAATACGTAAAAAACTTCTCTGTTGCGGCACAACTTAGTCAAGTATTCGTCATCTTATCAATAATGTTAAGCATTGGGATAAATATAGTGGTTGGAAAATCACACCAGGAAAAGAAAAAATATATTCAAGGTGTCTTTAGGTACTCAATATATCTCGCCATCTGTCTTGTTATTATCAGCTTGATAATAACACCTGTTTTTTATAATCATATTGAAATGCTTAAGATTTACCTTATTTTTAGTATTAGCATTTTCCCTTTATGCATTTACATTGGCTTTGCCAACATACTAGAAACCATTAAGTTAGAAAGGAAAATCCTTATTATTACTCTATATAGTTCAGTTGCAAACGTGATCTTGAACTATGCTCTTATTAACTGGATGAGTAATAGCGCGATAGCCGTTTCATTATCAACCTGTTTTATCAGGATATTGATATTATTCCCTGTAGTTAATTTACTATTAAAACAAAAAATAAAATTATCTCCCAAAAAAATACCTGGATTAAACAAAGAAATATTCATTTTAGGACGAAGCGCTGCAATAACTAGCCTCTGTTTTACCGGGGGATTATCTATTTTAGTTATGTATATTACAAATAATATGAAATCTGAATATTCAGCATTTTTTGGTTTGGCTTTAAACTTTATGAATACTATTTCTGTTATTTTTGTTGGAATGACAATATCACTAACCATTTCATTATCAAAAAACAATGGAAATATTGAAAGCATTACCATTATTAATATTAAAAAATCCATGTTGTATATTACATCATTCTCGTTGTTATTCTACCTGATTACACCACTATTGCCTTATGTCTATTTAGGTAATGAAAATAAAATGCTGACTCAATTTTTTGTCTTATCGATAGGTGTAGTTGCGTTTGATGGCATAGCTCAAACATTCATTTCAACATTGCTAGTATATGGCATGTCACAACTTCCTCCACTATTCAGATTATCATTGATATTCATCGGAATTCCAATGTCATTTTTCTTTACCATTGATGAAAATCCGATAGCTAACATCATAAAATTTATGATGTTAGGTAATATGCTAGCAAGTGTATTTAGCATCATTTATTTTATAAAATGTTTTCCTCAAATCAAAAAAAAACGAACAAATAGCCATTGAATTTAATGGGAAATATATAAATATCACCAAAAGATGCAAAAAAGTGATCATTTTTATCCTTAACTACCACACTAACCCAAGTAGAAAAACGGAAATAATACACTTAACAGATACCGAAAAAGGAGGTTGTTTACCGTTTCTTAAATCTTCATCATAGAAAGCGAACAATTATCAACCTAACATATCATATGAAATTTGCTACTCTCCTGTTGCCAAAGCAAAGTGTAAGAGGATAATAAAGGATAGTTGTACTTTATGGAGCCATGCACATCCCGGTTCTGTTTTTTTACTTTCCCTCAACCTGCCAGCTTATTTTTTACAAGGCTACTGGGTCAAAAGTGCGTTGGGAATGAACTGAATCTTAGAGAACACGTCAAACACTTATGTCAGCAAAATATCGTTATCAACTTCCTGAACGTCGCGGTGATATCCGCCAATTAGGCCATTTGACCGGTGCTGCCTGTGCTATTGAATGCGCCGCAATTATTGAACGTCACTCAGGGCCAATACTGCTGGTGACAAAAGACATGCAGAATGCCCTTCGATTGCGTGATGAAATCCAACAATTCACTCACGTACCGATAAATATGATGTCAGATTGGGAAACCTTACCCTATGATAGTTTCTCCCCCCATCAAGAAATCATCTCCAACCGCCTATCCACGCTGTATCACTTACCATTTATGACGAAAGGGGCGTTAATCCTCCCCGTCAATACATTGATGCAACGAGTCTGCCCACATGAGTATCTCAAGAAGCACGCTTTGGTCATGCACAAAGGACAACACCTTTCCCGTGGTAAATTGCGTGCAGAATTAGAACACGCCGGTTATCGCAGCGTTGAACAGGTGCTTGAACATGGTGAGTTTGCAACGCGTGGAGCTTTATTTGATCTATTTCCTATGGGCAGTGAATATCCTTATCGAATTGATTTTTTTGATGATGAGATCGATAGCCTGCGTACCTTTGATGTAGATACCCAACGAACGCTGGCAGAAGTGGAAAAAATCAGTTTATTGCCTGCCCATGAATTCCCCACGGACCAAGATGCGATTGAACTATTTCGCAGCCAATGGCGTGAACAGTTTGAAGTTCGTCGTGATGCTGAACATATTTATCAGCAAGTCAGTAAAAAAGTGTTACCAGCCGGCATAGAATATTGGCAACCGTTATTCTTTAAACAGCCCTTGCCTACTCTCTTTGATTATCTGCCCGAAAATACGCTGCTAATCACCCAAGATTTCATCAGTGCTGCGGAACGTTTTTGGCAGGATACAAAACTGCGATTTGAAAGCCGTAGAGTTGATCCCATGCGCCCGCTA
Source organism: Xenorhabdus anantnagensis (assembly GCF_028598555.1). GTDB lineage: Bacteria > Pseudomonadota > Gammaproteobacteria > Enterobacterales > Enterobacteriaceae > Xenorhabdus > Xenorhabdus anantnagensis. The sequence goes on from NZ_JAQRFN010000018.1 coordinate 23,998, forward strand.
CTTTCTCCTGAGCGGATCTGGTTGCCAGTCAATAATCTATTCTCAGAATTAAAAAACTGGCCTCGTGTTCAAGTTAATAACGAAGCACTCCCCCAAAAAGCAGGAAATACCAATTTTGCTTACCAAGATTTGCCTGATCTCTCGGTTTCAGCACAGCAAAAAGCCCCTTTGGATAAATTACGCCGTTTTATGGAACAATTTAACGGTAAGATTGTATTTTCGGTGGAAAGTGAGGGACGTCGTGAATCTGTGCAAGAATTGTTATCACGCATCAAAATCAACCCAATAAAAATAAGCCAATTAACAGATGCTGATAAACTCGGTCATTTTTTAATGATTGGGGCAGCAGAGCACGGTTTTATTGATGAGGACAATAAACTCGCGCTTATTTGTGAAAGTGACATGCTTGGAGTGCGGGTCAGCCGTCGTCGCCAGGATAATCGGCGTACTATTAATACCGATACGCTAATCCGCAATCTCGCGGAGTTACGACACGGTCAACCTGTCGTGCACCTTGAACATGGTGTTGGGCGTTATCAGGGGCTAACAACGCTGGAAGCAGGTGGTATCAAGGCAGAATATCTTATCCTTATCTATGCAGGGGAAGACAAACTGTATGTGCCGGTCTCCTCTCTTCATCTCATAAGCCGTTATGCTGGTGGTGCAGAAGAAAGTGCTCCGCTGCATAAGCTGAGTGGAGAAGCATGGAACAAGGCTCGCCAGAAAGCAGCCGAAAAAGTACGTGATGTTGCCGCCGAATTATTGGATGTTTACGCACAGCGTGCCGTTAAACCGGGTTTTGCCTTCAAGCAAGATAGTGAACAATACCAACTGTTCTGCCAAAGTTTTCCGTTTGATACAACGCCCGATCAAGAACAGACTATCAACTCGGTGTTTGATGATATGTGTCAGCCCATTGCCATGGATAGGCTGGTATGTGGCGATGTCGGTTTTGGGAAAACAGAAGTAGCGATGCGCGCTGCATTCCTGTCCATCATCAACAATAAACAAGTCGCAGTTCTTGTGCCAACAACCTTATTGGCACAGCAGCATCATGATAATTTCCGCGATCGCTTTGCGAATTGGCCTGTACACATTGAAGTTATGTCACGCTTTCGTAGTGCAAAAGAACAACAGCAGGTCATTGATATGGCTGCGGAAGGAAAAGTGGATATCATTATTGGCACTCATAAACTTCTACAAAGTGACCTGTGCTGGAAAGATCTCGGTTTGTTAATCGTTGATGAAGAACACCGCTTCGGGGTTCGCCATAAAGAGCGCATTAAAGCTATTCGGGCAGATGTCGACGTGCTGACACTTACCGCCACGCCAATTCCTCGTACACTCAATATGGCAATGAGTGGTATGCGCGATCTATCCATTATTGCCACTCCCCCAGCCCGCCGCTTGGCAGTAAAAACTTTTGTGCGCGAATATGATAGCCTCGTGGTACGTGAATCTATCCTGCGCGAAATTTTGCGTGGTGGGCAAGTTTACTATCTGTATAACGATGTTGAAAACATTGAAAAGGCAAAAGCTCGACTGGAAGAATTGGTTCCTGAAGCCAGAATCGTTGTAGGGCATGGGCAAATGCGTGAGCGTGATTTGGAACGCGTTATGACAGATTTCCATCACCAACGTTTTAATGTGCTGGTATGTACCACTATTATTGAAACAGGGATTGATATTCCCAGTGCCAATACCATCATCATTGAACGTGCGGATCATTTTGGTTTAGCTCAGTTACACCAATTACGTGGGCGTGTAGGACGTTCCCATCATCAGGCTTATGCTTATTTGTTGACGCCACATCCAAAAGCCATGACCAGCGATGCACAAAAACGTCTGGAAGCCATTGCATCTCTCGAAGATTTGGGGGCTGGTTTTGCACTGGCTACTCACGATTTGGAAATAAGGGGAGCCGGCGAATTACTGGGGGAAGACCAAAGTGGACAGATGACCAGCATCGGGTTCACTCTCTATATGGAATTATTGGAAAAAGCCGTTGATGCCCTCAAGAATGGGCGGGAGCCTTCACTGGAAGATCTCACTAATAACCAGACTGAGATCGAATTGCGTATGCCTGTGCTCTTACCTGATGATTATATTCCGGATGTCAACATACGCTTGTCTTTCTATAAGCGTATCGCTAGCGCACAAGATAATGCTGAATTGGATGACCTGAAAGTCGAACTTATTGATCGATTCGGTCTTCTGCCCGATCCAGGACGCCAACTTTTGCAGTCAGCGTCCATTCGCCTGATCGCTCAACAACTCGGTATCAAGCGCATTGAAGCACATGAAAAAGGTGGTTTCATTGAATTTAGCAGTAACAATAAAGTCGATCCGAATTATCTGATCAGCTTGTTACAAACGCAGCCCAATGTTTACCGATTGGATGGGCCAACTAAATTGAAATTTATTACGGACTTAACTAAGAGAGCTACCCGTTTAGCATTTATTCAGCAATTATTAGAAAACTTCGATCAACATAAGAGCGATGCCTGATAGGGTTTAAAAAGTGATGTCACGGTTGCACTATTTTGCCAATACCGTTTTTTGCCAATACCGTTTTTTGCCAATACCGTTTTTGCCAGTACAATTTTTGCCAATACAGTTCGCCAGTATACAATGTCATGCTCATGCGAACAGCACGCAAAATAGTGCAACCTTTTTTATTGAATCTACAACTTAACTTTGGTGATAATTATGACATATATTATGGAAGTAACTTAAACCCGTTGTAATTACTGCGCTTGGTAAGCACTGAGCACATGTCATAATTTAAGTCATAAAAACTGCACTAATCGACCGTCAAGATCAACTAAGACATGAACAGCTATTTTTCCCACTATGGGTCTGATAATTTAACAGAACTTCCAGTATTGTCGATAATGGGTTATCCTTCCGAAAAGTGCAATAATGCAGAGGGCGCGCTTAATGGGGTTTGAAGCCTTAATCTATTCACGTTTCCACCTCCGCAGACGGAGGGGAGCAGCCACACTGTCCACCTGATGTTTTCTGTCCGCATCAATGATGCTATTCGCAGTGACTCTGAACAGTATTTCCGACGTTATAACCCCAAAAAGCCCGAATACGGGGGCTGTCAGAAAGCCTATTCCGACTGACCATTGAAACCCGTAAAGCACGTCTGATACAGCTTCATGAGAACTGGCAGAATACCTGCAACCAGCATCTTGAATGTATACAGCGCCCGAAATGCATCGCGGAAGAAATCCAGAAAGCGACAAAGGCACTGATCGTCGCCAACAGTCAGACTCGCGATGAAGGGCTACGGCGACTCAGAGAAAGCACTCAATGACTGAATAACGCGGCAACGCAACACCTTCATGCACTGGATAAAAGACTCAAGGCAGCTTGTGACAGACTAGAAAACGTTAATAGCCGACTGCAATATCGGTTTATTGCATGGCTTGCAGTGTGTAGTGGCGGTGGTTAGCACACTGTTTTTCCTGAAAAGATTTATCTTTATCCTGGTTTAGGAAAACATGAAAAACTATAAACTTAGTAGGAGACGTACTTGAAGACGGAACAAAAATGGATTCATGAATACAATATTTGGTTTTATGCACTATTCGGAACGGCAGTAGGCGCAGGAACCCTGTTTCTCCCTATACAATTAGGACTATCCGGACCACTTGCTATGTTGGTTATGCTATTAATAGCATTCCCATTTACCTATTACCCTCACCTAGGTCTTGCACGTTATATCATTACCAGCAATTCCCATTCTCCCACATTACTCAGTGCAACCAAACAATATTACGGGATCAGAATAGCTCGTATCATTAACTTTTTTTACGCACTAACTTTCCTGCTTATTATTTTTGTTTATGCAATATCTATCACCAATTCTGTTAACATTTTGTTACAGCAATTTTGGCAGATTCAGTTTCCACGAACACTGACAGCATTGATGGTCGTTCTAGGGTTACACCTAATTTTCTTATTGGGTAAAAAAATCACACTGAAATTCATGGGCGTGTTAGTTCTTCCACTCATTCTTTACCTGCTGACATTATCTGTGACGCTTGTATTTCAATGGGATAGCGCGAACATTAAACATCTTATCAGCAATATTCACATTGACCTGGATTCAATGAGAGCACTTTGGTTACTAATGCCAGTTATGGTATTCTCTTTCAGCCATACTCCAATCATGTCTACTTTTTCTAACTACTGTAAACGCGCCTATACAACAGATGCGGAATACCACATTAAACAGATTGTGAAACCCACTTATGCGCTAATCTGCATAGTCATTTTGTTCTTTGTATTTACTTGTGTTTTAACGTTATCACCTCAGGAAATACAGGCAACCAAAGACAACAATATTACCATTCTCAGCGCGATCGCGCAGAAAGAAGGCTTGTATTGGATAGCAATAACGGCAACCCCTGTTGCTATCATTGCTATGACAAAATCATTCTTAGGAACTTACTTTGGGGCATTGGAGGGAGTCAGAGGATTAGTCGGAGCATTGGAGAGTAAAATTCTCCATCATAAAGAAAATAAAGTGCGTGATAAGTTGATCGGCATAACTATCATTTTTTTCCTTACTTTAATGGTTACTATCTGGAATCCGAATACTCTGAACGTTATCGCAGGCATCACTGGACCTATGATTGCGCTTATTTTGTTTATTTTACCGTCTCTATCAACGTACTTGGTTGAACCACTACGACCCTATCGTTCTTTTTCTAATTTGATGGTTCTATTAGTCGGTCTTGGTAGTTTTGGTATTGCTGTTTTTAGCCTTTTTAGCTGACAACCATTCTCAATGGGGTTTCTGAAAATAATCGAATCCCCATGCTTTCATTATGACCACACTGGGAACTGAAAAATCTGGGATTCTGGTGCACACACTCTATAAAACGTATTCAGCTTCTCCCGGATGCTGAAATTTCAGACATCTATGATAATGCAATGATTAAAAGTAAGTGGACTTTTCTAGGGAATGGGCACCCCTCTAAGAGGCAAAAGAAGATCATTGTTGTGAATATGATTTCAGAATTAACTGACCTTTCTCATTTAAAGGGATAGTATCATCAGGCTTGTACTCGATCCTAACTTTTCCTGGCACCTCGCCAATGACATAATTTACGTCATACGCGACAACACGTGGTTTCTTAAAACTAAATTCTGTGCAGTTTTTTAACACTGAATGGGTTAAAGCAGGATATTCCCTCTTTACTTTCAAATGATCAAGAAGGGTTAAAATACGATATTCATATTCAATCGAACTATTCCCTAAAATATCTTTTACTGTGGCAGGGATGGGAAACACCGCAATATGACAATAGGATTGACGAACAACAACCGTTGATTTGATAGGATTCGAAGATAATACTTGCGCAACGCTAGGGCGTGGAGATTCAAAACAAAACGTTGCGATCGCCCCAATGATGGCAACAATAGCAATTATAGCACCCATTATGTACAGTATTTTATTTCGTTTAACCACATAGCACCTTGATATATTAATAATTTTCCACACAATTTGATTGGAAAAATATTTTCCAAATATTTGAAGGGAGCTAAAAATGCGCCAAATTCATTATTTGAGAAAAATCCCATTCCATTAATATAATAAAATTATTAGTCATTTGTCCACATGCAAGTTGCCACATAAAAATGTACACTCAAGCCCCACATCGCTTCTATTTACATATAATCCAGAGCAAAATAGCAAATAAAAATTGAACAAATACAGCCAACATAGCAAAAATACAAAAAATAAAAGATACATACCATTTTTAATATTTCTAATACTACAGACTGGGAAAAATTCTGATACTACAGTAATCTAACTAAAACCCACCTTATTGCAACGATTAACTAAATCCACTGATAAATTATTAAGTTATCGATTAATTAGTCATGCATAGCTAAGTCAATTAAGTGTATCTTGGATACTAGATCAATATAATTACAGATCATTATTTAATAATTTATCACATATAACAATAATGAGTTAACTAAAACGAAATCTGTATTTAATTTAAATGAAGCCTCACTCATCATAATAAATGACTGAGATAAATTTAGGGAAGAATAATTATGGTATGTATAACAATTAATATAATAGAGAGATAAATGGCTCATCTCAATTAATTACTTTAAGACGAGCCATTTTCTAGCTGATTAGTGCAATTTCAGTCGTGGACGAATCACGCGGTTAATTCCTCCAACCAGCATCATCAAGCCTGTTTTAATATATCCATGTAAAGCTACCTGATGCATACGATACAAAGAGATATAAACAATACGAGCAATACGGCCTTCAACCATCATTGAACCACGCATCAAGTTCCCCATCAGGCTACCAACAGTACTGAACTTAGATAATGAAACCAATGAGCCATGATCTTTGTAAACATACTCTTTTAATGGTTTTTCATTCAACAATGCCAAGATATTGTCATAGCAACGGCTTGCCATCTGGTGAGCAGACTGGGCACGAGGAGGAACAAAGCCACCCTCTTTTTTCGGGCATGATGCACAATCCCCAATAGCGAAAACACGATCATCCAGTGTGGTTTGCAAAGTCGGCTTCACAACTAATTGATTGATGCGGTTTGTTTCCAATCCGCCAATATCTTTCATAAAGTCAGGCGCTTTAATTCCCGCAGCCCAAACCATCAGAGAAGCTTTAATCTGCTCACTATCTTTTGTGTTCAACCCATGCTCATCAGCACTGGTCACCATGGTCTTGGTTAATACCTTAACACCCAGTTTAGTCAATTCTTGATGGGCCGCACTGGAAATACGTGTTGGCAATGCAGGCAAAATTCGCTCTCCCGCTTCAACCAAAGTCACATTCAAGGCATCTGAATTCAGACTTTCAAAGCCATAGCTGTTAAATTGCTTAACCGCATTATATAGTTCCGCGGAAAGCTCTACGCCAGTCGCACCACCACCAACAATCGCGATATTCACTTTTTCTTCTGCACATTGATTTGCAGAATATTTCAGGAACAAGTTTAACATCTCATTGTGGAAACGATGTGCCTGTTGTGGGTTATCAAGGAAAATACAGTTTTCCTTCACACCAGCCGTACCAAAATCATTAGACTGGCTGCCCAGTGCCATGACAAGAATATCGTAAGCCAGCTCACGCTCTGGTACTAACAAATCACTGCCTTCATCCCGAATTTCAGCCAGAGTAATTTTCCTCTCCTCACGATTGATATTCGTGAGTGTACCTAGCTGGAAATTGAAATAATGATTACTTGCATGAGCCAAATAACTCAATGCATCAACACCATCATCAAGAGAACCTGTTGCTACTTCATGTAATAATGGTTTCCATAGATGGCTGTTGTTGCGATCTACCAAAGTAATTTCGGCTTTTTCCTTACGCCCTAATTTATGTCCCAAACGCGTTGCTAGCTCTAAACCACCAGCGCCCCCACCAATGATGACAATTCTTGTCTTTGGCGTTGTCATGACTACCCCACTGAAAATACAACTAATGTTATGTAAGGTGCTAAACCCGTTTCTTTGAGTAAAAAATCTTGAATAACGTCCTTAAATAACATCAGGCTAAACAAATTTCATACTGCAAATATCTCCAGAATATCATGGCAGGTCAGTTGGTCATACCAAAAATAGCGCCAATCAAATTCTTTTGATTAATTAGACGTCAATCACAAAAATTACACACTGGTTTTCAATTAATTAGATATAAATCAGGTTTATGAATAATTAACATTGTAAATGTTAATGTTATGTGAATACGACTTTTGGAGTATATCCAACCATATTGTTAAGAAAATATTGAAGGGGGAAAGTATTGGAATAAAGCTGGGGAAAATTGCGAAATGCGAAATGCGAAATGCGAAATGCGAAATGCGAAATAAGAATAGAAGCACCAACGGTGATCCTATTCTTGTTTTATTGAGAAAAATTTACATAATCGAATAATTATTCACATCTTAACCATTTTTCACACAAACCATGTAATGCTTGATTAGCCTTTTGCCAACGTTCAGATTTCTGTAATTCTTCCAAGCTAAATTGCTTGCCTTGATGATATAACCGTTTAATTTTAGGCGAGTCAATCATCGGAAGGTTATCCAACACACTGACGGCTCCTTCTCGATTGTTACACACCAAAATCATGTCACAACCCGCATCCAATGATGCCTTAGCCCGTTCGGCATAACTGCCCATCACCGCTGCACCTTCCATGGACAAATCGTCGGAAAAAATGACGCCTTCAAATCCCAATTGCTCGCGGAGTATGGATTTTAACCAATATGGTGAGCCACTTGCAGGACGGTGATCTATCTGAGGGTAAATAACGTGAGCAGGCATAATGGCATCCAGCAATTTACGTTGAATGAAATCACGGAAAATCACCATATCATGGCAGTTAATAGCATCCATTGAACGATTATCCCTTGGCGTTTCTTTATGGGAGTCCGCTGTCACTGCACCATGTCCCGGAAAATGTTTCCCCGTCGACTTCATTCCCGCAGAATGCATACCTTTAATAAATTTTTCTGCCATTATCATTGCTGGTTCAGGCTCTTCGTGAAATGAGCGTTCACCAATTGCTGTACACTTATGTCCCAAATCCAATACTGGTGCAAAACTGATATCAATATCCATTGCGATCATTTCTGATGCCATCAACCAGCCAGATTCTTCTGCCAGATGTGCTCCCATTTGCATATCTTGTACACAAGCAAAAGATTGTGCCGCAGGTAGACGCGTAAAGCCCTCATGAAAACGCTGAACACGCCCTCCTTCCTGATCAACTGCAACTACCAGACGATGGTGGGAAGCTGCACGAATTTGACGAACTAATTCACGTAATTGCTTTGTATCGTGGAAGTTGCGGGTAAATAAAATTAAACCGCCCACTAATGGATTCTGTAGAATTTCGCGTTCTTCGCTATCCAATTCATAGCCAACAACATCTAACATTACTGGCCCCATAGCATTCCTCACTTCTCTTTATTGGTCGCCATCTATGATTAATTATCGTTAATTGAAAATTTGTTCCACCAGCGCACAGTGCTAGTTTAAATTCATTACGACAGTTTAAAAGCTTGACGCAAAGGACGCGCCAGCAATAAAAATTGTTGTTCTTTTGTCTGCTGCCAGCGCACTTCATACCACATCAGCATCATATAGCTGACCCACGGCTCCCATTGCTTAATTTGTTGCTGCAATAATTGCGGATTTGAATATCCTGATGCTTGGGTGCAGTAATAATCCAAAAAAGTTTGTTGCTGCATCTCATCCCATTGATTTCCCTTGAACAGCGCAGCCAATGAAAAACCGATATCGACATCCGCAGCATACTCCCAATCAATCAATTTTAACCCTTCTTCGGTCATTAATAGATTATCAGAGTGAACATCCATATGAGCTGGCGCTATCTTTAAAGTGGCAGGCATTTTGGTTGTCATAAAAAATTTATGTAAGCGCAACCAATGAGGAGATAAGCGTTTTCTGTCAATCTGCTGCCACTGGAATGCAATTTGTTTTTTTAATTGAAGCGGATAGCCCAATGGAGAATGACTATGAAGAATAGCAAGTGTTTGAGCCAATGATTGCTGAAAAATTGGCTGCCCCAATGTATCAGACTCTATTTGTGTTCCAGTGAGCCACTCAAGCAATAACCAGGTTTCGTGCATAGCCACTACTTTAGGCACAATACCTGTAGAAGATAACCGACGTAAAATCTGGTTTTCTCGTTGACGATCGACACCAAGTGTCCCACTATGCGGTGTTTGAGTGCGTCCAACCATCTGACGCACACCATTCGTAATATAGTAACTTGCCTGCGTCAGACCCGTTAATGGCCTAATTTCCCACGACGCTACCGGAATATCAGGCCATAACTGCCATAACACTTTTAACAAAGAATGACCATAACCAAGAGTGACCATTAATTAACGTCGCCACGACCTGACCAGAGTATCTCGCCAGTTTTAACCAGCATTAACTGCATTTCCAGGTTACGCTGGCCATGATTGTTAGAGACAAAGGAATAGAGAACATAATCGGCATTTAAATAACGAGCCAACCCAATAGACTTACTGCGCAACCCCAAACTATCTTCCGATGATAATCCCAGTGCCAATCTAGCCACATGGACTCGAGATTTCGGTACAATCTGAAAAACCTGTTTGTTGCTGATTGCATCTGTAATCGCATCTGTGGCTTTCAGAATTCGTAATGAGCCATTAGTGTTGTTCTTGACAGAATCAACAAGCAGTAATTTCCCCACTTCCAAACCATTAGCATGAACCATTTGATCCACCAATGGCTGAACAATATTATTCCAATTAATAGACTGAATCTTAGGAGGTTGGGGAACCTTTTCTGATGGCTCTACCGGTGGCTCCGGTTTTTTCTCTGGCTCCGTCGGTGTAATAGGAGCAGGCTGCTGTGTTACTGGCAATACACAACTCGCCAGCAACATTACTGATAACATGACAAAGAGAATTCTTTTCATTAATCTACCCTAGTTACATCGCTATCTTGTACCGATACTCGTCAATTAGATTATTCTGCCAGCTTATTATTCTGCTAATAGCGGCCCTAATAGACGGCCACCAACCAAATGCATATGAATATGGAAAACTTCCTGTCCTGAATGACGATTACAGTTCATGATCAAGCGGTAGCCATCTTCTGCAATACCTTCCTCTTTTGCTATTTTCGCCGCTACGGTAAATAGACGTCCCAAAGCAAGTTCATGTTCAGCGGTAACATCATTAACCGTTGGGATCAGTATATTAGGTATGATCAGAATATGTGTTGGTGCCTGAGGGGAAATATCACGGAATGCTGTTACCAAATCATCCTGATAAATAATATCTGCAGGAATTTCTCGACGAATGATTCTACTAAAAATAGTTTCTTCTGCCATCTTACTTCTCCTTTATTATCATGAAAGATGAACCAATTATTAAAAGCGGGTACTGAATCTAAATGTTAAACCCTAAACCCAAATACTGATACTTAAAAACACAAAGTGTCATGGCTAGCTTAGCTTTCTTTAATATCAATATGAAACAGTTCACAAAAATTTCTTGTCGTTACCGCAGCCAATTCATCAATACTGACCCCTTTCAATACTGCCATATATTCAGCAACATCACGTACATAAGCTGGCTGATTCTGTTTGCCACGATGAGGAACAGGCGCCAAATAAGGTGAGTCAGTTTCTACCAGAATGCGATCAAGTGGCACGAATCTTGCCGCTTCACGGATCTGCTCAGCATTACGGAAAGTGACAATGCCAGAAAAAGAGATATAAAAACCCAAATCCAGCAAAGCCCTTGCCGTTTCTTTATCTTCCGTGAAACAGTGCAGTACACCACCACATTCTTGTACTTTTTCTTCCCGCAGCACCATCAATGTATCGTCCCTTGCTTCACGGGTATGTACAATCACCGGCTTATTTAATTTGCGGCCAATACGGATATGTTCACGAAATGAAGTTCTCTGGAGTTCAACATTTTCTTTCTGATAAAAATAATCCAGACCTGTTTCCCCCATTGCGACAACATCTTCATCCGCAGCCAACCGGGCAAGTTCTTCGAAATTGTAACCTTCATCCAAATTCAATGGATGAATACCACAGGAATATGCTACGTTTTCTCGTTTACCAATCAAACCCTTCATTTGCTGGAAACCAGACAACGTCGTTGCCACGGCCAACATATATTTCACATCCCGCTCTGCGGCTTTCGCCACAACATCATCGACACTTTTGTGCAGTGTTTCATAATCAAGGCAATCGAGATGACAATGCGAATCAACTAAAAACATAATATGCTCATATCTAAATAAGTTACTGTGCAGGACAAAACTGTCTTTCCCAATTGAGTAATTGTTCCGTTAGCAACAATTCCCGATTGACTCCCACTACAGATAATAATTGATGACGGCAATGTACCCAATCATCAACTGTATTTAATAGTGTTTCCACACTTTGAGAAGAAGCAAGATAACGAATCAAAGCTTGCTGATCTTGGTTTACACAGTAATTCTGTGCCTGTTGCCGCCATTTCACCGCATCGGATAATAAGCTGATCAACCAATGCAAAGATTGCTGCACATCATCACGATTCAGCAATGGTAAAAGTGACAGGGTATCACATTTATACAGCGCCTGTTCAATCGCCTGACAAAGCGTATTTCTTTGTTGCCATTTTTCAGTCTGGAGCAATTGCTGCGCTGCCAATGGCGCTCCCTGAGAAAGCTTTAACGCTGTTTGTGCATCCAGAAAGGATATAGCCGGAAGCTGATTTTGTAGCCAATAAAGCCCTGTCGAAGGTTCAGGTACTGGAATAAAATAGTAAAAGCAGCGGCTACGTAGTGTTGCCATCAAATTTATAGGATTCTGACACTGTAATAGAAAATACGTGTCTTGAGGCGGTTCTTCCAAAGTTTTCAACAAGGCGTTAGAAGCAGCATCAGTCAGGAATTCTGCGGATGGGAGCCAGGCAATTTTAGCCCCTCCTTGCTGAGAATATTCATAAAGCCTCTCGCTGAGCTGGCGCACAGCATCTACTCCAACAATATTTTTTCCTTTTTCAGGAGCAAGAACATGCCAATCAGAATGAGTTTCCGCCAACATTAAATGGCAGCCGTGGCATTTGCCACAGCTTTTTATACCCTGTTTATTCTGACACATTAACCAGCGACTCAAGCCATACAACAATGCATCAGCACCCGTTCCAGCATGGGCATGAAGCAAAATAGCATGATGCCCACGCCCCTGTTGATGAAATTCAACTAACTGCCGGTATGCATGATTGAGCCACGGATACCAATTCATGCCTGTGTTTCCTGTTCTTCTAACCAATTAAGTAAGGTACTACGAATATTATCCTGCACTTTTTCCAGTGGTTGAGCTGCATCAATCGTTTTGATACTGTCATCTTTTGCCACAAGTTCGAGATACCTTGTACGGGTACGGTGGAAAAAGCCTAAAGATTCTTTTTCAATGCGATCCAATTCACCACGCGCACAAGCACGTTGTAAGCCGACTTCCGGGGGTAAATCAAGATAGAGGGTTAAATCTGGACGAAAATCACCCAATGCAGCTTCGCGTAATGACTCCATCAAATGTTGATCAATACCCCGGCCTCCTCCTTGGTAAGCCTGAGAAGAAAGATCATGGCGATCACCAACAACCCAAGTACCCTGTAATAAAGCGGGTTTGATAATATTTTCCACCAATTGAACTCTGGCAGCATATAACATCAAAACTTCTGCCTTATCTGTCAGTGATTCTCCCTCAACACCTTGTTTAATCAGCTCGCGCAATTTCTCTGCCAATGGTGTCCCACCCGGTTCACGGGTCAGAGTCAAATCAGAAATACCATGCTGTTTCAAAGTTTCAACCACTGTTTGGATTGCGGTTGTTTTTCCCGCGCCCTCGAGTCCTTCAATTACAATAAATTTACTGTTCATTTATCCTGCTTTAACCTTTGGCGATAAAGACCTACTGCCTTATTATGTTCTATTAGATTAGTGGTGAATGTGTGACCACCATCGCCATTCGCAACAAAATATAAATATTCCGTGACAGCAGGATGTGCCGCTGCCTTAATTGAAGCCAAACCTGGCATGGCGATGGGGGTTGGTGGTAATCCATCAATCATATAAGTATTGTAGGGTGTCAAGGTATTGAGATTGCTGCGAAAAATTGTACCCGTATATTTATCTCCCAATCCATAAATCACCGTCGGATCAGTTTGTAATCTCATCTTTAACCGTAGACGATTCACGAATACAGAAGCAACTTTAGTGCGTTCAGACTCAATTGCAGTCTCTTTTTCAATGATAGAGGCCATGATCAACATTTCATAAGCGCTTTTATATGGCAGATTCTTTTCTCTGTTTTCCCATTCCTGCCCTACTGTTGTTTTCATTTTGTTATAGGCTCGTTTGAGTAATTCCACATCACTCGTGCCAGCGGTATACATATAAGTATCAGGATAAAGCCAACCTTCCAGTGAATTGCTCTCTTTTATGCCCAAAGTATCATTTATGCCCAAAGTATCAAGCAGTTCTTGCGGTGTTTTACTTTCTATTTCATGCTTTAAGTATGGCGCATTCTGCAATATTTTTGACCAGTCAGAAAGACGACTGCCTTCAACAAAACGAATGGGAAATTGCGTTTCTTTACCACTGGCAAACAGTTGCAAAATGTCTCTTAAGGACATACCTTTTTGCAAGCGGTAAGTTCCGGCCTTAAATTTCGCCAGCTCTGGCTTAAATCGAAATAACCATGGCAGTAACTGATTATCTTCAATAAGTTTATGCTGGGACAGTAAAGCTTCCATACCTGTGCGCCCAGTTCCCACCGGCACAGTAAATATCATCTCTTGACTGAGATTAATATCCTGAGCAGCAAAGTTTTGTATTTTCTTCATGAAAGAAAAGAATACGATCACAGCGATCGCAATAATCAATCCGGGCAGAATGAAAATGCGCTTTTTTAGTTTCATTCGGTAATCACTTTTATCTGTGCTTCAATGATGAGTACGAAAATGATGAGTACTAAATAGCTAAGGTCTTAAGCACTCAGGTAATAAATACTCATGCAACTCTCTTGATTGATATTTCCACGCAGGTTGATTTTCATGCGCTTGAATTTGGTCTACTGGAACCACTGGCATTAAGGAATTACAGATAAGCACCTCATCTGCATGAGCCAAAGCTTCAGGATAACGCATGACACATAATAAGTTATAATCACTTTCTGCCAACAATTCGATTATCTTTTGCCTCATGACACCCTCCACACCACACTGGCTAATATCAGGAGTATAAACACTTTTTCCTTTTCGCCAGAAAATATTGGCAGTACAGCATTCAATCAATAGGCCATCACTATCAAGTACCAGAGCTTCATCTGCTTTGGATTGTTCAATGAACTGCTTGATTAAAACCTGTTCCAAACGATTTAAGTGTTTAATGCCAGCCAGATAAGGATTAATTCCCATTGGAATAGGACTAAGAACTAATGAAGCACCTTTTTGGCGCTGAGCAATATATCGTTCAGGATATGAACTCAAAGACAGGATCTGTGTGGGCTTAATCGTGTCATCAAAACTGTAGCCACGACCTCCTGTGCCTCTGGAAAGAATGACTTTCAAAACACCTGATTCACACCCTTTTACAACCTGTTTAATATGGGTCTCAAGCTGAAACCAATCCAGTGCTGGCATAAATAGTTTTTCAACGCCTTTCTGCAACCGTTTTATGTGCAAAGGTAACAAGGCCGGTAATCCTTGTTCAACTCTTATTGTGGTAAAACAGCCATCACCAAATTGTACCGCACGATCATTAACAGGTAAGTGATCGCACTGATTACCATTAATCCAATACGTCATTTTAATTTCTTATTTTTGATAAAAAGCGTGACAACCTCAGCTTATAAGGGGCGTTATAATAGTATAGGAGTCTCTACAGTGCAAAAAACCCATACAAAGACATTTCATAAAAGCAGTTCATAAAAATAATTCACAAAAATCATCATAAAAAAACAACCATAAAAAACAGGTATAAAAAAACCTCAACAAACGTTGAGGCTTTTTATAGACACAAAGTGATTTTAGATCTTGCGGAAAATCAGTGACCCATTAGTGCCACCGAAACCAAAAGAGTTACACAATGCGTATTCCATTCCTTCAACTTTACGCGCTTCACCTGGAACTAAGTCCAAGTGACAGTTCTCATCCTGATTCTCCAAGTTAATGGTTGGAGGAACAATCTGATCACGCAGAGCAAGAATAGTAAAAATAGATTCAACAGCGCCTGCAGCACCCAATAAGTGACCTGTCATTGATTTGGTTGAACTCACCAATACTTTAGTGCCTTCACCAAAAACAGACTCCACGGCACGCGCTTCTGCAATATCACCAACTGATGTTGAAGTACCATGAGCATTGATGTAACCCACTTGCTCTGGTGAAACTCCCGCATCTTTCAAAGCGTTTTGCATTGCTAAAGCAGCACCCGCTCCATCTTCAGGAGGTGATGTCATGTGGTAAGCATCGCTGCTCATGCCAAAGCCAACAACTTCAGCATAGATTTTTGCACCACGTTTTTTCGCATGTTCATATTCTTCAAGAACGACAACACCTGCGCCATCGCCCAGAACAAAACCATCACGATCTTTATCCCAAGGACGGCTTGCACCTTGAGGATCATCATTACGGGTTGATAATGCACGTGCAGCACCAAATCCGGCAACACCAAATTCTGTGCTGGCTTTTTCTGCACCACCTGCCAGCATCATGTCAGCATCATTGTAAGCAATGATGCGAGCCGCATGGCCAATATTATGTACGCCAGAAGTGCAAGCAGTTGCAATGGAAATGCTCGGACCACGAAGACCATACAGGATACTCAAATGGCCTGCCACCATATTGATGATGGTCGAAGGTACAAAGAATGGGCTGACCTTGCGAGGCCCTGCCGATAACAATGTACCGTGATTTTCTTCAATCAGACCCAAACCACCAATACCAGAACCAATAGCAGCACCAAAGCGGCTAGCATTGGCTTCTGTTACTTCGATTCCTGCATCTTCAATAGCTTGTTTGCCCGCAGCAATACCATACTGAATGAAGAGATCCATTTTCCGTGCTTCTTTGCGCGAAATATTGAAATCTTCATGATTAAAATTCTTCACCACACCTGCAAACTTAGTTGCATGGTTAGAGGTGTCAAAATGTTCGATAAGGCCGATACCACTCTGTCCTGCACAAACAGCGTTCCAAGAAGACTCTACTGTATTGCCGACAGGAGATAACATGCCTAGTCCGGTCACGACTACTCGACGCTTAGACACGGTTATCCTCCAGGGAGGGAAAAAATTTAGGACGAAAAACATAGGCGGTCGAGCGACCGCCTAGGTATGTGTGCTTGTTAACCTGCGTTTTCAACGTAGTCAATAGCAGCCTGAACTGTAGTGATTTTTTCAGCTTCTTCGTCTGGGATCTCGATATCGAACTCTTCTTCCAGAGCCATTACCAGTTCAACTGTGTCAAGAGAATCAGCGCCCAAGTCATCAACAAATGAAGCTGTATTCACAACTTCTTCCTCTTTAACACCCAGTTGTTCAACGATGATTTTCTTAACGCGTTCGTCGATAGTGCTCATACTATTAAATTTCCTATCAAAACTCGCTTCTGCGATGGTTTTCGTAGTTTATAAAATACAGGAAAAGATGCAACCAAATCCCGGCTGGTCGAACCACAATCTGTGTTTTCTGTACAAAAAATACATCAAAAACAGAGGGTTCGCTCATTTTTTAGATCATGTACATGCCACCATTGACATGTAATGTCTCACCTGTGATGTAAGCGGCCTCGTCAGAAGCAAGAAACGCTACAGCACTGGCAATTTCCTTTGCATCACCGAGACGATTAGCAGGAATTCCAGCAGAAATACCTGCACGTTGCTCGTCTGTCAACGCTCTGGTCATATCAGTTTCAATAAAACCAGGTGCAACAACGTTTACAGTGATGCCACGAGAAGCGACTTCACGAGCCAGTGATTTGCTAAAACCAATAACTCCTGCTTTCGCTGCCGTGTAATTCGCCTGCCCTGCATTTCCCATTGTACCAACAACAGAGCCAATGGAAATAATACGTCCATAACGTTTTTTCATCATAGAGCGCATCACTGCTTTTGACAGACGAAAAATCGAAGAAAGATTAGTGTCAATAATATCTTGCCACTCATCATCTTTCATGCGCATCAACAAGTTATCACGAGTGATGCCAGCATTATTAATTAAAATGTCTATTTCACCAAATTCAGCACGAATATTCGATAGTGCATTCTCAATGGATTCAGAATCTGTGACATTCAGTACAAAACCTTTGCCTTTATCACCAAGGAAGGCACTGATTGCTTCTGCTCCCTTCTCACTGGTTGCAGTGCCAACAACGCATGCACCACGTTCAACCAATAATTCTGCAATCGCGCGACCTATACCACGGCTAGCGCCAGTAACCAGTGCAATTTTTCCATCAAAGCTCATGTTTTCCTCAGTCATTTGTTCAGAGCAACTGTGAGTGATGATACATCATTTACTGCTACAGCACTTAAAGTATCAACAATACGTTTCGTTAACCCAGTAAGTACCTTACCTGGCCCGATTTCCAACAATTGTTCAACGCCTTGCTCAGCAATATATTCAACTGATTCTGCCCAACGTACAGGATTATACAACTGACGAACCAAGGCGTCTTGAATAGCATCGGCAGTTTTTTCTACTTTTACATCGACGTTATTCACGATAGGGAATTGTGGCTGGTTAAACACAACTTTTTGCAGTGCAGCTGCCAGTTGCTCGGCTGCGGATTTCATCAGTGCACAATGCGAAGGCACACTAACAGATAACGGCAACGCGCGTTTTGCACCCGCAGCTTTACATGCTGCTCCCGCACGTTCTACAGCATCTTTTTCACCTGCGATAACAACCTGCCCAGGTGAATTGAAATTAACAGGTGAAACAACCTGACCTTGCGCTGATTCTTCACATGCCTTTGCAATAGACTCATTATCTAAACCGATAATGGCATACATTGCTCCTTGCCCTTCTGGCACGGCTTCCTGCATCAGTTTCCCACGTAATTCAACGAGTTTAATTGCTTGCTGGAACTCAATCACGCCAGCACAGACCAGTGCAGAATATTCACCAAGGCTATGACCTGCCATCATGGAAGGCGCCTTACCACCTTTCTCTTGCCATACTCGCCAAATCGCCACTGAAGCTGCCAGCAACGCAGGTTGAGTTTTCCAAGTTTTGTTCAGTTCTTCTGCTGGCCCTTGCTGAACTAATGTCCATAAATCATATCCCAAAACCGCAGAAGCCTCTGCGAACGTCTGCTCAACCAGTGGAAATTCTGAGGCTAAACCTGCCAACATACCCAGAGATTGAGAACCTTGACCGGGAAACACCATTGCAAAATCAGACATGTTTATTTTCCTGATGAATTAAAAACGTACTAGCGCTGAGCCCCAGGTAAAGCCACCGCCGAATGCTTCAAGTAAAACAAGTTGGCCGCGTTGGATTCTTCCATCACGCACCGCTTCATCAAATGCTGTCGGAACAGATGCTGCCGAGGTATTGCCATAACGATCCAGAGTCACGACCACTTTATCCATTGTCATATCTAATTTCTTGGCCGTTGCCGAAATGATACGCAAATTTGCTTGATGAGGTACCAGCCAATCAAGCTGAGAGTGAGCCAAATTGTTGGCTTCTAAAGTTTCATCAACAATATTAGCTAATTCGCGAACGGCAACTTTAAAGACTTCATTACCAGCCATAGTCACGTATTTTGGTGTATCACGCTCTACTCGACTTTGATGAGGCAATGACAATAAATCACCATAACGACCATCAGCATGAAGATGAGTGGATAAGATGCCTGGTTCCTCTGAAGCTCCGACTACCATTGCTCCAGCCGCATCTCCGAAAAGAATAACTGTGCTGCGATCTTCAGGATCTACAAGTCTTGAAATAATGTCAGAACCGATTACCAATGCATGTTTAGCAGCACCGGTTTTAATAAATTTATCTACGACGCTCAGCGCGTAAGTAAAGCCAGCACATGCCGCTGCAACATCAAAAGCTGCAATTCCCTGAATTCCCAGCAACTGCTGAATTTGGCAAGCCGCACTTGGGAAGGCATGCGTTGAGCTTGTTGTTGCGACAACGATTAAGTCAATTTGTGTCTTATCGATGCCAGCCATTTCAATGGCCTTTTCAGCGGCTTTGAATCCCAAAGTTGCAACATTTTCATCTTCAGCTGCAATACGGCGTTCACGAATGCCTGTCCGAGTCACAATCCACTCGTCAGACGTATCTACCATTTTTTCTAAATCTGCGTTAGTACGCACCTGAGCAGGCAAATAACTGCCCGTACCTAAGATCTTTGTATACATTTATGCTTATTCACTCTTGGGTAATACTGCATCCAGCCGGGCTGCGATTCTGTCAGGAACCTGCTTCTCTATAGCTTGAATAGCTTGATCAATAGCAGCCTTAAAAGCACGTTCATTGGCAGCACCGTGACTTTTGATGACGATGCCACGCAAGCCTAATAACGTTGCTCCGTTATACTGGTCAGGGTTTAGATGGCCAAACCGTTTAGTTACCTGTCTTAGCAACCATTTTTTAAATATCTTCATCTTGAATAGTTTCATCAACCAAGATGATTTTTCCTGCTGACCATCCGGTGACTTTATCAGAGATAGAATCATTCTGATCGCACCTTCCATCGTCTTCAGCGTAACATTACCTGCGAAGCCGTCACATACGAGCACATCCGTTTTTCCCGTCAATAACTCATTTCCTTCCACATACCCAATGTAATTAATTGCAGGGGCATTGCGCAAGGTTATAGCGGCTTCGCGGATATTATCCAGCCCTTTGGATTCCTCTTCCCCGATATTGAGTAATGCAACGCGTGGATTATCCACACCAGCAACATACTCCGCCATTACGACACCCATAATCGCAAACTGAACTAACATGCTACTATTACAATTAATATTAGCGCCTAAATCTAATACAACAGTCTTCTGCTGTTTTAGGTTAGGTATCACTGTCATCAATGCAGGCCGCTCAATTCCTTCAATGGATTTCAGCATCAATTTGGCCAATCCCATCAAAGCACCTGTATTCCCTGCACTGACACAAGCCTGTGCTTCTCCCGACTTGACTAAATTTAATGCTATACGCATTGAAGTACCGTGACTGGAACGAATAGCCTGAGATGGCCTTGCATCGTTGGAAACGACATGTTCCGCAGGGACAATTTGCAAGCGGCTGAGCAGCTCAGCATTTTGATTTGCAAGCAAAGGGGAGATGGTTTCGGGATTACCGACCAACAATAGCTTCAGTTGTGGATTAGATGCCAGTGCCTGCAATGCAGCAGGCACCGTAACACGAGGACCAAAGTCCCCGCCCATAGCATCTAACGCTAAGGTTAGATTAGCCAAGATATCAACTTGCTAATAATTAGCTGAAATTACTTGTTGATTACCTTGCGGCCACGGTAATAGCCATCAGCAGTCACGTGATGACGCAGGTGAGTTTCACCAGAAGTTTTGTCTACAGAGACATGTGTTGCAGTCAGTGCGTCATGAGAACGACGCATACCACGTTTAGAACGAGTTGGTTTATTCTGTTGTACGGCCATTGACCTTACTCCTTAAGTACTTTTCTTTAAACTGGCTAATACGGCAAATGGGTTTGGCTTTTCCGCTTCAGGAGGAAGTTCACCAAACACCATATCCGCGTCGGACACTTCACAGTGTTCAGAATCATGTACCGGAACCACCGGCAGAGATAGAATTATTTCATCTTCAATCATTGCCAGCAAATCTATTTCGCCAAATTCGTTAACGTATATTGGCTCATATTCTTCCGGTAATGCCTCAGCCTGCTCATCATTGACGATCGGGCTAAAACAATACGTTGTGTGAACATGATGACTGAAATTACTGCCACAACGCTGGCAGGCAAGCGTAACATCCACATCGGAATGCCCTTTTACAACTGCCAGACGCTGATTATCAATTTCAAATGATAATGAGTTATCTACATCACTATCCACACTGACCACGGATCCCGCAATACGAGATACTTGCCCAGCAGAATAACTACCATGGTAGTCCAATCTCTTCTGGGCTGTTCGAAGCGCATCGATGGTCAGGGGTAATTTTACCTTTTGCATAAGGCGCGCATATTATCTTTGTAATGAGACATAGTCAAAGAAAAAGGCCACACATCTGCACCTTTCCGTTAAATATTCGCTTATTAAGCGGCGTATAGTTTAAAATGCCTACGAATATTTCTCTACGTATTTTATGGAAAAATGATGCTTCCGATTGTTTTATCGTCAACTTCTGTATATCGACGCCTATTATTGGAAAAATTGGGGTTACCTTTTACTTGTGCTTCCCCCAATATTGATGAAAGCCCGCTGGAAAATGAAAGCCCAAAACAATTGGTAATGCGGCTGTCACATGCAAAAGCCTGTGCATTGCAGTGGGAATATTCTAGCCATCTGATTATAGCGTCAGATCAAGTTTGTGTTTTAGGTGATAAAATTACAGGCAAACCGCATAATTTTGAGAATGCTTTCTTACAATTGAAAAAAGCCAGTGGAAAATGTGTCACTTTTTATACCGGAATAACATTATTCAATAGCAAAACAGGGAGTGTTGATACCCGTTGTGAGCTATTCCATGTCTATTTCAGAGAGCTGACAGAAACAGAAATTATCCATTATCTAAACAAAGAAAAGCCCTTCGATTGTGCTGGTAGTTTCAAAAGTGAAGGTTTAGGAATTACGTTATTTGAAAAACTTGATGGTAAAGATCCGAATACACTTATCGGTTTACCACTAATAACTTTAACAGAAATGCTTATCCGTCAGGGGATAAACCCACTGACGGCATGTTCTCAGTGATTATTGTGTCGCAGTATTCTTAAACACTTCCGCAACCTATCATCCATTGGGGCTTCGAAACGCAGCGTTTCCCCCGTGGATGGATGGGTGAATTTTAATGAGCTGGCATGCAAGAACAATCGGTTAAGTCCGGTATCTGTAAGCTGTGCATCAAATGCTCTATCACCATAACGATCATCAAACGCAATGGGATGACCGGCATGTAAAGTGTGCACGCGGATCTGGTGGGTTCGTCCCGTTACTGGACTCGCTCGTACCAATGTCGCAAACGCATATCGTTCTTCAACTTTGAAACATGTTTCAGATGGCTTGCCTTCTTTACTAACTTTAACCACCCTTTCCCCGCTTTGCAGGATATTTTTCAACAAAGGCGCTTCTACTAATTTACAATGGGATTGCCATTGCCCACATACTAGTGCCAGATAGTCTTTCTGCATCTGCTTCAAGCGTAATTGCTCATGCAATGCCCGCAATGCAGAACGCTTTTTCGCAATCAACAGAACACCCGATGTATCGCGATCTAACCGATGTACCAGTTCAAGGAAGCGCGCTTCAGGACGCAAAGCCCTTAACCCTTCTATCACGCCAAAACTTAAGCCGCTCCCCCCATGCACTGCTGTCCCCGATGGTTTGTTTATGACTAAAATATGGTCATCTTCATACAAGATACACTCTGCCAGAACTGCAACCTTATCCAGCTTGGCAGATACAGGGGTTTCTTGCCTTTCTGCTACTCTAACCGGTGGGATCCTGATGACATCACCTGCTGTCAATTTATATTCAGGCTTAATTCTTCCTTTGTTGACTCGAACTTCACCTTTACGCAAGATCCGATAGATCATGCTCTTAGGTACACCTTTTAAACGGGCCAGCAAAAAGTTATCAACCCGCTGACCAGCCTCATCGTCATCAATCGTGACAAATTGTACAATTTGATTATTTGTTTTCATGGACAAGATTCTAATAATCCAACAAACAGAGCGCCACTCATTTTTAAATATGTTTAAATAACATCCATTTTTTCTACTTCATTATTTCAAGTGTCTTAGGATAAAGACTAAAGATTAACAAGTTATCACTATTTCCTAATAAAAAACCCGCAAAGCGACAAAGTCACCTTGCTATCACCCCAATAGCAATGGAATAATGCTTTCTGGCCACAGTTTACTAAACTATGAATGGCAGGATTAAAATTGTTTGTTATCTGCTT
This sequence comes from Xenorhabdus anantnagensis, assembly GCF_028598555.1. Lineage (GTDB taxonomy): Bacteria > Pseudomonadota > Gammaproteobacteria > Enterobacterales > Enterobacteriaceae > Xenorhabdus > Xenorhabdus anantnagensis. The sequence continues at coordinate 47,710 of NZ_JAQRFN010000018.1, forward strand.
GATCGAACAAAAACGCAGCAAATGCATAAGACGTAATGTTTGATTAAGCAATTTATTGGCTGTGGGTGGCAGCTTACTGGATTGGGAAAAATCGATACCTATGCTATTGCAGCATCCCAATAGAGTACTGTATTTAAATGAAATTCAGACTCATCGACAAATAGGCGCCTCTATACAAACGATAGCCGTGAGGCTGGCGGTTTTGTAAAAGACACGAGGCCATCGGTAGCCAGTAGTTCTCCCTCTTTTACTCGCAGCTCTATATTAATGTAAAATAATGAGTAAGTTAGAATGAAAAGAATGTTAATCAACGCAACCCAGCAGGAAGAGTTGCGCGTTGCCCTTGTTGATGGGCAACGTCTTTATGATTTAGATATTGAAAGTCCAGGACACGAGCAGAAAAAGGCAAATATATATAAAGGTAAAATTACTCGAATTGAACCTAGCCTGGAAGCCGCTTTTGTTGATTACGGTGCGGAACGTCATGGTTTCCTGCCCATTAAAGAAATTGCTCGCGAATATTTTCCAAGTAATTATCACTCCCACGGTCGCCCTAACATTAAGGATCTCCTCAAAGAGGGCCAGGAAGTCATCGTCCAAGTTGATAAAGAAGAACGAGGTAATAAAGGCGCCGCTTTAACAACCTTTATCAGTTTGGCTGGTAGCTATCTAGTTCTGATGCCGAATAACCCAAGAGCGGGCGGAATTTCTCGCCGCATTGAGGGAGATGATCGCATCGAATTAAAAGAAGCACTTTCTTCTCTTGAAGTTCCAGAAGGCATGGGACTTATTGTTCGTACCGCAGGTGTAGGCAAATCGGCCGAAGCTTTGCAGGGGGACTTGAACTTCCGTCTGAAACATTGGGAAGCAATCAAAAAAGCCGCAGACAACCATCCCGCTCCATTCCTGATCCATCAGGAAAGTAATGTTATCGTGCGCGCATTCCGTGATTATCTGCGTCCAGACATTGGGGAAATCTTGATTGATAACCCTAAAATTCTTGACTTAGCGCGCCAACACATCACAGCATTGGGACGTCCTGATTTTGCCAGTAAAATCAAACTGTACAGTGGTGAAGTCCCGCTGTTCAGCCATTATCAAATCGAATCGCAAATCGAATCGGCCTTCCAGCGTGAAGTTCGGCTGCCTTCCGGCGGTTCAGTAGTTATCGATACTACTGAAGCCTTGATATCCATCGATATCAACTCATCTCGTTCAACCCGCGGTGGTGATATCGAAGAAACAGCATTTAATACCAACTTGGAAGCCGCTGATGAAATTGCACGTCAATTGCGTCTGCGTGACCTCGGTGGCCTTATTGTTATCGATTTCATTGACATGACCCCAGTGCGTCATCAACGTGAAGTTGAGAACCGACTGCGTGATGCTGTACGTCAAGATCGCGCCCGCATTCAAATCGGCCGAATTTCCCGCTTTGGATTACTGGAGATGTCACGCCAACGTTTAAGTCCATCTCTTGGTGAATCCAGCCACCATGTTTGTCCTCGTTGTAGCGGTACCGGAACTATTCGAGATAACGAATCACTGTCTCTCTCTATTCTTCGCTTAATCGAAGAAGAAGCGCTGAAAGAAAATACGCATCAGGTCCATGCAATTGTTCCTGTGCAAATTGCTTCCTATTTACTGAATGAAAAACGTAAAGCAGTCAGTGCCATTGAGCATCGTCAAGGCGGTGTGGGAGTCATCATTGTTCCAAACGATCAAATGCAAACCCCGCATTTCTCTGTTTTACGTGTACGTAAAGGCGAAGAAATTTCAACTTTGAGCTATTTGCTTCCACAACTGCATGAAGCTGAAATGATAAATGTTCAGGATGATGGTCAGCATGAACGCAAACGTCCAGAGCAACCTGCCATTTCAACTTTTGATCTGCCCGCAGAGACAACTGCATCATCGGTAGCAGAAAAACCAAAAACAAAAGAGAAAAAAGCAGTAGTCAATAATCAGAAACAAACTGAAAAACCAGGCTTGCTCAGTCGATTCTTAAGTGCCCTGAAAAAAATGTTCAGTGGTGAAGAAGAAAAACAGACCCAAGAAAATAGCAAAAAATCTTCTGGTAATGATAATCGCCGTCCATCAGAACGTCGCAACCCACGCCGTCAGAATCAACGTCGCGAACGTAACGAAAATGATGTGCGCAATAACCGTGAGCGTGATGAGCAACGCAAGGGCCGTAATAATGCCCAGCAGAAAAATAATGTTCAAGATAGTACGGTGATAGATAATGAAGCCCGTGAAGCACAGCAGCAGCAACGCCGTGAACAACGAGCTGAACGTCAGCGTCGTCGTCAAGAAGAAAAACGTCAGCAACAATTGGAAGAAAAAGCTCAACAGACAACAAATCAATCCGACATCGTCGAAGAAGAAGTTGAAGAGCGCCAACCAGTTATGCCTCGCCGTCAACGTCGCCAACTTGAGCAAAAAGTACGCATCACTGACGAAGTGAAACAAGAAATTAATGTTGCTGCCTTACCAGCAGTAATTCCGGAACCTGTATCAGCAAACAGCAACAAAGAGACAAAAGCGTCTGTGTCAACCGTTATTGACTCAAGTGCTGAAGCTGCTAACCAACCTGAAATGTCACAAAATACGGTTGCACAAGATGCAGATTCACAAAATTCAGCATCACAAGCCGTTGCACCACAAAACAATGATCAGCAAGATAATACAATGCCGCGTCGTTCCCGTCGTTCCCCACGCCACTTACGTGTCAGTGGTCAGCGTCGTCGCCGCTATCGTGATGAGCGTAATCTAACTCAATCACCAGTACCATTGAAAATGGCTGTAGTATCTCCAGAATTGGCATCAGGCAAAGTGTGGGTTCGCTATCCTGTTACACCTGTGACCATTGCTGAATCTGGAATTCCGGCTTCTGTTGACGTAATTATCGAAACGGTTGAAGAAAAAACTGTCCCTGTACAGCAGGAGAAAGTTATTCTGATACCTTCAATCATAGAAGCAGCGTCAACTACAGTAATACCACAGATTGAAGTAACAGAGCAGAAAGTTGCAATGCAACAAGAAGGCACTGATCATGACAATGCTAAATCTACTATTAATGACACTTCCATCGTAACATCAGTAGAACCGGAATTAGAAAGGCCTAAAGTTTCGGAACCAGAAAACGTGGAACCAGCCATCAACCATGATGAAAAACATCAGTCAGAATTTTTAGGCGATGCAGCACCAAATATCCTCGTATCACATGATTCTGAAGAAATACGTCACACGGCAGATTCCGTTATTGTGACGTCTATAGTCGAACAGGAACATCATGAAGAACAACCAGCTGTCGCAACGGAAATATGCTCTAAGGCAGAGGAAGTTAAAACGGAAAAGACAAAAGTTGTTGAGTCTTCGATTATCGTGGAAAAAAATCATCACGCTTATTCCCCAATGACGAAGGCACCGGCCCCAGATATGGTGACCAAACCTGTTATCATCACTGAATGGCAACGCCCGGCTTATCCATTCTCAGGCAAAGGCGGTGCAGGCGGACATTCTGCAACAAATATTGCAACCTCTGCCATGTCCAAACCGCAGTCATCCGAATAATTAGATATTTTGATTGATTGTAAATCCAAATGGCTCCCAACATCGGGAGCCATTTTTTTACCCTACCCATTACAAAAAACTAATTAGTTTCATTTCTTTCAATCATCGATTCCAATAAACTTGGATAGTTATCATTATCATTTAAAATAGTTAATTTTATGGAGAACTTCCCGTCTATGAAACCTTGGCTAATTTTGGGTGCAGGGAAAGGCGTTGGACGCCATTTGGTCACTATTGCATTAAAACAAAACCGTCCTGTTACCGCTTTAATTCGCAATGCACAACAAGCTGTGGAATTAAGTGCAATAGGCGTTAACGTAATACACGGTGATGCTTGTGACAGAACCAGCATAGAGAAAACGATTGCCCAGGCGGGAGAAAATCCTGTTGTTTTCTCAACTATTGGTGGAGGAGATGCTGATCACTATGGAAACATTGCAATAATAGACGCATTGGAACAAGCGCAAATTTCACGCATGTTATAGTGACATCCATTGGATATGGTAAAAGTTGGAAGACATTATCCGCACGCGCCAAATCATTATTCGGACAATCGGTCAGACACAAATCATTGGCCGAAAGTTATCTGCAAACCAACACACTGGATTTTACAATCATCCACCCCGGTGGCCTTACGAATCAATCTGGGACTGGGCATTACAAACTTTATCAAGAAGAAATTCATGGCATGGTGAGCCGAGAGGATGTAGCAAAGTAATTGGTGCAACTGTCTGAAGATGAACAATCTTAACCAGATTTATGCCTTAGTTGATCCAGAACTCAAGCCTCACGGGAGCTAAGTTTTACTGACACCAAAAGGCAACCACGCCTAATGGCGTGGTTAAGTACCAGTTCAAATTGGAATTACTCTTTTTTAAATAATCACCTTTTTGAACAGTGACATTTTCAATAACTAAAACTTACTTGACTCCACCATCCATCGCTTTGAGTTTTTTAGATAACTCACGACGTTCTTTAGATAGCTCAGCATTTTTGATGATATATTCATCAACACGCTCTTCATAATCACTGCGCATGTGAGCAATAATCCCTTGAATATCTTCAACCGACATTCCCGGCTTTATGTAATCGCTCAGATTATCGAGCAGGAGTACACGTTTTTGGTTATCTCGAACCTTCTTCTCATTGTCTACAATTTCGCGCTGTAATTTGTTTTTGCGACGAAATATACGCACAAACTCCAGTACATTGTGGAATGTTGGTTTATTTGTGTTATCCATTTTTCATACCTTTTTAATCAGACCGATAATTTCTTATGCTAACTACACAATACAATTTCAAGCAATGCATAGACAAGTCAGTTTCAACAATTTATTGATGCAAACTACTTTCCAGAAATATTTCTTAATCAAATTTCTTTTTCTCCACACCTGAAATCCAATAACTATCACTGCTATGGTAAGTTTGAATCTTGGCCGCCATGCGAATTGCTTCGCATAAATTTAGAAACGATGATACATCCTTGAGCGTTTCTTGTAGTGTCGGAAGTACTTTTCCAATAATTCAGATTCGTCATAATATGGTTTACCATGTATAACACGTGATTTAGTGTCATTGAGAGTCATCGTTTTTGATGCGCACTTCGTATATAAACTTGATAGGCATCCTTGATCTGGATTTAACTAAGCAAAAAATATGCCTAGCAATAGAATTGGATAAATTTAACACCAATGGAAACATAATCCATTGATTAGTAATAATAAAAGTTAGCGATAATGGAGAGTACACAATCTTGAATACCAGTAAAGAAAACCAAAGTTTCTACTTTCACGACTATGAAACGTTTGGTAAGCATCCGGCCCTAGATCGTCCTGCACAATTTGCGGGAGTTCGCACTGATAGTGATTTCAATATCATTGAAGAGCCTTTAGTGGTGTATTGTGCTCCCGCTGACGATTATCTTCCCGATCCTGAAGCTGTCATGATCACAGGCATTACACCTCAATTGGCATTGAAAAAAGGGGTCAACGAAGCTGAATTTTCCCGGCAAATTCATGAAGCATTCAGCAAATCCAATACATGTATTCTTGGCTATAATAATATTCGTTTTGATGACGAGGTCAGCCGTAATATCTTCTATCGTAATTTTTACGATCCTTATGCCTATAGCTGGCAAAAAGGCAACTCCCGCTGGGATTTGCTCGATGTATTACGCGCCTGCTATGCCCTGCGTCCGGAAGGCATTGTCTGGCCTGAAAATGAGGATGGATTGCCTAGCTTCAAACTGGAACATCTGACAAAAGCCAACGGAGTTGAGCATACTCATGCTCATGATGCCATGTCCGATGTTTACGCCACTATTGCAATGGCAAAATTGGTGAAAAAAGCCCAACCTAAACTGTTCGATTATTTTTTTCAGTTGAGAAATAAACAAAAAGTCAGCAATCAAATTGATATCCCACAAATGAAACCTCTGGTTCATGTATCGGGCATGTTCGGCACTCTGCGCAGCAATATTAGCCTGATTGCCCCTTTGGCATGGCATCCAAGTAACCGTAATGCAATCATCATGTACGATCTGGCTGGTGATGTTTCTCCACTTCTGGAACTCAGCGCAGATGAATTACGTGAACGCCTGTATACTCGACGGGATAAATTACAGCCAGACCAAAGTCCGGTGCCAATTAAACTAGTACATATTAATAAATGTCCAATCATTGCGCCTGAAAATACCTTGCGTCCAAAAGATGCAGAGCGAGTTGGACTAGATCGCAACCAGTGTGAGCAAAATTTGGCTATTTTGCGCAATCACTCACAAATTAGAGAAAAGGTCGTTGAACTGTTTTCTCATCCAGAAGAATTTCCGGAATCTGATAATATCGATACCAAATTATACAGCGGCTTTTTCAGTGATGCTGACAAAACTGCTATGGAAATTATCAGAGAAACCTCCCCCCAAAACTTGCCAGCCTTGGATCTAACGTTCCAAGATGCACGTATTAAGCCACTATTATTCCGCTATCGTGCAAGAAATTATCCAGCAACACTGGATCATGACGAACAACAACGCTGGCTGCGACATCGCCAAGATATGTTAACACAGGAAAATATCAGCCAATATCTTGCAGCTATTGAAGGGCTTTTTGTTGAATATCAGTCTGATGAAGAAAAATGCCGCCAGTTAAAAACACTGGTTGATTATGCCATTCAAATAGCTGGATAAAACCCTATATAAGTTCTATATCCAATAAATTTCAAGTTGCAACCTGAACGATAAAGAGAATATTTGTTTAAAAAAGAAAAAGACCAACATTGATGTTATGTCTTTTTCTTTTTTTGCTCCATCATGAACGCAAGCTAATCATTTTTATTTTCAGTAAGTTGGCAATTACATCCTCCCCCCCAATTTTTCAGCTTGGAAGTTTTACCAATCCCCGGATTTAAAGTATTAGTTGGATCAGTCAGTTGATAGAAGCGCTTAAGCTGTGGTTTAGCTTTATACAAGTGACCAACATTATGTTCGGCAGGATATTCCGCGCCTCGCTGATCCAAAATCTCCAGCATTTTTGTTTTCAACGCATGGACATCTGTACCTTTTTTAACGATATAATCCTGATGGAAGACATAACACATAAAATGTCCATAATATAGCCGGTGAACTAACGCTTCATTGATTTCGGCAGGCAAAGTTTCAAACCACTCACGATCATTACGGCGCAAAGCGATATCCAATGCCAAAATATCTTCAACTTCATTACTGTGAACAGCTTGATAACGAATGGCTGCCCCGGCGGCGGCAAAACGATGTAAGAATGCTTTCGCTCCCTCTTCAGAGGAGCAAACAAAATACTCTCCATCAGCTTGCTTAAAATAACTTTCCAGCCACTCACTCGCCTCTTTTATGCCTTCACCTGACATTTTCAGCATCAAATGATGTTCAAAGCGGTTTCGATATTCTTTCAGGCGAGTGGGTAAATGGGAAGGTAACAAACGGCTCAGCCCTTGAATGATACGATCTGTCAGATGTGATGGCAAAAATGGCACTTTGCCTAATGTGGCATCGACTCGTCCTTTCAGGTTGAAAAACATTGGCATTTTATCTGTGCCCAGTTTATCAATCATAATGAAGGTGTCTTTCCCATATATTTCTGCGATATCAAATATATCCCGATGCATGTATTCCCCAGCGACTGGCAAGTGCTGGAAATTTGATAGAATATGACGTCGCAATTCTGTCAATACTTTCGATTGGTTAGTGCCGATATAAAAAACCTGAGAAGATGTCTCTGCCGGAAAAGTATCAAGACGGACCGCAAAAACAACCAATTTCCCCGCACAACCCGAGGCTTCAAATAGCCTGCGCTCATCAGCATTAAACCTTGATGGCGTATCTGCATCTACATTTCGGATGCGCTGTGAATACTCATGATCAGAAGCGACTCTATCATCATGCTGAATATCTTCGGTTCGGTAACGTTGTTCTTCCAGACAAGCTAAAATATCTTCAGGCTGATCACCCAACGATATTCCCAAGTGGTTAATCAGTTCAGCTTCTCCTTTTTCATTGACTCGGCCATAGAGCGCCATTTCAGTATAAGCGGGTCCCCGCTGAACCAAAGAACCCCCTGAATTGTTGCAAATCCCACCAATAACGGATGCGCCAATACAGGATGAACCAATAACTGAATGTGGTTCACGTCCCAATGGTTTCAATACCTTCTCTAAATGCCACAATGTACTGCCAGGGAATGCAATAACTTGATTCGTTGATTGAAGAATCTGAATTTTATCCATTCGTAAGGTACTGATAATAATGATATCACGGTCATAATCATTGCCACTCGGTGTCGATCCTTCCGTTAACCCAGTATTGGCTGCCTGCATCAAAATGATTTTGTCAGCCTCAACACAGGCTTTGAAGACTTTCCACAGCTCCAATAATGAACCCGGAAATACAACCGCAAGGGCATTTCCTTGTCCGGAACGAAAACCTTTTCGGTAACGTTCCGTTTTTCTAGGTTCAATCAGGATATGAGAGGGTTCAACAATATTCATGAGAGTGGCGATTAATCGCTGATTCTGAGGATTTTTAGCATCATTCATAATAATTCTCTTACCTTACTAGAGCCAGACAGACCAGCTCTTAATGAAATCAGGCATGGCTAATTTACCGTTTATTATATGATGTCTTTTGGTAATATCTGTATGATTTATACTCTTTTTTCATTTCAAGTAAAAATCCACCTTCATAGAAAGCCATATTGATTGTGCCCCAAACGGACGCGTAAAAAACTAAAAACCCTGAGATGTATTTCAACTCAGGTAAAACATAAAATAAAATAGCACCCGAAGGTGCTGTTTTAAAACCAAACTTTCAATTTTGATTTGCTGATTTTTAGCAATAATCTGAACCGCTTTCTGACTATGATTCAGTAAACTGTGGCAGTGGTTGACGGAAGCTACGAGTCAGGAAAAACATGTAAAGAAGACCAATACTTCCCCAAATCAAACCTAATTCCATAGAGTTTACTTCCAAATTCATCCACAAAACACCCACTGTCGCAGCACCAAGAAGTGGTAATATCAAGAAGTTCAAGGTGTCTTTCAATGTATTATTGCGACGTTCACGAATATAGAATTGAGAAATCACCGATAAGTTCACAAACGTAAATGCAACCAATGCACCAAAATTAATCAGTGCCGTTGCAGTCACCAGATTCAACCAACCTGCGGATAAAGCAATAATGCCAACCAATATCACGTTAATTGATGGAGTACGCCATTTAGGGTGAATATAAGCAAATACTTTTTCAGGTAATACACCATCACGCCCCATTACATAGAGCAGACGAGATACACCTGCATGTGCAGCCATACCAGAAGCCATCACAGTTACACAGGAAAACACCAAAATAATCGATTGAAATAGTGCTCCTGCAACATACAGCATAATTTCTGGCTGAGATTCATCAGGGTTTTTAAACCGAGAAATATCAGGGAAATAGAGCTGTAAGAAATAAGATACAGCAATGAAGATAACACCACCAATTAATGCAGTCAGGAAAATCGCTTTCGGAATAACCTTTTCTGCATTAGGTGTTTCTTCAGATAAAGAACTAATACCATCAAACCCGAGGAAAGAGAAACAAAGTATCGTCGCTCCGGTTATCATTGGAATCAATTTTGCTTCTTCCGACGTAAACGGTCGCATACTGAACAAAGTGCCAGCACCTTCCCCGCTATGTACGCCATACATTAAGAAACCGACAAATGCCACTATGACAGCAACTTGCACAACCACAATCAGGCCATTAAGGTTTGCTACAACGTTAATACCACTCAGGTTGAACACTGTCATCAATACTGCCAAACCAGCCACAAAGATCCAAGGATCAATGCCTGGGAAAATGGCTTGAAGATAAATTTTTGCCAGCAAGATATTGATCATCGGCATAAGCAGATAATCCAGTAAAGACGACCAACCTACCATAAACCCAAGATGGGGATTCATTGATTTTTGTACGTATGTGTAGGCGGAACCTGCTGATGGGAAACGTTTTACTAATTTTCCATAACTTAAAGCTGTAAATAAAATTGCGGTCAATGCGATAGCATAAGATGTCGCAACATGTCCATCCGTCAATTTGGAAACTATGCCAAAAGTATCAAAAATAGTCATTGGCTGCATGTACGCAAGCCCCATCATGACGACTTGAAACAGAGTCAATGTTCTTCTCAATTGAACGCGATTGCTGGTACTGGTTTGGTTAGTACCGAGAGAGATTGAATTATGCGACATGAGCGAAACCTCCCATAACTTCGATCTGGGTACTGATACAACTACTTAATCGATAGTTACTGGGTAGACTTCGCATCTGTCTATAGACAGAAAAGAAAGAAGAATTAAAAGATGGTGAACTGACAGAGGGAGATGCCCCATAGTCATCGTTGCAGCAACGAGCGCCAATTGGCACAAGTGCAAAAGAAAATAATTGCTCCATATTTGCATTCCTCAGTACAGCAACCTCGTTTCAATTATGGTTGCTTATGGTCAGTATCGATCCGGAACAGAATCCGGCCTCTTGGTGTTGTAAAAAATAACTCAAAGCAAAAAAAATAACTGGTGCATATTTACACACCAGTTATTTTTAGTGCACGCATTTTGCCCTTCAAGTCCAGAAATAGCAAGCCCACGACACTAAAAATTTATTATTTTTTACGACACTACAAAGCCTTATAAAATAAGCTCTTACTGAGTTTGTGCTCAAGCCTAACGCCTTCATATCCGTTGATTGGCCTTTGGTTGTTTTTTAGCACAGAGGAGAACTATTTGCCATCGAGTTATGAATATTTTGATAGCAAAAAAAATCACCCCGTCACCACAGAATTGATGACGGGATGATTTTATATGATGTCTAAATGTTATGTATAACGACTAATATTAATAAAAAAGTGAAATATTAGTTAAAAGTCATAATTAATGCCGATATTGTAACGGCGACCATCCAGGACTGCATCATGGCTTTCTTCAGTTACTCGTTTGTCAAAAACGTTATAGACCCCACCTAACAAGCGTAGGTTTTTAGCCAAATTATAAGTCACCCCTAGATCAACAAAAGTATAAGAAGGGGTTCCATCTCTCATACTAGAGCGATATTGATAATTTTTTGTTTTACTGCGGAAATTAATACGAGTCCACGTATCCAACTTGGATAACGGCTGCCAGTTCAAGGTTGCATTCGCCATATGTGTTGGCATTTTATTTAATGGTTGACCTTTGAACTTACCGCTTTTTTGCTCAGAATTAGTATAAGTATAGTTTGCTGCCAATGACAAATTTTCAACAATATCCCAATTCAGGGTCGTTTCGATACCTCGAATATTAGCCTTATCAACATTTATACGTTTGTTAATAAAATCATAATCGTCACCACCCAGTTTACAACCTTTGTCGCAATATCCAATTTCTGTGATTTTATCTTTAAAATTAGTATTAAAGATAGTTACACCAACATTAAAGTTTTCTTGATTATTCCAGATAATACTAATTTCTTCATTAATACTTTTTTCTGGCTTGAGATCTGAATTCCCTAAGATCATTCCTTTGCTAAAACGCCCACCTGTTGTCTGTCCCCAGTTAGGAGCAACTTGTCTTATATCAGGAGAACGATAACCTGTAGAAACCCCTCCCTTAATCGTCCACTGCTCATCAGAGTGCCATACTCCATATAGGCGAGGTGTCCAATGCATTCCGAAATTTTGATCTTTATCTAACCGAACTCCACCAGTCAGAGCAAAATCATTAACCATTTGCCATTCGTCTTCTAGAACTAACGCCCAACTCCAGCGAGTTAACTTATTAACATCTTTAGCTGAAGGTAGTTTATTGCTATTGTCTCGTAAATCCTCATAACGATATTGGCCGCCAATGCTTACTGTATGGTCATCGAATACTAGTGTCGTATGGTTATTAAATACCGTGTCATTGTTTGTCATATCACGTTCAGGATTACGAGCCTCATCTCTTTGAATATAAGAGGTCGTCGTGCCAAAATCATAAATACCATGATGAGTAATAGCGTAATTATTACGTTTATAACGGCTTATATCATTATCACAAGATTTTGGCTGGCAATCACGAGTCTTGCCAATCGTTGAATCTCGATCTTGTTCATAGCGGCCAGCTTCAAAAGTAAAAGCATTTTGCTCATCTGGAGTTAAGGAGAAAGCTATCGCTCCGTTGCGCATTTCTTGCTCTCTAAATCCCCCTGAAAATTTATCTTCATCACGATGCGAATATGAGCCATTTACTCTCAATCCCAACAATCCATCAATGACCGGGCCTGCTGCATAAATACTATTCTGGTAACTGTTACCAGAATCTTTACTTTCAGTTAGGGTAGCATCTGCTCTCAGGCTTAAATGCCATTCCTTCTGAGCCTTACGAGTAATAACATTAATCACACCGCCCATAGCATCAGAACCATATAGAGAAGACATAGGTCCTCTCACTACCTCAATACGCTCAATTGCAGTCAGCGGAGGTAACCATCCTTGTTCAATTCCCGAACCATCACTATTCGGACGAGTGTTACGCGTATCAACACGCTTACCATCAACTAGGATCATGGTATATTTTGAAGCCATACCACGAATACTGATATCACTGCTACTACCACCACCAGTAACAACCACGCCCGGTACATCTTTCAATGCATCCGTTACATCACGGTAGGCTTTAGTTTCCAGTTGTTCACGGCTGACAACTGAAATAGAAGCTGGTGCATCTTCAATCTTTTGCTGGAACCCCGCCGCTGTAGTGACAATAATTTTATCTTCACTATTATTAGCAGCCAAAACAGTGCTGGACGAAATAGCAGCAATAATACCTAATACAATTTTTTTCTTTGCAAAAACAGCCATTCCCGATTCTCCGAAAGGTAGAATAGAATTATTTAAATTAATATGGGTAACCAACACGCGTCCACAGCACAGGGATAACTAATTATCCCTGTCAGGGTTGTATTTATTAAATTAGTTATACTTTAATTTTAATAAATTGATTTATAACTTTTATTATTCTAACTCACTAATTCTGTCACTAAACCATCAATTAGTACTTGAGGTACTCCCTGAGAACAATGTTCAATTCGGCCTTTAATACCATACACTTCCGCCAAACTACCTGAAGTAATAACTTGTTCAGGTGTACCTTCGGAAATTAAATTACCTTTTTTTAGCATTAATACATGGTCGCCATGACGTAATGCGATATTAATATCGTGGACAACAACAATCGTAATAATATTGCGACGACGCGTTTCACGTGCAACTAAATCCATTACATGATATTGGTAATTTAAATCCAATGCGCTTAATGGTTCATCTAATAATAATAATGTCGGACGGCGGATTAATGATTGAGCCAACCCAACCAACTGCTTCTGACCACCAGACAATTGGTCCAGATAACTGAGCGCTAAATGCTCAATACCGAGCTGGCGCAATAGTTCCATGACTTCTTGTTCACATTGGCTACTGCCCACACCACCTGATGCTCGTTGAGCAACGATAACCGACTCCAATACATGAAGATGCACACCTGCCGGTAATGATTGAGGTAAATAAACCACATTTTGAGCACGTTGGGCAAAATTCATCTTCATCAGATCCTGCCCATCCAACAGCAGTTCACCGCTGGCTTTATTCAATCCCGCCAGTGAACGCAGGAGTGTTGATTTACCGCAACCATTCGGCCCCAACAATACGGTGATTTGACCACGTGGTAATAGATTAATATCCAGATTTTCAATCACAGGGTGCTTCGAATATCCCGTCGTCAAGCGATTGATTTTTAGTCCCTGGTTCATACATTCCCCCTATGGCGTAAAACAATGCTCAGGAAGAAAGGCACACCGACCAGCGATGTTACGATCCCAACGGGAATGATAACGCCCGGGATCAGGTTTTTAGAGGCGATGGAAGCCATTGATAAAACCAATGCACCAATCAATGCACTCGCAGGCAGGAAGAAACGGTGATCTTCACCAAACATCATTCTGGCGATATGAGGTGCCACCAATCCAATAAAAGCAATCGGGCCAACAAATGCAACCGCCAATGCCGTCAGGATACTGATACGCAACAATGTTCCCAAACGAAGGCGACTAATATTGATACCAAAGCTGATCGCGCGATCTTCTCCCAGACGTAAGGCGGTCAACTTCCAAGAATTACTCATTGAGATAGGCATAATGACCGAGAAAACTAACATCATAATGCCCAGTTTTTCCCATGTCGCTCTACCCAAGCTACCCATTGTCCAAAAAACCAACCCTTGTAAGGTATCTTCCGTAGCGATAAATTGCATCATCGAAACTAACGCATTGAAGGTAAATACCATCGCAATGCCGAACAATACAACGCCTGAGGTTGCAACTCTTGTCCAACGGGTAACGCCATCAAGCATGAGGGCAGCCAATAACGCAAAGAGAAAAGCATTTGCAGAAATAAACCACTGATCAGGTATTCCCGGAATACCAATTCCAAGCACAATAGCCAATGCTGCACCAAAAGAAGCGGCATTGGAAACCCCCAACGTAAATGGGCTAGCCAGTGGGTTATTCAGGATTGTCTGCATTTCAGCGCCAGCCAATCCAAGCGATAGGCCGATCACTACCGCCATCAGGGTATAGGGTAATCGAATATCCCAAACAATCACCCGGGTTGCTGTGTTAACACTTTCTGGCGAAACCAGTGTTTGCCAGAGGGTTTGCAGTGATAACCCTGATGGTCCCATTGTAAAATCCAATACAACAGAGATGCCAATCACCAATACGATGAATAATATCCATGCAATACGTCGGCGCAGGATATGACGATAATGTGCTTTTATATCGCAATCACTTAATTGCTGTTTCACCTTTGGCATAGGCTCGGTAGTGACACTCATTTTTTATTACCTATTACTGCTTATTTCTCGCTGACCCAATATGTTCCTACCGGTTCAATAGCCAAGAATTTATTATGAAGCTCTTTCAACGTTTGTTGCGGATCTAAATCGGCAAATTTTTCAGGATAGAACCATTTAGCAAAAACCTGAGTAACAACAACGTTATAAGGAGAGTTGTAGTAGTGATGCCAGATAGCATGGCTACGCCCTTCTTTCACGGCAGTTAGGTTATTGATGCCTGTACGTTCAGTAATTGTTTTCAGGCCAGCACGGGCAATATCGGCTGAAGTCTTAGCTCCCATTCGAATCCCTTCACTTTTATCATTTGGATCTTGTGCACCACTTGCGATGTAAATATAAGGATCGTCAGCAATGACTTTTTCCAGATTCATTGTACCCAATGGGGAAGGCAGTACTTCTTTGGCAATATTCTTGCCCCCAGCCAGATCAATGAAGTTCCCCATGTTACCGTTACCTGCCGTACCACAGCAATCTTCACTAGAACCAGCTCTCAATTCAATAAATACAGAAGGTTTCTCAGCATCCGGTATGCGAGTAGTAATATCGGTTACCAGTTTTTGATTTTTCTCGTAAAAATCAGCGTAAGCATTAGCCTGTTCTTCACGATGCAGAATTTTGCCCAACATACGAATGCTAGGTAATGTATTTTTCAAAGGATCATTGCGGAAATCGACAAAAACAACGGGTACACCCGCTTTTTCCAACTGTTTCACCAACTCGCTGTTTTTTCCAGGCCCATGTCCAGACAAACCAAAAATAGCGACATCAGGGTTGAGTGTAAGTACTTTTTCAGAGCTGACACTATCAGCGCTAGTATTACCAATCAGGGGGATATTATCGATTTCAGGAAATTTAGCTTTATAAATAGCGTAAGTTTGTGGGTCTAGTTTGCGGAAATCACCTTGCCAGCCAGCGATACGAGCCAGAGGTTTATCCCCTTCCAATATTGCAACAGAATGGAACAGACGACCTTCACCCAATAAGATACGGTTGACTTTCTCAGGCACCTCAACAGTACGTCCAGCAACATCAGTGACTGTTTCAGCCCAAGATGCAAAACTTGCCATCATGGCAGAACCCGCCATTAGACTGATACTCATACTTTTCACGACTGCTCGAAATACAAACTTCACTTTAGTTAGCCTCTTCATACAACAATTGTGGCGCTAACAATAAAGCAAATAAGAATACTTATCAATGCGATTGAGGTGATATATCCGAAATTTACCATCCATACTCTTTCTCTAATTCCATGAAAAATAAAAACTGCCAATTCCATCACAGAATAGGCAGCTTTTTGTAAAAAAAAATCAATAATACTTTAATCAAAAAGCATCAGTTTTTTGATATTTTTTAACAAATCATTCCTTATCAGTATATTTGAATACCGGAAATTCCATCTCATTGTACTTAACAAAGCGAGTTTTCTTTTTCAACTTGAAGCTAAACCAAATGAGCAAGAATAACGGGAGGCCAATGTAAGTCGCCGTCACCCCGTACCAATCGATCTTATCTTGCAAAAACGCCTGATAATTTTGGCCCAAAGTAATAACCAAACATAAAATAAAGGCAAAAATCGGCCCGATAGGGAAGAAACCTGAGCGATATGGCAACGCATTCACATCAAGACCTTGGGCAACATAGCCTTTGCGAAAGCGATAATGACTGATTGCAATTCCGAGCCACGCAATAAATCCAGTCATGCCAGAGGTATTCAATAACCATAAATAAACTGTTTGATTACCAAACATGGAGCTAAGAAAACATAATCCTGCCACCACTGTTGTGGCATAAAGTGCATTACGTGGAACACCACCTTTAGACAGATGACTAAAAATTCTCGGCGCCTTACCTTCTTTTGCCAACGTGAATAGCATACGGGTAGAAGCATACATTCCCGAATTTCCCGCAGATAATACAGCGGTCAATATCACTGCATTCATTATCGCAGCTGCTGACAATAAGCCAGCATTTTCAAATACCAGAGTGAATGGGCTAACACTGATATCTTTCACGCCATTGCGCAATAAACTAGGATCAGTATAAGGAATAATCAGGCTGATGATTAAAATAGCAAGCACATAAAACAATAAGATACGCCAGAATACCTTACGTACAGCACGAGGGATATTTTTCGCTGGATCTTTCGATTCTCCCGCAGTAATGCCTATTAGTTCTGTCCCTTGAAAGGAGAAGCCGACAATCATCGCCACCCCGATCATAGCTGAAAAACCACCCGCAAAAGGTGCGTCAGCAATGACCCAATTATGCCAACCTGCACCTTCGGCACCTTTCATGATGCCAACGATCATTAAAATACCAACAACAATAAACACAACAATCGTGGAGACTTTAATCAAGGAGAACCAATATTCAGCTTCACCAAATCCTTTGACGGAAATGAAATTCAACAGGAAAACCAGGCCAAGGAACAATGCACTCCATACCCAGCCAGGAACATCATTAAACCAATATCCCATAACCAATTGTGCAGCTACAAGGTCAACCGCAATTGTCACCGCCCAGTTATACCAGTAGTTCCATCCCAATGCGAAGCCAAAACCTTCATCAACATATTTGGAGCCATAAGTTGAAAATGATCCCGAAACTGGCATGTATGCTGCTAATTCGCCCAAGCTGGTCATCAAAAAGTAGACCATTAAACCAATTAATGCATAGGAAAGTAAGGCACCCGCAGGACCAGCCTGAGAAATTGTTGCGCCAGAAGCAACGAATAATCCCGTACCAATTGATCCACCGATGGCAATCATTGCCATATGCCGTGCTTTTAATTCACGGCGCAGGTTTTTTGGGGCCTGATCCGGAGGCATACATTCTTCTCGAGACATTCTATTCCTATATTATTTTAAAAAATTTAATGCGGGATTGTAACAAATCCTCGTCTCCAGAATAGCGTCGATTCGTGGTTATAAGATACCTTCATAATCCATAGCCAATTATTAGCTATACGATTATGCCCTCAATATTAGTTACAGTAACTCAGTAACTTCTGTAATGCATTGGACATATGTTTCTGACGATGGTAAATCAGGTATAAGGTACGATTAAGACTAAGCTCAGGGATGACAAGTTCAGATAATGTTCCATTTTTCAGTTGTTCTTGAACGACCCGCCGTGAAAGGCAACTAATCCCCATCCCATACTGCACGGCATGTTTGATAGCCTCTGAATTACCCAATTCCATCGCGATATTAAATCTGGGCATTTGTGAGAATAAGAGATGATCCAAAACCTCCCTTGTTCCTGAGCCTTTTTCTCTCAATATCCAAGGTGCCTTAATCAAGTCTTCCACACTCAGCTCACGTTGCAGCAACGGGCTTTCTGGCGAGGAAAAAATAAGCAATTCATCTTCCATCCATGGTTGTGTGATCAATTCAGGATCATGACACAATCCCTCAATCAATCCCAAATCAACACGAAATTCAACAACCGCCTTTATCACATCTTTAGTATTACTGATATTCAGTTCCAAGGGTGTCTCAGGGTAATCCTGACGATATCTCGCCAGCATTTCAGGCAGCATATAATTGCCAATCGTGCTGCTGGCCGCTAATCGCAATGCTCCCAATTCAAGTTTGAAAAGCTGTTCCACTTCTCCAGCCTGTTCAAGCAACGCCAATGCCTTAGGATAGAGCAAACGCCCATGTTCATTGGTAACCAGACGTTTCCCGACCCTATCAAACAGTTGTACTCCCAGCTGTCCTTCAAGATCTGTAAGTGAAGCACTGACCGCAGATTGTGATAACGCCAACTGCTGAGAAGCCTGTGTCGTTGAACCACTTTTCAGAACTTCTGCAAAAATCTCCAGTTGTCTCAGAGTGATACGCATATGGCCTCACGGGACGCAAAATAAAAAATAGAAAGGTAGTCTTGATTTTAGACAGTATTATGCAACTTAACAAAAGTCGCCCTTAATTAACCTGTTTTTATGGTCATATATATATAAATTATCAATTTTATTGATTTAAAAATCTTCTATATGCTTATTCCCAAAATGAATAAGTTAATAGAGCCGTCGCTATGCCTGAAAATCAAACTAGGTCTAAAAATCAAGTTGAGGAATTTATCAAAACCCACCAACATACTGCATTAAAATTAATTCCCGGTGTCATATTGGCTACAGTCCTGACGGCATTCGCTATCTATATCGGTACTATCCCTTGGTTTATAAATATGGGATTGGGTGTTCTGACACTTGCCATTCTGTTGGGGATCATTATCGGCAATACAGTGTATCCTTTCTTAAAACCCACCTGTGATAGAGGCATCCATTTTTCCAAACACTACCTATTGCGAGCAGGTATCATTCTTTATGGATTTCGCCTGACTTTCCAACAAATCACAGATGTTGGTGCAACTGGGATATTAATTGATGTCATTATGCTTTCTTCAACATTTTTTATGGCATTGTGGATTGGACGTACTTTTTTGCGACTGGATAGCCAAACTGTGATCCTAATTGGTGCAGGAAGCAGTATTTGTGGAGCCGCTGCGGTTATGGCAACAGAACCTGTTGTTAAAGCTCCGGCCAGCAAAGTTGCCGTAGCTGTCTCTACAGTCGTCATTTTTGGCACACTCGCAATCTTTATTTATCCGTGGTTCTATCAACTCAATACCCATTACCAATGGTTTAATTTCTCTCAAGAAACATTTGGTATCTTTTCTGGCTCAACTGTGCATGAAGTCGCTCAAGTCGTTGCCATTGGACATACAATAGGAAGCGATGCAGAAAATGCAGCCGTTATCAGTAAGATGATCCGTGTTATGCTATTGGCACCTTTTCTATTGCTGCTTTCCGGCTATCTCAGCCGCATGGAAGCTAAAAGTTGCAATAGCCACCAAGAAAAATCGCCGATCACTATTCCATGGTTTGCTGTGTTTTTTATTGCCACAGCGGGTTTTAATTCTTTTCATTTATTACCTGAATCCCTTGTTAACCATATCATTACCGCTGATACCATCATGCTGGCAATGGCAATGGTTGCTTTAGGACTAACCACCCATATCAGTGCTATTCGTCAAGCTGGAGTTAAACCTATTTTATTGGCATTCATCTTATTTGTCTGGTTAGTAGCCGGAGGATTAGTTGTCAATCAAGGCTTGCAACATTTATTGCACTAATTCAGAACGAAGTTATATCTGATACCAAATTAAATTGACTTTTTCTGCCAAAATTTTATCAACAGGGCGAACAATGCCATAATGACGAAAACACAGGAGAAAATGATATGAAATTTGTTGGAGCCCATGTTAGCGCCTCTGGCGGTGTTGATCAGGCGGTGATCCGTGCCCATGAATTAAATGCAACAGCATTTGCCCTATTCACGAAAAACCAGCGCCAGTGGCATGCACCGCCGTTATCAACAGATGTCATTGATAAATTCAAAGCAAACTGTGAACGTTATGACTATAGCAGCCGACAAATTCTTCCTCATGACAGTTATCTAATCAATCTTGGTCATCCTGAAACGGACAATCTGGAAAAATCCCGCGCTGCGTTCCTTGATGAAATGCAACGCTGTGAACAGTTAGGCATCGACTTGCTGAATTTCCATCCAGGCAGCCATCTCAACAAAATTGACATTGATAAATGCCTCGCTCGTATTGCGGAATCCATTAATATTACTTTGGACAAAACCCAAGGTGTCACTGCTGTCATCGAAAACACTGCCGGGCAAGGCACCAATCTCGGTTTTAAATTCGAACAACTGGCGGCAATTATTGATGGCGTCGAAGACAAATCTCGTGTTGGAGTTTGTATTGATACCTGCCACGCTTTCGCTGCTGGTTATGATTTACGTACTGAAAAAGATTGCGATGAAACTTTCAAGGCATTCGATGAAATCGTTGGGTTCAGATATCTTAAAGCCATGCATCTGAATGATGCTAAGAGCGAATTTTCCAGCCGTGTTGACCGGCATCACAGCCTTGGTGAAGGCAATATCGGTAAAACGCCTTTCAGCTATATTATGAAAGATGACCGTTTCAATGGCATTCCCTTAATTCTTGAAACGATCAATCCAGATATCTGGGAACAAGAAATTTCCTGGCTAAAATCCCAGCAAAAATCATTACCTGACCGATACTAACTCAATCTTCGACATCATTGATGCAAGTTCCGTGCGGCTTTTAATCCCAACATTCGGCTGGCTAACCGTGAGTGCAGAAACTGCGGTTGCCAGACGCAATGTATGTTCACTGGATTCTCTCATCAGCAAACCATAGACCAATCCACCGACCATAGAGTCTCCTGCCCCAACCGTACTGACTACCTCACAATGTGGCGGTTTTGCCAACCATGCGCCAGAAGCATTCACCCATAATGCCCCCTGTTCCCCCAGAGAAATGACAACATGGGCGATCCCTTTATTACGCAATTCATGGGCTGCATCAATAACACTGTTCAAATCCGGCAATGGCTTACCCACCCAAATTTCCAACTCATGTCGATTGGGTTTTACCAGCCAAGGTGATGCCTTAAGTCCCGCTACAAGAGCTTCACGACTACTGTCGAAAATAACGCAGGGACAAAACTGCCGTAATTGCATCATCCAATCCGCAAATGATTCCGCTGTAATCCCTTCGGGTAAACTACCGCTGATTACAACCATATCGAACTGCCCCAGCCATGTGAGAGAATCATTAACAAATCGATTCCATTCTTCTTCCGTCACATGAAAACCCGAAAAATTAAAATCCGTTACTTCACCTTGTTTTTCGGTCAATTTGACATTAATGCGCGTTCGCCCTGAGACCAAATGGAAACGATTTACCATTCTGTTTTCGCTAAAAAACTGCTGAAATCCTTCTTGATTCTCTCGCCCCAGAAAACCACTGACAGTAACATCAATACCTAAATCACGCAGTACCTTCGCAACATTGTTCCCTTTACCAGCAGCATGAAACCCTGCCGTCTGTACACGGTTAACATTTCCCTTAACAATATCTGGGCATAAACCAACTAAATCATAAGCTGGATTTAAGGTAATTGTGGCAACTCGACGGCTCATCTTGCCCGGTGTCTCCTGAATAAACAGTCATAAGTAACATTAAAATTTATCTTTTATTTATAACATCAAAATTGAATCGTTTCAGTTAAAATTACACCGGATTGATCATTGTGTTACTGGGATCTAAAAGTAAAAATATGCAACAGAATTATTTCTTATCAGATGACTAGAATCTATCTGAAGCAGCATAAATAAATACTATCCGGAGGAGTATATCAGTGTCAGTTATTGTCGGAGTTGGTGTCATCATCGTTAACGATAAGGGTGAAATTCTACTGGGAAAACGTACCAGCCAGCATGCACCATACTGGTCAATTTTTGGTGGTCATGTCGATCCCGGTGAAACCTTTGAAGAATGCGCCATGCGAGAAATTCAAGAAGAGATTGGCCTAACAATCCAAGACCCCAGAGTTTATGGTATTTGCAATAATCTCGAAACGTATCGAGAAGAAGGAAAGCACACAGTTTCAGTCTGTCTACTGGCACAGTATACCGGAGGTGAACCCAAATTAATGGAACCAGAGAAATGCGAACAATTAATTTGGTGTAATCCTGATAACCTACCCGAACCTCATTTTGAAGCCAGTCGTAATGCCATCAAGCTGTGGCAAAAAGCGCAATTCTATTTTACAACTTAATATCAATCTCTTCAGGCAGACTATCTCAGATCACCTGCCTCATCTTTGTATGCAAAATGCAACAAATGTAACAAATGCAATTTAGTTATTTCCTATAATTATTTGTTTACACATATGATTCATTAATATATCGTCGCGCTAGTACAAAGTAACACCATTCATAAGGAAATCTATATGACCATTGAGGTAACGCAAAATTTGAAACGCCCCTCCATATTTGGTGGAGCTATGATCATTGCCGGTACTGCTGTCGGTGCAGGTATGTTTTCCATTCCGATTGTCAGTTCAGGTGTCTGGTTTACAGGATCAATCATTTTGCTGGTGTATACCTGCGCATGTATGTATTTCTCAGGTCTGATGATTCTGGAAGCCAATATGAATTACCCTGCTGGTTCCAGCTTCCATACCGTCACTAAAGACTTGCTGGGCAAAGGCTGGAGCACTCTTAACGGTTTATCCATCACCTTCGTTCTGTATATACTGACCTATGCTTATATTTCAGCAGGCAGCTCAATTATTTCTCAAAATATCAATAATATTATTCCATTACCTCAATCAATATCCGGCCTGTATTTCGCCTTTATCGTTGCCTTTATTGTCTGGTTATCCACTAAAGCAGTAGATCGCTTAAGTACTATCTTGATAGGCGGAATGGTAATTACCTTTATCATGTCCGTCAGTGGTATGTTTATCGAAGTGAAGCCTGCTATCTTATTTGATCAGATTAATACCAATTCAAGCTATTTACCCTATGCTTTAATCGCTTTGCCTTATTTACTGGCCTCATTTGGCTATCACGGTAATGTTCCGGGGCTGGTCAAGTATTACCATAAAGACAGCAAAGCTGTCGTACATAGCTTGCTATACGGAACCTTGATAACATTAGCGATTTACATTTTATGGCAGTACGTCATTCAGGGAAATATTCCTCGTGAAGCCTTCAAGCAGATTATTGCTGATGGTGGTAATATTGGTAACTTGCTGCAACAAATGGATAAGACTTCCGATAATACGACAATAACTAAATTCTTGAATGCCTTCTCATATATGGCCTTGGCGAGTTCATTCTTAGGTGTATCATTAGGACTATTTGACTATTTGGCAGACTTCTTTAAATTCGACGATTCACGAAAAGGACGTTTTAAGACAGCACTGATTACTTTTATTCCTCCCACTGTATTAGCTCTGGTCTTTCCAAACGGTTTCTTATATGCAATCGGCTTTGCTGGTTTGGCAGCAACCATTTGGGCAGTTATTGTTCCTGCTTTAATGGCCCGAGCCAGTCGTAAACGCTATCCAACATCTAGCTATCAAGCTCCGGGCGGTAATTTTTTGATTATCTTCGTTATCCTGTTCGGTTTGATAAATGCGCTAGCACACATTCTATCTTTGTTTGATGTATTGCCTGTTTATCGGTAATGTTTTTTACTCGCTCCAGTATTTTTACTGGGGCATTCATTCATCTCTTGCCTAACAGGTTAACTACGAGTAATTTTGTCGCCACCTAAATATTCATTCCACTATTTCCTTGTTTTTATAGAAGGTATCTATGGCTAAAGCCAATGAAATTAAGCGTGGCGCTGCAATCAGCTACAACGGAAAACTATTATTAGTTAAAGACATTGATATTCAGTCACCCAGCGCACGCGGTGCCAGCACTCTGTATAAGATGCGTTTTACTGATATTCGTACTGGTCAGAAAGTGGAAGAACGTTTCAAAGGCGATGACATTCTTGAAACCATCACATTAACACGCCGTGGTGTGAGTTTTTCCTATATTGACGGTGATGAATATATTTTTATGGATGACGAAGACTTCACTCCTTATCACTTCAAAAAAGATCAAATAGAAGAGGAATTATTCTTTATTCCTGAAGACGGTCTACCAGGAATGCAAGTCCTAACAATGGATGGGCAATTGTTATCTCTTGAATTACCTCAAACTGTTGATATGGTCATTGAAGAAACATCACCGGGTATCAAGGGTGCATCAGCAAGCGCCCGCACTAAGCCGGCTAAGATGAGTACAGGATTGACTATTCAGGTTCCGGAGTACCTGAGTTCAGGTGAAAAAATCCGTATTCATATTGCAGAACGTCGCTATATGGGACGTTGTGACTAATTCTTTATCTTTAAATATGAGTTGCTCTTTTGACAAGATAATACTTAATGCAAAGAGCAACTCATCGTCTGTCTATTAAGTTAGAAATAATCCACATTAACAATTGCCACACGTTTCTGATTGTCAGTCCACTTCACGCTGGAAACACCTATGTTACCAGGAAGCACGACATTACCTTTCGTTTTGTGAGTTGAAATGATTTGTTTAACAGTGAGATTTTTCCCTAATCGATAGCAAGAGATATTGGCTTGAGTATTTGATACAACGACTTGACATCCGGGGTCAACAATTGCACCAGAAAACCGAATTACTCCTCCTTTAGATTCGGCATATCCATAAGAAAGCCATGAAACCAACAAACAACTAATTAACAATTTAAGATAATTTTGCATGGTCACCTCACTTTCGTTTTTCCATTAACTAAAACTCAGCTACCTTTTATTCCTTCATCTCCATAATAACTACTTCATGTGAAAAAAATACGACATTGGAATCTTTTATTGATAAATATCAAAAGAGATTTCTTTAAACTAAAAAAACATTAATTTTATTGACCAATTAACAAGCATGTTATTAGTAATCATTGTCTTGAGCTAAATCACAGATAAGTTTATTAATTTTCTTTTATATTATTTAGATAAAATAAATGAGATAATTATTATACTTCCATATAACATTTAGTGATAAGTTATAGTAATAATACCTAATTCTTTATTTTCTCCCACCCATTTTATTTCTTCTTTTCCGATGTGCTTTGGGATAGATAATGGAGAATTATCATCTTTTTGATATTCTATAATTTTTTCCTGATTTAACTGTTCACCATTATACCAGCAGTGCATTTTAGTATGATTTTCATCCCAATTGACTTGGCATGGCGGTTCAACAATAGCACCATAGAAATAAATCGTTCCAGAATTTGAGGTTGACGGAGAATTCGCCATTACAGGATAAGATAAAGACATAAACAAAAAAGTTGTCATTTTTCGTAACATAAGCATTCAACCTCCATTGCAGGTATTATTATCTTTTTTCAATTTCAGCCCCGCGCTAATTTTAAAACCAGATAATGGTGTAACGCTCTGCTATCTATATAACAACTTAACGGCAAATGAAACACTTTCTTTAATACTTTTTACTAACCTAAGCTACATTTCAACATAATATCCTAATAAGTTAAGATATGAGAAAACCAATTTGTGATTATTTAATAATAGTCAGATACCAACATTACACCAAATATATATTATCGGTACTGCCGTAGGGATTTAGCTATTTTTCCGATATCATTAGGTTATTTGCATATTTAACAACAAAAAGATTCACTGATGAACTATACAAATATACTGATATAACTACACGTTACTCACTTCATTCGATGATGATTACGCTTTCCTATAAATTTTGTTATAGTCCCCTCCCAGTTTATTTGTCTACCAAAGTCCACTTTATGTGTTAAATAGGTATCCCATGACTCGTAGTCACCCACTCGCTATACTTCTTCTCAATATCCTTGGTATCGCCCTGTTTCTCTCATGGTACTTGCCTGAGAACCACGGCTTTTGGTTCCACATTGATTCCTCTATTTTTTATTTTTTTAATGAAAAATTATTGCCAGATTCAAAATTTGCTCTATTTGTAGCCATCGCGAACGTCAGGGCATTTGATGTTATATCGCTTCTATGCATGGGCCTATTGTACTACAGCGCGTTTCGGAAACAGGATTATGCAGGCAAACGCCGACTTTTCATGATTGGTCTAGTGATGATCATCTCGGCCGTTATCATTAATCAAATAGGACATCGGATCCCCGTCAGTCGCCCAAGCCCGACGCTGACATTTGAAAATGTGAATCGCATAAACGAAATGACAAGCTGGCATACAAAAGATGCATCCAAAGACAGCTTTCCTGGTGATCATGGGTTGATGCTCTTAATTTTCAGCAGCTTTATTTTGCGTTATATCTCCCGTGGTGCATTCTTCATTGCTTTACTGATTATGGTCACTTTTGCTCTTCCACGTATTATGGCTGGTGCTCACTGGTTTACAGACATTGCTGTAGGCTCTTTGTCCCTGACACTGATTGGCATGAGCTGGGTATTGCTGACCCCATTAAGTGACATTATGGCAACATGGCTAGACAAGAAATTACCGCATATTAGACGCAGTAATTAAGATAATAATATTGAGGAGATACCTATTATCTCCTCAATATCACACTATATTTATCAAAGAAGTATAAAATAACAACAAATCATTCTAACCCCTTACTTATTAATCTAATTTTTTGTAAATAATTCTTTTTGTCTCTCGCTTTTTACTAATGATTTCAGTAATCTTCCATGCGTCCTGTTTATTAAAATAACACTCTTTGTAAAGATACTAATAAAATGTGTTGCTTAGCACACTTTATGGACAGAAAATTTGTTAATTCACCATCTTCTGACTAAGCTTTAAAACGTTTAGTGTTTTCATGATGTCGATAAGCCACATTAAGGACTGCAAGGGAAAATCAATATAATGGTCAAATCTCAATCAATACTGAGATATATCATGCGGCTGATACCCGCAATTTTGACGGCAGTGGTACTGACCGCATGTAGTTCACCAGATTCCAAGCTACGCAATAAACAAACTGAGATGCATGCAGTAAACTCTCAAAAGCATTATTTACTGCAAACATCTCAGGATGAATTTGAAACGCTGGTTAACAGCTTAGATATTAAGTCTAAGATACTTAATCAATACGCAGACTGGAAAGGTGTCGCCTATCGATTTGGCGGGAACACCAAACGCGGTATTGATTGTTCTGCTTTTGTACAACGTACTTTTCATGACCAATTTGGGATAGAGTTACCACGTTCCACATTGGAACAGCAGAATATAGGACAAACCGTTAATCGCTCTAAATTGCAGGCGGGCGATTTGGTACTGTTTAAGACGGGGATTCGTATGCGTCATATCGGTATCTATATCGGCAATCATCAATTTGTCCACGCTTCAACCAGCAACGGGGTTATTGTTTCCAAACTGACCGATACTTACTGGAATAAACGTTACTACGGTGCAAGACGAGTATTATCAGATGATATAAAAGCCTCGATATAACTGAATCACCTGTGTTACTAAGATTTTCCCTTGCAAACTTTAAAAAACGCTTCTATCTAAGAAGCGTTTTTTATCATTTTTGATCAATAGGTAGAATTATAATGGATACAGCGCAGTTATATTTTCTGCAATTGCAGCGCCTAACGTCTTTAAACGACATATCACAGCACTCTCATCTTCCTTAGCAAAAAACAAACATGGCTCCCCTTCCCATTCAATCACAGCACTTAGTATCTGCATATCAGCAATAGACTGATTTATAGCTTGCAAAATCTCCCGCGCTTTTTCGCCTTCATGGCTTAATAATTTCAGCCCCATCAGGCTATTTCTTAAATCTGTTTCTTCTGCTGGTAAAATCTCAACTTTTGTACCAACAAAACCAGATGACCACCGATAACTTTGCGGCAGCCTATGTACTACCGAAAGTTGAATATTATTCACGTATCATTCCTATCAGAAACAACATTAATACATCTAACCACCAGCTGTAGGTTATCGATTCGTTAAAACCGAATAACCACCAACAAAAAAGTAAACAAAAAGTTAAAATAAAAATCGCGTTATCTCACCTACTTCGTCTTCTATCTAAAAAAAGTGAGATCGAACTCGCATTTTGTATATATTTATACTGTTTAAGTAAATAATTCAACTTATTTTTATGCAAAACAGCAACCTTTCATTCAAGATTTATTTACATATTTATTTTTTCAAACATCACTGAGTACCAATAAAAGCATAATCTTTTTATTTACAATAGGTTAAATAATGACAACCTTATGACCTTCCAGAATCATGAAGCCATTATAACAAGTTAACAAAAAAGTAACATTTCAATATTGATCAGATATGATAAAATTAACAAATAATTAAACTTGTTTGATGATTGTTCGATATTTCCTGTTTATCGGATTAATGAATCGTACCTTTAAAATCTAAAGTACTTTAGGAGAACGGAGTTAATTTCAATCTCTACATCGGCTCAAGAAGAAACCTGAACAAATGTCTTTTTATTAGATACGAGAAGAATAACATCTGATAATAAACAAAAGACCACCCCATACTGACAGATGGCCTTTAAAAACATTTGATGCACGATCCTAATTACTTTCTGATCGTTACTATTTTAAACTATTTATAATACTGATTATTTATGCAACTTATCACGTGCATATATAATCAACAACATTGCCAATATTACGCATAACGCCATTGAACCAACCATTGGCCATGCACTTTCCTCTGGCAATAAAGACAAAATAGTGCCTACTAATGCTGCAATACTAAAACGGATGGTTCCTGCCAATGAAGCAACCGTTCCAGCCATATGAGGATAATCGTCCAATACAACAGCCATAGTGTTAGACGTAATCATGGAAATTCCGCTGATATAAATAGCAACCCCCATAACCAGAGAAATAAATCCCAGATCAAACATGGTGCTAAACAGTAACCATAATCCCATGACAAATTGAACGTACAATCCAATATGCAACATTTTCAATGGGCCATATTTGCGAACACACTGGCTATTAATGGTTGCCATAATGAACAGAAAAATAATATTCAGCCCAAAATAGTAACCAAAATGCTGTTCAGACACACCGTTTAACTTAATGTAAACAAATGCACCAACACTAAGAAAAGAGAACATTCCTGCAAAGGAAAAACCGCTGGCTAAGATATAACATAGCACTTGGCGTTGCCGAAACAGCATAACAAACTGCTTCAAAGTCGTTTTTAAGTGAAATCGCTGCCTTTTTTCTTTAGGCAACGTCTCTTTGATGAAGAAAGCAACCAGAGCTGTAGCAATTACCGCCACAACAGCAATCGACCAGAAAATAGCATGCCAATTGAACCATACCATCAACAGCCCACCTAACATGGGAGCTAATAAAGGTGCAATGATCATCACCAATGTCACAAAAGACATGCTGCGGGAAAATTCCTCTTTTGTGAATTTATCACGCATAAGAGCATTGATTACAACACTGGCAGCCGCAGCAGAAAATCCATGCAAGAAACGCATAGCGATGAAAGTATCAATATCTTGTGCTAAAGCACATGCAACAGAAGAGATGACAAAAACAATAATACCGCCCAGAATGACGGGTTTTCGCCCCAAACTATCCGACATTGGCCCATAAACCATTTGGCCAATGGCAAAGCCCAAAATATAGCTACTCAGTGTCATCTGTACCAAGCCATCATTGACACCAAAATCTTTAGCGATCGTTGGCATACTCGGCAAATACATATCAATTGCCAATGGCATTAACATAGAAAGCAAACCAAGGATCAATACTAATCCCAAATAGGACGAACGCTGTTGTTGCACGCAGTAACTCCTGAATCAGTTAAAGGATAAAATTAAGGTGTTGGCGTTTGTATGCTGTTGATTTCACTATCAGTCAGCGCTCGATATTCTCCTTGCTCCAATTCAGGATCGAGATAAATTTCGCCAATTCGCTCCCGATGAAGCGCTACAACATGATTCTCTACTGCGGCAAACATTCGTTTTACTTGATGATAACGCCCTTCACTAATGGTCAAACGAACAAGTTGAGGCTCAATAATTTCCAGTTGTGCGGGTTTTGTCAGGGTTTTTTCCCCATTTAGCTGCACTCCTGTCAGGAATTTTTGCTCGATATCCTCAGCAATGGGGTGTTCCAATGTAACAAGATAGGTTTTTTCACAATGATGTTTGGGAGATGTAATACGGTGTGACCATTGTCCGTCATCAGTCAGCAGCACCAGCCCTGTAGTATCGATATCCAAACGCCCTGCTGAATGTAATTTATGGGCAACCGGCTCATCAATAAAATACAAAATTGTTGGGTTTGACGGATCATCTGTCGAACACACATATCCCTGAGGTTTATTCAACATGAAATAACGCGGACCATTTAATTGTTGCAATATCGAACCATCATAGGCAACTTGTTGATCGGACTTCAACTTATAGGCGCCTGTTTTGATGATTTCGTCATCGACAGTAACTCGCCCTGCCCGCAACTCTCGCCCCACATAGTTGCGGCTAATACCTAATTGTTGTGATAAAAATTTATCCAATCGCATGAATAGAAATACCTGACAAAAATAAATACATATGAACACGTCCTTGATATCGCGAACAACTTCAAGGCCATGACTAGGATACAAAGTTAAACAGATAATTTATAGGAAAATCATCACGACAGTAACTATATCAATAATAAGCTACACGTTATAGCCCACTTCTTCTCTGAAAAATAATAACAAGTTATTTCTCGGCAGCAGGGCTAAATGAAAAATGTTATTCTCTACATCAATTATCTTTTACCTGATGTTTGTGACAGTAACATAAAAATGGCTTTTACTTTACGTCCTTATCAACAAGAAGCGGTAGACGCAACCATTCGCTATTTTCGCCAACACAAAGATCCTGCCGTTATTGTTTTGCCGACAGGCGCAGGTAAAAGCCTTGTTATTGCTGAACTGGCAAAATTGGCTCATGGCCGCGTTTTAGTACTGGCACATGTCAAAGAACTCGTTGCGCAAAACCACAGCAAATATTGTGCTTATGGATTAAATGCCGACATTTTTTCTGCCGGATTGAACCAAAAACAAAGCGAAGGAAAAGTAGTTTTTGGTAGCATCCAATCCATTGCCCGCAACCTGGATTGTTTTGATCACCATTTTTCACTGCTAATTATCGATGAATGCCATCGCATCAGCGATGACGAAAACAGTCAATATCAACAAATCATCCAGCAGCTCCGGAAAAACAATTCCCAAATCCGCATATTAGGTTTAACTGCAACGCCTTATCGCCTCGGCTCTGGCTGGATATATCAATATCATTATCATGGCATGATCCGCGGTGATGAGCGCAGTTTTTTTCGCGATTGTATTTATGAACTTCCATTACGTTATATGATTAAGCACCATTTTCTGGTTTCTCCAGAAAGGCTGGATATGCCCGTAATACAATATGATTTCAGCCAGGTACGTACCAGCCAACAAGGGATATTTAACGAAACGGAATTAAACCGAGAGCTCAAACGTCAAAAGCGCATCACGCCTCATATCATTAAACAAGTCATTGAATATGCACAAGATCGAAAAGGTGTGATGATTTTCGCAGCTACGATAGAGCATGCCAAAGAAATTTTCCAATTGCTGCCTACAGACCAAGCCGCGCTAGTCAGCGCAAATACGCCCGCATCTGAACGAGATTTCTTAATTACGGCATTCAAAGAACAGCAACTTCGCTATATGGTCAATGTTGCGGTACTCACAACAGGATTTGATGCTCCTCATGTTGATTTAATCGCTATATTGCGTCCAACAGAATCCGTCAGCCTCTATCAGCAAATCGTCGGGCGCGGTTTACGTTTATTTCCTGACAAAAAAGATTGCCTGATTCTGGACTATGCTGGTAATCCTCACGATCTTTACACCCCAGAAGTAGGTAGCAACAAACCCAATTCGCAAAACCAGCCTGTACAGGTATTCTGCCCCATCTGCCAATTTGCCAATACTTTTTGGGGTACATGCACAGCAGATGGAGAAATCATTGAACATTTTGGACGGCGCTGCCAAGGCTGGGAAGAAGACGAAAATGGGAGACGCCAACAATGTGATTTCCGTTTTCGTTTCAAATCATGCCCCCATTGTGGCGCAGAAAATGATATTGCAGCCCGACGTTGTCACCGTTGTGACGAAATACTCGTCGATCCCGATGATATGCTGAAAGCAGCGCTGAAACTTAAAGATGCGCTGGTGTTGCGTTGTGGCGGAATGCAGCTAACGCCGGGTCACGACAACAAAGGGGAATGGCTGAAAATCACCTATTACGATGAAGATGGTGCCGATGTATCAGAACTATTCCGTTTATCCACCCCGGCCCAAAAGAAAGTATTTGAACTACAATTTCTTCGCCAACACCAGCGTGCACCAGAAACCATTTTTCGTTGGAAAACAGCGGCAGATATTGCTAATCAGCTTCCTTCCTTGCGCCACCCTGATTTTGTTGTCGCACGTAAAAAAGGGCAATTTTGGCAAATTCGAGATAAGGTTTTTGATTATCAAGGACGATTTAGGCGGGCTGATGATTTGTACTAAAGATGATTTGCATTAAATATGTCAAACAACCTGCCCACTAATCCATTAACCGACCGGAAAGCATATTTATATTTGCCGTTATATCGGTTTTTCGTTAGAATGCCGCCCGCTTAGCGTAATACATAATGTTAAGCCAAGTATCGAACCTGCTGCTGGGTCGCCTGTAGCAGGATTTATTTTCTTCTTTTACAGAGAAAAAATAATGTTAACTATTAATGCAGAAGTACGTAAAGAGCAGGGCAAAGGTGCGAGCCGCCGCCTGCGTAGAGCTAACAAGTTTCCAGCAATCATCTACGGTGGTAACCAAGAGCCAGTTTCTATCGAACTGGATCACGATGCAGTTATCAACCACGAAAGCAAACCAGAATTCTACGAAGTTATGACTCTGGTTGTTGATGGTAAAGAAACTAAAGTTAAAGTGCAGGCAGTACAGCGTCATCCGTTTAAACCTAAACTGACGCACATCGATTTCCTGCGTGCTTAATTAGCCACAGTCGAGCTTTTATCGGGACGCCGAGTAAATAACGCCGCATTTGCGGCGTTATTTATTTCTACAGATTAATTTTTCACTGTTACCAGTTTAGCGATTGCCACCATGACGTTGCAATTGATCACGTAGGTTTGGCGGTGTGCCTTTAATCGTCAACGTATCCGTTACTGGATCCCAAAAAATTCTCTCTCCCATCAACATGGCATCAAAGTTGATAGTTAATCCTCCCCCACTGCCCGCGAATTTTGTCAATTGGCGCAACGTTCCGCGATCGGCCGGAAAACTCTCTTCCAATTCATAGCCCTGTCCTTGCGAAAATTGCTGAAAATTTTGCTCTCCCAATGAGGGTAACTCTTGAGATAGTTCTTGCAGCTTAATTTCCTCGCCAGCTTGTAACTGCTCATTACAGTAACCATAAACTTGCTGACGATAAGCCTGACGTTCATTTTTATCCAACTGTGCCGACTCACAATAATCGTCCACAGCCTGCAATAAACCTTTATTTTGAACTTTGGCATTCATGCCTTCGCTGGCAGCAAGGAAATCCATAAAAAAGTCAGAAACCTTACGCCCCACCCGTCCTTTTAGGAATGTCAGGTAACGACTGGATTCAGGATTTGTTTCCCATTCAGTCAAATCGATTCTGGCAACAATATCAGCATGGGGAATATCAATATATTGCGTTGTATTTACATCAAGTTCATCATTGACGGACATGCTGTTGCAACTATTAAGAACGGCAATCAGTAAATATTCCACAGCAAGATATCGATATTGACAAAACAACACCGTTCCCCCTTCTGCGAACGGATATTTCGCCAACTCATCTTTCAAGCGAACAGTTGCAGCCCGACTAAAGCCGAGAAAATCCTCATCTCCTTTACGCAGATGACGAAGAGATTCTGCCAGTTCACTTTCCTCATTAAATAAACCGTAAGCTTTACTTTTCGCACTATATACACGATGTAACTCTGCCATCATCTCTTCAACCACTTGATTAGTGTCCAGCAAAGAATCACGCAGAATCACTTCCAACGTTTGCTCATCACGTTTAATCAACCGGTGTAACGCGATCTGGGTAATTTCCAGACTCATTATTTATACTCCTTTTGCAACTTTGGTAACAAAAAATTAATTTGTCATAAAAAAGCGGAAAATCGCCCCTCTATACGGTAAGATATAGGGCTTTGTACATTCAGGATATTTGATTTATGCCACAGTCATCCCGCTATAGCGATGAAAAATTTGAACATTTATTAACTGAATTAGTAAATGTTTTCGAGAAAAACCATACTCCAACTGACCTGACCTTGATGGTTTTGGGCAATATGGTAACGAATTTGATCAATACAAGCATTGCTCCTGAACAGCGCAAACATATTGCAGACTCGTTTGTACACGCGTTACAGTCTTCAATCAACGAAGACAAAGCGCATTAATCTTAATTAACCACCTTGACGTAAAGAAAATATGGTGACTAGCTGTCAGCATTACCGCGAAAAAGTTTCTCAGATGATCAGTTGGGGACACTGGTTCGCACTGTTCAACATTATGTTCAGTCTGGTGCTGGGCAGTCGCTATCTATTTGCGTCTGACTGGCCGGGTTCACTGTTTGGTCGCATTTACGCGCTGGTCAGTTGGCTCGGTCATTTCAGTTTCATTGTTTTTGCCATTTACTTACTTGTTTTATTCCCGCTGACATTTATCGTCATGTCACAGCGATTAATGAGGTTTCTTTCAGCCATATTGGCAACGGCAGGTTTAACATTACTGATATTAGATTCCTCCGTCTATGTCCACTTTCACCTGCATTTAACCTCATTAGTCTGGAATCTAGTTACTAACCCAGAACAAGGCGAGTTAACAAGGGAATGGCAACTCATGTTCATCTGTATTCCATTGATTTTTCTGATACAGATGCTTTTTGGCACATGGAGCTGGCAAAAATTACGTAGCCTAAATCGTCAACGATTTGGTAAGCCACTGGCAGCAGTATTTATTACTGCTTTTATCGCTTCACACCTTATGTACATCTGGGCGGATGCCAATTTCTACCGTCCGATTACTATGCAACGTTCAAACTTGCCAATTTCTTATCCAATGACCGCCCGCAAGTTCCTTGAAAAACATGGTTTACTGGATCACCAAGAGTTTCAGCGCCGCATTAGCCAGCAAGGTAATCCCGCAGCTTTGAGTGTCAATTACCCGCTGAATGACTTATCTTATCAGGATACCGGACGCGGCTATAACTTACTTCTACTTGTCGTGGATGGGTTGGATAATCAAGACATCGCCCATGATATGCCAACTCTGGGGCACTTCGCGAAGAACAATATCCAGTTCACGCAACATTTCAGCACAGGCATTCAGAATGACACTGCATTGTTTGGTTTATTTTATGGCATATCATCAGGTTATCTAGACGGCATCCTTAACGCCAGAAAATCATCAGTACTTGTTGATGCCCTAACACATCAAGGTTATCAATTTGGCCTCTTCTCTTCAGATGGATTCCAAGCGCCACTTTATCGCCAGGCTATATTGACCGACTATTCATTGCCAGAAGCTAAAAGACAAAACGATAACTTAACTGTGGCACAATGGAATCAATGGCTGGATCTGCGCAATACTTCTACACCATGGTTCTCATTTCTGGATATTAACGGTTTTAAGCCTTCATCCGGCAAATTTGATAAGAAAGCGTTGGATACTGAAATCAGCCATGTTTTAGAAGCTTTGGAAAATAAAGGCATCCTGAATAAAACGATCATTGTGATTACAGCCAAGACGAGCAAAAAAACCTCAGTGAACAGCTCAAAATGGCTTACTGGTGACAAATTCAACCGTAAACAAATCCATGTTCCCCTGATAATTCAGTGGCCGGGCACCCCTGCACAAACTATTGATAAATTGACTAGCCATCAAGATATCATGACAACCTTAATGCTTCGTTTATTACACGCCACTAATCCTCCTGCAGATTACTCACAGGGCGAAGATCTCTTTAATGCTCAAAGGGAAAATCCATGGCTTATTACTGGTGATGACGGTTCATTAATTGTCACGACGGCTAAAAATAATGTCTGCCTTTTCAAGGATGGGAAATATCATCTGTATGATTTAGATGGCAATGAAATTCAGGAAACTAAACCAAATTTAGCTCAATTATTACAAATATTAGCTGAGGTGAAACGATTTTTAGCAAACTAATCGTTTAAAAATCAAGCACTCACTAAACTAAGGGCTTGCTTTGAAAATAAAAAACGGTAGTATAAGAGAAGTCATCGGCATGTAGCGCAGCTTGGTAGCGCACCGTCATGGGGTGTCGGGGGTCGTAGGTTCAAATCCTATCATGCCGACCAAATTTCCCTAGAAAAACCAACCTGTTACGGTTGGTTTTTTTATGGGTGGAATTTGCTCTTGGTAAAATGATGGTAATATTCTGGTAAAATGGCCGACAAAAAATGACAACAGCGGGCTTGATTGTGGATGGGTTTTGCTGCTGTTCAACAATGTTTGAAACTTCTTTTTTCTTTCTATTTTTTTCGATAATTTTTGGTTGATATTCATTAGAAAAAATATTTATTGATATCTTCCCTATTCACCTTGATTAAGAATAAAGTCGGAAAAATACAGTGACAACAACACATACATGCTTATACCTGTTGACATAAGCAAAATTTCGGAAGACTAACTTTTATTCCAAAGTTGTTAAGTGTGATA
Organism: Xenorhabdus anantnagensis; assembly: GCF_028598555.1. Taxonomy (GTDB): domain Bacteria; phylum Pseudomonadota; class Gammaproteobacteria; order Enterobacterales; family Enterobacteriaceae; genus Xenorhabdus; species Xenorhabdus anantnagensis. The sequence continues at coordinate 84,935 of NZ_JAQRFN010000018.1, forward strand.
AAAATAAGAACTTTTACTCTAAAAAAGAGCTTATGTTTGTGGAGATATAGTGCAAAGAAATCTATAATTATGATATCAAACTTTATCTTTCATCAAAAAACGTAACATGAAACTGATTAATCATAGATACAATAAATATATTACAACTATCGTTATTGGATTCGGCTTAACCTACTTATTGAACCCATTTATCTTTCAAAAGGATTCGAGCATACCCAACTTATCAACTTTTGCAATGCTATTATCTATTTTCCTATTAATTAAGGGAAAAAATAAAATTCTGCGTAGTTTTGGATGTATATTTCTTTTATTACTTTCCATTCAAATAAATTACACTCTTGTTTTTGGTGAAAGAATATCCGTATCTATTCTCGATTCATTTATTGAGACGAATAAAAAAGAATCATTAAATATGATTAGTCACTTATTCTTCATAATGTTATTGCCGTCAATAATGGTCACAATAGCTTTATCTTATTTAATAATTAAGAAAACAAGAGACATTCATTACTCTGTAGCATTTAAAATAGTGCCTGTGTTTGTTTTTTTCGTTACATTCTATCTTAGCGCCGCTTCCATAGATAAGAAATTATTAGCAGATATACGAGAGGATGATAAACTAGTAGGTAGATTCATAAGGGACAGGTATCCTTCTGTCATTGGTGATCTTGCTTATTTGTATATTTCCAGAAATTCAAGCGACAAGTATGCAAATACAAATGAAATAGATAAATTTAACGATTCAATAATAGGAAAGAAAAATAATAATCTTAATACTATTATATTAGTGATGGGTGAATCATCATTACCAACTCACTATAGTGCATATGGGTATAAATTAAACACAACTCCCAATATGTATCGTATATTTTCTTCTAATGGAGGCTGTATAATTAAAGATGCGCATTCTAGCGCACCACTAACAAGAAACTCTCTCTCTATGTCTCTTGCATTTCATACACCAGAAAGTGAAGAAAACTTATTTAAAAATAAATCGATAATAGAAATGGCCAAGTCAAATGGTTACAGAACCTACTGGCTAGGTTCGCAAGAACTAGATGGGCTTCATTCATCTAAATACGGTTTTATCGCAAAAAAATCCGATATAATAAAACTCACAAACTTTAAAGATAATAACTTAAGTACTCTATTATATAAAGTTCTTTCAGATAACGAAGAAAAAAAATTTATCGTAATTCACTTAAATGGGAGTCATATACCTTATAATAATTACGACAATGATGATAGTTAGCACTACCAAATGGTGACAACTATGACTTAACTATCCATCATACAGATAGAGTTGTAGAAAGCATATATGACACTCTTAATAAAGAAAATATCAACTACGCATTGATATACACCTCTGACCATGGAGAAATTGTTAATAAAGGTCATGGTTATCAAAAAGGTAGAGATCAATATCTCGTTCCTTTTATGTACAAATCAAATGATGACAAATATAATTGCCAATTTATAGAATCATTCCGAAATAAAGATGGTTACTTAAGTGGACTAATGAATAAATACATATTATCAGAACTTATAGGATACGATATTGAACCATCAATTCTTAATAGAGAAAGAAATAATGATAGAGTGTTAACAGCAGATGAATCTGTTTTGCCATTTTCACAAATAGAGTAAACTAACATATTATTACGACCACTTGGACTGTGTGGTCGTAAGTTATTTCTATTTTGACAATACTACTTCGACCATTATTTGTGCCCCATCTTGCCATCTCAATGTTGACGGTGGTATAAATTCAATTCTCCCCACCATCCAGCAGGCCATTGTGTAATAAATACTCTCCGATTAACAGGTACTTCTAAAGGCATCCATTAACCATTATCAAGTTTAATATAAACTAAACAACCAGCTATGTTTTCAGTACATACCATATTTCCGCTATCTTGTACCCAACCATACCAAACAGTTTTTTCTTGAGCAGAACATGATTATTGATAAGTTAATCAGATAAATTATCTGCATTACTGTTATAATCGATAACCCGATAATCCGACTTTCTGCTTGTTCTTATGAAATCGAAGATAACACTTTCTGAGCCTGAACGAATGACATTGCAACAACTTGCTTTGAATCACCCACACCGGGACATCCGTACGCGAGGAACGGGTTTGCTCATGCTTGCCAGGGGAGTCAAGCCGTCCCAGATCACCGCTGAGATAGGCTGCAGTCTCCGGGTTATCTACAACTGGGTTCACACATGGCAC
>NZ_JAQRFN010000019.1 GCF_028598555.1 Xenorhabdus anantnagensis
TGGAGCGATGACGCCATCGAACGCCAGCTCAGCCATATCGAACGAAACAACGTCCGGGCGGCGTATATTCACACCTCTAAACATCTGGATGAACGGCGGCTGATGGTGCAATGGTGGGCGGACTATCTGGATGCGAACCGGGAAAAAGCCATTACACCGTATGACTTCGCCAAACCGCTGCGTGACAGAAAAAACCGCTAGTACAATTTTCAACCCGTTAATTTTCATCGGGAGAAAAACAATTAACGCTGTTCATTAAGTCTTGCTTTTTAAATAATCCGCCTGTCATCAAACAACGTCCACGATGATATTTCAGGGACTAGGTAACAGGAGAAGTGACATGACAGTGGCAGCATTGAAAACCAACCTGATTCGTTTGCCAGAAGTACAGCGCAGAACGGGTTACAGCAAAGCGTGGATCTACAAACTGATTAGTGACGGCGCATTCCCGCAGCAGGTCAAGATTGGCCCGCGTTCCGTTGCTTTTATTGAAGCAGAGATTGATAACTGGATTGCCCAGCGTATTGCTGAATCGCGAGCGGCATAACACAGAAAAGAAGATGACATAAGACACGTAACATAAAAACACAACGCCCCGAAGTGCTCGTAACACTAACAGGGCGTCTGACCAACAACCGTTAAGTGAGGTAAAACGATGGCTGATACACAGCATACCCAAACTCGTCCTAAATTTACAGCCCCAAAAAAATCGGGCAATCAAAAACCGTTTGATCTTATCCAAACCGTCAAAATCTCGGCTATGTATTCCTGGCAAAATCTGTTGCCCGCTTGTGGTATTGATATCCCCGCAAAGGGAAAGCATGGCGCTTGTCCTATTTGCGGTGGCACCGACCGTTTTCACTTTATTGACGATCACCATCACGGCAACTGGCATTGCCGTCAGTGTGACGCCCCAAACTATGGCGATGGGCTGGATTTAGTGGCAAGAACCAAAGGAATTTCCATCACTGAGGCGGCAAAAGTCGTTGCTAATGTATTGGCGCTACCTTTGCCAGCCCCCAAGCCAGCCAAAGAAACCTATTATCCAACACAACCTATTGCCGAAAGAGTGGCGGCACTGATGGCACAAACTGTCACCGGGCAATCGCCCTATCTGACGGCAAAGGGTCTGCAACACCTTGATCAGCGGCTACTGTTTGATAATTCGACAGTGCTGGCACTGACAGCACTGGATAAAAAAGTCACCGGTGCGCAGATCATTAAACCCAATGGCGAGAAAAAATTCTTCCCCGGCAGCCAGAAAAAAGGGGCGTTTATTCCCTTGACAGCGCTGGAAGAGCATCCGGAGACGGTAATTATCACCGAAGGTTACGCCACAGCACTCACGGTTAGCCAGCTCTATAAAGGTACTATTCTGGCGGCGCTGGATGAGGGCAATTTATCTTCTGTTGCCAAAGCCATTCGGGAACGCTGGCCGGACACCAAAATCATTATTGCCGCAGATAATGACTGGCACCGCCCCGACGAGCTGGATAAGCACGGGAAACCCAAAGTGAATGTCGGCAAGATCTCAGCAGAAAAAGCGGCCCTTGCGGTGAATGGTTGGGTCACGTTACCACCGGATGCTGTTAAAGCCGACTGGGACGATTATCGTCAGCATCATGGTATTGAGGCAGCAAAACAGGCATTCAGTAAAGGTTTGTATCAAGTAGGGAAATCAATGAACAGTCACGCAACAGAAAACCACAATTATCACAATGTAGAGACGCTTTATCCAAAGCGCAAGACAAAATTACCCCTATCCGTTGGCTCAGAAGGATTTGATGCTCAGTTGGACTATGTTGTTAAAGGCATCATCCCAGCACATTCCTTATGCAGCATTTACGGAGCTAGCGGGTCATATAAAAGTTTTCTGGCGGGTGCATGGGGTTGTCACATTGCCACGGGTAAAGCATGGGCAGGAAAAAAGGTTGCTCAGGGTTCTGTGCTGTACGTTGTCGGCGAAGGCGGAATTGGTGTGCCCCGGCGCATCAAAGCATGGGAAATCGTTAATGGTCAGGCAGTTAAAAATATGTATCTGATCAATACGCCTGTCTTTCCGGCCTCGCCTGCCGAAGTGCATGAACTGGTGGTCGCAGCCCAGCAGGTTGAATCTGAAACAGGCGAACCGGTGCGTCTGATTATTCTGGATACGTTAGCCCGCTGTTTTGGTGGTGCAGATGAAAATGACTCCAAAGATATGGGCGCGTTTGTCCGGGGCTGTGACGAACTGAAAGCCAAAACAGGGGCAAGCATTCTCGTGGTTCACCACTCCGGCAAAGACGAAAGCAAAGGCGCGAGAGGTTCCAGCGCCCTCCGTGCCGCGTTGGATGTTGAATACAAAATCAACCGGGAAGGGAAAAAAAGCGGCTCGCTGGTTATCACCTGCACCAAAATGAAAGATGCCGAAGAGCCAGAAACCAAAGCCTATGATATGCGCGTGGTGGAGCTTTTTACCGATAAAGACGGTGAAGAGATTACGTCACTGGCGCTGATTGACAGACCACGCGATCCGGTTGAAGAGGAAGAAATCAGCCATGTTTCCAATAAAACCGATAACCATACGGCACTGTGGCAGTGTATCCGCTCGCGCACTGCCCTGAAAGAACCCTGTTCCATTGCCCTTGTGCGTGACGATTTAAAGGCGATGGGGGTGAATGTGAAGAATTTCAGCCGCTGGTTAACCAAGTTAGAGCAAGACAGACTGATTACCCGCCACGGGCAGGAACTCACCATCATGAATCAGAACAATGAAGATTAAAAAGTGAGTAAAAAAGTGAGGAATGGTGAGGAAAGGAAATTTGTGCCTCACCAAATTCCTCACTTTTCTCGCCTATATACGGAAAAAGTGAGGAGCACAAAACGCATTGATTTTTAAGGATAAAAAATTATCAATTCCTCATCTGTTTTTGCAGTGAGGAAAATAAAAAGTGAGGAGAAAAATGAGGAGCAGGTGAGGAAATATTTTTTCTGGCAGGGGTTTTTCAGCTCTCCGAGCTACCGGGTTAATGTATTAGCCCGGTGGCACGGAGAAGACAAGCGCAGCGCGTCAGTGTCAATCTGAACAGGTAAAAAATGATTGTTTTCCTAATTAAGCGAGAAAGACTTGGATTCGCCTAATAAGTGCAATTTCTCAGAAAGGCGGTCAGTTGCTATAGTAGGCATCTTTCTCGCCAAAGGAAAATGCACTATGGCCTATACACAACTGACCGAAATAGAAAGATATCAGATTTTTAGTTTAAAAGAAGCCGGTTTTACACAACGCTTTATCGCAACGTCTCTTAATAGAAATCCATCAACAATTAGCCGGGAATTGAGACGAAACCAGAAAGACGAGAAATACTGCCCTAAACAGGCTCAACTTAAAGCCTCAGAGCGCCGCCATGCCGCGATAAAAGCCGTAAAAGTGACACCTGAGATCGTCAAATTGATTAAACAGTTAATTTGGCAAGATTTGAGTCCTGAACAAACAGTTGGTTATCTCAAAAGGGAAAATATCATCTCTTTGCATCATGAAACAGTTTATAGATTGATTTATAAAGATAAAGTGAATGGTGGTGATTTATACCAGCATCTCAGGATAGCTAAAAAACCGTCTCGTAAACGCTACGGAAGTGATGAACACCGAGGAAAAATCAAAAACAGAGTCAGTATTGAAAAATGCCCAAAATGTGTTGATAAAAAGCAGCGTATTGGGGATTGGGAAGGCGATACTATCGTTGGCAAAGATCATAAAAGTGCATTATTGACCTTAGTTGAACGAAAATCGCTATTTACTCTCATCATTAAACTGGAAGATAAAACAGCAAAAGGCGTTGCAAAAGCGGCAACAAGGCACTTATGTGGGATAAAAAACAAAGTTAAAACAATTACCTTTGATAACGGACTGGAGTTTGCTGAACATGCTCTTATCAGTAAAAATTTAGCGGCAAAAATTTATTTTGCTCACCCGTATTCTCCTTGGGAAAGAGGAATAAATGAGAACACAAATGGATTAATCAGAAATTACTTCCCAAAGGGAACTGATTTTAATCAGGTATCAGAACGAGAGGTAAATCTTGTGGCAAACCGATTAAATAATCGTCCTCGTAAAACGAGGAATTACAAAACACCGAATGAATTATTTAAAGGAACATCAACTCATTTACTTCGTTTATAATGGTGTTGCACTTATTATGTGAATGCAAGAGATGCCTATTATAGCAATTGATCACCTTCCTTAAAAATTACACTTATTTAGGCGAATCCAAGAATAAATTCTATTTTTTTCTACAAGAATAAACACCAAATAAAGTAATAACAAAACCTATAATTTGTAGAGGTATTAGTTTATCTCCAAAAAGGTCGTGACTCCAATAGTTAGATCGCCCTATAAAGAATAGTATTCACGTTCGATGAAAGTCCCTATCACCTTATCGTGCATCTCCTCTGATTTGGAATAACCTATCGTCCTTCGATTCAGTCTTTTTAAACGTGTACGTAATGTCAGATTGGTTCTTTCTATACGTTGGGTATAATGTTTTCCAACAATATGTTTTTCTTCAGGAAGTAGGTTGTAAGGTGCATAATCATCCGTACAGTAAAACCTGACATTAAATGGGAATAATAACTCAAGAAGTTTGCGTAAAGTCGCCGTACTGCGATCACCAAAAACATGTGCCACGACTCGCTTGAGGCGAGGCTCCCAAGCATACCAGAGCCAGCATTGATTCTTTTTACTTCTCACAAATGACCATTGCTCATCAACTTCACAGATAAGCTGGACTTCATTTCCCTTAAGAGGAAGGTTGGTCACATTTTTCGGGGAGAGTTTTTTAACGTGCGAATGACGGTGTTAATCCCTATCTTCAGTACACGAGCGGTATCACGAACACCGGAGTTATTCACTGCCATATCAATAACTTGCTCTTTCACGCCGGGATAACAGGCTTGATAGGCATAATTCAGTTGAAAGGTTTTACGGCAGGCATAGCAGTGATAGCGGGGATGACCAGTACGTCCTTTTCCATGCCCTTTAACCTCTTCTGTTTTATGACAGTAACGACAAACCACATCAACTTTAGCCATCTCTCACTCCATAATAAAAAGCAGGGTGTTTATCACAATATCTAATCATTGGGAGCATGACCGCAACTCTTAGCGTGCGTTGAAGAATTTATGATTGCATTTTCATTAGGGCAACAACCGGGAATGAAAAAATGAGTGTATCGTTATTATGAAAGCTTATTTAGCATTTAAAAACAGCCGTGCTCACGTTAACCGTACATGCGAGTCTGATCATTTTCGAATGCGAACCATTACATATAATTACTAAAAATAGGTATTTAACTCATCTAAATTTAACTTAACCATTTCACAGAAATAAAAACCGTATGGTTATTAATTAAGTTTCTATAACTGTAAGAACAACCACACATGCCATCTTAGTATCTATGTATGAAATAAAAATGTAAAATTATCTCATGTCGATAACAACACATATTTAATAATATTTTTATCGATATAATTTAGTTTATTAAAAAACATTTCATATGTAAAAATAGTGAAATTTATTCATATTTATTAAGGATATTTATGTCGGAAGAAAATAAAATTAACATGGACTTTTTGAAAGGGTTAGAGAAAAATATTTGTCCAGTATGCGGTGAAAAAGATTGCCCATACCCAAGAGATAGAAGAGGAGATAAAGTAATTGAAGACATAATGAAGGCGTACACCAAAGGGGATACGACAGGGGTAAAAAAATTATATTTATCGAAAATGCTTCCGCTGAGAAAAGCAAACTTTGGTAGGGGTGGTCCTGGTTCGAATGAAGGGTTTTACGATAAAGCTCAAAATAGTAAACCCAGTATGAGTTCATTCGGTATGTTGCAGCATTTTTTCGGAAAATCAGGCCGAGAATTGACACTCTCTGATATCGGTGTACATGATAAAGTTCGTAGCTTGATGCGAAAACCAGGTGCATTTGGTAGGCCAGAGGGCAGTATTCAGTCTCGTTTTATTTCACAGATTCAGGGTGGTGAACGAGTTGATTTTGAAAATAGGTATAATTTTGGTCTAGAAAAAAAAGTTCCGGTTTACGATCCGCTTTGGGGTATTGGAGGTGCAACGGTCAGTGGCAGTCTTACAAATGTGAGTGCTGAAAAAGTGGGTGATACATATAATGTATCTGGTACAATAAATTATAAACTATATGATAAATTTACTGACCCATACGACACATTTAATTGGGCGAAAGAGGATATTAATGTGGGAGGAAAACCATTTGATATCACTGGCGAATGGAAAGAAAATGTAACTTTTCAAGTTAACCAACAAATTTTTGAGAATAGATTAATGCAACATCTTAAGGATAAAAAATAACTCCTTGGTTGCTCATATAACTTGATTGCTCACATAATGAGCAATCAAGCGCGAATACCCCATTAAAATAAATATTGATAAGAAAACTGTGGAATAAGTAGACTTAATATAAAAACAAATGTCATTAATAACGACGTCCATATTGTTTTTTTTGCATTTCTTTCCAAGATAAATAAATAGCTAACCACTATAGTTAAAAAGAAAAAAGTTACAATTGACATAAAAAGCATGGCGACGAATAACATAACATATCCTTTACCGAAAATTTTCCGTAATCATATAGATAATTTGTATTAGCTCAGACTTGACCTGACAGTTACCGGTTATTTATACAGGTGTCTGTCAGGTTAAATCTAGTTCAGATTTTTTTCTGCCCAGAGTCGTTTTCCATCTAGTAATGTTTCCATTGGTGTTCGACCACAATACATTTTACCTTGATGTGTTCTTTCATTATTATAGTGCCATAACCAGTTGTCCAGATCCGATTGCAGACTTTCCAGATCACCATACAGCTTTTTGCGGAACGTGATTTGGTAAAACTCTTGTAAAATCGTTTTATGGAACCGTTCACAGATACCATTAGTTTGCGGAGACATCGCCTTCGTTTTGGTATGGTCGATATCATTAATCGCTAAATAAAGTTGATAATCATGATGTTCAACTCGACCACAGAACTCAGTTCCTCTATCCGTCAGTATTCTTAGCATTGGCAGCTGGTGAGATTGATAGAACGGTAATACACGGTCATTTAACAAGTCTGCTGCCGTAATCGGTGTTTTGCTCGTGTACAGCTTACAATGCGCAACTTTCGAATACGTATCGATGAATGTTTGCTGATAAATACGCCCAACACCTTTTAGATTACCCACGTAGAAAGTATCTTGTGAGCCTAAATAGCCAGGATGAGCTGTTTCGATTTCACCACAAGCCTCGTCATCATGAGCTTTCTTCTCAAGGGCGGCGATTTGAGCGTCATTGAGCGTAATACCTTCTTCAGCAACTTTAGCTTCAAGGGCTTTGAGCCGTTTTGCAAAGTTCTCAAGGTTGTTCCTGAGCCAGATAGAGCGTACACCACTTCCTGAGATGAAAATGCCTTTTTGTCGTAACTCATTACGGGTTCGATGTTGCCTGTGAGCAGGGAACTCTACCGCATGTTCAACAACGGCACGCTCAGTCGCCTCATCCGCTCTATTTTTAAAATTAGGAACACGACGGCTTTGGTTGATAAGATTATCAATACCGCCTTCTTGGGCAAGTTCTTGATAACGATAAAACGTATCGCGTGATACACCCATCACTTTGCAAGCTTTAGAAACGTTGCCGAGTTCTTCCGCTAAATTAAGTAAACCGATTTTGTGTTTAATAATAGGATTGTTAGTATATAGCATGAGAGTTACCTCGTGTTTTGTTTAAGATTTGGACATCTCTATCAAAACCGGTAACTCTCAACTTTTCAAGTTGAATTGTCAGACCAAGTCGCGACTAATACAAATAATTTACGGACACTTTTTAGTGTAGGTAAAGTTAGATTACTTTCTTACCTTCTGAAAATGCTTTTCTGGCTTCATTTAAACTCATCTCATTAGCCCCTCCTTGAAAGTCGGCATTTTTAGACTGTATAGAGTCATCTTCCCATCCACAAATGTCACAAATAAGGTATTCGCCAAGTTCATCAAGAGAAATGTGGTCACAACATGGACAATGATATTTATCATTCATTGGCTACTCTAATATTTTGGTATTAACCTTTTAAAATAAAAGCTATCTGTTTAAACAAATAGCTTTTAACAATCATTTTTTAAAAACTATTTTTTAATATCATTCAATTAAGTTACTATATTTCTTTGTTCTAGAAAACTCAGGCTCTTTCCAATTAGGACCTTTAATTGTCTTCCCTTTATTATCTTTAGTTAATTTCCCCTCGTCTAGTAGTCTTTTGTATGTTGTCCATAGTTCGTTTTTTTCAATGACTTCAAAGTTAAATCTTACATACATACGATCTATAGATGGATAGGAGCTTTTAAGAGAAAACACTAAAAGTATATCTTCGACAGATTCATTTTTTATCATTTGCTCTAATGGACGCATATTATTATCTCTCTATTTATATTTAGCTTCTTCTGCAAGATCAGCAGCATGAATAGCTTCAGGTGTATATAGAGGATACGTTCTTTCATGAATTTTGTAATCCTCTAGAGTTGCAGCATGGGCATGATTCCAAATATCCTCATCATGAACACCATCGGGAACACCTACAACACGATAACGTTCTAATTCCCTTATTTCATGTGTGTAGTATCGCCTATCATAATCGGTCGTAGGTATCTCTCCTGACAGAATTTTCTCTAAACGTTCAATCATCATTGTATTCTCAATACTTTCTTCAAATCTGCTGGTATGTAGTTTAACTTTATCTAATCCTTCTTGTGTAATTTCAACATTTCTCCAGTCTAAATCCTGAATAGGTCCACCCGCTTTATCTGGATCATAGGTACGACCACTGTATTTACCTTTTTCCGTTCCACCATAAGGATCGCTCAAATAAACATAAACCGCCGGCACGCCCTCAATCGGGAAAACCAGAATATAATCCCGAAAATCACGCTCCTGTACCGGTGTGGTCGTCTTCGTTGGCCCGCGGTCTGTTCCATCCGATATTGGCGTTTCTGTTTTGTTCCCCGCCATTTCATTCGGATCTTGCTGCGGGTTGACCATAATCCCGTCCCGCCACGTTGGCTGCTCTGGGATTTCCAGGCCGGGTGTTTGACCGGTCATGCTCGGATCATCAAGCGGTACAGTGTTGACATTGATTGGCGTACCACGCTGGTTAAAATATTGAGGTAATTCCTGCGGTGATAATGCCTTATACATTGACGACGCATTAGTGTACCAGACCAGTATAGGCGAATCCGCGCCATCCTCCCGAAATTCGTATGTTCCCGGTGCGGTTTGCTTCACATGACGCACTTTAACCGTATCCATGCCACTTCCTTCGCGGGTATGGTAACCAACCACCTTCACTTTTCCGGCCTTCTCATCCTCCACAAAACGATAGCGAACACGGGTTTCTGCACGGCCTTTTTGATCAGCCAGTTGTTTCAGTCTTTCGAGCTGGTGTTGAGCCGTGTCACTGTCAGTGCCAAATGCCCGTTTCAGAGCCCCCCAGGCTAACTGTGCCCGGTCCGCCGGTGTGGAAGAGACAATGGCGGCCATGAACAGCTTTTCTTTCTCAGAAATCAGTGGCGGAGCGCTTTCGGTTTCCCATGATCCATCGTTATTACTCGCCGTACCCACTGCTGCACCCAATGCCATCTGCGTTTCCATTGCCTGAAACACCAGCGGATGGGCTTGTGCCGGTGGCACCACTTGATCAAGCAGCCATCCTATCGGCACCATATACCATGGCGGCGTGTTTTTATTCTGCGCCGCAGAAGCCGTTGCGGGTGCTGGCAGGTAAACCTGCAATTGACCAAAATTGGCTGCGGGCTCGGTTTCTGTGCCCGCATCGGTGCAACCCAAAGGTTGCAGGCAGGATTTTGCAAATACTGGTTTCACAATGCGTTCGACGGCCATCACATGCCGGCGGTTATGTTCGGGTATCACCGTGATGCCCGAATATTCGCGGTCAGTGTAATATTTTGTTTGCAGGGCTTCTTCTGTCCAGCCTTCGATCTTCGGCAGTCCATCACTGAGTTCGCCCGGCATAATCGCGGGGGAGGAACCCGATGCTTTTTCATTTTTCACCGCTGCAACAGAATGTTTTTCAACCAATTGGTTTGCCAATTTCTGCGCATCCACATGCAGTGTCATAGGAAGCGGTGATAAATTTTCTTCCCGCAGAACCCCCTGACCATTCGTCACGCCATTGGCCTTGATCACTCCATCCCGGCTTTTCAGGGTATAGGGGATACCGATTAATGGCTTGCCCTGATTATCCAATAACTGAAATTCCAGCCAGTGTTTGAATGTATTGCAGGGAACACAATCTAATCTTCCTGTGTCACTCATTCGGTTAAATCCTTTATTGATTAAGTACGTTGTGCATCAATATCGCTTCCTGCCAGAAAGTCATGGAGGGTCAGCGCCTGTAAACGTGAACTCTGTTGGCGGTGCTGGCGCAGCCATTTTTCAAGGTCACGGATCAAAGTACCTTCGGGAGTATCCCGTTTCAGTGCCAGTTCACCCTGTGCTTCCCACAGTTCATACATTAACGTCTTGGCAAGACCTTCCAGTGCGAAATCTGATTGCTCCCATGCTGCAATCAGATGCGGCTCCAGTACAAAGGGGCGTTCAATCTGGCTGAACGGGCATTGTGCCGGACGAAGAAAAACCGTCGGCTCAGGCATATCCACCATCAGCTCAGTGACCGGATTAAGCAAGGATGTCCAATCCGTCGGCTGCATCGCGGGCATCAATACTCGCAGAATGCGCGTATCCATGAGCCGGAAGACGACCTGTTCGTCTCGCAGGGTCACGAGCTGGTGACGTTGCCAGTGATCCAGTTGTGCCTGCCAGCTCGTATCGCTACGGTATGCCCAGCCCCAACTGCCGTCACTGAACGCGCGGTGGTCGAGCAGACGAGTAAACGTGGACAGACAGTCCATTTTCGGCTGAATAAGCCACGGCCCCTGCTCCATCAGGTGAGCAAGCGATGTACCGCTATACAGGGGGAAAGCCTGTTCAACCCAGTTGTTCACATAGAGCGTGTTGACAGGATTAGGCACCGAAAGCGGGTTGATCATCAGGTAAACTGGCGGTTTGTCAGATCCGCCCAGCCAGGTTGCCCAGCTTGTTTTTTGGGTAGAATCAGTCATGACTGACCTCCCTGCGGGGATTTAATCACCCAGGCAGCATTTTCCTGTGCTTGCAATGCACAATATTTTTTGACCGGAAATTCCACCTCCGGCAACGGTGCCACGCCTTCCGGTAATTGCAGTGAAACTCCGCGCCCACTGCCGCCTGAACCCTGCCCGACATTAATCGGTGAGCAGAGAATGCCGCCCGGCGTGACTTTCAGAAAACTGCCGCCCACTTTCAGCGTGATTTCTGCGGCGGCTTCCAGCACCACTTTGCCACCGCTTTTCAGGTGGATTTCCTGCCCGCTGTCAATCACAGTGGCATCGCCAGTCTGAATATGCTGGCTGCCGGCAATCCGATGCGATACATCGCCTTCGGTGGTGATTTTGCGCGAACCAGCCACCTGATGATGGTCATCGGCGAGTATCTCGTGATAACGGTTATTATCAATGCGGCTTTTCTGGTCATGCTTGATATGCCAGTAGGCATCATTTTCGATATGCGCGGTCAGGTCTTTCTGACCGTGGAGATAGATTTCTTCGCTGTCTTTCGCATCCTCAAAGCGCAGTTCGTTAAAGCCTTTGCCTTTGTGGGTTTTGGTTTTAAAGGTGGTGCGGGTTTTTTGAGCCGGTAAATCCAGCGGCGGACGATTCAGTCCGTTGTAAACACAGCCGGTGACGATGGGGCGGTCGATATCGCCATTGAGGTAGGAGATAATCACCTCCTGCCCAATACGCGGTATCGCCATAAAACCAAAGCCGTTACCGTTCCAGCCCTGAGCCACGCGAACCCAGCACGAGGCACCATCATCGGGTTGGTCATAGCGGTTCCAGTGGAAATGGACTTTAATCGCCCCGTCTTTATTGACGAAGATTTCCTCACCTTCCGGACCGACCACGATGGCAGTTTCATCGCCATCTGCCAGCGGTTTGTAGTGGAAAGGCGGACGATAATCATCCAGACCGGAAATAAAACTGAACTGGTTGGAAAGTGTAGTGCCTTTACCGGCATCATTTCCCAATACCTGCGGGCAACGCCCGTGATGGCTGATACCGACCACCTGCCAGCGAACATTCAGCGGTTTATGGGGATGATTTTTTATTTCGAAGATTTTACCTGGCATCAGTTTGATGCAGTTACTGCTACCGCTGCCAGTCTGTTTCTGGTTATCCAGTGCTTCCTGCCGGTATTTTAAAAACGGTTTGGCGGCGGCATCTTTCTGAAAACGCCCGTAACTTTCAAACACGGTGTAAGGGGTCTGGCTGCCGAAATCGCGGAAACCTTCGCTGCTGTGCATATGGGAGAGATGATAGCGCGGGTTCTCCGGGTTGAAGTCTTTGTGCAAGCTGCGTTGCGGGCTCATGCCGACGCCTAACCGTACCTGATAAACCGTATCTACCCCGTGCGCGGTTTCCGGCTGGGGCTGGTATTGCAGCGGCAAGCCAGCGGTCATGCCCAGATGGCGGTCACTGAAAAACAGTGTTTCATCCTCAAACCAGAAACTGATACCTTCTTCCGCGGCTAACCGGCTGAAAAAATCATAATCGGATTCACGCTTCTGGGTCACATATTCCCGGTCCTGATGCGCATCGTAGAGTTTTGAATCGGCTTTCACCCGGTGTTTTTTCAGCAGGCTGTTTAAAATGGCCGGCACATTTTGCTGATGATAAATCCGGCTATCCTGATTGAGCGTCAAGCGCCAGCAGGCAGGCCGCACGGTCACAGAATAGATTGTCTTATTACCATCGGTGCCCACCCAGTCCGCATGGGAGATGATGCCGGTGATTTTGCGCTGCTCCGTTTCACCATAAAAAACCTGCAACACCGCTTCCTGCATCAGCAGCGAGGCTAAATCAATTTCCGCCTGCGGCTTAAAGGGGTTCGGGTTGCCCGTTCTGACCAGTGTCAGATTGAGGGTAAAGAGTTCGGATAATCCTTCCTGTAGAGAAAAATCGCCAACCGCAAAGGTGTCTTCCGGCACACCCGCGATACGGCAGGTAAAACGTAATCCACTTTTCATTTTTATTCCTTATCGGTTATGACATGCATGCCTTACATGGCCGGGCGTAATCCATCGACATGCCAGAACTGCCATAGCACCTTGTGACTGTCCGGGGTGAAAATCTCCAGCATGACGAACGTGGACTGGCAGATAAAGCAGGCCATCGCCTGATTGATTAACCGGCTGAAACGGTACATCTCGCCGGGCGTACGGTAACAACCGGGATTCAGCGTGAGCGATAACACATACCCACGAACCGGTTGCCCACGCCTTAAGCGGTCAGTCAGGTGCTCTTTTACCTGCACAATGCCGTCAATGTGTTGCTGGAACTGGCGGCTCAGCGGACGGTTGGTCTCGCTATGCGGGTCAAACAGGCGGAGAAACTGTTTCAGGCTGTCGGTGGCAAATAACATCACCGGCGGACTGGAGAGGCAGGATAGCAACGGCCAGACGTTATTTTCCTGTAACAATGGCGAATAATCGGTCACCACCGGAATAATATTCTGCACATCAAAATGGGACGGTGCACTTTCCGGCGTCACGGTAATTACGCCTTGTTCCAGCGTCAGAGCCTGCTCATGGTAGCCGATGAAAGAGCACGAGACAGCAATATCCGGCAGATTGTTTGCCGGATTGCCGGCCAAATCAAAAAAGCACAGCCGGTGCCGGATCCTGCCCAGAAAATCAGATTCAGTCTGGAGCTGGTAGTAAAACGTGTCGGGTTGCGCATCGTCATCGAAAAAACGCTCGGCGGGAACAAACTGCTCAATCGGCAGCCAGTGATAAGGTGCGCCACGCTGCTCACTGTCTTCGGGCTGCACTACCACCTGAACCTCCCGCAGCCGGTACAAGCACACTGATCCGCCCAATGGCAGCGGATAGCGGTGATTGCCGGCTTCCAACCGGACAGGCGGGCTGGTCTGGTTTTCCAGATGGATCGCCGGCACACAACCCAACAAAAATGCTCCCTCGACATCCTCCAGTGGCAATTCGCCCCCGAAACGCAAAATCAGCTCAAACGTGCCATCGTCATTCAGCGGGACCTTTGCGCAACTGCTGCTGATATCCAGCGTGACAAAGTTATAAAGCGCCGGCAACGCATAATATTCCACCAACGGTTGGAGGCCGGAATAGGGACTTTTGGCGCTGGGCAGCAACGGTTCGTCAAGCAAGCCATGCCAGCCATCAGGAAAACTTTTCATTGTTCGCCGCTCACCCTGTGTGTTCAGATTGATATCACAGATATGTTGATCCAGCCACAGGCTGAGCTGGGCGGCGCGCTCCGTATCGGTGCCAAGGAAAAAAGATAAGGCTCCGCTTTGCCAGAAAGAAGACGCCGAACCGGTTTGGCATAGTGTCAGGATGATTTCACTGTGAGTGCCCGTTTTCCTGACTGTGCGCGCCTGTACAATCAGCGGTTCAATCTGCAAAGGACGGCAGGTTTTAAAGTTGATCAACTGCCCGTTAAGGCTGGCAGACACCGATGTACTGATCGGGATCTCGGCAGTGCCCTGATGTTCATCATCCGTGGGCGTAAACTGTACTATCGTCGTCGGTGGAATAGGAGACAGGGCTAACGGCCAGATACGGGAGAGAATACCGTGAACAATTTCGGGCAAATTATCCTCCAGCTTGTCCCGCAGATTGGCAATCAAAAACGCAAAGGCTTCGAAAACACGGGCAATATCAGGGTCATGAGAGGAAACCAGAAACTCAGCCAGATGCGGCGACTCTTTCGCGATGTGCTCAGCCAGCTCTCGCAGGTAAGCGCGCTCTTTTAGATAAAGCGATTCTTTGTTGTTTTTCATTGAATTTAACTTGTGTTTTATCAATTAGGCTTCGGTATCATGCTGAATCTCAGTGAGATAAAATGCATAGCTGAACAGCAAAGCACATTTATTCTACACATTAATCAATCAAATTAATTAACGAATTAAATCCAGTTTTTGGCTGGTGTTGGCAGAATATAGGGGGATTATCGGAATATGCACGGTAATTCAGGCAAAAATCAGGCTGGCAGGTATAGTTAATGGTTTGACTCTCGCCTGTCTGACCGTTAATATCTTTCTCTACAAAAATGATCCCTCGCCTGTCAGGATCGCCTTCGGGTGGCGAATGAAAACTCCCGTAGCCTGCAAGGGAGAGCAAGCATTGCGGTACATCTGCCCACCTTTGGAAGCAGATATTGTCAGACATAAAACCCTTGTCTGGTAATGAAGGTTTCTTAAACTAAAAATACGCCCAAAAGGTGTTTTTATCTTGTCGCCGAAGGGTGTTGAACGTAGGTTCATACACTGACTTTTCAAATCAACATAAATCCTGTTTATCTTCAATGAACAACAGGATGGCTTTTGCGCATCCGTTCATACTTTTATCTATCCCTGTCTGAATTATTCAACAGACAATTTTGTTACCGCTAAACCATTAACGCATGACTACCGTTTGACATTGAATCTGGCGGAGTTTTGCTGTACCCGTTGGTATTTCAACGCTTGCATAGTCTTTGCTGATTGCTCGAAAACTCAAGGCGTCACTTTTTGCGGGTTACCGCTGAAAGTGACGCCGCAGCCAAAGAGTACTACAACCCTGACAGGCTCACGCCTGCTTCACCACGCAGTGAATCTGACACTGCATTTTTAGATTGAAAAAGGAGAACTTGACGATATCGAGGCTGGCTTTTAGCCGGTGGGGATGACCTGTTTATACAGGCGGCAGTACCGCGTACTCAACCGATACCCCGCAATACCTCAACTTGCGTTCACTCTGGCGCACAGATATCGATCAAGGGCAAAGCAGGTTTTTCTGTTTTGCCAGAATGGTCGCGCGCCAGAGATTGCATGTTGTCAGGTATCAATAAGGGGAAGCTGATGAGCCGACTGATTAAGGAATTAAAATTTTTTGCCCGGCAAGGCGGCGGCAGTCATAAAACTTGCCATGATCGCATTCAGATCGCCGAACGTTTGGGCGCGTTGTTATTGAGCCTGAATATTCAGGTTAAAAGCCTTAAGAATTTGAAAGCCAAGCATGTGGAACAGTATGTTGATGCCCGTTTGTCTCAGGGGATTGCCAAGCGAACGGTGCAAAATGAAATGTCCGCACTGCGTAATATTTTCCGCATGGCAGGCCGGAATAAACTGGAAACCTCGCCGCGTTTAAGCAATCGGGCATTGGGACTAAGCGGCACCAGCCGCGCCGGGACGAAGCAGGCGATCCCTGATGCCATATTTCAGGTTATCTATCAGAAAGCGCTTGAACGTGATGCCGGATTTGCTGTCACACTGAAACTTGCCCGTTTGATGGGGCTTCGTTCTCAGGAAGCAGTGCAATGCAGTGCCTCGCTGAAAAGCTGGCGCAAACAGTTAGAGCAACCAGAGCCGAAACTGCATGTTGTTTTCGGTACAAAAGGCGGCCGGCCAAGACAAACCCGCATACTGGATGTAGCAGCGGTGAAAGCGGCTGTCGAACAAGCAATAGCTATTGCAGAACAACGAGGCGGCAGGTTGATTGATAAACCGGATCTCAGACAGGCCATGAACTACTGGCGGGCACAGACCACAAAGATTGGTTTAACTGGTTGCCATTCTCCCCACAGTTTGCGCTATGCGTGGGCGCAGGATGCACTGAGTTTTTACCAACAGAATGGTTTTAGTCGTCAGGAAGCAAGCGCACTGGTTTCAATGGATTTGGGGCATGGTGACAGCCGCGGGCGTTATGTCGAGCGGGTTTATAGCCGTTAAACTTAGTCGTCCGGTTATTGAGTTAAATAAAACAATCAGTTAAAGTATTCCTGCCATTAGCCAAATCTAATGGTCAAGGTTTAGCAGCCTTGAGATCAACCACTGGTAAGGATAGTTTCTTGCCAGTGTGCCTGCGTTCGCCTTTTCTATGGCGGTTCAGGTAGGGGAGGCTTCGGCCTCGCCGGATGTTGATCCCGGTCTGCTAACCCTGTCTGAATCGCCACCATCAATATTAATTAATGGAAAGGGGTAGCAGGAATGAATAACAACATTAGACATGACTGGCATCAGGCCGATATCATCGCAGCATTGCGCAAGCGCGGGACAACCTTAGCAGCGCTCTCCCGTGAGACGGGACTCAGTTCATCAACATTGGCAAATGCACTCAGCAGACAGTGGCCTAAAGGCGAATGGATAATTGCGAACTATCTTGGCATCCATCCCTCAGAAATCTGGCCCAGCCGCTATTTTGATAAACAGGGCCAACTGATTGAGCGTAAAATTCGCAGTAAACCACAGGAATAACCCGCTGTAATTTGTGATCGATGTCGTAAAAATGAATATGTTTTATCTTAAGCCCTGAGCGTGAAATGGCAGCCCGATTTGACCATTTTTAACCCTCACGGCTTTTTTGCTTTAAGATGATTTAAAAGCACACAACTAGCGATATAAATAATAAAAATCAGTCAGATATAGAAGAAAAAGCAAACAAAAAAATCTGGGGGCATTAAAAGGGGCATAAAAGGAAAGTCAGGTTATAGACTTTGACTATTCAACAAGTTATAATGATTTTCGATTCCGCCTCCGGGCACCAAGTTTCCATGCGGGTTTGTCCTAGGTTATTAAATTTCCTGACAAAAGCGCAAAAAAGAATCAATCGTTAATTAAATGTTAAATCCTAATCAGCTCAATTTGTACTGTTTAGTTGAAAAGAACATTTAAGACAAGATAACAGGGTAGCTGTTTTAACAGTTACCCTTTTCTCGTTTAAGGTAATGATTTCAGTAATTGATTCTGATGTCAAGTAAGGTGAAAACTTCACGTGACAGGGGATCGGAATTAGCCATTTTTTCATACCATCGATATTGATGCAGGGCAGTTCACTCACACCTCCACCTCAATCCTGTCTGAGACCTGCCCTGTCTTTTTTACGCCGTTTTATTCATTCTCATCGGCATGCTCATCAACAAAATCAGTATACAACCCCAGTTCCCGTTCCAGCGCTTTGCCCGTCACTTCCATATCAAGATCAATGTATTCCATCGTGGTCGCCACATTACGGTGCCCCAGTAAGCGTTTCACCAGCGGCAGATTACGATCCGGCGATTTCATCAGGGTCGTCGCCAGCGTATGACGAAAACGGTGAGGCGAGACCGCAAAATCACACTCTTTGGACAGCCGGCGAAAGAAAGAACGGAGCTGTTGTTTTTCCCGGTTGATATCGTATTGGTAACGGGAAAGCCGGCTTGGGTGCGGGACACTCAACCGGCTGAGATCGAAAATCGGATCGTGGGCTTTCGCACCGGCAGCGATGGCCCTTTCCACTAATTTTGTCAGCCGGCGTTTAAGCGGCGGAATGATCGGTATTTCCCATTCACTGTGGTTTTTACTGCCTTCCAGCCCCAGTTCAATATAATTGCTGTCCAGATTGATATCCCGCAACCGCAGGTGCAGTAACTGGTTCTGACGCATTCCTGTAAAACGCAATGTCGCCAGCACTGTTGACCAATACCAGGTCGGATACAGGGCACACCGCCCTCCCCGCGGAGTCATCTCGATGCTTTCTTCCTCAGCAAACTTGCCCATCAGCAGATTAATGCGGGTTATCTGCGATTGGCTCAAAATCTTCTTCTTTTTCTTCTCTTTTTTAGCCACGGCGTTATTAAACGGATTTTCGGTGTGAGGCAGCAGTTTTCGCTCTATGCCGAAATTAAAAATCGCCCGCAGATGAGCCACCTTATTATTCCAGGTATGACTCGACTGCTTTTTCTCTACCAGAAGGTGGCGCCGCCATCGCAACACATCCCGGTGAATAACCTGTGCCGGTGATGCGGCTTCTCCCATAAACCGGATAAAACCCCGTGTGACCTTGCGATAACTCCATTCGGTATCCGGGCGCAGGATATGTGAAAAAAAGTACTCTTCTAATAGCTCTTCCCAACTGAGCGTTTCTGCTGTATTCAACATGTTATTTTTTCCTCGGTTCATCCTGCCGTGTCCTGTCCAAAAACAATTCACGGCAATAAAATACAAATAACCCTTTAAATTATTTACCTTTAAATGATGAATGTGGGTAACTGTCAGTGGCAATACTTTCTTTCTCCCGTCCCGGCTGTTTGGTCAGTTTCGGACCGTGATGATGATTTTTCCCCTGATTTTGTGGTGAAGATGCATCCGGTGACTGAAATAAGGACAATAATGTCAGCGTATCGTCAGAGGGAGCGGTGGGCGGTGGCGTTATGTTACTGGCGGGAGTCCGCACTGTCGTTTCCGGCACAGGGTTGTCTTCAGTAGAGAACACGGTCTCCGTCACCGGTTTCACCTGCAAAGGGGAATGGAGCTGTCCGGCCGCATCCTGAAGCAAGGTATCTATCAGCGGAACGCTGGAAGGACGGCCATTGAGATGCTGCATCAGACAGTGCCAGACCTCCGGTACCGTCACCAGCCACATCATGGCTTTTTCCGGTAACAGACAGGCGGCCAGCAACACTTCCTGCGGAGCCGGCGGTATGTTCTCCGAGGCGCGGAAACGGAAACGAAACGGTTTGTCGGGAATACCGATGCCCGGTTGCCAGACCTGCCCGTCTTCCAGTTCCCCTTCGAGTTGCCGCAACAACGGCAGGTGGTAAAACAACGCCGCCCAGAACACCACCGCCTGCCATAAGACCCCTTGTGCGGCCTGCGTTTCCGGTGCCACACCCGGCGGTAACAAATGTCCCTTCGCTAACCGCACGGCACAGGTGGTAAATTGCAGTGTCAGGTCAGCAAATCCGCCACGGCCTGACCACTTCCCTTCCGGGGCGGCGGGTATCTGCTGAACACTGCCCAGCAGTTGTTTAATCGGGGCGAGATAAAAACGCTGGTACAACCCTTCAGGCAGCGTACTGTTTTGCCATAATTGTTGCAGGCACTGATGGCGCAAGGGCGTTGCCAGCAACGCCTCCACTGATTGTGGCCGGAAATAGTCCCCGTTATCACAGGCCCCGCTCGTTTTTTGCCCTGATGATTTTTTCTGTAATGCCGGCGAGCGGGTAAAATGCGATTTAAAACGTGTAAACATCACTTTTCTCCTTGTCAAATTTGGCTCAGTGTCGGTCAATCCCACGCTGAAACAAGGCGAAACTCTTTTTGCGAAAATGAAAATTGTTTGTATGACTTACCCATAAACGTAAAAAAGCGCCCCGAAAGGCGCAGTCGTGAAACAAAGAAGATGCAAACAGAAATCAGGCCGCCGGGTCATAGGCCTGCAAACGTTGCGACCAGTTGCCCAGATAATGAGCCGGTGTGTAGCGGGTTCGTTGGCTGCCACCATCATGCAGAGCATCACCAATTGTGACCGCCGCCGGAATACCGGCCAGGGAAAGCTGGATATAGGCCATCACCGCTGCCAGCGGATCGATATCAATCGCAGACACCCACATACTGGACAACGGATCATGTCCCTGCTCTCTTAATACCTCTGCGGCTGCCAGCATCATACAGGCTGCACCACAGCAAGGTTCGTGGAAAGTGACAAAGGGTCGGGTCTGCAACAAGTCAGACACCTCATGCAACTGCAATTGTGCCATGACTCTGGCCACACTCCAGGGCGTAAAGAACTGCTGAAGTTCCTTATTGCCCAGCTCCAGTTGCATAAACACGCTGCCGAGAAAATCACCGGGTGCTTCCGACAATGCCAGCACGGTCATCGAAAAAAGTTCCACAATCCGGTCAATATCTTCCCGTTCGTATTTGTTGATGGTTTTCAGATAGAACTGCTCGAGTTCCTCACTGAAACAGTATTTATTGTGAATGGCGGCCATTGCACAGTTGCAAAAATCCTGAAAAACCCGATAACGGTTACGGTAACGGGCGGTTTGTTTAAACAATGAAATAAAGTCTTTCTGGTAGTCAGAGCCAGAAGCCATAGCGTGTTTTCCTGATAAAAAAGGAAAACACGCCCCGACAGGGGGAACGTGTTTCCCTTGTCGGTTGAGGTGAAAATAAGTGGATGCTGCGTTGAACAAAGAATTACTGGCCGACGGCCATCGCCGGTAGTGCCAGTGCCGGTTCGGTTTTGTCTCCGTTAACCAGATACAGGGCCGGACGGTTTTCGTGTCCTACCTGCCCGTTATGACTGTCCACATGTTCACCCTGGTCATAACAATCATAGCCTTTTAACTGACCTGATGGTTCGCTGTACCAGTGGCGGATTTCACAGTCAAACACTGATGACAGCCCGCCCATCAGTTCCGCCGAAGGCGGTACCCATGGAGTGTCAAAACGCACGGTTAAGCTGCTGACATGGCGCCTTTCCCAGCGGACATGATGACCGAACGGCCATTCCAGCCCATAGTGCTCATCGTAGAACTGCACCGTGGAGGCCATCCCTTTCAGTAAACCACTGTTGCCGTTAATTTCCGTGGCCAATCGGGTCGGTCGTATCATCAGCATATCGCACGGCTGGGCCGAGGTCGGATAAACCGACAGCTTCTCCCAGCACACGCCGATATCAAGGTTGTCTGACCAGCTCACCACGCCGAACCAGTCAGTGTACTGACGGGTCAGCAGGTGGGCAATCATGTCACGCGCTGATGCCGGTATAGTCTCCCAGCGCAGCAGGCTTAAGCCCGACTGGCGGTAGATACTGTCAATCCGCTTCATATTTTCGGCGGTTAACAACACATTATCCTGCAACAACGCCAGCCACTGTTCAAACGCGAGATTCTGCGCGGTCGGCGCTGCCGTGCCCCGAATCAGTTCCGGATACGGTGTGTAAATGAGGGGCTTGGTGGGTTTTAATATCCCCGCACAGCCGGCCAGAAACAGGCGCAGGCTCTGTAATACCGCCTGACGGTAACGGGGGACTTCTTCTCCGCAGACCCATTGCTGCATCACATCGAGACACACGGATTTGCCCGTAACTTCCAGTTGATTAGTGACCCATTCTGCCATGTTAAGTTCCTTTGATTTTTAAGTTTAAAAACCGGAGAAACTGTTCCCCCACGGGAGTCAGTTCCCCCGATGGGTGATTGAAGAAAAGTGTCAGTTGAAATCCCGTCTGAAAATATCGGCAACCTGACTGTCGACAATGACCATCAGCTCGTCATGCATGCCCAGATACGGTGTACTACCTGATATTTCAGACGCATTCATGCGGGTTAAATCGTATTTATTCCCCCGTTCATTGATGGCATCAGACGGCCGGATGCCACTGGCGATATGTTCGGTTACCGTTTCGGTTTCACACAATGCCGTGTCATTCAGGCTCAGACCAAAATGACGTTTCAGCAACGCGGCGGCAATCATCTGCCAGACGGTTAAACGTCAGGCTTCCAGGGTGACACCATCAAACGCTGACCGTTGCGCTATGCCGGAGAATATCCTGCACTTCGTGATGATAGTGGTAATCGGGTGAAATCATATGCAGTGACAACAAATTCGCCTCCTGCCACAAAACGTGGGCTGCCTGCGGATCCTGCCAGCTCAGCTCAACGGTGGCCGCCTGACATAACTGCTGTTGTTTTCGTTCCAGTGACAAACGTTCTGACGTCAGTGTAACCGGCTGCGCCCAGACGATCTCGTCATAAAAGCGCCCCCCGAGCACACTGTTATCTTTGGCGTCATATATCATCACCGTCAGGGGAAAAAAGGCGCGTCGATACTGACCCGATGAGATTTCCGGTATCGGCCAGTCACCCAGCAAATGGATGACTTTCAATCGTTGTACCGCTTCGGTGATGGAGGCAGTTTCACACACGGTCAGGATTTTCTCTTGCAGCGATTGCGGTCGGTGAGGATGCTGCATCAGGCCGGTGACCTGCACCGTAAAAATGGCTTCCTGCGACGCCGGTGTCGTGCTCTCCGGCGCAGGTAAAAAAATCGGGTTCATGGTGTGGCTCTCCTTGATTTGACGTCAATAAAAGACAACACCCACCCAATACAGGAAGGTGTTGTCGGCTCCCCAGTCAGGCGCTAAAGAAAAGGGTTAACAGCCTCATCGACTGATAACGTCAGTGGTGATGATGGTTGTTATGGATAAGTGACGAGCTGATGATGTCCTCTTTGGGCTGCATCGCCAGTACCGCACGTAGCAGCCCAGTTTCCGGGTGGTGCAGCGCGTATTCCCGCAGTTCGCAGAACCGGAACGCATCCGCATTCGGTTCATCCAACTCAGCGATACGGGCAAACACAATCGCGGTGACGGCCAGACCAAACGCATCCGCAGACAGCGTGGCCGTCAATGTCGTCTCCGGCAGATAAACCGAATAGGTTTTTGCCGCGGTGGGGATCATATACGTCAGGGAATCAGACACGTTCCGGCTGCGCCACTGCTCAGGACGATATTCACCACACAACTGTGAGGCGGTATTCGCCAGCAGGAATCCCAGAAACAACCGTTCCAGTGGCGTTTTATCGGGAAACACGACCGACAGGGCCAGGCTGTCCAGCAGCATCAGTTCATTATCCGGCATCACGTGCTCCCTTTAAACCCAGGGCCGCCCGGATACACTGAGCCTGAGGATGTTGCCGCGCATATTCACGCAGGGCGTAAAATCGCTCAGCGTACCCGTCCAGCTTCATCAGGTCAGTCAGGTAACTTAATACGCTCAGGGTCACCATCAGCCCAAAGGCATCGGCGGAGACTTCACCCTTAAAATCCGTCGTACTCACGTTGACCACCGACGTATCCAACAGTACCGGCACGATATAGGCGATACGGTCTGACACCTTCCGGTACTGCCATCGGTCACACCGGTCATCGTCACACAGCCCGGCAGCCGCTTTAATGAACGTGTGCTCCAGCAACATCAGTTCCAGTGAACCGGTGTGAGGAAAAATTTCAGCAAAAGGGGATAATTCAGCTGGGGGCACAGTGTGCACCGTGGCCGGGGGGGTATGTTGTTGCATGGTATTCTCCTGATAAAAACAACGGAGAACACCTGACCCAATGGGAAATGTGTTCCCCGTTGGGTGACTGGCCGGTTGGCCATCATGGATAAGATTAAGCGACCTTCATCGTCATCAGACTGACGATATCTGCTTCCAAAGGGGCGCAGATGTACCACACCGTAGTGTACTCCCTTGCAGGCTACAGGAGTGTTGCTGTCGCTGCCCGAAGGTGATCCTCACAAGCGACCGGATCATGGATAAGTCTGACTACGCTAATAAACAGAAATCATCAGGTCAATGGGTAATTCATTTTCCGGGAAAAAAATAATGTCAGGAGTGCGACGGAATTTTTGGGGCGTCAGGGAGAAACTGTCAATACGCCGTGACCCGTTCAAGCCGTGTGGTCTAACACGTTTATGCCCCAAAATGTGTTACACACTACTCCTGTTAAAAAAGTTGAACTGGATAAGATCACCTAGTAAATTTAATGACTAATTAAAAGAGTTAATAAGAAAGAATAAACTAATTGGCTCTATGATGCATAACCGAAACATAACGTAAGTTTTCATTATAACAATGTGTTAAGTTAAGTCGGCTAGGGCACGATTAAATTTGACGGTCGGCTATGAGCGAGAAGCGGACTGATCCGCTTATCCCAGCATTTGCTCAGACGGCTTTCCGTCAGCAGCAAAAAGATATCGCGGACACTCATTTTAAAATATCCAGTATTACAACTGAGTGTTAGCCAAACCTTTTAATTGGCTTTACCGTGGGAATACATAATAAAGCTATTCATCGCAGGTAGGGCACTAGCTCTGTATATGAGGCTAATATTATGTAGATAGGGAATATCGGCTGATTTCATCTTGCGAAGCCCCTTAATCACCGACTCTTGTTCCGGCAGCTTCCAGCTTTGCTTCTACGGATGAACAAAAAACAGCCTCATCGTTGCTGAAAGCAGCAGACAGGTGACCAAAAGTCTTGTATTTGTATGAAAATAGTTTCTGGTGGCCGAAATGTCTCAGGAGATCATCCCAGAGGTAGATGAAAAGCTTTCCGTTCAATGAGGCTTTTGTCTTTTCCCCGCCTGCCAGTTCATTTGCGTTCAGGAAGAAAGGTCCAATCAGACGATCTTCAGCTATGTCACATTCGACAAGTGTTTCATTGATAACTTTTGCAAAATCAGGCCATCTGACCACATATTTCCCAGTCTGAGTCGTGAGTGTAATATCTGTCTGCGGGATATCCGGATTTGAAAAGTCTATCGGCAGATACTCGAAACTCCAACGGCGTTTGAATGCAGTATCAAGTGGCATGACAGCCTGATCACTACTGTTCATTGTTGCTAGTAAAGACAGATTTGACGGAATTTCAAGCTTATCTAGTACAGGACATCCCAGTGAAATTAGTTCACTGTTTATATAATCAAGCATATCCGGATCAGTAGCATCTATTCTGTAGGTACTCTCGCCGTTTGCATTTCTGTCCAGTAGCTGGAAAAGCTCACCGAAAACAGCCGCTGCAGAAGCTCGGTTAATCTCTTCGATGATCAGGCAGACAGGTCTGTCCGGACGGGATTTCGCCAGTATGAGCGAACTGGTAAACGGGCCTGGTCTGAACTGGTAAGTGATCACGGCTGCGCCTGTATCGTTCCTGTCCGTTTTCGGTTTCAGTGCACCGGTAAAATCATTGTGCTGTGTGTCCGCATGAAAAACGGTGACTACCTTCTCTGCATCGGCACTCATATATTCATGAACTCTGTGGCTTTTGCCGGTACCGGGAGCACCGTAAAATATTCTGTTTGTTCCTCCTGTGACTGCCGGACCAGTGGCAACCGATCTGGCCGAGGACTCAAAGAAAAATAAACCGTCTTTTTTCCGGATACTCATGCCGGACCATATAGCGGACACCAGACCAGATATTTTGTCGAGAGATTCAGCAGTATCCAGGAGCCCCTTCTTGATAAAGACATATTTTTCTAGGAGGACGGAATAGTGGACCGGGGTTTCTACATATTGTTCATTGCCACTTAATGCCCGTGGACGGAGAAGCAAGGCTCTTCCAATACCGCCCCAATCAATAAATTCAGCATTAGTATCATTACCCAGCAATGAATCTATCTTCCCTTCCCAACCTAAAGAAGATAAAATTCTGAGCAACAGCCCATCACCATCCGGTGCACTGAATAAATACGGAATACAGGATGAGTATCTTCCGGATAGATATTCATACTCTTCTTTTTGGTTGGAAAACATATAGATAATCTTACCAAGGAGTATTGAGCTGTTGTCTGGTACAGGCAATGTTTTCAGTATGATTGATATTACAAAATCTTCGATTGTTCTGTATTTTTTTCCCTTATTCTGATCACTGTTTATTATATTTTTTGCTTCAAGCCTTTCATGCTTATCTTTGAATAATTTTAAAAAATTCTCTCTACTGTATGTATCCAGTGAAGAAATCTCCTGCCTGGTTGGAGTGCCATTGACAATCATATTGTCAAAATCTGCAGCAGATATTGTACTGGATACCTCAGCGAATATATTCATGTAACTGTTGAGTAAATTCATGAAAGGTCGCATTTTCAGCGCATACAGAAAATAATGACAGGGCAAATAACAGTGATTTCCATTTGCTCTGATATCCATCCTTGCCGAGTGCTCAAACATAGTCAGATTTAATGATGAAAATACATTTTTTGCTTTTTCATCGAATGCAATTTCATCGAATTGCCATGCCGATTCAGGCTCGGTTTTAAACCAGTTACCTACCATTTTCAGTTCTGAAAGCATAATTTATCTCTTGCACTCGTAAAAAAATCCGGACCAGATACAGGTTAGTCATATTCGAGCCACAGACTTCTGGATATAGTCTGCCGTAGGTTTTCAATGAATTTTTTACTCTGGTCAGAGAACTGTACGTTTTCATATTGGCCCATAAAGAAAAGGAATTCAGCCAGAGCGTTACACTGTTCCTCTGTCAGATGCCTTATCACAGGATGATCCTTGTTGAGAATAATAAAATGATCATCCCCGTAACCCGGTTCCCACAATGAACCATCGGCTGTTTTACCCAGACGGATATCAAAATCAGTGAAAGAAGGTGCTATCACTCTGAGTTTTGGCAAGTATCCACCTTTTCCCGAAAACAATATTCGGAACTCAAGCAGCGCATTGAATATGATGGCAAGTGCATCACTGAATCCGGATCTGTATATGTTGTACCTGTCAGCAATGATGTTGCCAAACATGTCCGTATTGTCCTGCCCCACAGATTCGCACTCCGGAATCCCGGTCATCAGTTTTTTTATCTCTGATGGAATGAACAGCCGTGCATATTTTTTGCCTTGGTGAATAAGCGCTGTGGAAACACTACTGGCCGAGAATTCAAAATCCTCCAGACCGAGAAGTTCCGCGGCCTCATAGGCCATACGGACAATTTTGCAGTTTGATGGCAGATTTTCAGTGATCCAGTCATTCAATTCAGCATTCTGTTTTGCCAGTTCTCCTTTGGGGAGGTCAGCCACAGCAATACCAAGGGTATTCTCAAATGAGACTTTGTTGCTAAAGACAGCAGCACTGGCAGCTACCTGATAAATAAAATCGGTAACAATCATATCGGACTCATTGAAAATACGGTTGAACAGATCAATAGGCAAAGGAATCCTGTTCTGCCAGAAAATAAGTCCATCCACCCGATAACTGGCATTTTTGTCATGAAGATAGCGTTTGAAATCCGCCAGATCGTATTGATAGTTCATTCAGAATCCTCGTCCAGATCGGGCAACTCAGAACTGAGGTAACGCAGAGTCTGACTGACTTTATACCTGAGACCTTTCAATGTATGCTGGTTGGTTTCCGAATATTCACCGTGCTCAGCGTTCGCAAGACTCCACAAGAGCATATCAAGTGCTTTTATTGCTTCAACATTGTCTTTACATACATTGTACATTCTCAGGAAATAGGGATGTGATTTTCCCAGAGTTACACAGGTATTGCCTTCTTTGTCACAGGATGGCTCCCACAGATTGTCACCTAATAAAGAGTTTTCCTCATGCACCCTGACAGTTTTGTCATCATAGACTCGGATATCTTTAATTACTGCCGGTTTAATCTGGTTCTCGTTCCGGATGGTTACAGTATCACCGTCAACCCTGATATCAGAATTTTTGGTATGTGTTTTTTGCTTATCTATTGCATTATCAGCAGGACCGTGGGCACGCTCGGTTTTAGCTATCGCAGTTTTCGACTGGGTACGGAGTAGTTCCTGTCTCCATGGAGCGATCAGACTTTTCAGTTCATTACGGATTTCGATAGGTATGATGACCCTGCTCTTGCGGAAATCAATACTGAAGATATCGTCAAGCTCATGGGTAAAATCCAGTTCCACGCGCAGACGAGTAATTTTACTTTCCTTTTTATACATCCGGTGTGGCCAGCCATCGTTCCAGATTAACCGACCTTCACGATAGATATAAAAACCCTGGTTATCCAGACCATAGCGTACGGATTTCTTCTCTTGTTTGGTCAGATCATTCTCAGTCGGTATCAGGCTCCCCTTGATTGAGAAAGAATATTTATTTCCGTTGAAGTCCACATGTATATTTTTTTCCTTGAGAAGTTGGGAACGGACTCCATCCTTGGTAACCAGATTGCTGCATAAAGGATCCCATCCCTCGAGTTTTATCTCCGGAGTATCTGCAACCTTCATTGAAATTGATATAATTCCGGAGGCCAGATATTTGAAGAATACTGCACTCAGTTC
The DNA here is from genome assembly GCF_028598555.1 of Xenorhabdus anantnagensis. GTDB lineage: Bacteria > Pseudomonadota > Gammaproteobacteria > Enterobacterales > Enterobacteriaceae > Xenorhabdus > Xenorhabdus anantnagensis. The sequence goes on from NZ_JAQRFN010000019.1 coordinate 28,756, forward strand.
TGAGGAAAGTGCGTTTCCGAGCTCCTTAATCTGATTAAGGGCCTGTTTATCGCTGCCTGGTTTGATCAGTCGATCAATATTTTCCCAGATAATCATGGTACCGGACGTTCCGGAGAACTCTTTCAGTGCTTCAAAATCGTCGTAATAGTCGTTTTCATCCGGAGTCTCAAGCTCCCATCGATCTTTTTCCCGGATAGTATCCAGATCCCAGCTCCGGCCGGCCTGCGTCCCATTTTTCTGGGATAATACAACAAGCCGCCGACAAAATGCTGTAGATGCAGTTTTCAGTCCCATCCCGAACTTGCCCAGAGACTTCGGATTGGAGCGTTTTTCAGAGCCATACCGCATGGCATTCTTCAGCTCCTCCTCTGTCATTCCGTCACCGTTGTCGGTAATAACCACTCGAAAGTCCCCCATCAGATAGCTGAGCTCGATCGAGATCTTTGTCGCATTCGCTGCAATGGCATTGTCGACAATGTCGGCAAAAGCAGCTTTTTCGCTGTATCCGGTGTCACGCAAACTTTCGACCAGTCTGGCCGCTGAAGGACGGAAATCATCTTCCTGCAATTCATTTTTCTGAGTCATTTTTTTAATAATTCCAAATATTCCAGCATCAGCTGTTTGTCTGTTTCTTTACAGTCGGCCACAGTAACCACCTGATCGCTGAGTTGCTGCTTCAGACGTATCCGCTCATCAATCATCTCTTCGATTGTGTCTGCGTAATACATATAATACACGCTGACAACCGATTTCTGTCCGTTTCTCCAGGCTCTCGCTGTTGCCTGTGCTTCAAGAGCAGGGTTCCATTGTCTGCTGTAGTGGATTACATTGGTGGCAGCGGTAATATTCAGTCCCATGCCGGCTGTTCTGGGATGGAGGATAAGTACATCGAATCCGGATGACGCAGAAAATCTGTCTATAAGCGGCTGACGCTCATCATTCGGAGTACGCCCGTCAATGACACCGGAACTGATCCCGAATTGCTCTTTGACTGCGGACCGGATCAGGTCAATCGCTTTCTGGAATGTGGCAAATATAATTACCTTTTCTCCGGATTGTGCTATTCCGTCCAGTTCCATCATCAGCAATTCGAACTTGGCACTATGGAGTGTCAGTGATTTGATATCATGGGATATTGATGAATCAAGCAGGGCGGGATGCGCAGTAAACTGCTGCAGTTTGATTATCAGCGGAAGAATTCCCCCTCCGCCATTTGCTGCGTCCTGTTGCATCTCGGCAATGATGGAAGTATAGGTATCCCATTCTTTCTGGTTAGGAGAGACAGCTCTGTGGATATCCAATTTATCCGGAAGCTGGGTCAGAACATCTTTTTTCATTCTTCTCAGTGTTATCTGCCGCAAGCTTGACTCCAGCTCCCGGAGATCAGTGCTTAATGTCTCGGACAGTTGAGTATGGACATACCGGGATCTGAATTGCTGTTCAGATCCAAGGAAATCCGGAAATACCAAGTCACTGAGAGCCCATGCATCCAGCAGACTGTTTTCAACCGGTGTCCCTGACATGGCAATTGCAGCACCGGTATCCAGTCGCCTTGCTGCGAGTGATCGCCCTGAACGGGGATTTTTCAGCATACTTGCTTCATCGAACAGAACGAGATCGAAAGGAATCTCCTCCAGCATAGCGATATCTGACGTTAGTACGGTGTAAGGAGTAATAATAATGTTGTGTTCGGACAGAACTGAACTCAAACCGCTCCTGTCGGACCCATAATGGAGAAACGGTTTAAGACCGGGAGCGAAAAAAAACAAACTCACGGATCCAGTTAGCCAATAACGGATTAGGTACCACAACAAGAATCTTACCTGTCGGATTATGTTCCAGTACATCACAGCACAGCGCAATAACCTGCGCGGTTTTACCCAACCCCATATCATCAGCAAGAATAGTACCGACTCCATTTGCTGCACAGAAAGTTAACCATGCAACGCCCTCCTTTTGATAAGGGTAGAGCTCACGGACAAAGAGTTTTTCGTGACAGATTTTCTTGCTCTGTTTTTCTCTCAGCTGATTAATGAGAGCCGATGGAAATGCATCAATCAGGCCTTCACCATATAATTGACGGAGCAGCTTCAACAATCCGGAGAGGCGTAGTTCTCCGCAGGCAGAAAACGTGTATTCCCTGAGCCTGTCGCTGACGAAATATATCCTTTTTTTATCGGCGATAAAATAGCCTGATTGCACCAGGGAATTCACCTGATTAGAATCAAGCTTTATTTCCCTGAAATATAATGTAAAAAAAGGAGATGGTTCCAGATGGAACTCGAATTCCAGCTCTGCCGGACGTTTGGATACGATAAGTGTGAGCTCGCAGCCATCCATCTCTGCTGTGAACTTTCCTAGTTTAAAGAGTATATCAGGCTTCACACGATGCCCATCAAGTTCAACCAGTCCGTTATTTATTGAATAAATCATTCCGTTTCCCGTAACAGGGTTATGGTTAACCTTTACCTGCTCACCAGAGCAATTCTAATATTGTAGTCAAGTTTACGAAACCTGATGTATTTGTAAATCTATTAAATTGTGAATCGCAGCGGATAATCCAAGGTATGTTGGTGTTTTGTGAGGGAAGTTTGAGCAACATGATGATCTGGCATCATTGTCTTCGCGAAAAAAAGATTACCCAGCCCATCATGCCAAGGACGCCAAGGACGCCAAGGACGCCAAGGACAATGTTATCAAAACTCTTATGTAATGAACCAGCGGTATTGATGCAACAAAATGGATGTATTAACAACAAAAAAGCACATTATCTGACGGTTGAAGGGATCCTTTACCAAATGAGAACAGGATATCCGTGACGGAATTTACCCGATGAATTAGGAAAATGAATGAACGCTTAAACATTTCCCTCGTCATGGATTGCAGAATGCCGAAGATACGATGTTTGCCCAATCAAATCAGCAATAAACTCTTCATGGGGTGGTGGGAATCAGGTAAATGATTGGGCGATTATATAATGCAATAAAGTCTTAGTACCAATTGGAGAAACAGGCCCTGAAACACAAAATAAAGGATCGTTTTGTATTACATTGTCCTGTCTTATCACTATAACTACTTTTTAACCATTGAGATTATTACCTCTACACCAAAATCATTGCGTATTATTCGATCACTAATGGCGTGATTTCGTGTACCCATTACCATACCGGAGTAATAATTGGACGTTCATGATAAAGAAACCCGCTCCAGGAATATGAAAGCTATCAGAAACAGGGATACCAAGCCTGAACTGGCAGTGAGGAAACTTTTGCACCGGAATGGCTTCAGGTTCAGGATATCCCCGGGAAAATTACCGGGTAAACCCGATATCTGGATGGCCAAATGGAATGTTGCAATATTCATTAATGGTTGTTTCTGGCATATGCACGAATGTGAAAAATTCCGACTTCCGAATTCGAGGCAGGAATTCTGGCAAAAAAAGTTAAATTCAAACAAGATACGGGATCGGATAAAAATTGAAGAGCTCAAGTCCAAAGGAATACGAATACTTACTATATGGGAATGTGCTCTGACAGGAAAAGGTAAGCTGAGTGACACCATTTTACTTATCCTTTTCAAAACCTGGCTACTCAGTGGTAAGACTGAGTCAGAGATTGACTCAGGAGGGCTGACTGTCTGTTAATGATAAATTTATAATTTTTTGACTCAATTCACGTAGTGGTATCCCCTGGGAATAATGACTCAGTAGCTCGATAGGGTCCTGATAAATACAGAGAATAGGAGGATAGTCGCTATCCAGACAGTCTTCTTTTCTATACTTTCCTTTCAATCCCTTGGTTGCCATGTGTACCGATTCTATATTTCCCTTGATTCCCGGAAATACGAATACGTTTATAACACTTTTTGCTTCTTTTTCAATAAGAAGCATTGCTTTCGCATAATAAAACTGTTTAACAATATCAGACAATTTAGGGGCGGTTGCTACATTTCTGGCTTCATAATATTTTGCATCAATAATAACGTATTTATTTTCATCGGGGTGTCTGAGTACCGTATCTGTTCTGTGTCCCTTGGATGAAGCGAGTATATAATCACCTGATACTTTATACACAGGTGCAGTAAGTCGATGATTTACCTTTTCTGTATGTAATAGGCAGGTATCCAGCATCCTTTCCCATAATCCGTGGCATTCGCGGATTCCTATAACCATATTATTGTTAATATCTCCGCTTTCTTTTTTCAGATACTGAATAAGGTTTTTAAGAAGAAATATATCGCGGTCAGAGTAGGCAGTATGAAGTTCCTGTATCAGCAGACTTATTTGTACCTCTTTTGAAACAGAAGGAGGCGGTATATGAGACAGCTTCTGAATTATAGCGCCAGGATTCGGGAAAGTAATCCAACCTATACTCAGACATAAGCTACGGATAATCTGCGCATGTATCCGCGATATATCACAATCGTGAATAACCTGTTTTTTGGTTCCATATATTTCAGGATAAAATATATCATCCCCGACCACAAAAGAAGGCATCCTGCTGATGGTTTTACTCCAGTCAGTCTTACCATTATTACGGAACGTAAGGCGTACACGGCGGGAATACAGACCATTAACAGCATAATCATTAATCAGCGATATGAACAGGCTTAAACTATCGCTTCCTATAATACCATTTCCCTCATCTGCAGTTTCAGTGGCAGAATCGGCTGCTTGTTTATAACGATGTATTGACCGGAGAAGACTACGGGCTATTTCCTCTTTACTTGCATTATCTTTTACTTCGCTGTTTCTGGGAAGGAAAATAGCCGTTTTCCCTTCATAAAAAACCAAACCACAAAAATGAATATTCGTGGTTCCCGTTGGTATCAGTCCGTTATATCTCAGTGAATAATTCAGACTTTCCGGCAGTTTGCTGACAGCACACCGATCATTAAAAAAACTGAAATGAAAATCAGGATTATCCTTCATCTTATTCTGTTTCTTCCTGTTTTTCAACATTTTTCTCTGCCGCATCTAAAAATACTGTGTCAAGTTCTTCTGTAAAAACAGAACCGCCATTACGGAATAAATCTACCAGTTCGCCAAAAGTATTACATTGTTCTGTATTAAATATATCCTCACGCGACCCATGCCTTAAAACATCATCCCACAGGTAAACAAATAGTTTCCCGCAAAGAGTATTTTTAGCTGTATGATCATCTGACAGTTCGTCATCAGATAAAAATCTGTGTCCGAGTAAGCGGTCTTCCGGGATCTGAAGTTTTTTTAATTTATTGTTTATTATCTCAGCAAATGCTCTCCAGGACACTCTGATAATATCATTTGTGTTTCCCGTTGTTACAGGTATCAGAAGTGAACCGGGCGTAGAACGGGCATAATCAATTGGAATATACTCGAAGTTCCACCTGCGCTTAAATGCTGTATCCATGGGCATCACAGCCTGATCACTACTGTTCATCGTCGCAATAATTGATAAATTAGGAGGTAACACCAACGAACTGACTGGTTCTGACAACTCTCCATTTATATAAGCCAGCATATCGGGATCGGCAATGTCAATTTTATATTGACTGCTCCCGTCAGCTTTTCTGTCCAACAACTGGAAAAGCTCTCCGAATACAGCGGCAGCAGGAGCACGGTTTAACTCTTCAATGACCAGATATACAGCTTTGTTTTGATCTTTGTATCTACAGGCTTCAATAAAAGCTCTGGTGAACGGGCCGGGACGAAACTCGTAAGTAATTCTTACGTTTCCGGATTCATCTTTTGTTGTTCTGGGTTTTAGTGCCCCGACAAAATCAGTATATTGTGTATCAGGATGAAATACTGTTCTGAAGCAGATACCATTCCTCACGACAGTGTCAACTTTATAGCTTTTACCCGTTCCCGGAGCACCATAGTAGATTTTATTGAATCCTGTATTTCCATCAGATACCATGTCGGTATTGTCATCTGGCAGACTCAAATCACTTTCTCCTGTCATTGATAAAGACGCTATATAAGATTTTTCATCAGCTACTTGTGAGCGAAGATAGTTTAATGTATTTTCCAGATAATCATGGTTCAGATACATTACCTTATCTTCAAATGGTTGTTTTAACTGGTTAGCTGTATAGATAATTTTATTAATCAGATTAAACAGCGGCAATGTCTGAACTGTTGAAAGTGCATTGACAACTGCATCATTGATGTAATTGTGGAATCGATCCCTCCACGTACGTTCAATATAATGGTTGTCAGGTTCAAATTCAGAAAGATTACTCTGAATGTCTTCAATCACAGTAATCATCTGATTCAGAGATATAAAGAAATATTTTCTCTCTCCTCCTCTTCTGCCTGTATTAGAAAAAGTAAACCCCGGAGAAACCGAACTGTAGCGGACAGTCATGTCACTGTTCAGTTGTTGACATTCATGAACAAACGAATCGATAGGTTGTTTATACATAAGATTCCATTGCACCATTGCGTGTTTATATATACAGTGATATTATCCCGGGATTAAAACCGGATAAAAATAAAACATGCTGCTATCATCAGACATTAAATCAGAATATATCAGAAAAATAAGAGAAGACCTCGGTCTCGGCCGCACAGAATTCGCCAATTTGCTGGGAATGTCATCAACCGGCGAAAGAACGGTCAGAGGGTGGGAAAACGGTGAACATTCACCGACACCAGCCAAGTGGAAAACAATTCTGGAATTAGAAAATACTATGAAAGATCATTGTGATAATGCCCCATTTCGGCAGAAGCCCATTGAAACTGCTCAGTTCACATTTATAGACCTGTTTGCCGGAATAGGAGGTATACGTCTTCCTTTCCAGGCTCTCGGAGGACACTGCGTATTTACTTCTGAATGGGATAAATTTGCACAGAAAACATATCTTGCAAATTATGGTGAGATGCCGAGCGGAGACATTACTCAGATCAAAGCCGCTGATATCAAAGATCACGATATTCTTCTCGGAGGATTCCCGTGTCAGGCATTTTCTCAGGCCGGGCTGAAACAAGGTTTCAACGATACACGAGGAACTATGTTTTTTGAAATCCAGCGAATTCTGGCAGAAAAAAGACCCAAAGCCTTTTTACTGGAAAATGTTAAGCAACTCCAGGGACATGATAAAGGTCGTACACTGAAAAATATTATCGATATTCTGCAAGGGGCATACGATCAGGATATTCCTGAATATATACCAATGAGTGATGAGGCTCGTCGGGCTTTGTCAGAAAAACTGAATTACTGGGTAGACTTCAAAGTACTTCGTGCCGCTGATTTTGGTGTTCCGCAAAATAGAGAACGTATTTTTATTGTCGGATTCAATAAAGATTATTTTAGTGATACTGATTTTGGCAAATTGTTCAGATGGCCTTCAGCCCCATGTACTCCGACCAGAGTAGGGCATATTCTTCAGTCACATCAGGAACTTCATCAGGATGCACAGAAAAACGGCAGAGATACTTATACTATTTCTGACAAACTCTGGGCTGGCCATAAAAAGCGCAAAGAAGAACACAAAACCAAAGGGAATGGTTTTGGTTACTCTTTGTTTAATGCTGAAAGTGAATACACAAATACAATCAGTGCCCGTTATTATAAAGATGGCTCCGAAATTCTGATTGATCAGAGCGCTATTGGTAAAAATCCGAGAAAACTGACACCACGTGAATGTGCAAGATTGCAGGGATTTCCTGAAAATTTTATTGTTGATGCGGTTTCCCAGGGGCAAATTTATAAGCAGTTCGGTAACTCGGTATGCGTAAAAGTTATCCAAGCTGTTGCAGAACAGGTTGTTCATACTCTGAAAACAGCGGAAAATGAAATACGGATACAAAACAGTGAAATCCGTATGAATGATGAAGAAAGTATTTTCGGATAATACATAATCTCAGTGAACGCATACTGACGTGCCACCATGCGGCTTGTCTTCTGACGATTGCATACAAAACAAAAAATGTTTTGCATGCAATCGTCCGGCAATTTAAAGGTGTTTTTTAAACATTAAATATGGTGATTATCACCGCTATACCCAACAACAGGGCAGCGGGTAATAATATCGTCAGGGATATACCACACATCCGGCCAGGATAAATATAGGATGTAAGGAACAGGGGTTTGATCCTGTTGAACAATTTGACTTCTATCAAAATTGAAACTCCATTTCCACAACATTTTGCAGTAAAAGAAATAACAAAATGTGGTAGGAGGGGAGCATCTCCAGCAAAACATTGCAACAGTGCCAGATCGAGTCTTAATTGGTCATCACATTGGTACAACTAGCTTGCTTTTGTCCAGAAATGAGTTAGCGATAACATAGGAATAATCGCCTAAGATTCAAGATTGCTTTGCTCATATTCCAATGACCAGAGCAACAGAGCGTGTGTGCTCCAATACAACTTATTCGTCCTCAATATTCTGGTAATACACCTGCTTAATATAACGTCCGCGCCCATCGCCATGCCCTAAATCCATCGACACCAGCGCCAGTGCTTCCCGCTCGCTGAATCCTTGCGTTATATAATGCTCCCCGGATTGCTGAGCAAAATGATAACGCATACTGTGTGGCGCTTTATTACCGCTCAGTCCTGCACGTCTGACAATATAGCGGTAACGATCGATGGCCTGCGTGATCGTCGGCTTATCAATCAGTTTACCGCCACGCCCGGTCTGCTCGCGTTCAGCATAAGCAATCGCGTGTTGCAGGGCTTCCCGATCCAGTATGACCGTCTGCCGGGGTCGTCCCCCTTTAGTACCGAACACCACCCGCACAGACGTATGCCCGTTTTCCAGTGCTTTCTTCTAGGTCGCTAACGATTTGTAGGCTTCCACCGCTTCTTTGGTACGCAGTCCCAGCACATACGCCAGTTGCATTACCGCTGCCACGCGCCGGTCTTTTTGTTCCACCTGCTGAAAAATATCCCGGAACGCACCGGTGCCAGCGCTATTTTCGTTCCCTTGCGGCTGGTATCAGCGATACCCAATGCCCGGTTACTCAGGCGGGCATTATCGGGATCAGCCAGCTTATGCTTGCCAGCGTGCGCTAAAATGGCTCGCAGCACCGACATTTCATTTTGCAGTGTCCGATAACTGAGATTGTTGGCTTTGCGTTCAGCAATGTAACGCTCAATATATTTCACCTTCAGACTGTCCATTTGCCGGAGTTTGATGCCATTGGTTTTCAAATAATCAAGGAACTGCCGGGCCATACGCTCTCGATCTGCTACGGTGACAAAACTTCCGCCCGCCTGTCGGGCATGAGTAATAAAGGCTTTTCTGAACTGCTCAACCTTTGAACGTGTCGATCCCTGCGCCATTCTCGCCTCTCCTGCTACTTTGCGTTTGTTTTATTCATTTTTAGTCGTTTTTAAAACAATTCCCTGCGTGTCGGTTCAGGTTCACCGTTCCGTGGTGCGTCAGACAATGTGTAGCAGAGCGGGATTGTGTTGAGTTATTGCAGGAGCTCGCGGCGTGCTCAGCACGGCGATGGCATGCTCCCCGTTCAGTGCCTGATCTCATCAGGATGAACGCCTCATTATCTTGACGTGTCGTATCTCCTTTTTACTGCATCAGCCTGTTGCAAGGCAGTGGGTTGAAAACCTGACCTAACGGTTGTTCGTTAATCAAACAGAATGTCAGTCAATGGCCTATTTTGAGTGGTTTCACTGAGTAATTCGGGGTTCAAATCGGTCGTAAAGGCAGATCAGACGTGCTCTGGACGTTGGCCGCTCGGCGGCGTCACTTGGTAATCGCTGCGCTTCAACACAAGTGACGCCGCGCAGTTTTCGGGACGTTTATCGTGATGAATTGAAAATGTGAATGAATGTTGTACAGATAAAAATTGTATCGTTTGACGTAAGACAGAGCCTGTTTTGCTCTGTTGTGTGAGTAGCCGGTGATGAGTAATACCGGGAAACTTTCATCCTCAAACGGAGGGTTAGGTGTCCGGGGATATCTGCTTCCAAAAGTGCGCAGATGTACCGCATTGTAATGCTCTCCCTTGCAGGCTACGGGAGTTTTGACTTCGCCGCTTCACGCTGATCCTTGCAGGCGATAGATCATGAGTAACAGTTAAATACCTTATAGGTTAGGCTGAGTGAGGTCAAACTTTTGTCCGATATTAAGGTAGAAAAGACCGTACCATTCTTTTTCTTGATAAACATAATTCCTCGTTTGTTCATCCTCCCTTGATGCAGCTTTGTGAGATACCCTATACCCTGATTCATTCAAACCTCGGACCAGTGCACCCAGCCAGATCATCGACAACACAATAAACAACGCCTCCCTTCCCCGTCATTAAATCGTCCTCGGTATTCTGACAGCCTGCTGGATTCAACAGACTGTGGTTTTCTGAACCGTACAGGGCGGCCAGCAGAAAACTGTTTTGCCGGTGAACCACTTTCCACCAGAAGATGAGAAAATTCAGCGCAAAAATCCTAACATCAGGGTGAATACAGTCTTAAATTCAGAGTCCGTCACCTGTCAGGAACACGGCTTCCTCAGACTTTAATCTCTAACGGGGATTTATATTTAATGCCGGTTAACTCTGACAATTCGACCTCTTTTCCTGTCGTGAAAAAGAGATTTCTGCGCCTCAGATTGTACAGATGAAGGCAATGCTCACACATATCAGTTACATTCGCTGGATTTTTGATTGCCTTGAGTGTTCTGATAGCGTATTTACCACACCGGCACCGCACGACATAGATGGCACTGTTTTTATGGTTACCCCGTTGCGATATAGGGCGAACACCTAATACAGTAAAAAAACCATATTCATAACCCTGAACCTGCATCAGTATGTTGATTAAATTAGGTTCTCTTTTAGTTAAACGCAAATCATACGTTGTTCTGTAAGGGATAAAATGACTGGAACGTTTTTGAATTTTCTTTCTCTTATCATTTTTATCAGTATCACTCATCACTTTTCCTGATCCATTTAAAAATAAATTAAAGTTTTTTCAATTTAATCTTTTTCATTATTAATTCAATAGCGAAAAAACTAAATTCAATCGGTAAATAGGATCCGAATCTGTGTATTCCATCGCCATAAACGGCGAAGCCTCGATGGTTTCGACCATTGAGGCTTCTATAAATCGTCTACTACCATAAACAAGAGAGTTTATATCATAGAACATGTCAAGTATAACGCGTTTAGTCTAAATCATGCTGCGTAAAATGACATTAAGTTATTCCATTTTTTGTGATATATCTCATGAATATTAAGTCAATCAAATTACAACGTGAAATATAAAAATACAAAAAGCAGATATCACCCACTCGAATTAAAAAAGCCATAAATAAATCCAATAATACATCTTCGTTAAATAGCTTACTAACCCGTACCGTCAAACATATTTATCCAACCTTTACCCACTGAAAAATAATATAAAAAGTAAAATTACTCAGCAGGTTGGATTTGGCCATTTTTATTGTCATAAATAGCAAAGCCTCAAGAGATGCGACCCTTGAGGCTTCTATATTAAATTATCGCCTACTCCCCTAAAGAGGATATCAATATAAACATGATATTATAGCAATTCATATATAAGCCATATTGACTGAAATGGCATGCAATAATTTACTGCTTTGTGATGCTGGTCATCAGCATTGGGTATTTATGTGAATATAAAACCCAAATGGAGAAGAGTATAAATTAAAACATTAACGCGTCAGCATAACTTATTTAAATTATCGAAATAATTATCAATAGATTAAAAAAAGGAAAATATAAAATTCAGACTCAACTTAAGGCGCAGTATCCTGCCCCTTAAGTTTTAAAGAGTAAATCTGATTACTTTCCTTTAGACATCATCTTCTGCATCACCAGTTGCCCGAACATGCCGGCAGACTGCCTGACCTGACCCACACCCTGGCTCATCATGCCTGCCATATCGCCCATCCGTACCCCGGCCCACGCTAATGCCCCCAGCCAGACCATCGGCAGGACAATAAACAGCGTACCCATCACCAGCCCCATGATTAAATCATCCGAGGTGTTCTGAATACCCGCCAGATTAAACAGGCTGTGGGTGTCTGAGCCGTACAGGGCTTCCAGTAAATGGCTGTCCAACCAACGTGCCAGTTCCCACCAGAAGGTCAGGAAATTCAGTGCGAAAATCACAAACGTCAGCGTAAAGATGGTCTTAAATTCATAGGCCGCAAACAGTACAATCAGGGGTATGAGGATATACAACGCCATCAGGATCACCGCCTGCATCATCGGCAACGCCTGTCGCACCGCATCAAACATCGGCATACTGAGTAATCCACCCAATAAAGCCCCTGCGGAAGTGCCGATTCGATTAGCGCCATCCAACAAGGTGGGATCGGCATTACCGCCATAGCCTGCGTAGACATAGCCCTCCTGAGAAATCGTCAGATTCACCGGGCTGACCAGACGGCGGATCACCGCTTCCTGATAAGCCGGCGTGTTTTTACCCAGTATTTTCAGTGTCGCTGACAGGCGCAACCATAACCCCGGATCGGCCTGCGCCAGTACCCGGTCTTTCAGACCAGTCTGGGCCGTTGACCACCAGGCCTGACACGTCGGGTATCCGCCCTGCCCGGTATAAGGCCGCCCGTTATCCCGGCTCTCCTGCCACGGAAAATCCGCCCGGGGGAGGCGGGATTGCAGCGTCCGGTAATCCCCGGCTAAAAACGTCCGACTGCCCAGCCAGCCGATATCATTCAGGATAATCGGGTCAGTGATGTGCTCCTGATCGCGTTGTTTCCACTGATACAGGGCTAAGGCATAGCAATCGTGGGTAAAATCCTGCAATTCTGCGGCCAGAGCCGGATTACTGATGCGGGTGTGCTGCACGTCAAAGCGCAGTTGCCGCAGATCCGGCCGGCAGGGAATGGATGCCACCGCCGCCTGTGTCAGCCCCTTGGATAACCGGTGTACCACCGCCCACCAGAGCGGCACAGCCGCTGTCTGCTTGTTCAGGCTGGACATCACCGGCGCATAGCCACTGCTATCCGGCGCTGTCGGTGTCCAGGTGCCACAGCTTTTGGCACGGGAAGTATCGTACTGAAGGGTGGTCAGGCTGACATTGACCAGCGGCACACAACACACCACCATCACGAAGAACGCGCCGTACAGGGTGTTTTCAATCCGGGCCAGCGACTGTAACCCGGCCTGACCGTCTTCTTCGCCACACTCCCGTACTTTCAGCCAGACAGCAATCACTTTTACCACTAACGGCAGCGTAAACAGTCCGGTGGCAATCAGGATGTGCCACAGGCCATTGTTGATGACCCAGCCAAGTAGTGTCAGAAAATATTCCAGATAGCTGTTGGCTGTCATCGTATCTCCTCAATAGTGCCTGACAGGGCGTACTCACCCAGCAGGATAAACAGCAGGCTGGCCACCATCATTCGTATCAACATTGCGCGGTATTCCGGCAGATGTTTTACCCGTTGCCAGGTTTTCTGCCCTCCCCAACCAAGTCCCGCATACAGGCCTGACCGCCAGACGAACCAGACTCCCCCGGTTTCGGTCACCCAGTGGTGAATGCGATTAAGTTTTTCTGCCTGATGCAGCCCGACCCAGCCTGTCGCCAAAGTGATACCCATCACCAACACGATGAGCATTGATAACACGGCACCTTTTCTGAATACTGAATGCTTCTCTGCCATCATCCGCCTTACCTGCGCTCACGATTGGGTGCTTCCAGCTGATAAAAACGCGCATCGGTGCTGTCCGGCACCTGTTTTTGCGGATGCATGTTGATGCGCTGGGTATCCCGCTCAATAATGGTCAGGATGGCATTACGGGACAGGGCCTGTTTCAGCTGCATTTCATTCTTCAGGGCATTGATTTCCCTGTCCAGCGCGGCAATCCGGCGTTCCCCTTCAGCCAGCGCTTCTGACTGTGCCGCTGCATTGGGTTCAGACATGCCGGTGATAAGCATCCGCCGCATCAGTAACGCCGTTTCGACTGTTTCCGCCATCGCCAGCTCCCCCGCTAAACGTCCCGTCAGGGCAGCTTTGTCCGGGTCTCGCTGCAACGCCTGAATGACACCTTTGGTTACCGTCAGACTGCCGGTTTTCAGTTTCGCCAGATTGACCATCGTCGGTTTTTCCGTACCGCTGACCAGCTTGACCAGCTGCTCTGTATTGGTTTGGGTATGCGCTTCCAGCATCGGAGCAAAGCCCGTACCCGCCACGGTGGTGCCCGGTTGGTGTTTCTCGCCGCCACTGGTGCAGTCTGCCGCCTGAGCACAGGTACGGATGACCCGGTCACCCAGCACACTGACCACCGCGTCGGCTGCCTCACGGGCATGGCTGAATTTACGGCAGGCACTGCCCTCACATTTCACGGAGTTGACCGATGCCTGACTCAGTACCGGCATCTGATTCATCATATTAAAACCGGCACTGGCCAAATCCCGGGTCGGGCGAATGGCATTCTGCCCCTTACCGCCCTGCCGCTGGCCGCCAATCCACGGATGTCCGCCGGCACCGGTTGCTTTGCTGCCGGCGTTATTGACACGCACTGCATCCCCATCCCCGCCGTTAACCAGACTTTTGTATTCCTGCAAGGCCGCTGACTGAGTCCATTTATTATTCTGCGCAAAATCCATCATTTTATTGGCCATCGCCTGACAGTTGAACTGGGCCTTGTCGAACGCCACATTCGCCTGCAACACGCCGTTAGTCAGCATGTCGTACAATCCTGGGTTGGCCCGCTGGATAATCATCGCCGGCAGGCTGGCCACAGCCCCGGTGGCCCCCTGAATCACATCACTCATCAGGTTCTTGAACCCGGCCGTGATCCCATTCAACTGATTGCTGACGGTCGCTTTCAGGTCGAAATTGCCGCACATTAAATCCGAACGCCAGCCCAGCTCTAATCCACCGAGAGTGGTGGAACCACTGCGACTGGCCGGTTCAGATATCACCGAACCGCCCCCTAAGGTATAGAACAGCGTATCAGACACCGCACCGCTGGCGTCTGCCCCATAGCCCAGTGCACTGCGGTTCACCTGCGGTAAGGTCAGGGACAAGCCGGTGGCATTGGCCTGTACAGACACGATGACTATCAGCCATAACGCATTTATTTTCCTCATTATTCATCCCTTGTTCAGATATCCGTACTGCTGAGAAAACGCTGTCCACGCCGCTGGCAGCAACTGTAGGGCTGCCACAGGGCATACGCCTGATTGCCATCAATTGCTGCTGTGTGTTCCCCGTCCGGAAACACGGCGCAGGACTGACTTAACGTCGGTGATAACCGCTGCCATTGATGATTTTTGCTGCCGGTGTTTTCGGTGACTGATTCTGGCGGCCAGTAGCCATCGGTGCGGGTGCCTTTCAGGGTCTGATAAACATGGGGTTGCCCGACACGGGTAATGATATCTGCGACCCGTTGCGCCACCACGACTGACGCCTTGTCATCATCCGTCTGATTAATAAACCCTGAGCGCGGATAAATATTGCCCCATACAGTGCCGGCCATCTGACTGCCCAGCTCCCGCTGACCGGGCATCAGGGCTTCCGGGTAGAACGATTCCGGTAACCCGGAGCGCCACGCCACCGAATCCAGTGTGCTGAGAAAATAAGGCACCAACGGGGTGGCGGCACTGCGACACGAATAGCCGGGAATTTGCCCGCCTATCAGGTTAGTTGCCGGATGTCCGATGGCATCGGCATAGCTGAAACGCAGACTGGTACGCCGTTGCCCGGCAATCTGGACATTGTGGTTACCCCCACCGGCATTCAGGTAGGATAACGCCCCGGTCACGGTATTTTCCACGCCACCGGCGAGTTGACTAACCTGCGCCATTTCCGTCCACGGATTACCCCCAGAGGCGTGATAGGTAGACACCACCGCTTCAGGGAGATAATGGGTCACCTTCACCGAGGTTTTCACCGTACAACCGTGCAGGCCACAGAGCAGCCAGTAACAGAGGCCACTGACCCGCCACTGAATGCAGGAGGGCGAAAGACTGCCGGCGATAATCTGGGCGGTGTTAATTGAAGCCTGTGTCACCGGCGAAAATGCCGCTATCAGGGTAATGAGCGCAGGAAAAGTTACACGTTGAAGACTCATGGCTGATGTTGCTCCCTGAGTGCGCGGGCTTTTTCCACATCTGCCGTACCGTATACCACCTCCCGATCATCAAAGACCACCGCCGGATACTTCTGCACACCGGATTGCCATGCCTGTACCACGGCACGGTAAGCCTTGATGAGTTGTTGTTCCTGCTGGCGCCATTGCGGTGATTGCAATATTGCCTGCGCTTGCTTTGTGGCTTGCCGGGGATCGACAGAGAGTTGATCGAAGACTTGTCTTTGCTGTTGCTCAGCACTATCCAGCCAGACGATATGACTGTCCGGTGTCAGATTCACCGGCGGATGCTGACGGTCAGTATACACCACCGTGCCCGCACTCCCTGCTCCACTCCATCCCAGCAAAAACACTAAATACAGCTTTTTCATCCTCTCCGCCCCGGTTGCAAACCCTCAGACCAGCGTGAAGCAAGCCACGGTAAAAGTCAGCCCGTAACTGATTTTCCGAAAATGAAAATTAACGCCCCGATTCATTGAGGCATTTCCGACAAGCCAAGGTAATAACGGCCCGGCTTAACCGGATGACAAAATTTGTTATGAACTTAATGAAAAATATGCCGATAAAACAATCAGCCCATCCTCATAATGAGCAAAAAAGGCAGGCATACCGAATGGGCTTTGCCTGTCCCTTTTCTGTCCGGATATCGGGAGGCATAAGTCAGCGAAAACCGGAAGGAGAACAACAAAAAGCCCATGACAATAAGGAAAATGACACCATGTCAATGAAAAAACACCTGACAAAGTTGCAGCAGGGACAATCCCTGTTGGAAAAAGGTCAACAGGCAGCAGGCCTGCTGGGGGGTAGCGGTGCCGCCGGCCTGATGAAGAAAGGGGGTCTGACGACATCCGGCGGTTTTGCCGGTCCGCCCGGCGGTGGTCAGGGTCTGGCACAGCAGGCGGCAGTCGGACACAATGCCGCCACCAAAGCCCTGCAAAAAGCCAGCCAGTTGCTGAGTGGTGACGACTCTCCCAGTGGCCTGCAATTTACCCTGACGGCCGGCGGTCTGGCACCGGAGACCTTTGTCGTCACGGATTTTACCCTGAACGAACATTTTTCCCAGCCGTTCCAGCTGGAAGTCGGACTGGCGAGTGCTGACCCGGCCATCGACTTTCCGGCCGTACTTGACCGCGCTGCTACCCTGACTATCACACAGGATGGGGTTGAAAGCCGGAGTATCACCGGTATCGTTGCCGGCTTTGAACAGGGCAACACCGGGTTGCACCAGACCACCTACCAGATGAGTATTCGCCCGGACCTGTGGCGCACCACCCTGCGTCAGAATTCGCGTATTTTCCAGCAACTGAACATTGCGGCCATTATCACCACGATTCTGAAAGAGCACGGTATCCGTGATGTCGTCTTCAGCCTGCGCCATACCCACCCGGAACGGGAATTTTGTGTGCAATATCAGGAAAGTGACTTTGCATTCCTGCAACGCCTGACCGCAGAAGAAGGTATCTTCTACTTTTTTGAATGCGGCAACGGGCGCAATACGCTGGTGTTTGCCGATGATGCCGGCTCTGTGCCGCCGGGCATTGTCCTGCCCTACCAGCCGGGTGACACCAGTACGCTGGGCGAGCCGGCAGTGAGCCACCTGACACACCGGGCACAGGTCCGCCCGGCTCAGGTGCAGCTCAAAGACTACACCTTCAAAAATCCGGCCTGGCCGGCCGAATTCAGCCAGCAGATGAAGGAAGACACGCTCCAGCAATTGTATTACGAACATTACGACTATCCGGGCCGTTTTAAGGATGAGGCACACGGTAAGGATTTTACCCGCTACCGTCTGGAGGGACTTCGCAACAATGCCGTGACAGGGCAAGGCCGTGGTCATGCGATTGCCATTCAGCCGGGACGGTTATTCACCCTGTACAACCATCCGCGTGAAGACCTGAACCAGTCCTGGCAGGTGGTGAGCGCCAGTCATGCCGGCAGCCAGCCCCAGGCACTCGAAACCGCCAACAGTGGTACGGGGACGACCCTGAACAGCCAGTTCCACTTTATCCGCCATAACCAGCACTGGCGTCCGGCACCGTTGCCAAAACCGGTGATTGACGGCCCACAAATTGCCAAAGTCGTGTGACCTGCGGGAGAAGAAATCTTCTGTGACCAGTATGGGCGCGTGCGTCTGCAATTTCCGTGGGATCGGTACGGCAAGAGTGATGACCAGAGTTCCTGCTGGATACGGGTCACCCAGCCGTGGGCCGGTCAGGGCTGGGGGATGCTCGCTATCCCGCGTATCGGGCAGGAAGTCGTGGTGGATTTTCTGCATGGCGACCCGGATCAGCCCATCGTCACCGGTCGCACCTACCATGCCAGCAATATCCCGCCGGGCGGGCTGCCGGGCAGCAAAACCCAGATGGCCTTCCGCTCCAAAACCCACAAAGGCGAAGGTTACAACGAACTGTTGTTTGAAGATGCCAAAGGCAGTGAAAAACTGTCACTGCACGCACAGAAAGACATGGATACCACCGTCCTGAATGACCGCAGTACCCGCGTAATGCACGACCATACCGAAAGTGTCGGCCACAATCAGGCTATCAGCGTACGGGCTGACCGGCATAAAGAAGTGGTCGGTATGGAAGTGAGCAGCATCGGGACACGGCAGGTCACCGTAGAAAAAACCAGCGTCCTCAGCGTCAAAGGACAAATTACTATTCAGTCTACCGAAAACGGTATCACCCTCGGCAACACCAAAGGGAGTATCGCGATTGATGCCGAGGGCAATATCCATATTATCGGTAAGACCGTCATTGTGAACGGACAAGAGGTTATCACCCTGAACTGAGTCCGGGCATGACACCTGCTCAGCCGTATTTTTACGGCGGGCTGAATATCGCTGAATATCAATGATGTAAAAAGAGTGAAAAGGAAAATCATGAGCAAACAACCCTACCAGATGAACGAAGGTACCCTGACCCTGCCTGCCGGCTGGCGTGATGAATCGATGCACGTGTTTGTGCTGCCGGATGACAGCGGCGTCAATCTGGTGATTAACCGCACCCCGGTGCCGGCAGGCACGGACAGCGATGCGTATTATGAACAGACACTGGCCCAGTTTGTCACCCACCTGCCGGGGTATCAGGAGCATCAGCGACTGCAAATGGAACTCAGCGGTGACACGGCGTGGCGGCTGGATTACCAGTGGCAAAGCCCGGAAGGGGAAATGCACCAGACGGTGGTGCTGCAAATCCGGGGCAGCCAGTTACTGGCATTTAACCTGACCTCGCCACAACCGATGAACAGCGGACAGCGGACAGCCTTACTGGCTGTGGTGAGCAGTTTTCAGGCGGCATAAGGAGAGGCTGATATGGGATTAGGTGATGAAATTATTACCCGGATTGCCCGGGTCGGGGCGACCCATGCCCGGCCGCCCCTGCCACCCGGTGGTGGGGCCAGAGGGCCGGCCGCCGCACGCCAGGGCGACCCCATCCAGCATAAGAGTTTCTTTGGTGCCCTGATGGGCGCGGTGGCCGGTGCCCTGATTGGTGCCGCGATTTTCGGGGCGGTGGGGTTACTGGTTGCCGGCACCGGCGGGCTGGGGGCGACGCTGATTGTGGCCGCCGCCGGCAGCGGGTTAACCTACCTGGCCAGCGATGCCATTGCGGCCGCCAGCTCGGCTGTGACAAACTTTATCGACAGCTTCGGCTCACCGGACGGGGTGTTGAGCAGTGGTTCCGGTAACGTCCTCATTGAAGGAAAACCCGCAGCGCGGGCCACCATCGATATGGCGGCATGCAGCAAACACCCGGCACCGCCCCTGATAGCACAGGGCAGTGAATCCGTGTTTATCAACGGTCAGCTGGCGGCGCGGGTCGGCGACAAACTGGTCTGTGGAGCGGCCATCAAAGCGGGGGCGAGTAAAGTCTTTATCGGCTCCGGGCAGGGGACTTACCTCGAGATTGAAGAAGAATTCTCCGGCTGGCAGCGGGCGTTACTGGTGGCGGTGGAATTTCTGGTGCCGCCGACACGCGGGCTGCTCAAAGGGGTCGGCAAACTGCTGACCAAAACCGGCCGGCAGGCGGTGCTGGCCGGCGCAAAGCTGGGGGCCAAAAAAGCCGGTCATGCCCTGAAGGGCAGGCTGATTTGTGCCAAGGCCGCGTTTAAAGCCAATAAAGGGGTGAAGCGTTTCACTCAGGCCACCAAAAAATTCTTCACAGGTGACCCGATAGACGTGACCACCGGCAACCTGTTTGACCAGCGCACCGAATTTGAACTGGGCCAGACAATACCCCTGACCTTTACCCGCAGTTGGTCACCGGGAAGGCAGGGCCTGCTTGGCGAAAACTGGCTGGACAACTTCTCCGAAGCCGTTATCGTGACTGGTGACCGGGTAGAAGTCCTGACACTGGAAGGGGCCTCCCTGCATTTCGCCCTGCCCCACAGCGTTGACCACAGTATCAACCCCGAGCACCCGGAGTTTACCCTGAGCCGGCAAAAACAGGGGTTCGTCCTGAGCGAGCGCAATCATCCGGTTCGCAGATATTTCACCCGGTTAGCACTCACAGAAGAAAATACGGTACAACGCTGGTTACTTACGGAACACCGTGATCCCAATGATAATGCCGTGCGTTTTCACTATAACGACATCCATCAACTGGAAAAAGTCACTCACAGCGACGGTCCGGCGCTGGTATTGCTGTACCGTGATGATGGTCTGCTGGCCGACATTCGCCGCATAGACAATGGTCTCAGTGACGTGTTGGTGCGCTATGACTATCACGACAATGGCCGGCTGGCGGAAGCGGACAGTACCCAGCAATTTCACCTGTTCTATGAATACAATGCACAGGGGCTGATTAGCCGCTGGTCGGATGGCGACCAGACTACCGTCGATTATACCTATGATACGCAAGGCCGTTGCATCCACAGTGTCGGCAGCGGAGGCTATTACCCCGTCCGGCTGGACTATGAAGCCGGTATTACCCGTTCCACCACGCCACAAGGGCATACCACTACCTGGCATTATAACGCCGGACAGCAGGTCACGCAGGTCGAAACCCCGTGCGGTCACGTTACCCGGTATGAATACGATGACTGGGGCAACCTGCAACGGCAGATCCTGCCGGAAGGACAGGTTCTGCAACTGGATTATCTGGCGGATACCGGACTGGTTACCGCATTTACCGATACCGGCGGTGCAGTGTGGCAGTATCACTACGATGAGGATGACCGCCTTATCAGCATGACCGATCCGCTGGGGCGGGTCTGGTGGCAGCAATACGATGATAAGGGCCAGGCTGAATGTTTTATTGCCCCGGACGGCAGCAAAACCACCCTGACCCGCAATGCGTTCGGGCTGGTGACGAAGGCCGAAGATGACGAAGGCAACCAGCGAAGCCGGGAATACGATGACCATCAGCGGCTGACCCGGCTGTTTGATGAGGAAAACCGCAGTTTACGGCTCGGTTACGACAGCCATGACCGCTTACAGCGGCTGTCATCAGGCGGCGGAGCCTTATGGCTGTGGCAATATGACCACCATCACCGTGTTGCCTTAAGTGACCGCCCCAACAACAGTCTGGAGCGCTTCCGCCATGACCGCCATGGTAACCTGACCCGGTGGACAGATGCCCGTGACGTGGAATGGCAGATTGAATACGGCCCGTTTGACCTGCCTGTCGGACGTGTCGACGGAGAAGGTCATCGCTGGCAGTACCGTTATGACCCGGACAGCCTGCAATTACGGGAAGTGATTAATCCGCAAGGAGAAAGCTATTGTTATCAGCTGGATGCCGACGGACGGGTGATCACGGAGACTGATTACGCCGGCACCCAGTGGCATTATGCCTATGACGGTAATGGCAACTGCACGGAAAAACGGGATGCGCTGAATAATGTCACCCGCTATGACTATGATACCGGCGGGCAGATGACCGCGATGCACACGCCGGAAGGCAGTACCACTTACGCTTACGATATACTGGGTCGTCTGCTTGAGGTGACGGCACCAGACGCTGAACCGCTGACCTTTGAATACGATGACAAAGGCCGCCTGGTCAGAGAAGTTCAGCCTTATGGTGAAATCCGGCGTGAGTATCCCGACAGTGCCACAACAGAACGAACCCTTCACCTGCCCGATGGCCGGCGCTGGAAAGCCGGTATGCAGGTCAATAAGGTGGGTGAGCTTAACCTGCTCAGTCTCAATGGTGAACATCAGCTCACGCTCGCCCGGGATGAAGACGGGCACGAATGGCACCGCCAGTCAGACAAGGGTTTTATCCTGCGTCAGGAACACTCATTGATGGGGCAACTGACGGCGCAGCGGGCCGGACGCAATACCGAGTTTTTTGCTGCCCATGAAGTGGCGGATATCCCCCAGCCGACACTGGCGGGACTGGACCGGGAATATCGTTACGATGCGGCACTGAATCTGGTGGCTGCCAATGATGAACGGCAATGGCTGCGCTATGTGGTCAACGGCAACGGTCAGGTGACTTCGGTCAGTGACGGCGACCAGCTGCGGGAGCATTATCAGTATGATGCCTGCGGTTACCCCGCCCGTCGTTTTGACGGTCGTCACGATATTGATAACGAGCGGCTTTACCAGAAAGGGCACCGGCTACGACAAGCAGGTCAGCATCTGTTTGAATACGATGATGCGGGTCGCATGACCGCCATGCAGTTGTGGCAGGAAGGTCATCGCCCACAACTGACCAAGTTCCGCTGGAACAGCCAGAACCAGCTGATTGGGGTGCAGACGCCGGGCGGCCAGCACTGGGATTATCGCTATGACGCCTTCGGGCGGCGCACCGAGAAAGCGTGTGAACGGTCGGGCGAGCGCACAACGTATCTGTGGGACGGCGATGTGCCGGCCGAAATTCGGGAGTACCGGCATCACCGGCTGTACAGCATCCGGCATCTGGTGTTCGATGGCTGGCAGTTACTGGCGCAGCAAATCCAGTTCTTCACCCCCAACCCGGAAAACCGCAGTGAACTGATGGCGGGGGAAGTGCAAACACAATATGCTGTATGTGCGCCGACAGGAGAACCCTTGGCACTGTTTGACCCGCAAGGCCACCGTGTCTGGCGGCAGCCACAACAGAGCCTGTATGGGATGCGCCTGAAAGCCGCAGGGGAAAATGCACTGTACGATCCCGGTCAGCAGTTTGCCGGCCAGTGGTTCGATGAGGAAAGCGGTTTAGTCTATAATAGACATAGATATTTCTCACCTGTGGCCAGTGTATACCTAACGTCAGATCCGCTGGGAATTCAGGGTGGTGAAAATTTATATGCGTATGTTGAAAATCCACTTTCTTGGATTGATCCGCTCGGGTTAGCTGGATGTTCGACCAAATTGGGTAAGAATATGATGGAGGATATGGGGTTACCACGTTCAACTAAATGGAGTGGTTATCAAGCTCATCATGTTATTCCCAAACAATACGCTAGTCATCCCGCCTTGAAAAAAATCAAGTATGATATCGACAATGCAGCAAATGGAATTTTTTTAAGGGAAGTGGATAAGGGTGTGAGTACAATGGCAAGGCATCAAGGTAACCATAATGGTTACTCTAAAGCGATTAGAAATGCACTAGACAAAATAGATCTAAATCAGTCTGTTGCGGAGATATCGAAACAGGTTGCTGATATACAAAACTTGGCTAAAAAAGGAATGATGAATGGAACACCGATCAGAGCTAAGGATATTTGGAAAGGAAAATCTAAGATAGGTAATCAAATAGCTTTAGACATGTGGAATAAAATTTTAGGAGTATAATGATGAAAGGCGTGAATAAAAATTTTGTAACTGAGCCAATGCGTTTTTTATTTTTAGATGAGCTTTTATCAGGAAAGGGCAAATTATCTTCTGATGTTATTTTATTAGAGGAAAAAGATAAATCTCTAAAATTATCATTTAGTCAAGACCTTCCAGATGGATACTTAGTATGGCAAGATCTTATAGAAAATAACATTGGTGAGTTTTCCTTAGAAGATAACTATTCTGAAGCCGAAGATTATTTAGAAGATATTGACGAAGAATATGGTGATTTGCAAGAAGAAAAGATATTGACTTATAGAAAATCCAAGATAAAAAAGATAAATACAGAGTATGACGATTTTTATTTTGAGATCTTAGATGATATATACTATCAGTTAAAAATGCTATCTATACAAAGATATCTTTTAGGAAATAAAAGCGAATCATTATTAGAAAAAATGTTCAATATATATAAAGAAGGTTTTTACCCATGTGGAATGACTAAGGATAAAAAAATAGTTGCTTTTAATCCGCAGATATTAAAAATCAGCTGATATAAAAGAGATATAACAAAAAACCGGAGAATCCTTGTGATCTTCCGGTTTTCTTATCTTGGAAAATGTTCAAGTTAT
The DNA here is from genome assembly GCF_028598555.1 of Xenorhabdus anantnagensis. GTDB lineage: Bacteria > Pseudomonadota > Gammaproteobacteria > Enterobacterales > Enterobacteriaceae > Xenorhabdus > Xenorhabdus anantnagensis. The sequence continues at coordinate 53,125 of NZ_JAQRFN010000019.1, forward strand.
GTTAGCTCTATGGTAGTTACTGCCATATAACAAGTTCATGACCTATTTTTATAGACACTATCATAAATTTTGAAAAGGACGACAATACATGATAAATCCAATGCAAAACACAATAACTTTCCCGGAAGGCTGGTTTCTTTTTATTAATGGTGAGATCCCCTTTTATTGCGATCATGGATGCACTGTCACCGATTTTTCGGAGGCAAGAAATCTAGTCGGTTATAACAAAAAAAACGGGATCTATTTCAAATTCGCCTATGAATCCTCTGAAATCAGCGGGTATGAACCTCCGCCGGGAACCTATGTTCTGACCATCAGAAAATACAATTACACCTACAATTCCGGTTATTATGGCCGCTGTGTTTATGCAGAAGTCAAGCAAACCCAATGTCCGGACGAATTTAAAAATATCATGACGGATATGCTAAAAATGTCGGCGGAACAATCCACGTTTGAAGAAGTCAAACGGCCGAAATCACAGGGAAAATGCACACCCCAGTTACAGCAATGTATTCATGATTTTTTTACTGGTGTCAAGAAAGATCGCACGGATGAAATAATGGCCTTAATCAGGTCCCCCGGGAATGAAGACGAAGAAGAAGATATTCTTTCTCTTCGTAAACTGTACTATGGGCACGATGAAAGCTCCTATCAGAGAGATGCTTTAATTAAAAGTGAAATACATAAGAAAATCGTCTCGGAGATCCATCGCTACTTTGACTCACTCGATAACACAAGAAAACTGGAAAATGGCCGGGATCTTTTTTCCTTTATTTTCAGCTCAAAAAAATATGATATCAGCATCATTGTGCCTAAAAATGTGAGTTTATGTGATGTGTTTATGAACATGAGCCATCTTCAGGATGAAAAAATCATGTGATAAAGCATCTACCTTCCAGTGTGGCCTGTATCCATAGAAAGAGCAGGCCAGGTTACCCACGTTTATACAGGATGGCCGGGATCAATCTTCAACCCCCGTGCAACATCCATTTTTCTGGCGACCAACACCGCAGCCTCCAGTTCACTGCACTGATGCTCCCGCATTAACGCACGCCGTTCGGCTTTTTCTTCTTTTTCTGTCATCCCCAGTGCCAGATAGAGGCTCGGCGGCACAACCCGGAACAGCGCTTCGATTTTTTTCGCCAGCACCACACCTTCGGTATAACAACGCGGGAGCTTACTGGCAGAAAGCAGTACGGTTTTTTGTTCTTCGTTGAGTTTTTTGAACCGCGCGATTTGTTCCACTTCATCCGGCGGCATAGTCAGACACAGCCACCATTCCGCCATGTTCAGCATTTTCTCAGCCGTATCCGGGTAGTCAGCGAGGTTTTGCGTGGCCAGCCACAACCAGGCCCCCAGTTTACGCCACATCTTGACGACTTTAGTCATATAGGGAGACAACAGCGGATTGGTGGTGGTGATATGCCCTTCGTCAATCACCAGTTGCAGTTCCCTGTCCTGATACTGGTCACGTTCGGCGAGGTTATTGACGGTGTTAATCAGTGACACCATCGCCAGTGCCATCTGTGCCGAGTAGTTCTCTCGTGCCAGTGTCCCCAAATCAATTAACGTCACATCCACTTCCGGCCACGGGGTGCCGGGCCGGTTAAACAGTTCCCCTTCAAAACCCTGCGTAAACATTGACATGGCCCCCGCCATTTCATCGGCCCGTGCCCGGCGGTGGGCAGTGATTAACGGCTGGCCGTGTTCATCCTGCTGATGGTTGCGGGCAATGGCATACAGCGCAGTTTGTAAATCCGAGGCCACCATCTGATGCCCTGCCTCATAGCTGGTCTGCGCAGCCAGCATAATCGCTTCACGGATCAAACCGCGATCCGAACGGGTCAGGCGTTCTTCTTCTTTTTTCTCACCGCCGGTGATCATCAGCCGGGCGGCAATTTCCATCTCCCCCAGAATATCACGCTGTTCATCGCCGTCTTCCTGTGCTTCATCAGTCTCCGGAATATCGGCTTCATTAATCCGTAATTGTTTGGGACTAATTTTCAGTAACTGATGCGCATCAGCAAACAGCGCCAGACTGACGCCACAACCCGGTTTGATGCCGATTTTATTCACCGTCAGCCCCAGACTGGCGTAATAGTCTGCCAACAGTCCAAAACTGTTCCCCGCCTCCACAATAAACAGACGCGACCGGTGGATCGCCATCAGTTGTACCAGCGAAGCACACAACGTGGCGGATTTCCCTGCCCCGGTCGGGCCGAATAGCAATAAGTGCACGTTCTGGGTGCGATCCTGTTTGTTCATCGGATCAAAGGTCAGCGGCGCGCCGCCGCGATTAAAGAAACTGAAGCCCGGATGCCCGGTACCGGTTGAACGTCCGGTCACCGGCAGGAGTCCTGCCAGATGCTGGACCCACGTCAGGTGGCTGTACCAGTGTTTTTTGTCTTTCTGCGGGTTAAAGCCCATCGGCAACGCACGTAAATAGGCATTCAGTGGTGACACACTGAACTCCGGCCGCACAGGCTGCAATCCTGCACTCAACAATGTGGAAGAAAGCTGATGTACCCGATGATTCAGATTACCCAAATCCTGACCCCGCACCAGAAAGGTCAGTACACTGCGGTACAGTTTATGCCGTCGCCCCAGTAATTCCTTCACGGCCTGTACATCCTGCCGGACGCGCAGCGATTCGGTATTTTCCCCTACGGCATTTTTTGCCAGCCGGGTGAAACTCTCTTCCAGGGTATCCTGTGCCTGCGCCACAATGGTCAGCGTGACCACAGTGCCTTCCGGCATCATATCCATCAGCGCATTGATATTATCTCCCCGTTTCACTTCCCCTGTCAGGGTGCCCGGCTCGGGCGGACGCCGCAGGCGCTCAACCGGCACCGCTTTATGTGGCAGGCCGTCAAACCACCAGACACCGTTATCGGGATCAGACACCGGTGGGGTAAACCACAGGCTTTCGGCAAAGTCATTATTCACCGGGAGATCCGGCTGTGTGGGGAATTCATGACGCACTGCCCGGTAAAAATCGGCTTTGGTCATGCCCCAGTCCGGAGCCGGATTAAAATGACGCAGCAACCAGCTGTGGATCTGCCCGCCATCCTGCCGGGTCGCCACAATACCGGCTGATGCCAGTGAGGAAACCAGTCGTTCACAGACCTGATTGAGTGCTGCCACCGACGATACCGTTTGAGGGTGAGCCTTCGATTTATGCGCAGGCAACCAGCGGTAAACCACCATGCGCGTCTGGCGCTGCTGCCCCCGCCACGGTTGCCCGGTGATTAAGCTATCCTGAAATATCCCGTCTGGCTGCGCAATGCTGTGCAGGTGACGTGCTGATTCTGCCAGAAAAGCGTCAGTAAAGGCGGTACCCTGCGCCCACGGTTTCACATAGTCCCGCAGGGTATTGAGATAATTGTCAGGATCATCTTCATCCTGACAAAAAAACTGCACTACCCACGGCGAAATATCGTCCTCGTCCAGACTGTCCTGAATGGCATCTTCCAGTTGGTCGCGGATTTCAATCAACCGTTCAGCTGGACGCCCTTCGGTGGCGACCGGTTCAATCTGATAGACGGCCCCCACGGACACCCCGTCATCCAGCAATAAACACTGCCCGTCTTCCAGATATTCCACCCAGGGCAGGTAATCGATAATGGACGGATTCGCCCGGTAAATCGCCGCTTCATCCGTTTCGCGCAGTTTGCCGGGACGAGGCAATGGGTTTGGATTATCCATTACCGTGCCTCCGTGCGTTCACCCGGCAGGGCATACTGCACCTGCTGATAAAACGGGAATACCGTGCTGTAGCCCGGTACCGGGGTCTGACCGGCCACCAGATGCGGATAGACATACATCACCATATCGGGATTGGGCAGGCGGGGAAACTGCTGGCTGATTTCATGCTCTGCCGAGCGGCTGTAATTGTCAGGCTCATTCAGTGCCCGATTACGTTCAGCCGGGGTTAATGCCCGGCGCAGGGTTTGCCGGGCCTGTGCTACGCTCTGCCCCGCCTGATTTCCCTGCCACATGGCCAGTACCGTCTGTTCGCCGGCCGGGAGCAGCGTGTCTTTCGACGTTGAACAGCCTGCCAGCAGCCCCGTCAGACCTAACACGACAGCGTAGGTTATTTTTCGCATCCCTGAGCCTCCGGGCTACTAATCAGGGTAAACGTGGCAAATTCCGGGTGTACCGCCAGTTCCGATAAAGTAAACGGCAAGCGCTCCCAGTGTTCAACCCCGCTGTTGCCTGCAAGCATTGATTGCCACTGAAATTCGGTCAGCCGAAAAACGGTAAAATCCCCGTCATTCAGCCGTCGGCATTCATTGCCGCTGGCGAGAGTCAATTGACTGCCCTGGGTACGCCCGGGTCGCCAGTCAAGCTGAACCGGTGTGGGTTCCGCCTGTGGTGTTATATGAGTTTGCAGACAATAAGGCGGGCTGGCACTAAACAGCCATTGAGAAGATGTCGTTTCCATTAATCTAAGGCTTCCTGATGATGACGTTGAGCTGATTCACTAAAACCGTAACGCACCTTACGGCCTGTTGTTTCATAATCAATCGCCAGACTTTGTGTGATATGCACCACTAACTTTGCACCGGGCGGCACATAAACCGCATCGAAGGTCTGGCTGTAACGCTGCCTGAGCCATTCGCTCATCTCATTCATGCCCCCGGCCACCGCTTTGCCGAGTGTCGCCTGACCGGCATTGCCGGTTAATGCGGATGTGATGCCACCGGTGCCGTTCGTTTGCGCGGTTTGCTGGCTCTCGTTCAGGGCATTGCCGGCGGAATTCATAGCTGACAGGGCAAACAGGGTCGGCAGATAGGTACTGGCATTGGATTTACGCTCACCGCTGATGCAGGGAATGCCATTTTCATCGGACAACCAGCCGATACCCTGCTGATTCTGTCCGCGGCCCGGCAAGGTGCGAACCGTACCATCCTGAAACACAAAGGTGATGGAATTAACCTGACCGCGCACGCAGGACAATGTCCAGTCGCCACTGGCGGAACCGGACACCACCGCGCCTTCCACCTCCGGCAGTTCGATACCGTTAGCCGTCAGGTTGTCTTTGCCGATAAGAATTTTAAACGGATAAGGGTCAGTGACCGTGCCATTAACAGGAACGCGACCTAACAACGCAGTCATCGCCTGACTGCCAACTAAAGTCGCATTTTCCGGCAGGGTGTAGACCGGTTTTTCGTTGTCGGCCTTAGCCGATGGATTTTGGGGATTATTTTTTACGGTAGTCGGTTGTTCGCTTAAAAAAGAGGTGGGAAATTGCACCGCAGTTTTTCCATTGCCCATCGCTTGCCTATCGGGGATTTTTTCATCGGCCGGGGTAACCCAGATAAGGTCATCCTGTCCTCTGATAGTGCCGGCAGAATATGAACTCCCTGCCAGCCCGCTACCCAGTGGCATCTGATGATCCGGTGCCGACAACGGCGTTGAATTTAACCGTTCAGTGAGCAAATCAATCTGGGCGAGCAACCCCTGCTGCTCATCTTGTAGCGTACGCTGGCGCTGTTCATCATCCTGCCGGATAGCCGCAACCGCGGCTTCTATCTGACCGGCAACATCCTGATTTTGTCCTTTTAAATGGTCATTTTCTTTTCGCATCGCAGCATTCTGCTGGTCTAAGCGTTTCTGCTCTGCCCGCACGGTATTGAGCGTTCCGACCAGCGTGCGCAGGGTATCTTCCGGTGTATCCCCACCCACCCCCAGTGCCTGTAACTCTTCCGGAGAGAGGGTCGCCAGCGCGTTATTCTGTGGTTTATCCGGCGCGCTATTCTCTGTTGAGCTGCAACTTCTGATACCAATAAACCCGCCAATCACCAATACGGTCGGCACCAGTATTTTTACCAGACTGTTGGATTTAATCTGCATCGCGGCCTCCCGGTTTCACGGATACCGGTTCAGGGATTAACGCGTTACCCTGTGCCCCTTGGGTAACGAGATAGAGTACCGTGGTATCTTCGGGTGTCCCCGATTTTCCCAGCCAGCGATGCTGGAAGGTGGCGGTAACGAACTGTCCCTGTAAGGCACGTGGGTCAAGCGGGATAATACGTTTGGCGGTATTACGTAGTTTCAGGGCCATCACCGTATGGTGATGCCGTCGCCAGCCGGCCAGCGGGGTCACTTCAACCGGCTCTGACGGGTAGAGTGTGGTGATGGATGCGGGCAAACGCAGGTTCACCGGCTGAATGCCGCTGACCGGCTCAACCGTACGCAGGGGCGCATACAGTTGCTGCGCCGCATAGCGGGTTAACAGCACGGGAGTAGGCGCAGACCATGATGTTTTGCTCTGTGAGTGCGGTTTATCTTTTGAATCGATTGATTTCTCAGCCGGGTAAAGAATACGCACGGGTTCGCTGGCCCCGGTTTTGCCGGCGGTCACATCCAGTAAGATAATTTCGCCATTCTCACTGTCCTGCAATTGCAGCCGGGTAGCTGGGAATGCTCTGTTGGCTTTCAGGTAAACCGCGCCGCCGGTGCTCTGTACCCGTAATTTATCATTCAGTGAGGGCGGAAAACCGACACGGACATTCCGGTCAGCAAAAATAATCCGCTCCTGACCAACCTGAAGCGTAATCGATAACGGAATACGCTCCCATGTCAGCAACTCATCGGCTTTTGCGCCAGCGCAGAACAGGAGGAGGCTGAGCAGCCCCAGCCCGATACCGCGCCAGTCAAATAAATCTCTTCTCATTGAAATACGCCTTTTTTCTCTTCCGCTGGCGGTGGCAGCGCTTCCAGCCGCTGTGGCATCCCGTCGTAGCAATCCAGTGCCAGACCAAAAGGATTACGCTCCGCATCCCCTTCCCAGCGCACCACTTTCAGCGGATAGCGCACCAGTGCCCGTTTGACCGGTTCGGCGTGATAATATTCATCCGCCACCAAATCCAGCCGTACTACCCAGTTATCACGGTCACGCACCGTCACACTGCGCGTCTCATAGCCCCGGCCGGGCACTTCATACACCACCCGCACCCGGTCGAGCAATTCACCGCTGTCAGCCCGGATTCGGGCATCCTCGCGCAGAAAATCCTGACACGCGGGAGTCAGATAAGGGGATAAGGCCTCAATTTTGGCCGGATAATCCTGTGCCCCGTTCTTCGGCCAGGCATGCAGTTGCTGGAAAATATAAAAGGCAAAGCTGTAGACACTCGGTGCCGGCACTTCCCACCACGCCCGGGTGCTGCCACTGCGTAAATCCGGCGGATTATGAATAGTCAGATTGCGTGGGGACGCCATCCAACCCAGCAGACTCATCAGCAGCACTCCCACCAGAATGCCGCACGCCACCCGCAGGGTCAGAATATGCTGATCCCGGTTTCTGACCGCATGACGAAAGCGACTCATCACACGCCTCTCCCGTTGCGGTGCGCTTGCCTGCTGCGGCGTAATGACCAACCCTGCGCCGCAATAATCAACGTCGGGTCACCCAGCCCTAACCGGCGTTTTTTCTCGGCCAGTTTCTGCCAGAGATAGTTTTCCGGTTTACCTCGCTTCAGCTGAGCGAGCCAGCGCCCGCCAACGCTCATCAGTAACAACGGCATCATCAGCATGCCGGTCGGCAGCATCACCCAACCGGCAAACGGAATGAAGGGAAGGCTGACCACCAGACCGAGGGCCAGCCCCGCGATGGCGGCCATTCCCATCTCCGGCGTGGTGAAGCCGCGAAATACAACGGGTTCGGCGTTTAAGCGATCGGGTAAAAAGGGGATCGTCTGCATCCGCGGCACCTTAAAAAATAATGTTGGCCGATTTTGCCAGCAACCAGATCACCGCAACCAGCAACACAATACCGACCACAATAATCGAGCCGAACTGGGTCCACGTAGCTTTGCCGTCACGCACTTCAGAGAAGGTTTCCACTGCCGCCGAGGCCACTTTAAAGAACGCCACCGCCGAGAGGATAAGCCCGCCAATCACAATACCATCCTGCGCATACCCTTTTACCTGCCCCATTAATCCGCCACGCCCCCCACTTGAGGGCGGTTCAATCGAAGGTAAATCGGCCCAGGCAGACTCACAGGAAACACCCAGCAGCAACAGAAAAGTGCTGACCCGGGTCATCAGGTTTGTGCTGAACTGACGGCAGGCTGTAAAAATTCGTTTCATAGTGATTCAGTTCCTTTTTGTTATGTTTATTGACTCAACTGGCAAACATCCAGACAGCCACGACCAGCAAGATAGCGGTACGCATGGCAAACTGACTGAGGGTTTGATTGCGGATTTTTTCATTCGCCCAGCCGTTCCAGACCTCCACCGCCGCCCAGGCCGCCCACAAAAACAACGTAGCCAGAAAAAAACCGACACACACCAGAGACAGAAAATAAATATCAAAGTGTCCTGAAGCCGCTTCAAAGGCATGGCGTTGTGCCGGGGTCATTGTGAGTGTTCCTGACGGTAATCACCGGAGATGGTCGCAGGAACACGGGGTTGCTCGCGGGAAGGACTCAGGTAGTGATCGATACCGGCTTTGAGGGTATTGAGATCCGCCCTGATGCGTGAATAATCAAAGTGATAACGAGGATGTTCTGACGGGTCAGATTGCTTTTCGGCGAGACTGGCACGTTCCAGCGCTATCTGTACCTGCTCAATCAGACGTTTGGCACTGGCCAGTTCATCTTTCTCCGCCGCCTGTGCGATTGGCATACACAATACAGTCAATCCCAGCAGACAGGCCGCACCGGATATCGAAAAGCAACAACGCATAAAGACTCACCTCATCATAGACTCCGAGTGCGAGGATGCGGTGTTTTCTAAATCAGATCAGCAATAAACTCTTTATGCTTTGGTGAAAATTAGCTAAATAGTCTGACTAATTTATTTGATTAATGATTTCACAATGAAGGAATAATATGCTGCGGATTGATTTACACGTCCCCGATGATGAGTATGAGACAGTGAAAAAGCTGGGCGCACACTGGGATGCGGCCGCCCAAATCTGGTATATCGATGGCAGTTTTGACCCGGAGCCGTTTATGCAGTGGCTGCCGTTTTACAATGTGCATGCGGAATACTGGTATCTCGCCCAAACCCGGATACCCTGTCCGCACTGTCATGAACCCACCACCGTCACTGCCTTTATGTTACCCGCCGGACACCAATTACTGGAAGCAGAGAAGGATGAGGAACCCGACACGGAAGTGGACTACACCGAACAGGACAGACCGGCATTTGTGTTTTATATCGTCGATATCCCGTCTATCGTGCGTAATGTGCTACCCGGTTTTCACCACACCCTGCGCAAAGCCATCAGCCAACAGTTACATCGACAGCACTGGATAAACCACTGCGAACACTGTGACGCACAGCAGGACGATACCGAACTGTTTGCCGACATCGGTGGCGCGTTTTTTCCGGCTTCCAAAGAACAGGCCGCGACTATTCAGCTGCACCGAATCGATCAGCCATTCGTAGTGTATTGTGAAGATACTTCGCACGAACATTACTGTTTCGATCCAAAGGGAAGTAACCGGGCCTGTCAGGCCTGTGACTGGTTTGAGTACATGACACAGGTAATTAACACCCCGTCCAGATATCGCCATTAATCCAGCCTTAACATCCAGATTTGATGGAGTTTGTTGCTACATCAAATCTGAATTTTTATCATTAAAAATCTCCGCTGATTATTAGGGCGTGTAATGAGCAGCTGTCTTTCATTTTAAACCTTTTTCTTTTTTGTTGATATGGGGTTCATCCAAAGATTTTGAACGCCTAATTCAAGGCTTCTAACATAGTATCTGGGAGTTATCCCTTTCTCTTCACGATCAAATATATAATGACAATTTCCTTGAAAATAATTGATCTGCCTATTGAATTTGCTTAGCCAAAAGCTAATTTCCAGTGAGAGGCTGAAACCTTGCATTTTGAAAAATGGTCACGCATGTAACGTGTTAGTTTTTTTCCTCCCCCAGACGGCGATATTCGCGCCTCCAAATGCCCAAAAATCAGGCGAGTTGAGTAGCTGTAAACCCTGTTCAAACATGTCCAAAGATAATGATGATTCTGTCAGTATTTTTTCACGTATTTGTTCCGCAGTTAATTCAAAGAATTTCGCTGCCGCCCTCCCACCTTGAATGACAGGAAATTCGCCTTCTCCTCCAACTTGCGTCAGTTCCGTTGTGGCAATAATTTCTGGTAGGTTACGCATCCAGAAGCCGTCTCGTCCGGATGGTGTGGCGACTGAATTAACTAAAGCTGTCATGAACTCACGATATACAGCAGATGACGACGTATTTATTGGGAAAAAGTCAACATCTTCTAATAGTAATATTCCAGAAGGACGAAGCGCATCAATCATCCGTTGAATAACACATTCCAGATTTGAGGGTAAATGATAAAGAACCCAACGAGCATGGATAAAATCAAACGATGAGCATGGTAGCGCCGACTTTAGAATATCATGCTCCCATACTTCAAGATTTGGGAGCTCGATATGATCGAGTAATGTTGTATTGATATCCGTTGCCACCACACTGCCGTTAGCTCCAACATGTTTACACAGCCATTTAGCCATTGAACCATTTCCGGCCCCAATTTCCAGACAACGAGAGCCTTGGCTAAGGTCGAGCATTTTTATACGACGCTGAGTCAGGGGATCTAATTGTTGTTCTAATAACGATAAACGATGGCTAGCCTGTTTATAAGAATTATCCAATCTATAATTTGACATAAGTGACATCCAATATTGTGTGTGAGAGCTATTTTATTAAACAGCTGAATAATAATTTAATAATTTCAAATGGTAATATTAAAACTTGGTGAGCCTTAATATTTTTTGAGACCTCGGATATGAGGTGTCTTGAGCAACCAAATTGACAATATATACTCTATGGATTTGGATTTCAGGATGTATTAGCGGGAGCATTCGCACAGAAATTTACCATTTTTGCAAAAGAATTGCAGAGAAAACTGCCGGCTATGTTAACAATTACCGCATTGGACTATTAAGTGATAAATACGACAAAATGAAAATGACTAGACAGTTCCGGAGTTCCAGCTTACAACCCCTGATAGCTTATTTATCACAACAATAATATCTGTGAAAACTGCCAACACCCTTGGGCAATGCAGGGAGAGGCAAAAGCTTTATCCTGTGCAGCAGCTAACGGCGATATCACGGCAACTCAGGCAGAAATCGAACTTTCTGCCATCATTATTGCGATGGTTGAAAGAAGTCTTTGATTGCCAGACTGACGCGCCGCCATGCGGCTTGTCTGCTGACAATGGCATACAAAACCAACAACCGTTTTGTATGCCATCGTCCAGCAATTTAAAGGTATTTCTTAAACATCGAAGTCGTGATCACCACCGCCATTCCCAGCAAGAGCGCAGCAGGCAACAATATCACCGTGGGATACACCACATCCGGCCACGATAAATACAGCACACAGGAAATGGTGCAGGCCGGTTTAATGCCCCGCTTAGCATGATGGTAAACAAAACTCGATTCATAGCCTGCGCCATACCGGCGTAAGTCCCGTCGCCCCAGCCCGTCAACCAGCGCGACCAACACCACCATCACAAACAACGGAACGGACAGCACCAGAATGGCTAATCGAATTAACGTCACCATCGTGATAAACACGGTAGCCAGCGCATATTCCCGCAAATAACCCGATATATCCTGTAATACCCCATTGAATTCACGTATAAAATCATTGTGGCTATTAAGCTGATATTGGTGCTGCCCCTGTATCCAGTGCAGAAAACCACTGTCGACAAACAGCCATTGATACGCCTGCATCAACCACTCAGAGACCGTCTGTGACGGTTCAGACAATAACAGACTCCGGGTAAATTCCGTGGATAAAAATTGCAGCTCGGTTTTCATCATCGTCTGGCTGTGAGCCGCGCCCTCATCCGGCCAGAAAAAAGCCATACCCAAATATTCCAGTAACAGGCTGAACAGCCACGACATCACAATAAAGCCAATGAGCTGCCACGGCCATTCCCACAGCACACGATACAGCAGGCCATGCTTGCGGGGCGGTTGGGAAGTGGTGCGGGACGGGTTTTCTGATTGTGCCATGACGCGAAATTACCCCTTCTCTTCCCACCAGTTTTCACTGGTGCGGTAGTGCCGCCGCATATGCTCAGCGATGTTCTGCAAACTCGCCGGCATCAGGGCATCATCGTCATCACCGGTGGGCAGAGGTATGCGAATTTTCCACAACTGTCCGCCCTCCAATAAGGCGAATGCCTGCCCTTTCGGCAGATTAATCATCTCAGCCGGCGTCACCAGCGGCGTTTTGACTGTGCCGACCCTATCCTGCGTGGATGAGGTAAAATCCTGTCCCTGTTCAACATCGGCGATATCTGAGTGCCCTGAGACCAGTGTCTTGCTGTAGATTTCCACTTCGGGCAACTGGCTGGTGAGCAGTTCTGCCGTCCGGTTATCCCGTACCCGCAGCATAATCAGGGTATTAAAGTTACCAATCACCTGTGCGGTTTTGGCCGGGCTGCCGATACGGGCTTCGATATCCGAGGAGGTCTGGGTATAGGCCGTCACCTGCATACCGGCACCCCCGCCTTTATTAATCAGCGGGATAAACTCATCGCCCATCAGTTCATTGAATTCATCACAGTGCAGGTTAATCGCCAGTTTCCCATCCTGGCGAACCGGCAACCCCGCATTCATACCGTACTTATAAATCTGCCCAGCCACACTGACCAAATCGGCAAACATACTGTTGCCCACCGCCGAAGCCACATCGCTGTCAGACAGTGCATCCAGTCCGATATAAACAATGCCGTTTTTGCGGATCACCTGTTCCCAGTCGAAAATGGGGCGCAAGTCCGCCATATTGAGATAATCCGGTGATAACAGTTCTGCGATTTTTCCCGTGGTCAGCTTTTCCAGCAGAGGCAGCAGGGACGCAACAATTTTATCAAAATAGGTGCGGTCATAACGCACGGCTGAACGTAACCCATCCAGAATGGGGTCATAGAGCTGTTTACCTGCCTCAGAACTGAGCGTCATTTCCATTGCCCACAGCCGGAGCGCATCCGGCTGCCCCTGCATATTGCGCGGGATATCTTTTTCTTTCAGCTTGCCGAGGGTTTGGTTGATTTGTTCCAGCAGCACAGGCTGCCTGTCTGCCATCACTTTGGTGGCATAGAGCTGATACAGTTCGCTGATATTATTGACGTAACGCGTGATAAGCGTGTAATCCGGCCGGTGCCCCAGCGCCACCAACGCACGGGCGACAATATTAACAAACCGCCAGGCAAATTCCCGGAATGCCGCACTGTTGCCTTCACCACTGAGTTGCCCCGCCAGACGGGAAGCGACTTCCGAGACCCGGCCAAACCGCCCGACCGCATTATAACGTGCCGAGATTTCCGGCCAGCCCAGATGAAAGAGGGACAGTTCACTGCCACGGCCGGCCCGGTGGGCTTCTGCCCAGATGCGCCTTAACAGGTCGGCATCCCCTTTGGGATCGAAGACAATCACCACCTCACCCCGCCGGATATCCTGCGTTATCAGCAGTTCAGCCAGCCGGGTTTTTCCCACGCGAGTCGTGCCCATCACTAAGGTATGCCCGACCCGCTCACGCAGATCCATAAACACTTCGGCTTCCTGCGGTTCAATACCGTGGATCATGGAATTACCCCCAACCGGCGGCAATGGTCGCACCGGATTTAACGGGGAATCTTTACGCAACAGATTTGACAATGCCGGCCAGCGGTATTCGGTTCGATGCTCCAGTAAACGGGCAAGCTGATAAACCTGAGAGGGTTGCACAAATCGTTCGACTTCCGGTCGCCGCGTATCCTGCAAACGCTGGGTATGCTTCTGCTGCCAGCGAAACCCCCGGCCCAGAAACAAACGTTGATGACTGACGGGAATGTGTTTTGTGCTCATCTGGTAACGCGGTAAACGACTCAGATTTCGGCGATAGCGGATAACCTGCATGCCCTGCCATGTGCGTATTATCGCTAATACAGTAAAACTCCCGGCCATCACATAGCTGACGGAGGGTGCCAGTGCAATCGCCCAGGGAGCCCGAATGCAGATAAATGCGGCAACCGCTGAAACCACAGCGGTATTCAGCTCAACAGCCGGACGCAGCAGGGCTTCAACCACATAACGACGGCTCATGGTGAGGACTGCTGCGTAAGTGCATTTTCAGTGATCAACACCGGATAATGCTGTAACTGCAAACGACGCGCCAGCTCTGTGCCGGAGGCAGGTGACAGGTGTAAACCCGGAGCCAACGCACGCAGCGTCTGTAAGCCCGCCATTTCCCTGACATTGACGACCAGTCCCACCGCATGCAATTGTGCCAGACGGGCTGCATGCTGACTTAGCCACTGACGAGAGTCAGGATCATCGCCTATCAGAAATAACGCGCCAATCCCCGGCAATTGCAGTGAGCGGTTTACTATTTTTCCCGGTGTCAGTTCCGGTGTGTTAACCGGCAGCATGGCTGCTTCCCCCGCCACTTCTGGCGAGAAAGGGTGTGATTGTGCAGCACGAGAATTCGGCTGGGCATGAATGCTTTCATAAAAGGGCGAGGCATCTTTGCCGCCTAAATCGGCAATCACGTTCAGTTCGGCCTGACCGGTAGTCATCCATAACAGACCGATAATGGGAAATACGCTCAGCCGTTTCATTGTAATGAAGTGACCTGCCATCCTTGTTTCCCCTGTCGTAATAATACCGGCATCAGTCCTTTGCCAAACCGGAACCAGTATCCTGCATCATGATTCAGCGTGATTTGTCGGGTACGGACCTGTTCAACCGGAATATGATGCGTTTTAGCCCACTGCCGTAAGATGTCATCATTACGTTGGCTGTCGACCAGATAGATATCCACCGGCTGCTTTGCCGCCAGTACTTCAGCCAAACGGGTATCACATGATGGGCAATCTTTGGCTCTGACAAACAGAGCCAACCGACCGTTTGCTTCATGCGATTTTTCCATATTGACCGGCAAAACATCAGGAAACAGCCGCTGCCAGGCCGCATTCACTTCCCGCTGGAAACGCAGCTCTTTTTCAGTGCGGGCAAACTCGGCCTTCACCCACTGTTCAGCATAACGGCGGCGTTCAGCCTCGCTTTCGGCTTCAATCCCTAATGCGGTCAACGGATCAAGTCCCGGCGATTGGATACCCCGCGGCCCGTTCATCAGGTGCTGATAACGCTGATATTCACCGGCACTTAGCTGCCACTGCTCAGCCTGACTTTTCAGGGATTGCGGCTGGCTTTCTGTCGTGTGTGTCTGCTGCGAAGTTAACGGTGTCGGCGTGACTGCCCAGACCGGACTGCTCAGCAGCCATACCAACACACTGAGCGGGTGTAATTTCATCAACGCCCTCCCGACTGAGGTTGTTTAGCCGGAGCCGGGAGTTGATAACCCTGTCGCAAATGGTGGCAAACGACACGCTGCACCTCATCCACTTCCAGTTTCCAGGCCGGACCTGCCATCACCTGCAACGCAGTACGTAACCGAATCGGACCCAACTGCGCGTGTACGGATGGCAGCGGCTGGCGATATAAAATGTCATTCCTCTTGTCAGGTGTACAGAGTGCGTAACCGGATTGACGTAATGCATAACGCATCGCATCAGCCACCGTGGGGCTCTGGGACGCGGGGAGCTGAATATCCATCAGTTGGGAAAGTGGATCACGCTGCGCCGCTGTCGGGTCGGTACTGACCAGCACATAGCGGCCATAACGAACGACTTCGGGTGTTTGCTGATAAATATCCGGTGAAACCGACTGCACATTTTGTGTCAGCGTCACGGAAGAAAAACTATTTTGAGAAAGCTGAGGTTGCGGTTGTTTCACGGGTATCGTGCATCCCGCCAGTGTGACCGTGATTAAGCCGATTAACACCGTTATTTTCATGCCAAATAGGTTCCTGCTCAGTCGTAAAATAATCCTGACTATGCAAGGAACCCTGTGATGTATTCAATGAACAACTCAACTGTGTTTGCTGAAAATTAATATGCCGAAAAAACGTTATTGTGTGTCAATGTTAGTTTTTTTATCCGTGCGTTATTCAGCCGCTGCCTGATTTTCATCAACCGACTGACGGATTTTTCGTTCAATAAAATTGCCGTAGTCATCGAAATAACGACTAGGCCAGATTTCAGCGGGTTCCATTCCCAAACGGGTGGCGATGATGAGTTCCCCCTTCGGCCACGAGCGGGATAAGGTATTAGCCAGAGTGGAAGAACTGAGTCCCGATTCGCGGGATAAAGCGGCGAGTGTCGTACCACGTTTGCGTAATGCACAAATAATTTCGGCTGGGTGCCAGTCTTGCTGAGTGTGAATCATCGTCATACCTGCTTCCCCTTCTGTAGATTATTGGTGGTGGTTCAGACAGGGTTTGCAATACCGGGAGTAACCGTCCGGCGAGACCGAAGCCTCCCCTGCCTGAACCGCCATTGAAGGTGCGATAGCAGGCACACTGGCAGAAAATTTCTACCAGTGGGTTACTCTTTAACAGGGTTGCAAATCCCCGACTATCAGATTTTGCTGATAGTTTTTTTACTTTAACTGATTGAGTTATCTAATTCAATAATCGAACATGTAAATACAATAAGTAAATTAGGTAAATGAAATAACCAATCTAAAAAAATAAACCAAATATATCAATATGATAGTTTTCATACACTGCCTTAACATTTAAGGTGGCAAACGAAAAAATATCTATTAATGGCTATTCACACATTACTTATTATCAGGATCAAAAAAGGCCCCTTCGGGAGCCTTTTTTGAAAAATATTCTTCACACTCCGACCATCAATAAAAATGAGTAGGGGCGGGTGCTTACACAAATAGAGTTGCCTCTGGTTACAGATTATATAACATTCAATAAAATGCGTCAATGCATGCACTTTCGCCATATAAATCCAGATAAAACAAAAGTATACTACACAAAATCAATAAAAAATGGACATCGCAACGCAATGACTATTGAAGCCATCACAAGATCACTTTCCGCTTCTAGATTTGCTACCTATCAATTACCAATTCTTGGTGGCGCATCCCCTGAACAATGTTTAGGTGTTTATTTATGGAATAAACAACTGGCCAGTGCTTTCTTACCTGCGTTACAAGTCATTGAAGTTTCATTACGCAACGCCCTCTATCAGTCTTATATTCACTATGAAGAAGAACGGATTGAACGCAATTTTGCCAGCCATGTTTGGGCAGAGAAAAAATCCCAAATAGACGGCCATTGGTTCGTCAATGCGTTCACACAACGGAATAATCCCGGTGCTTATAAAGGCATTCAGGCAGCCATAAACCAGTTAGAGAAAGAGAAAAAACCTCATACGCCTGAAAACATTATCGCCAAACTGACCTTTGGTTTCTGGGTTTCTATGGTCAGAAATGATTTTGATATTCAAAAAAAACCTTACTTGGTACTTTGGCCCCATTTGAGAGGTTCAGTTTTCCCAAACGCATTGAATACGCAAACAAGCCGCCCATTATCGATTAATAGCATTAGTAATGAGCTAAAAGAAATTAACAAAATTCGTAACCGACTCTCTCATCATGAACCTCTGTGGCGTGATCAAAAGGCGTATCAGGTTGAAGATATTGTCAATAAAGTGATTGAGCATTACGAACGTTGTTTAAAAGTTATTAATTGGATCAACCCATCAAACCTTAAGCTATTAGATATTATTGAAAATAATCAAAAAATGGCAGAGTTATGCAGCCTTCATTCACTCTGGAAAAATAAACAACTTCCGGAAGGAATATCATCACTGCATATCAATAAAGACTGGAGAAAATTAGTCATTTTAGACGCTTCTCATATCGGGGAAATTGTTCATATTTCGGATAATCACATTTTAATAAAAAGCAGAAAAGATAAGGCGATATTTTTTGGAAGAAAAGAAGAGCTTGATGGTGAAATTGATGCATATCAACAACATGATTTAGTGAAATATTACCCAGAATCAAGCACTGGACGTTATCCCAATGCAAAAAGGATTATCAAAGTGTAATTTGTTATTTAATGACTTCAGTTTTGACTTATGGCCATGTAAAACTACTCATGACACTATCAAGCTCAAGACTGGGATTATAAATAAAGAATTCGCCTTTCATCAGAATCTGAGCATTTCGTTGTGCACCGGTATATTCTATATGATCACCATTACGGGTGATGCTAAATTCGGATATTCCAGATAAGTGTTCAATATTGACTATAGAATTATCGTTATAAGAATGATATATGTGGCTTGCAACAGTGCCAGAAAAACAACAGGCCGCCGCTAAACAACAACCACCGGATACAGCAATAGATGAATGTACACTTTTGGGAGTAAGATATCTGATGTTAATGTCGCCTCTATCCAGAGGAGGAGAAATAATGGCAATTTTAGGCTGAGTTATAGACTGTTTCAGATCCGTTTCACTCATCACTGTTCCGTCTTTCTTAGTGATTCCCATTTTAGCCCCCATGCCAAGCCTTACCTCCATAATCTTGTCTTGTAATATCTTATTATTTTCAATTTCATCGGC
The DNA here is from genome assembly GCF_028598555.1 of Xenorhabdus anantnagensis. Lineage (GTDB taxonomy): Bacteria > Pseudomonadota > Gammaproteobacteria > Enterobacterales > Enterobacteriaceae > Xenorhabdus > Xenorhabdus anantnagensis. The sequence continues at coordinate 71,600 of NZ_JAQRFN010000019.1, forward strand.
ATTTTCGTAACCAGTGATCCCTAAACTTTCTGCGTTGATAATAATCATCGGCACAACAACATCTATGCAGGTAAGTAGAATATTATTAAATGAATCAATTAAATTCCCCGTAGGAAAAAGAGCCTTTGTCTTTGAACATGCGGGGTCTTTAAAGGAGACGTTAACTTCGGGGAAATCACCAATAACACCAGGGATATCCGTTAATTGGTATTCAGGAGATACATCAGGCATTTCACATAAAATATTTTTATGCGTATTTGTGTTATAAATATTTAATTTTCCATCGGGCATTAACAATTTTTCTTCGGGTAAATCTCTTATAACCAATGGGATGGATGAGGTCATATTCCCACAATTAATATCCCATGACACTGTATTACTGTCTTTTTCAAGTTGTGCAAAAGTGCTAATCACCTTTTTAGACTGATAATCTATATCAATGATAAAAGCTTTATTGCTTGTTGTTTTTTCTCTACCTAATCCATGTAATTATTTATTATTTTTAACTTCTCCAACTAAAGGTACTCCCATTATATGCCTGATAATTTCTTCTTTTATCTCTTTCTCTTTTGGTAAATGTTTCTGTAGCAAAACTATACCGGTGGAAGTTCCACCTCTGACATAATAGAGTGGTATCTTAATTGGAGTGGATATTTTTTTCATAAAATCACCATTGAGAAATCAGTATTTCTTCAGAGGCCTTAATATGGATTCGACTGTGTCCACATCTCTTTGGTAGGCTAAACCATAATTCCAATTTTTCTTAAAAGTTTTATTATTATAAGTATTAAACAACTTATCCCAGACAGTAAATATAAATGAATAATTTGTATTACTATTTTTGTATCCTTTATCATGATGAAATTCATGAAACCGTGGTGTTGTAATTAAATAAGATAATAATTTTTCTGATTTAATGGGCAACCTAATTCTTGAGTGGTGAAAAATGGCAATAATGTATCCAAAAACAGAATGAATCAAAATGGCTTCTAACGATATTCCTAATAGGAAAATTATTACCAAATTAAAGAAAGTGTGTAAAATTAACTCAAAAAAATGTACCCTCAGCCCTGTTGTGGCATCTAAAATCTCATCAAGATGATGAATTTCATGGAATCTCCACATAAATCTATATTTATGACTCATGCGATGAAATATATAACCTGACAGATCAAGGATGATAACACCTATGAAGACATCTAATAACGATGAAGTCTCCCCTGAATAAGATAACACATGTGTTAAAGGATGGTAGCTTGCATAAAAAACAACAGGAACCATGAATAAAACAGACACCATTCTTGTCAAGAAAAAATTAAAAAATTATTTTTCCAATGACGATTATATTTATCAGGTGTGTAATCTATCAGGGCGAGAGCGTGAACGTTTTTTGAACTTAATTTGTATATAACGCAATTCAATTGCGAGCCAAAAACGATCAATTTGGTTTTATTTATGTGCTGAATAGTTCTTCATTTAAGCGGGTTGTTTAAAATATAACCTTACGCGCTCTCACCCTGTGTAATCTATTCTTATGTAAACAATAATGTCAGTGGTGAAAATAAATAAAAACCAAAAAAAAAATAATATAATCAATCATCATACACCTTTCACTTTTTAATTTCCTAATGAAAAAAACTCAAAAAGTGGACTTCATGACAAATCAATAAAGCATAAATAAAAACAAATAAAGATAACTTATTAATCATAAATTAAAATCCTATCAACTCCTTAAATGACTCAGGTCAGAGTCTCAAATTTTTTATGTAGCTATTATGGATAAAAAACCTATTGGATTAATAAATAAACAAGCCCTGTTAAAACAGGGCAATCTGTTAATAATAAGAAAAAATCACTCAGAACGGGATCTCATCCCACTCCATTTCCTCCGTTTTTTCCGGCAACGTTGAAAGCTGTGCTATTTGTGTTGGCGCACTGTCCTTTTTAGTTGGCTGAGCGGGCTGAGGCTTCTGAACAGGTTTTGGTGCACTCTGCTGCTTAGTCACTGACTTTGTATCACCACGACTGCCCAGCATCTGCATGGTGCCATTCACATTAACCACCACTTCAGTTGAATAGCGATCCTGTCCCTGATTATCCTGCCACTTACGGGTTTGCAACTGGCCTTCAATGTACACCTGAGCCCCTTTTTGCAGATACTCCGCCGCAATTTCCGCTAATTTTCCGAAGATCACTACCCGGTGCCATTCGGTTTTTTCCCGAGTCTCACCGGTTTGTTTATCCCGCCAACTGTCTGACGTCGCCAGTGACAGCGTTGTCACCGAGCCGCTCGTTGGCAGGTAACGGATTTCCGGATCTTGTCCCAGATGACCCACTAAAATCACTTTGTTAATGCCGCGCGAAGACATGCTGATTTTCTCCCTGTTAGGCTGACTGGCGTTGTGTCCAGCGCCCTTGTTGCAGCGCCAGTTCTGCCTGCTCACGGTAGGCAAAATATTCCACGGATTCACGGGAGCAGGGTTCGCCCTCATCCAGTGTGCCGATATAAAATCCGGCTCGGCTTCGTAACACGATTAACGGTAACTGTTTATGGCAGTATTGCAGTGCCAGAACACCAATCGGGGCAATATTCATCTCTGCTTCCTGTTGTCTTTGATAATTAAAAGACTGCCCTGAAATATCAGGGCAAGTCGGTGGAGTAAAAGGAATATCAGAATGAATTTTCTGCATATTCAGTTTGCGCAACTCCGTTCTGGGGTGGAGCCGAATCAGACTGTTCAGCCTGATAGACTTTGTCCTGACCGATTTTGATCCAGTCCACTTTAATCAGACGGGCTTTCAGGCTGACACGCTGTTCGCCGGCATGATCACCGCGTTTCAGGGTAAAAATGTCGGTGGAGGGATTGCTTAACGTAAATCCCAGTAGCACTTTTTTATCCTCATCCACCGATTTCTGGCAACGACCGATCAGACTGGTCGCTTCCTTGCCGACCACAGTAATATCAAAACGCACATAGACCGGGTTATCACCCGGGCCATTTAATGCATTGATCACACAGCTCAGGAAGGTGCCACTGGCGGTGCTGACATGGCGGATATTATTCAGATAACCCAGTCCTTTAATATTCAGGTTGAAATAGTCGCTTTTGGTTAAGGTTGTGGTGTTCTCAGACATACGATGTTCTCCATAGAAATAAGGTGTGACGGAGAAAATCTCTCCCCTGACGGGAATGATTTTTCCCGCCGGGAGTCAGACGCAGACGTGGCTGACGTGCTGATAAAGAATAAAAAAACCTTCATTGCCATTGAGTTGGCAATATCTGCTTCCAAAGGGGGGCAGATGTACCGCGTTGACGCGCTCCCTTTCAGGCTACGGGAGTCTGGCAGCCACCCGGAGGCGATCGTTACAGGCTCACCGATCATTTAAGAAACAGACTGATTCTTCAGACATCCCATCAGCACGTCAATCAACAACCAGATCTTCATGCCCGTTGATTTGCCCGCCTGACCTTGCGCGATTGGGTGACCGCTTTGTCATTCAGCATTCCTTTACAACCCAGATAGTTCACACAGCCCCAGAATGGGGCGGTTTTTCCCTGCCGCTGCCGCATCCGGCTGCCACAGTTCGGACAGTCCGGGGTTTTCGGTAACGTCAGGTGTAGCGGCTGGGCCTTGCCGCGTTCGACTAAATGCAACAGCCATTGCGCCTGTTTCTGCATAAACACCGCCAGCGACGTTTTGCCCTGCACAATATCCTCCAGCGATTGCTCCCATAACGCGGTCATGCCCGGACTGGTCAGGACCTCCGGTAGTCCGGCAATCAGTTCCCGTGCCAGCGGGGTTGCGTGAATGGCTTTCTTTTTCCGCTCAATCAGCCGGCGTTTAAACAAGGTGTCCAGAATACCGGCACGGGTCGCCTCCGTGCCCAGTCCGGCATTCTCACGCAGGACCTGCTTTAATTGCGGATCACTGACCAGACTGGCGGCATTTTTCATCGCGGCAATCAACGTACCTTCGGTAAATGGGGCCGGCGGTTTGGTGTGCTGTGACTGGATGCGTGCTTCAATAATCTGGCAGCAATCGCCCTGATGCAGTACCGGTAAGGGCAAATCCATTTCCTGTTCTGCCTGCTCACCAGCTTCATCGGTCAACAGCGTTTTCCAGCCTGTCACCACATTCACCCGCCCTTTGACTCGGAAAAATTGTCCATCGATATCCAGCGTCACCTCGGTCACATCCGTTTCCTGCACCGGCAGAAACTGCGCCAGATAATGCTGACGGATCAGTTGATAAACCTGTAACTCGTCGGTCGTTAACCGGGTAAGGTCAAAAGCGTGACGTGTGGGGATAATGGCATGGTGGGCCGTGATTTTTTTGTCATTCCAGACGCGGGAAACCTGTTGTTTGTCCAGCTGGCTGATAATGTCAACCATCGCCGGGTCGGTGCGCACCAGCGCCGTTAATACCACCGGAATATCCGCCTGCATGGACACAGGCAGATACCCGCAATCCGTGCGGGGGTAGGTCGTGGCTTTATGGGTTTCATACAGGGACTGGGCAATCGTCAGCACCTGACTGGCGCCCATCCCCCAGAGACGGGATGCCGTCTGCTGCAACGTGCCCAAATCAAAACAGAGCGGCGGCGGGGTCTTCTCCCGTTTTTTGCTGACGGCCATCACTGTAGCCTGTGTGGCCTGCTGGCAACATTGTTGCACAGCCTGTGCTACGGCCTCCCGGGTACAGCGGTTTTCTTCATCGCCCTCCTCCGTAGCGGGCAGCCATTTAGCCTGAAAGCGGACAGTGTCTTTTTCCAGATTAGCCATCACCTGCCAGTAGGGTTCCGGCACAAAATTCGCAATGTCCTTATCCCGGCTCACCACCAGTGCCAGTGTCGGTGTCTGTACCCGGCCAATGGATAAGACCTCGCCGAAACCCAGGGCCTGCGCTTTCAGGGTATACAAACGGGTCAGATTGATACCCGTCAACCAGTCGGCTCTCGCCCGCCCCAGCCCGGCCTGATAGAGTGCTTCCGTCTGTTCTCCCGGTAAAACAGCCGCCAGAGCCTGCCGGATGCTGGTTTCATCCAGTGCCGACAGCCACAACCGCCTGACTGCACCCGTGAAATGGCAATATTCCAATAACTCACGGGCAATCACTTCCCCTTCACGGTCGGCATCCGTGGCAATAATGACCTCATCGACCTGTTTCAATAACTGCTGGATCACAGCAAATTGACCAGCGGCCTCTTTTTTGACTGTCCATTGCCACTGCGCAGGCAGTACCGGCAGCACCTCCATCCGCCACGGCGGGCCGAATTGTTCACCATACTGTTCGGGGGCCGCCACCTCCAGCAAATGTCCGATGGCCCAGGTGACAATGATACGGGTACTGAAGAGAAATCCCTGCCCACGCTGTTTCACCCCCAGAACGCGGGCAATGTCTCTGGCCTGAGAAGGCTTTTCACATAAATAAAGTTGCATCTTTTCCCCTCCGTTAATCGTGCTCTGTGGAACGTAACGGGGAGGCGAACGCGGAACGCTGCCTGCCCGACAGAATATCGGGATGCGGTTCACCCAACAGTTTAATGGCATCCAGCCCGGCGGGGGTTTTCTGGGCAATATCCTGCCGGGTGACCGCCAGTGAACGGTAAGAGCGCACCAGGCCGTAAATCTGGCGGATGGCCCGGCTACCGTTGTGCAGAAAGGCATCCCGCTCGGCCCGTGAAATCAGTCCGTAATGAAAAGCCTGAAATGTTTTCATCGCCAGCTGGTCGTAACCAACCAGCAACCAGACACAGCGGTAACCTAATGGCGAATGACTGTAGACCCCGATATTCAGGGGTTCGACAGAGAAAACGGCGGATAGGGTAATCTGCTTTGGCACCGCATTCAGGGTATCCTGCAAAATAGCCAGATTCTGCCTGAGATTGGCCGATGCGGCTTCCAACGCCTGCTCCAGCTTCACCAGCCAGGTATCGGCATACGGATTATCGGCAGCAGCATCCACATTGATTGTGCCCGCGCGCTTAATCACCTGCGGCATCCCCAGGATCGCCGTCACCTTATGTGTACTGCTGATTTCTTCCCGTCGGCGCCCCGCCCACAGCCGGATGGCATAGTGGGTATGCAGTTCAATCGTTAACGAGGATATTAAGACACCGGCGCGTAAACGCGGTTGAGATGCGTTTTTTTCTTCTGCATCAGACATGCACAAAAACTCCTGTTTGGCCTTGATAAGTCAGTCAAACTATCAAGGCTAAACAGGCTGTAACTCAATGAATAACCAGTTATAAGAAAAGAGAAAAATGCGGCATTGCATGGAGCGAGGAAAAAATGTTTTTTTAATCTTTTTTGCCCCGGACAACAAAGTACGATTTTTAATCTTTTTTGCCCCGGGCAACAAAGTATGATTTTTAATCTTTTTTGCCTCGGACAACAAAGTATGATTTTTAATCTTTTTTGCCCAGGGCAACAAAGTATGATTTTTAATCAACGTAATCACTCGGGTATTTTACCCGTGTCAGTCGTTGGCGAATGTCTTTCACCATATTGCTGACGTAAGCGGGTGAAGAAGGCGAAGCAGGGCGATCTGTTTTTTGAGGCAGCTCAACACACGCTTTTGCAGCCACTGGTCCGGGGAGTGCTATTTCAGTCTGCGCATACAGTTTCCCGTCCCGTGCCCGTTTCATCATCGTCAGCAGCCAACCGACCGGATTGCCGATTTTCCCTGCCCGTAGTGCTTTGTCCAGACAATTCAGTACAGTCTGTGCCTGTTCAGCGGGCAATGCCTGCAACTGGCTGGTCAGCATCGTCGCATCGTCCGGCTCCAGTTGTCGGCACAGTCCTTCTGGCAGAAAAACCATGGATTGGGGCTCTACGTATGTTTTTTTATTCACACTCTGTGTGAAAGAACGTACATAACAGTTCGGTTTAGCTGAACCACTATAAGACCTTGATTTCAGGCTGAGTTCGGTATCCGAATTCAGTTCAGCCTGCCCCTCTTTCTGACTCAGTCCGGTTTCCGAACCCGGCCTGATTGCCCTGAGTTCGGTTTGCTGTTTGCCTTGTTGAAGAGACTGGCGCATCACCCTTTGCTGCGGTGTTTGCACCGCATTCAGTCTTTCTTCCAGCAAGCGAATATGACTGTGGCGATGGCGCATCAACGGGTCTTCTTTGATGTCAGTCAGCACGTCCAGAGCCGTCTGGCTGATAGTGCGGTTTTTGCTGCGACAGGCTTCGGCGACGGTATCCAGCCAGTGGGGATCGAGTATTTCGGCATCACGGCAGGTCAGCGGCTCATCGTGTTGCGCATAGATATTGCCCCGTACCCGCCCGTGCTCATCCCGGATACGTTTGCATAAACTCAGCCAGCCGGTTATTCGCAGCATCAGTAACACCCGACTGACGGTTTCACGCGAGGCCTTGCCTTTATAGGGTGACGCCAACAGCACCTGCAATTCGTCATAGCTGGGAAATACGGCGCCTTCATTATTCAACGCATACAGCCGGATCATTATCCAGCCCGTTTTATCCAGCGGCGACAGGCGATCATCCAGCAACAGACGGCGGGGATAGGCATCCTGAATATTGCCCATAAACAGCAGACCACTGCGAAGTTGTGAAACGTCATCGTCTGCGCGTTGTTCCAGACGTATTCTCATTTTGGCAACCGTGTGTGCAATTATGCTGTCTGCTGACAGGTTTATCATGATCCTTGATCTCCGGCCTTGGCTTTTAAATTGAGTCGGTAAAAATAATGTCAGGGCTGCACCCTGTGACGTTGAACAGGATGCAGAATGACACGACTTCAATACGGACTATTTACGAATCTCATTGTTATAACGTTCATGGAGCATCAGCTCCCACGATTGCCCGTTATCACGGCTTAACAACCGCCAGAACAACCCCACATTGATTTTCAGATACCCGGTCCCTTTTTCTTTCAACCGGACGTAATTACGCTCGCCCCGCTGGTAGCTGCTCACCTGATGTTGCGCCTTGCGACGCAGTGACAAGGGCGTCGTCAGCGGCACATGCAGGCCGGGCATGATTTCGGTTAATTTTGCTGACATCGTTTCCTGTTCTGTTGAGGGTTAACGGAGGGTTTTCAGGCCTGTTTTTTGACCGGTTCTGGTGCATCGCCCTGCTGCCACTCCTTCACCGCATGCCAGACGGCCGTCAGCGAAATCTGGTGTTCCGCGGCCATCTCCAGCATCATATCCAGCCCTTCGGCGCTGTCCGCATCGGCAATCTTTGCCGATTGCCAGCGCTGCCACAGGTCACGGTTTTCGTCTTCCGTCAGGGGCGAATTCCGCCCCGGTCGCACGGTCATGCCGGCAATACGACGTCGGGCTGCAATTTCCAGACTCGACAGGCCGAAAAAATAGTGCATCAGTTCAATAGAGCCACCTAATTCCAGTGCCCGGTCGATGCGTTGCATCCGCTGCTGTTCAATCCGCGCCTGATGTAAGATGCGGGCCAGATTGGCGTGATGAATATGAACGCTCAGCACCGACACCGGGCTGTTGCCCAGATAATGCAGATCCTCAATCGTCAGGCGCTGCAACATCAGCATTTCACCGGGTGCTAATCCCAGCGCCTCACAACGGCGGATATAGCCGTTCTTCAAATCCATCACCAACTGCATCAGCAGGCTGTTGGTTGCTTGCGATAAATGATTCATCTACTTCCTCCAATATTAGGCCAGTCAAAAGATAATGAACAACACATTGGAAAACAGACACCACGCACCGTACCGGTATCACGACATCGTTATGGCCTCCGGCGCTATCTGACGCTGAAGTTCACGCAAACGGCGGAGCACCCGGATAAGGCGTAGGAACTTCACCGTCTGGTTATCATCCAGTAACGGCATATCCTCCCGTCCGGCGGTGCCGAGCAGAACAGCGGTCAGCGTTAATGCCGGGGCGTCAGTGGTGTTTTTTCCGGTCAGGCTGAACAATAAACGCGAAAAAGCCCGGGCTTCCTGCACATTCACCAGACAAAAACCGGCAGCGCTTTCCTCTGAAGCCGGTAACAAATCACTGTCACAACCCATCACTTCCGCCAGCTCAAAGGCCAGTCGGAACGCCATATTTTGCAGATGCTCGATATCGTCCTGCATCGGGGAAATGTCCCAGACCGAACTGACCGGCTCCAGCCCGGTTTGGGCAAAGTGCAGGCATTCAGTCTCCGCGGCAGGCTGGAGCGATTCAGACGGGTTATCTTCGCTATCCGGCTGATAAGGTGGAAGCACCGGATTTTTTCGGGAAGCAGGGGCGGATACCTGTGCCTTATTGGCCGACGCATTTTCCGTATCAGATGACGGCTCCCGCCTGTCAGAGTCAGATTGGGCCATTATTCGCGGGTTCGATCCCGGGTTTTGCACCCGACCCCGGCTGACATTATCCGGCTTAGTGGCTTCCGGCACCGACACGGTGTTAGATGCAGTGGCCTGTCCGCCAAAGAGCTGTCGGCGGTTGCTTTCTTTCGGATCCAGTTCCAGTATCCAGCGGTCATAATTGAGTTGCGGGTGTGGCAGGGCCTGCAATAAATCGCCAATCAGTTCATCGAGGAACATTGCCGGCGACCAGTCTTCCAATGCATCAAACTTGCGACAACAATTCCCAAAAACCGCATCAAAGGTCAGCGTGGGTTCTGGGTTTATACTGAAAACATGTTGTTGCCAGACCGCCACGGCATCCTGTCGTAAAGCCAGTAACACCCGGATTTGCGGCACATTCAATCCCGAATTCAGCAGATTCGGTATCCACGGGTACAGGTGCTGCACGGTATCTTCCATCCGGCTGATGTAGCTGATACTGATGGGGAATCCGGCTTCACCCAACAGCGCAGACAACTCACGCAGAGTGATTTTCTGCTGTTTCTGCGCCTCATACAGGGTCCGGGCCTTGCAGACACCTAACGCTTTTTCAATAAAACTGAGATCGCCCCGCAGTTCATTTTCCGCCAGATGTCCGATCACACACTGCAACCGTCCCGGCCACGGTTTAAACAGGCAATGCACCCGGTAAAACCGCTCATCACCGGTTTCCTGCCACAACTCAGACAAAATCTGATAACGCGTATTACCGCCATCACTGAAGATATAAACCTCGTCACCGTCCGGATCACGGGTGACTTTCGGCACGGTATCCAGCCCACGGGCTTTGATTGACGCTTTGATATCGTCATAACGCGGATTGCGGCTGGTCCGGGGGTTATCCGGATTGGGGCGAAGTTGATCCAGCGTTAATACCATCGGCATTTCTGCCATCGGTGGACTGTCATTGAGCGTAGCCACGGCTTGTCGTCCCTGCTGTAACAAGGCGCTGCCTAAATTCAGGGTATTGCGTCCCATCGGTTACCTCCCGCTGCCAGCGAAATCCGAAAAACGGGTATATTGCGCCTCAAACCGCACACGTACCGTGCCTGTCGGTCCCTGTCGCTGCTTACCGATAATAATTTCGGCAATACCGATATCCGGCGTGTTCTCGTGATAAACCTCATCGCGGTAAAGGTGCAGGATCAAATCCGCATCCTGCTCCAGTGAACCGGAATCACGCAGGTCCCCATTGTTAGGGCGTTTATCGGAACGGTTTTCGACTTGTCGGTTAAGCTGGGACAGCGCCAGTACCGGGCAATCCAGTTCTTTGCCTAACGCTTTCAGGCTGCGGGAGATATCGGCAATTTCCTGTGTGCGGTTTTCCTGTCCGGGTGCGCACATCAGCTGGAGGTAATCCACCATAATCAGGGCCGGTTGACCGTATTTGCGGGTATAACGGCGGGCACGGGCGCGTAATAAAGCGGGAGTCTGGAGGCTGCAATCATCAATAATCAGCCGCTGATCCCAGCGAGAAAACTGCTCCAGACTCTGGCTGATGCGCCCCCACTGTTCATCATCCAGCAGGCCACTGCGCAATGCTGTTAACGCCACGCCGCCTTCCATCGCCGACAGACGGAGCATCAGTTGGGCGATCGGCATTTCCAGACTGAAAATCTGCACCACCGCATCCTCACGGCTTCGTAATGCACCGAGACAACACGCCAGTGCCAGTGCGGTTTTGCCCATTGAAGGACGGGCAGCCAGCAGGATCAGATCCCCCGGCTGTAAGCCACAGGTCATGTCATCCAGCACCTGAAACCCGGTCGGTGTCCCGGTGATCCCGTTACTGCCCTGAATGCGCTCCAGATGAGAAATCAGTGCCTCGGCGCCCTGCAACAGGGTGACTGCCTGCTGTTGTCGGGCAGCCCCTTTTTCGGCCAAGCGGAACAACTGACTTTCGGCCTGTTCAGCCAGCGTAGCGGCTTGCACATGGGGCTGAAAAACCTCCGTGCTGAGGGTATTGCCCAGCGCCAGTAACTGACGCAACTGACTTTTTTCGGCCACCATGCGGGCGTATTCCACAATATTGGCGGCACTGGGCGTGTTTTTGCACAGTTCGGCCACATAGGCAAAGCCCCCCACGCTGTCCAGATGCCCCTGATGGGTCAGTAAATCCGCCAGGGTGAGCAAATCATACGGCGTATTTTTTTCTGTCAGCTCGACTATCACCTGAAACAGTATCCGGTGGGCCGGAAAGAAAAAATCGTCCGGGGTGAGTAGCTGAACAAGGTCATCCCAGCGGTCATTATCCAGTATCAATCCGCCAATCACGGCCATTTCAGCGTAACCATTGCTGGGTTGTACTTCATTAGCGGCGTGTAAAAAATCATGCCTGTGCATCACCGGCCTCCCTGCTGACATCATTCAGCGCCGCGATTAACCGCTGTTGCAGTTGAGGGGAAGTCACCCAGAACAGCACTTCGTTGGCGGTTAAATACTGCGGTTTACCCTGCGCCCAGCCACATTCCAACAAGGCCACATCATCCGGTGTCCCTGGCATCAGTGACTGTGCCCGTAATTCGTCTTCACTGCGGGGACTGAAATGCTCAACGAGGTCGGGGGAAACGCCCCAGACAGCCGGTAATAATGCCTGAAACTTTGCCTGCGCCGCTTGACGATCCGGTGCATCTACAAAAACAAACCACTCATCATCACTGAACGGTAATTCAACATGCTCATAACGAAAGCAGACGACTCGCCAGATAACATTCATTGTGTATCTCCCGTCGGTTGTTCAGTCAGTACCGCATCGAATTTCTCCGCCCATAGGGGCACTAACTCACAGGCGAGACTGTGTATGGTGTGTGCGGCCGCCGGACTTTTCCGGGTGGTTTTATATTCAAGGCGATGCACGGGCTGGGCACGGACATGTCCCAGTTTGTAGATATCCAACAGGTCTATCCGGGTTTTCAGCAGCTGATAAATCTGCCTGCTACCCAGTGCCGACGCGTCATACCGTCTGTGATTGATAATGTCAGTCAGTTCATTCAGTGTATCCCGGTCAAGATTCGTCCCTTCAATCCCATTGACCAATATCTGGATAGCAGGCAACCGAATACCGTAGTTTTCAAAGGGTCGGAGCCGGGTCAGCATCCGCAGGGTGCCGCGCAGGAACTCGCGGACATCGGGCAGAATCGGTTTGATTATCCCCAGAACGCCCTGTGTGGCCGCCAGTACAACCAGCTCGCTCATCACACCTGTCGCACCTTTGGAATCAATGAAAATGATATCGTACTGACTGAAGAGCGGATGTTGCAGAATGTTGCGCAAGCGTAAACGCCCGTCGGGGGCATGCAGCATCGCCGTTGGCAGGAGTTCATCGGGATCGTTGGAGATCAGAACATCCAGATTTTTAATTATTGAACGGGAAATGATCTGCTCAGGCTGGTTCAGATCCACCGTCTGCATCAGTAATTCATACAAACCCGTCGGGGCTTCATAGTGCAGGGGAAAAATACTGCTGGCAGTGGTTTGCGAATAATCCGCATCAATCAGGAGAACGCGAAAACCGGCATCGGCAAAAAATCCGGCCAGATTGGCGGCATGGGTGGATTTACCTTCGCCACCTTTGGGGGAAATTATCGGAAGAATTATCATTTTGTACACTCATTAAAGTTAAGCGTACAAATCGGACAAGTTAGGAAATTTTACATTGAATTAACTTACGA
>NZ_JAQRFN010000002.1 GCF_028598555.1 Xenorhabdus anantnagensis
CGTGTCAAGCCTTATTTTTCAAGGCCTTTCACTTTGTCATCCCGACAGGTTTGTATGTTTGTCGTGACAACGGATGCGCATTATAGGGACCCTTCTGATTTAGGCAAGACTTTTTTGTGATTTTTTATTTAAGCGCTTACAATTTAGCCAAAAAGGTTATTTTTGCCTATTTTTTATCACATTTGGTAGGTCTGACAAGCTATTAACTACTAAATCTGCAGCTTGTTCTGCTTCTTCTGTGACTGGTTTTCCTGTACGAACAAGAACCTTAGTACCAACTTTTGCTGCATTGGCGGCTAACATATCTTCTATTTTGTCTCCTACCATATAAGAAGAAGACATATCGATATGTAATTCTTGCTGTGCATCCAGCAACATACCTGGCTGTGGTTTGCGGCAGTTACAGCTCTTCTTATGTTCTTCACTCTCTGCTTCTGGATGATGGGGACAATAATAGATACCATCAAGATCAACACCTCTATCCGCCAATGACCAATCCATCCATTCAGTTAACTGCATAAACTGATCTTCAGTGAAAATCTTACGCGCAATGCCTGACTGATTTGTAACCAAAACCAGAGCATAGCCCATTTCTTTCAGTTCAAGCATGGCTTCAATCGCGCCATCAATAAATTGAAAATTATCTATCTCATGCACATAACCATGATCGATGTTAATCGTGCCGTCACGATCTAAAAATACAGCGGGAATACCTTGAGTCACCTGATAGCTCCAAGAATGTACCAAGCGGACAGTATCGCATGATTTATTACTGAATGAGAATGCAGCATTTAATTTATTCGTAGTTGACTTAGACGTCTAGACGCCTTAACATCCACTTTAATTCATGGCTTGTTGAAATGTTCTCAAGTCGTTCATCTCTACATCTAATAAGAAAAAAATGATAAGACTGACTCAGATAAATAAGATATTTCAACAAGGAACGCGTTCTATAAAAGCGCTTTCAGATATCAACCTGCATGTCCCACAGGGACAAATATATGGCGTCATTGGCTCTTCCGGTGCAGGCAAAAGCACCCTAATCCGCTGTGTGAATATGCTTGAGCGCCCGACTTCTGGTCAGGTATTAGTGGCTGGGCAAGATCTCACTTCTCTTTCAGAACGTGAACTTACTCATGCACGTCGTCATATTGGCATGATTTTCCAGCACTTTAATTTGCTGTCATCCAGAACAGTATTTGACAATGTTGCGTTACCTCTGGAACTTAACAACACGTCAAAAGCCGATATAAAGGTTAAAGTTAACGAATTGCTAGATTTAGTCGGCCTCACAGACAAACATGATGCTTATCCTGCCAATTTATCTGGTGGACAAAAGCAGCGTGTTGCTATTGCACGGGCACTGGCAAACTCTCCCAAAGTGCTTCTGTGTGACGAAGCCACCAGCGCTCTGGATCCAGCAACAACTCGTTCTATACTAGAATTATTAAAAGACATTAATCGTCGACTGGGATTAACTATTCTTCTAATTACCCATGAAATGGACGTTGTTAAACGTATTTGTGATCAAGTTGCCGTCATCAGTGGTGGTCAATTGATTGAACAAGATATTGTGAGCGCAATATTCTCACATCCCAAGACGCCGATTGCCCAAGAATTTATCAAGTCTACGTTGCATTTGGATATTCCTGAAGATTACTTAAAGAAGTTACAACCGGAATCCGCGCCTGATCGCAGTCCATTATTGAAATTGGAATTCACAGGTAAATCAGTTGATGCACCTTTAATTTCGATGGCTGTTCGCCACTTTAATATTGATATTGGCATATTAAGTTCTCAAATCGACTACGCCGGTGGTGTTAAATTCGGGGTTATGCTGGCTGAATTAGACGGGGAAAGCGATAGCATCAAATCAACAATTGAATTTTTAGAAAAGCATCATGTGAAAGTAGAGGTTCTCGGTTATGTCTGAAGGAATGATTTTATTATTAGCTAAAGGAGTCTGGGAAACTCTCGTAATGACTTTTGTTTCCGGTTTCTTTGGTTTTGTTATTGGCTTGCCGGCGGGTGTGCTTTTATATGTTACCCGTCCTGGGCAGATTATTGAAAATGGTGCTCTTTATCGCATACTTTCTGCATTGGTAAATATTACGCGTTCAATACCTTTCATTATTCTATTGGTATGGATGATTCCATTTACCCGTCTGATTGTAGGAACATCAATCGGATTGCAGGCAGCGATTGTTCCGCTGACCGTAGGGGCTGCACCGTTTATTGCCCGCATGGTGGAAAATGCATTATTGGAAATTCCGACTGGCTTAATTGAAGCAGCGCGTGCAATGGGCGCAACACCGTTTCAGATTGTTAAAAAGATCCTATTGCCGGAAGCATTACCAAGTTTGATTAATTCCGCCACCATAACCTTAATCACATTAGTTGGTTATTCTGCAATGGGCGGGGCTGTTGGCGCCGGGGGCTTGGGGCAGATTGGCTATCAGTATGGATATATCGGCTATGACGCGACAGTGATGAATACCGTATTAGCATTGTTGGTTGTTTTAGTATTCTTGATTCAATTAGGCGGTGATCATTTAGTGAAAGCGCTTAATCGTAAATAAGATTATTTCAACAAGGTTTTGGTAAGGACAGGGCTTGTACCTAAGAGCCTCATTATAGCGGTACACAGTAACTTGATAAGACAGGTTATA
The DNA here is from genome assembly GCF_028598555.1 of Xenorhabdus anantnagensis. Lineage (GTDB taxonomy): Bacteria > Pseudomonadota > Gammaproteobacteria > Enterobacterales > Enterobacteriaceae > Xenorhabdus > Xenorhabdus anantnagensis. The sequence continues at coordinate 2,670 of NZ_JAQRFN010000002.1, forward strand.
AATCAGTATTCAATAGGGGTGAAAATATGTCAGTAAAATTGAAATCCATTGCGGCAATCAGTGCATTATTAGGTACATTAATTCTTGCCGGTTGTGGGCAGGAACAACGTGACCCGAACCATATCAGGATTGGAGTTATTGCAGGACCTGAACTTAAAGTTGCTGAAGTGGCTAAACAAGTGGCTAAAGATAAATATGGCCTTGATGTTGAACTGACTACATTCAATGATTACGTTCTGCCAAATGAGTCATTGAGTAAGGGCGATATTGATGTGAATGTCTTCCAGCATAAGCCTTTTTTAGATCAGCAAGTGAAAGATCGTAATTACAAATTGGCAATTGTTGGTAACTCTTTCATTTTCCCAATGGCGGCCTATTCCAAAAAAATTAAGTCACTGGATGAATTGCAAGATGGTTCTCAAATTGCTATCCCCAACGATCCGACTAATCAGGGCCGCGCTCTACTGTTATTACAAAAACAAGGTCTTATCACTCTGAAAGAGGGTGTTGGTCTGCTGCCAACTATTTTGGACATTACCAGCAATCCTAAGCACTTAGATCTCGTACAGTTGGAAGCGCCACAACTGCCACGTTCATTGGATGACCAAAAGATTGCTTTTGCGATTATCAATAATACCTATGCAGGGCAGATTGGGTTAACACCAGAGCAAGATGGACTCTTTGTTGAAGATAAAAACTCACCTTACGTAAATATTATTGTCAGTCGTGAAAACAATAAAAATGCGGAAAATGTGCAGAAATTCGTGAAAGCGTACCAATCTCCAGAAGTAGAAAAAGAAGCTGATAAGGTCTTCAAGGGTGGAGCAATAAAAGGCTGGTAATCTTTCCTATTCAGTCAATCAAGATTAAAATCATTGGGTGGATATTTTTATATCCACCCATTTTCTTTCACTCAATCCCCACTTACTGACGCTATCAATATGAGGATTCAACTCAATGCGTATGTTAGCTATCTGTTTCATGGCGTTCTTTATTGCAGGGTGTAATTCACTGCCAACTCAGTCCGATAAATCTGATATGCGTGATTCGAAGTTGAAACACCAGTCAGTCAAGAAAAACAAGGCTCCCTCTTACGTCCGCCTATATACCAAACCGGATGAGCTTTTAGGTTTATCATTTAAAGAATTAGGTATTGTAGCCGGAGAATCCTGCCGCAATACACTGCAAGACTCTCCTGCCAGTATTGCAACCGCACGGCAAAAAATGTTAGCAAAAGCCTCTTATCTAAATGCAAACGCAGTTTTACTTCATCAATGTGCAATTTTAGCTGGTCAAGGTTGCTATCAAACTGCTATTTGTGAAGGGTCAGCATTACTGACAACCCATAAATAATTATGACTGGATCTTTATTATAAAAAACGCTCATGGCAGATTTTCATTTTACGCAAATAGGAACCATTCATTCTCCTTATAAAGAGAAATTTGCCATTCCCCGTCAACCGGGTTTGGTCGAAGATGGTACAGGGCAGCTAGAGTTACTTGCTCCCTACAATCAGGTTGATGCAGTACGCGGGCTGGAGCAGTTCAGTCATCTATGGATTATTTTTGTGTTTCATCAAACCATGGAGGGTGGCTGGAATCCATTGGTACGGCCTCCCCGTTTAGGCGGAAATGCGAAAATGGGCGTGTTTGCTACCCGTTCAACTTTCCGTCCCAATCCAATTGGCATGTCACTGGTAGAATTGAAAGGCATTCAATGCGAGAACAACCGTGTCATCCTAGAGCTTGGTAGTTTGGATTTGGTGGATGGTACACCTGTTATCGATATCAAACCTTACTTGCCTTTCGCTGAATCACGTCCCGAAGCCAAAGCGGGTTTTGCCCAAACAGCGCCAAATACAGACATGGTCGTCAATTTCTCACCAGAAGCAGAATGCCAACTTCTATCCCACCAAGCCAATTACCCTTATCTGAGACGATTTATCAGCCAAGTATTGGCTCAGGACCCGCGTCCTGCCTACCGTAAAAAAGCGCAGGAAAACCGAATATATGCAGCTCACATCTTAGATTTCAACGTTCGCTGGCTAGTTTTTGATGCCATAACAGAAGTGGTTTCTATCGAACGCCGCTAAAACTCCTTTTGACATCGCAAGCTCGCTGGTAGACTAGCGGTTTGTCTTTATTTTCTGGGTTGGGTGGTAATATCTTACTGCCCAAAAGCAATTTGCTATCCAATGGAAACTTACTATGCGTACTAGTCAATATCTGCTCTCTACTTTAAAAGAGACGCCTGCTGATGCAGAAGTAGTCAGTCATAAACTGATGCTTCGCGCCGGAATGATCCGTAAACTCGCTTCAGGTCTATACAACTGGATGCCGACAGGTGTCCGCGTGTTGAGAAAAGTTGAAAACATTGTTCGTGAAGAGATGAATAATGCAGGAGCGATTGAGGTTTCCATGCCGGTAGTTCAGCCAGCAGATTTGTGGCAGGAAAGTGGCCGTTGGGAACAATATGGTGCAGAATTACTACGTTTTGAAGATCGTGGTGCCCGTCCTTTTGTTTTGGGACCAACTCATGAAGAAGTCATCACTGACTTGATTCGTAACGAAGTAACTTCTTATAAACAGCTTCCGTTAAATCTGTTCCAGATCCAGACCAAATTCCGTGATGAAGTGCGTCCACGCTTTGGTGTCATGCGTTCACGTGAATTCATCATGAAAGATGCTTACTCTTTTCATACCAATCAAGAGTCTCTGCAAGAGACTTATGACAAGATGTACGATGCCTACAGCAAAATCTTTACCCGCATCGGGCTGGATTTCCGCGCAGTGATGGCAGATACCGGCTCCATCGGGGGTAGTGCCTCCCATGAGTTTCAGGTTCTGGCAGACAGTGGGGAAGATGATATCGTCTTCTCTACAGAATCCAGCTACGCAGCCAATATTGAATTAGCTGAAGCTGTCATGCCATCTCAGGAACGTGCGGCTCCGTCTGAAGAGATGCATCTGGTCGATACACCAAATGCTAAAACCATTGCTGAACTGGTCGAACAATTCAATCTACCCATTGAAAAAACCGTCAAAACTCTGATCGTTCATGCCGCAAAAGAAAGTGGACATCAATTAGTTGCTTTGCTGGTACGTGGTGACCATGAACTGAATGAAATAAAAGCAGAAAAATTGCCTTTGGTCGCCAGCCCCCTGAGTTTCGCTAGCGAAGAAGAAATTCGTGCCATCGTGAAAGCGGGTCCAGGCTCTTTAGGTCCGGTCAATCTGCCTATGCCTGTCATTATTGACCGCAGCGTATCCGTCATGAGTGATTTCGGTGCAGGTGCTAATATTGATGATAAACACCACTTTGGTATTAACTGGGAACGTGACTTACCACTACCAGACATCGCTGATATCCGTAATGTCGTTGAAGGTGATACCAGCCCTGATGGCAAAGGAACACTGTTAATCAAGCGTGGTATTGAAGTTGGTCATATCTTCCAATTAGGCACTAAGTATTCTGATGCCCTGAAAGCAACTGTACAAAACGAAGATGGACACAATCAAGTTGTCGCCATGGGATGTTACGGTATTGGTGTGACCCGTATCGTTGCAGCGGCCATTGAGCAGAATCACGATGATCGTGGAGTCATCTTGCCAGATGCGATTGCCCCATTCCAAGTGGCAATTCTGCCAATGAACATGCACAAATCTTACCGAGTGAAAGAAGTCGCTGAAAAATTATATGCGGACTTACGTGCCAACGGTATTGATGTCATTTTCGATGATCGTAAAGAGCGCCCTGGTGTCATGTTTGCTGACATGGAACTGATCGGTGTACCACATACTCTGGTTATCGGTGATCGCAACTTGGATAATGATGAGATCGAATACAAATATCGCCGCACAGGTGACAAGCAAATGCTGAAATTGGACAATATTGTTGATTACCTGAAAGGTCATATTCAACAAGCTTGATTTTGCTTAAAAGTACCTGCTTCAACTGAAAAACCTGCGTATTAATTGCGCAGGTTTTTCATATATGGCTTATATTCCGCTGTTATTCGTTATTTCTTGGTATAACAGGAAGAGGTTTTATCAAAACGAATTTTACCTGTTTGGATCACTGCATTATCAAACAACCCATCTTCCATTGAAGGGCGAAGCGTGTAGTAACCTTCTACTTCCACATAAACAGGAGTTCCACCTTCTACTCCCATAGCGCTGTAACCACGTTCTAAATCGATATTTTCAGAAGCATCATAACGTCTTCCGGTATCACATTCTGTAAAAAGCGCTGAATCAGCAAAATAGCTGTATTCTCCAGCCAGTTTTTTCGGTGCTACTTTCTCTAATTCATAATTGAAGCTTGATTGAATTGGCTCACCGTTAATATCCAGCATGTCCAAATTTTCACCTTTGATCAGGTAATAAGATTTTTTACCGTCTTGATTACTCAAGATAATCTTTTTGCCGTTTATCGCCCAGTGACCCGTTTCAAAGAAAGTATTTTCCTCACTTTTGGCTTTCAAATAAGTTTGCCCCAATATATAAGTCCCATCTTTAGCAAGCTGTAAGGTAGTCTCGATACCTGAGCAATCTGCACAAGGGATAATGCCACTAAACACTTTCTCGGTTGATTGAGACTGTCCCTGAGGTACAGAGTCATTCTGTGTGGCTGGAATGTTCTGACACCCAGCTACGGTGAAAACACCAGCAGCCAGCAATGCAAGTAATATTTTTTTATTCATCATTTAACCCAACAAATTCAAAAAGATAATCAATTAGTTTTAAGTTTCAGTCACAAAGCAACAACTTGAAAGGTAAAACGTATAACCCATTTTTTATAACGTCCTATAAAACATGAGCTTTACGTGACAAGATTAACGTTACTTCCCCATATTCCCAAATATACGGAGAGAAAAATCAAATAGTATGACTTAATTGAGTTGCGTAATGATAAGATACAAATTTAACCTGCTTCTTGTTTCAATAAAATTTGTTTCAATAAAATTCTTACAGATTCACCCAGTAATCACGGAAAGCTTACTGTGCTATAGTCGTAAGTAGCGTTTTGCGTTTGATTCTGGTCAATCACGGGCGGCACGATAACCGCCACTAACATAGTGGTGAGCAAATATGTCTATAGATAATGAAGAATATCAACCAATTAACTGTGATGATTACGATAACCTTGAGCTAGCTTGCCAACGCCAGCTACATTTGCATCTCCAATTACGAGGTGGTGAAATATTTGAAGGCAAAGCTAATAAGCTGATTTTAAGAAAAAAAATTGAATATCTTCTCATCGATTCAAATGAAGGAACCCGTGAATTCAGATTGGATTACATTATCAGTTTCAACAATCCAGAAATTGGAACGATTGTTATTGAGCATTCTTCATCATAACCGCGAATAACAATTGCCCCCTCCTCTAAAGTCCTTATATAAAATAAGGGCTTTTTTAAAAAGCAATTTTCTTCCACTGAACTGAAATCCTCTCGTCATCAGACAAACTCTGACCTTCTTTAGTGATGAAAACACCCAGTGCTGCAATCAGTTTTTCATTGTAATAGAGCAAAGGAGTTCTCTCTCTGAGCCAAGGTGCAACGCCTAATTCTTGCCACAATTTTTTACTGTGTCGAGAATGTTGCCGTCCTACAATACTAATTGTACCCTGAACACCAAAACGAATTGTTACTTGCTCATTACTGTTTGGCATTCTCACTTTAATACTATTTTTTTTAATACTATTTTTTTTAATACCATTTTCTTTGATATTATTTGCTTTAACATCATTTTCTTGCGAAAGGCGCAGTGTTCCCAACCCATCTGGCAACATCAATTCCTGGTGTATATCCCATTCAAGAATAGTCCCCGTCAAACTCTGGTATTGAGGTATCAACCAAAGTTGTTGCCGATAACGACGAATATCATATTGTCCTAATCTAAAGCGAGGTTCTGCGTCTTGCCTGGCAAGTGCCACTTCTGACCAAATTCGTTGGAGCTGCTCTCGTGCTGGCATTTTTACACCACACTGATTGAGCCATCGTCGCAACAACGCATTTCGTTTTGCTTCAGAACTGTTTTCCAAAGGAGGAATAAATATCGAACCCTCCAATGTAATCAATGCATTCAAAGATTCTTTCAGCAATTCATCCAGTAATTGTTCTTGCTCCCCACACAAGCTGGCACTACGGGAAACAGCTTGCGGAAAGTGAGGCCAACGCTGATTGAGTAACGGCATGATATTCAGGCGCAGGAAATTACGGTCATAACGATCATCTTGATTGCTATCGTCCTCTACCCATTGCAACCTTTGCGCCTGAGCATACTCTTCCAATTCTGCACGACTTATATTTAGCAAAGGGCGAATCAATGTCGTTCCCGCAAATGGCATTCTGGAAGGCATGGAAGATAACCCAGCCGGGCCACTTCCTCGTTTCAAGGCTAATAAAAACGTTTCTGCTTGATCATCAAGATGTTGCGCCGTTATTAAAACTTCGTCCTGCTGTAGCTCCTGTTGGAACGCGTGATAACGGGCATTTCGGGCCGCAGCTTCAATTCCATTCTGGCGAGTATCAAGCGTGACTTTTTCAATCCGAAAATCAACCTGCCAGTCAGCACAAATCTGGCGACAATGCTCAACCCATAAATCCGCCTTTGAGTTTAAACCATGATGAATATGGATTGCCCTTAACGCTATTCGCTTACTACTCAATGGGTGAGATTGAGTCCGCAAACTAACAAGCAAATGCAACAATACGGTGGAATCCAATCCACCGCTAAATCCAACTAAAATCTTTTTATGCTGACCAATTTGTTCTGCCAACGTCGTGAGCAGAAGATCATGAATACTTGCCATTATGGAACCAAACCCTTCTTCATTTTTGCCAGATCAATCCTCAATCAGATCATCCATCAATTTATTTTGTTCGGACGATTTTTTCTTAGCACTGATGCAAAGTAATCCAGAAATGATAACCAACGCCAGTCCGATCGCATAGGCAGGGACAAACGCATCATCAAAAAACAGGATAATCCACATCATCGACAAGACTGGTGATAAAAATAAGATGGAGGCAATTTTATGAGAATCAGGACTGTTCATCGCCTTGAACCAAATGATATAAGAAACCCCATTCAGTATGATGCCGTTAAGCAATGTTGGTATTAATGAATCACCGACAGGTAAATTAATGCTGCTGAAAGCAAACATAAATACCGCAGATACTAATGTAGAACACATGAATACCCATAACGTACTAATATAGGGATCAATAGCGAATTGTCTTGATAATACCGACATTAATGCAAAGCAAAACGCTCCGCTAAATACCAGCAACAAAGCCTGAGGATGTTCCACCGCAATCTCTGTGATATTTCCTTTCGTAAACGTAATCACAACAGCCATAAAACCCATTGCAATACCCATCATCTGCCTGATCGACAGTTTTTCTTTAAACAGGAAAAATGATAACCCAATAATCATTAACGGCCAGCTATATTGAATTACCAACACAGCAACACCATTCTCAATGGAGTAACCATAATAAAGCAGCAAATAGAAGAAACAATCTAAAGCACCTAAAATCAATACTTTAGGCATAATGGAAAGAGGAATGAGTAAAAGTTTCTTCCAATTTCGCCCCATCATGAGAGCGACAACAAATACCGCCAAAACAGACAAAATATTTGACCAGAATAAATATTGGAAATGATCCATCTCTTCCTGACCAAAACGCGATATAGAAGGAATAAAACTCCAGATAAACACACAAGAAAATGCATAAATAATATATTGGTATTTTGTCATAGAAAAACTCAACTTATTATTTTAAAGCCCAGCCCACGAGGCACCTATTTCCATCTATACCTTTCGTCTTCCAAGTTGCCTCTTTGTTGGCTGCGCTCACTTGCCGCGCGACGCATCTTGAAATCCATTGGGTATAATGTCATCAAAAATAATAATACGAGAATCATTCTATATCGTGATGATTTCCCCTTATAAACAGCAAAACAGGTGGAAAGACTAGGGATTTATCACTCCTCAGTACTTTCCACCTGCTATTAGCGATATTAAAAATAAAGAGATATTAAAAATAACGCCGTATTATGTAGAAGCCATTATCAATAATGGCTCCCAGAATTTGCGTGCTAATCTTAGCAGTAACCGTATTGCATCAAGCGCTCATAACGACGGTTAACTAATTCTTCACTGTCCAGTTCGGTCAACTCAGCAAGATCAGCCAACAATTGAGTCTTCAATGTTTCAGCTATTATTTCATAGTTACGGTGCGCGCCACCCAATGGTTCTGAAATAACCATATCAATCAGGTTTAATTCTTTCAGGCGTGGTGCTGTGTTCCCCATCGCTTCAGCCGCCAATGGCGCTTTTTCAGCACTTTTCCACAAAATGGATGCACAGCCTTCAGGAGAGATAGTAGAAAAAGTACTGTATTGCAGCATGTTTACTTTATCACCAACACACAGTGCCAATGCACCACCAGAGCCACCCTCACCAATAACTGTACAGACAATAGGTACGGAAAGACGAGACATTTCACGCAGGTTACGGGCAATGGCCTCTGACTGACCACGCTCTTCTGCACCTACCCCAGGATACGCGCCAGGAGTATCAATGAAAGTAATGATTGGCAATTTGAAGCGCTCTGCCATTTCCATCAATCTCAATGACTTGCGATAACCTTCAGGCGATGGCATACCAAAATTACGGCGGATCTTTTCTTTCGTTTCGCGCCCTTTCTGGTGACCAATCACCATGACCGGACGACCATCAATACGCGCCAAACCACCGACTATTGCCTTATCATCAGCATAGGCACGATCACCCGCCAACTCTTCAAAGTCAGTAAATATGTGCTTAATATAATCCAGTGTATAAGGGCGCAGTGGATGGCGTGATAGCTGGGAAATTTGCCATGCCCCTAAATCAGCGAAAATCTTGCGAGTCAGCTCTAGGCTTTTTTCCCGCAGACGCTGGACTTCTTCATCCAGATTGATATCTAGCTTTTCATCTTGACGGCTAACTGCGGTGAGCGAATCAATTTTCGCTTCCAACTCGGCAATCGGCTGTTCAAAATCCAGAAAATTCAGACTCATAACGTTCCTATTCTAGTCAAATTCTAATTCTACCTGCTCATTACCCAGCAGAGTTCGCAGATCTGTCAAAAGGGTGTCCGTTGGCGTTACCCGCCATGTTGCACCGAATCGTAAACGGGCGCGGGCATCTACCCGCTGGTAATAAAGATGAACCGGTATCGTACCTGAACGGTGTGGCTCCAATGCACCACGGAGGCGGTTCAATAATTGTTCATCAATTTGCCTGTCTGATAACGAGATAGCAAGCCCACGTGCAAATTTTTCACGGGCCTCACTGATATCCATTAATTCACGAACTGTCATTTTAAGCCCACCATTGAAGTCATCAAAGCTGACTTGTCCGGTAGCAATCAAAATCTTGTCCTGTTCCAATAAATGCTGATATCTTTCCAGCGCATCAGAAAACAGCATGATCTCCAGTCGTCCTGAGCGATCATCCAATGTACTGATACCAATCCGGTTTCCCCGTTTAGTTGTCAATATTTTGGATGCTAACACTAAACCTACTACAGTTGTTACTTGACCACGAGGTGTTGGATTCACATCTTTTAGACGCAACCCATTCGTATATCGTTCAATCTCTTTCAAATAACTTGTGATCGGGTGCCCAGTTAAATACAAACCCAGTGTTTCCCGCTCACCATCCAAGACGACCTGATCTGGCCATTTCGGCGTACTGGCATATGAACGCTCAACCTGTTCTGGCTCTTCCGCCAACACGCCAAACATATCTGTTTGACCTGTGGCTTCAGCTTTAGCGTGTTGATCCGCTGCTTTCAGCGCACCTTCCAGAGAAGACATCAGTGCCGCACGGTGTGGACCCAGCCGATCAAAAGCACCGGACATAATCAGTTTTTCCATCACACGGCGATTTATTTTTTTGATATCAACGCGGGCGCACAGGTCAAATAGTTCCTTAAAATGCCCTCCTTTCTGCCGGGCTTCGATAATCGCTTCGATCGGCCCTTCACCAACACCTTTAATCGCACCAATGCCGTAAACAATTTCTCCGTCATCATTGACGTGGAAATGATACAAGCCACTATTAATATCAGGAGGTAACACTTTAAGCCCCATGCGCCAGCACTCATCCACCAGCCCAACGACTTTTTCAGTATTATCCATATCAGCCGTCATCACGGCCGCCATAAATTCTGCCGGATAGTGAGCTTTCAGCCATAAAGTCTGATAAGAAACCAATGCATAAGCTGCGGAGTGAGATTTGTTGAAGCCATAACCTGCGAATTTTTCCACCAAATCGAAGATTTTCATGGAAAGTTCGCCATTAACGCCCTGTTTTATCGCTCCCTCTTCAAATACTGACCGCTGTTTAGCCATCTCCTCTGGCTTTTTCTTGCCCATTGCACGACGGAGCATATCTGCACCACCAAGCGTATAACCCGCCAAAACCTGAGCAATCTGCATCACCTGTTCCTGATACAGAATGATACCGTAAGTCGGTTCCAATACGGGTTTTAAGGATTCGTGCTGCCATTCAACATCAGGGTAGGAGAGCTCTTCCCGTCCATGTTTACGGTCGATAAAGTTATCTACCATGCCTGATTGCAACGGCCCTGGGCGGAATAATGCCACCAATGCGATCATGTCTTCAAAGCAGTCAGGACGCAGGCGTTTGATCAAATCCTTCATCCCGCGGGATTCAAGCTGGAACACTGCCGTAGTTTCAGAGCGTTGCAGCATATCGAAGCTTTTCTGATCATCCAGCGGAATAGCCGCGATATCAATCGGCTCCAACTCTTTCTTGGTACGGCGTGCATTCACCATCTCAAGTGCCCAGTTGATGATGGTGAGGGTTCTCAGGCCAAGGAAGTCAAACTTAACCAGCCCCGCATATTCCACATCGTTCTTGTCAAACTGGGTAACCGGGTTTTGCCCTTCTGGATCACAGTAAATCGGTGCAAAATCAGTAATCTTGGTTGGTGCAATAACCACACCACCGGCATGTTTACCTGCGTTACGGGTGACACCTTCCAGTTTGCGCGCCATGTCTATCAGCGCTTTAACCTCTTCATCCACTTCGTAAATTTCAGGTAGCTGTGGCTCAGCCGCAAAAGCTTTTTCCAGCGTCATGCCGGGATCAGGAGGCACCAGTTTTGATATTCGATCAACAAATCCATATGGATGCCCAAGCACACGCCCGACATCGCGGATAACCGCTTTCGCCGCCATCGTACCAAAAGTGATAATCTGCGATACTGCATCTCGTCCGTACATATCTGCAACGTGATCAATAACCTGATCGCGTTTTTCCATACAGAAATCGACGTCAAAGTCAGGCATGGAAACACGTTCAGGGTTAAGGAAACGTTCAAACAGCAGATCGAATTCCAACGGATCAAGATCGGTGATTTTTAACGCATAAGCCACAAGAGAGCCTGCACCAGAGCCACGCCCCGGGCCGACGGGAACACCATTGTCTTTCGACCACTGGATAAATTCCATCACGATCAGGAAGTAGCCAGGGAATCCCATCTGGTTAATAACTCTCAGCTCAATATCAAGACGCTCATCATATTCTGGGCGTTTTTGCGCCCTGCTCTCCGGATCGGGATAGAGAAACTCCAGACGTTCTTCTAATCCTTGCTTGGATTTTTCAATGAGGAAATCTTCGGTGCTCATTTCCCCCGTCGGAAATTGCGGCAGAAAATATTCACCAAGGCGGATCGTGATGTTACAGCGTTTAGCAATTTCTACGCTATTTTGTAATGCTTCAGGAATGTCTGAGAAAAGCTCGCACATCTCCTGTTCACTGCGTAGATATTGCTGAGGGCTGTAATTTTTAGGGCGTTTCGGATCTGCCAGCGTATAACCATCATGAATAGCAACCCGGATTTCATGGGCATCGAAATCTTCGCTTTCCAGAAAACAGACATCATTGGTTGCCACGACGGGGAGATTATTTTCGGCTGCCAGTGCCACAGCCGCATGAAGGTAGCTTTCTTCATCCTGACGCCCAGTACGGATCAGCTCAAGATAATAGCTATCAGGGAAATGCTCCTGATAAAAATCAAGGCATTGATCCACCATCACACGGTTGCCACGCAGCAGGAATTTACCCACATCGCCCATACGCCCGCCCGACAATAAGATCAGCCCAGCTTTGTATTTTACCAGCCATTCCCGTTTGATGGTCGGTCCTATCGCACCATAACCTTTTTGGTAAGCCTCTGAGATCAGCAGGGTCAGGTTCTGGTAACCTTCATTATTACGGGCAAGGATCGTCAGATGGGCATATTCGTCCCCCAACAAATCACTTTCCACATAAAAATCAGCACCAATAATTGGCTTAATACCGGCTTCGTGGGCATTGCCATAGAACTTCACCAATCCACACAAATTGGTGAAATCTGTAATCGCAAAAGCTGGCATTCCCAATTTGGCAATTTTTTTCACCAATGAGCCAGTCTTAGCCAAACCATCAATCATTGAATAATCACTGTGAACACGTAAGTGCACAAAACGTGGTTCTGTCATAGTCTGTCCAGATACTTATCCCAGATTTTTATCCAAGACCTAACGCCCGTTTAACTGGCGCAAAGCTTTTACGATGATGCTCCGTAGCACCTAAAGAAGCCAGTTTTTCTAGATGTAGGGCTGTAGGATAACCTTTATGTTTCGCAAAACCATAGTCAGGAAACTGTTTATCCAATTCTGCCATTTCTCTGTCACGCGTTACTTTGGCAAGAATGGAGGCGGCGCTTATTTCTGCAACCAGATTATCGCCCTTTACGACAGCTTGTGCTGGCATTGCTAACGCTGGGCAACGATTGCCATCAATCAGAACATAGTCAGGTATGAGTGACAAACCCTCTACTGCTCTTTGCATAGCAAGCATTGTGGCATGGAGGATGTTGAGCTGATCAATTTCTTCCCGCTCTGCACGACCGAGACTCCAACACAAGGCTTTTTCTTTTATTTCCAAATACAGCGCTTCACGACGTTTTTCCGTGAGTTTTTTCGAATCCATTAAACCCGCGATGGGTTTAGCTGGATCAAGAATAACCGCCGCAGTGACTACAGCCCCTACTAATGGGCCGCGCCCAACTTCATCAACACCGGCAATCAAATTCGCCTGAGGATAAACAAAATCCATTATCTTCTCGCTAATTCCAGAACGGCTTGTGCAGCCTGTTCATCGGCATCACAGCGAATGCTTTCGTGCAAATGCAAAAACGTTTGTTTCAACGCTTCCATATCAGCGCCACCGAGCAAAAGAGGCAACAATGCCTCTGACAACGCTTGTGGTTTGCATTCATCCTGTAGTAATTCTTTGACTAATTCTTTGCCTGCCAGCAGGTTAGGCAAGGAAACATACGGTGTTTTCACCAAGCGTTTTGCCAGCCAGAATGTAAAAGGTTTCATTCTATAGCCCACTACCATTGGGCATTTAGCCAGCATGCACTCCAGCGCTGCCGTACCGGATGCAAGTAACGTAGCATCACTGGCAATCATAGCTTCACGAGCCTTGCCATCCAATAAATGGATCTGCAAATCCGGTGCTATTTCATCTTTAATGCGCTGAAACTGTTCACGCCGTTTGGCATTAACCAAAGGAACCAAGACTTGCAGGTCGGGAAATTTCTCCCGTAATAGTTGTGCGGTTTTTAAGAAATCAGCACTCAACATCTCTACTTCAGCATGACGACTTCCGGGCAATATCGCCAGACAGTGAGCAGTCAATGGAATATCCAAAATTTTTCTGGCGGCTGCTTTATCCGTTTGCAAAGGCATCGCATCTGCCATCGTGTGCCCAATAAACTGGCATGGAACGTTAAACCGATCGTAAAAAGATTTTTCAAAGGGTAAAAATGCTAATACCAAATCCGTTGCCCGACCAATTTTAAACACACGTTTCTGACGCCATGCCCACACTGACGGGCTAACGTAATGGATCGTTCTAATGCCCTGCTGTTTAAGCCGGCCTTCTAACGTAATGTTGAAGTCAGGAGCATCGATTCCAATAAACACATCAGGCTTCAACGCGGTAAAACGCGCTGTTAAGTCTTTGCGTATTTTTAGCAAACGAGGCAAACGACCCAGAACTTCGACGATTCCCATTACTGCCAGCTCTTCCATCTCATACCAGGCTTCACAACCCTCTGCCTGCATAAGGGGGCCAGCAACACCCACAAAGCGGGCGTGCGGAATTTTTGCTTTCAATGCACGAATCAACCCAGCCCCAAGGATGTCACCGGATGTTTCTCCGGCGACCAAGCCAATTGTCAGCGGGCGCTGATTATCAATAATAGAAGAAAAGGTAGTCAAAGGAGTATCCTTCATCTACTTAACGAATGATGCCACGGCTGGATTTTGCGGAATTTTCCAGAAAATCACTGAATACTTTCACATGCGGATTGTTTTCTGCTTGAAGGCCAATATCTTCTTTGGCTTCTTCCAATGTTTTTCCACTGCGATAAAGCGTTTTATAGGAATTACGAATTGCATGCAGTGATTCTTTATCAAACCCACGGCGCTTCAGACCTTCAATATTCAATCCGAATGGTGTTGCATGGTTTCCCTGTGCGATGACGTAAGGAGGAATATCCTGAGCAACGCCAGAACAACCACCGACCATAACATGGGAACCAATCTGACAAAATTGATGCACCGCCGTCATTCCACCAATAATGACGTAATCACCCAAAATAACATGCCCACCCAATGTACCATTGTTCGCAATGATACAACGATCACCAATGATGCAGTCATGAGCGATATGTGAGTTAATCATCAGCAAGTTGTCACTGCCAACTTTAGTCACACCACCCCCCTGAACAGTGCCTCTATGGATAGAAACACTTTCACGAATGCGATTACGGTCACCAATTTCAACGCAAGTTGGTTCACCCTGATATTTGAGATCCTGATTCACCTCACCAATGGAGGCAAATTGATAAATCTGGTTATCACGACCTATCTTGGTGATCCCATTAATTACAATATGGGATTTCAACTCAGTCCCTTCACCAATCTCAACCTGAGCACCGATATAACAAAATGGGCCAATACGAACATTAGCACCAATGACAGCGCCCTCTTCAACAATGGAAGAGGGATGGATAACAGCGGTCTGATCAATCATGGGTTAAGCCTCTCGACGGCGAGCACACATCATTTCAGCTTCGCAAGCCACTTCTCCATCGACTTTCGCTACGCCCCTGAAACGCGCAACACCGCGACGTTCTTTAATAAATTCTACTTCCATTATCATTTGATCACCTGGCAGAACCGGACGCTTGAAGCGAGCGCCATCAATTGCTGCAAAGTAATACAATTCACCTGGCTCCAGCGATCCGACACTTTTGAATGCCAGAATACCAGTAGCTTGGGCCATTGCCTCAAGGATCAGAACACCAGGGAAAATTGGTTTACCAGGGAAATGCCCCTGAAAGAATGGTTCATTAAATGATACATTCTTGACTGCGCGCAGAAATTTACCTTCCTCAAAATCTAAAACACGATCTACCAGTAAAAATGGGTAGCGGTGAGGCAGTAAATTTAAAATCTCTTCAATTCGCAGAGTATGATTATCACTCATCTAAATACTCTTCCTGTCATATAAGAATCATAATATTAACGACACGGCCTGCGTTAACTCCAAATGAAGAGTTATCAGGCAGGCCGCAAAAATCAAAAGCACAACCAAAAATGCTAATTAAAAACGTTTAATCAAAGATGGCTATCCAAGGTGCTAGTATGATTACTCGTTTTCACCTTCCAGTTGGCGTTCAACTGACTTCAATCGCTTATTCATTTCGTTGATGCTCATGACTAAAGCGGCAGTCTTACGCCAGACTTTGTTCGGTTGTAACGGGATACCCGACGAATACATGCCAGGTTCTGTAATTGGACGTATCACCATGCCCATACCAGTTACAGTCACTTTATCACAGATTTCCATGTGCCCTTTAATGACACTGGCTCCACCAATCATACAGTAACGACCAATTTTCAAACTACCCGCCATAACGACACCACCAGCTATTGCTGTGTTGTCTCCGATCGTCACGTTGTGGGCAATCTGGCATTGGTTGTCTATGATAACACCATTACCGATAACTGTGTTATCCAACGCACCCCGATCGATTGTTGTGCAAGCACCGATTTCAACGCGATCTCCGATGATCACTGTGCCTAACTGTGGGATTTTAATCCAATCTCCACGTTCATTGGCATAACCAAAACCATCAGAACCTATAACAGTTCCTGATTGGATCAGGCATGATTTACCAATTTCAACATTATGGTATACCGATACATTGGCCCACAGGCGAGTTCCTGCGCCAATCCGCGCGTTTTTTCCAATAAAGCAACCCGCGCCAACAATGGCATGGTCACCAAGTACAACGCCGGACTCGATGACCGCATTAGCACCAATTGCCACATTTTTGCCCAGAACCACCTCAGAGGAGATAACCGCTGATGGGTGGATATCCTGTGCAGGTTTTGGTGTCGTATCCATAATTTGTGCCATGCGTGCATAGGCAAGGTAAGGATCATCGACAACCAACGCGGCAACCTTGCAGTGAAGAAGGTCTGCTTCACGCAGCACAACAGCCGCAGCCTGACATGCAGAAAGCTTGTCAGTATAACGACTGTCGGATAAAAATGTAATTTGCTCGTTATTTGCTGAATTCATTGGCGCAACACCGGTGATGACGATATCGCCATCACCCTGCAATTGCGCATTCAACTGCTGAGCGAGATCAGCCAATCGAATTGAAACCATCGACTTATTTAACCTGTTTCAGTACTTCTGCGGTGATATTTTTACCAGACGCAGAATACACAGCGGCACTTGCATCCAGAACAAGGTCGTAACCTTCTTTGCCTGCAACCAATTTAACTGCATCCTGAATACGGCTCATAAGTTTATTGCGTTCTTCCATATGGCGACGACGATTATCGTTTTCAAAACTCTGCCCTTTCTGAATAAATTCATCACGTTTCGCCATCACTTCTTTTTCCAGTTTTTCACGCTCACTGGCTTTCATTGTTGAGCCATCACGCTGTAATTTCTGGATTTTGGTTTGCAGATCAGATTCCATACGCTGTAATTCGGTTGCGCGGCCTTTAAACTCGCTGTCCAACTGTTTTGCCACAGCTTCACGAGCAGGTAATTGTTGGAAAACTTCAGCAACGTTCACTAAAGCAATTTTATCTGCCGCCTGAGCACCTACAGAAAATGCTAATGCCATACCCAAACTTGCTGCACACAATATTTTTTTCACTATAAACTCCTTTGACCTACGCTATTTTACAAATTGGAAAACTTAGAGCCTATCCCACTGAGCTATGTAGCTTGCCCTTTTCAATTTGGAATTCACTCACAATATTGCCTGATCTAATAGTAGAGCGATTTTTACCAAAAATGATTAATAATTACCAAACTCCGCCAATATTGAATTGGAACTGCTCCGATCTATCACCTTCGTATTCCTTAATTGGCTTCGCATACGAGAAGCTCAATGGCCCTAATGGTGATATCCATTGCAAAGCAATACCGGCCGAAACACGGATATTATTTGGCTTACTGTAGTCTGGCATAGCGTGAGTCTTCGCCCAATTAGTATCCCAATTGGTATCCCATACAGTTCCTGCGTCCACAAATAGAGAAGTCCGCAGGGAATTGGAATATTTAGCATCCAGGAATGGTGTAGGGGTAATCAGTTCGAAACTGGCAACTGCCGTCGCGTTACCTCCCACAGCATCACGGGATGGGCTATTGTTTGCAGGTACAGGGTTGCCTTTATCATCTTTCTCTAAATAAATAGCTTTCGGGCCAATATTATTCGAACGGAAGCCACGAACACTGCTAGTACCGCCGGCATAGAAGTTTTCATAGAATGGCATTTCTTTGCCACCAAAACCGCCGCCATACCCTAGACGTGTTCGTCCCATCAGCACCCATGAATGAGCATCATTCAATGGATAATAGCCTGCTGAGTTCCAAGTGACTTTATAGAACTGATTATCTGAGCCAGGGATTGTCACTTTCGCATCCAGAGAGGATTTCAGACCCGATGTTGGGAAGAAACCCCGGTTAAGATCGTTGTAAATCCATCCCACCGTTATCGCGAAGTCATTGGAATCAAATCTTGCCTTATCATCAAAATTTTCTTTTCTGCCCATCTTGTTCAAATAACGCCACATCGCAGCCTGTGGTCGCATGTTAGACAGGGAGTTATGTATATAACCCAGTCTCAATGATAAGCCGTTATTTTCATTTAATGGAAACCCGAGCGTTCCCTCAGTACCGTATGCTTTATTAGTATAATTCGAAAGATCAGCATCATTGGCGCGGAAGTCATTATAGAACACACGTCCACCCAAACTTACACCATCAACAGTGAAGTAAGGGTTAGTTATGGATAAGTCAGCCGATGTTGAATAGTCATTTTTACTGGCGTTGATACCTACAGAGTTTCCGGTTCCCAGCCAGTTAGCCTGCTGGACACCAACTTGGAAACTCATGCCACTTTCTGTACCGAAACCAACACCAAAGTTCATAGAACCCGTATTACGCTCTTTGACTTTGTAAACTACATCAACCTGATCCGGGCTGCTTGGCAAACGTTCAGTCTCTACATCAACAGAGTCAAAATATCCCAATCGATTTAGACGTTCTTTGCCCTGTTCAACCAAATCACTCCCCAGCCATGCGCCTTCCATCTGACGCATTTCACGACGCAGTACCGAATCTTTACTAACATCATTGCCTGAAAAGCGGATTTTACGCACGTAGAAACGATTGCCGGCATCGATATTTACATGCAGCTTAACCGTTTTATCCGCATCATTGATTTCAGGTTGTGTCATCACACGGGGGTAAGCATAACCATGGCGGCCAAGCAGGTTTTTGATGGCTTTTTCCATCTTGGTCACTTCTGCACCGTTATACAGTGAACCCGGCTTAATTTTAGTCAATTCGCCGATTTGAGACTGGTAACCAGCCAAATTACCATTCAAATCAACACCTGCGATTTTGTATTGATCGCCTTCGGTGATATTGACAGTAATATAAATATCTTTCTTCTCTGGCGTCAGGTTAACTTGAGTCGAGTTGATGTTGAAACGAGCATAGCCTCGATCAAGATAGAAACTGCGCAGGGTTTCAAGGTCGCCTGCTAATTTTTGTTTCTGATATTTCTGATCAGCCATCATGTTCCACCAAGGAACATCGTCCCTAAGTTGGAAATGGTTAAGCAGCTCATTAGTTGAAAAGGCTTTATTGCCAACAATATTAATTTGTTGGATCTTGGCAGAAACCCCTTCAGAGAAAATGAGTTTCAAATCAACACGGTTGCGGGGCAGTGGCGTGACTACAGCTTTTACTGTCGCGCTGTATTTACCAACACTGTAATAGAAATCTTCCAGCCCTTTCTCAATATTGGACAGCATGGTGCGATCAAGGGCTTCACCAACACGAACACGCGAAGCCTCAAGATTTTGCTTGAGCATATCATCTTTCACCGATTTGTTACCGGAGAAAGTAATACTGGCGATAGTTGGCCGTTCTTTTACTTGAACAACAAGTGAATTGCCATCACGTAAGACACGAACATCTTCAAAGTTTCCAGTTGAGAACAATGAGTGAATCATGCGGCTAATATCTTCATCACTAACCGTATCACCTACTCGAACTGGCATGTTCAGTAATGCTGCACCAACGGTGACACGTTGAAGACCCTCAAAGTGAATGTCCCGAACTACGAATCCGTCTGAACCGTATGCAGTGGCGCTGCCGAACAGCAGCGACGCTATGAGCAACTTTTTCATCGCCATCGTTGTTATGCGTTTTCCTAACCGGTCCCCCACCTTAAAAGCGGGAGAAATCATTGAAAAGTGCAAGCCCCATTAATAACACCAGTAATATAGCACCAATGCGATAACTGAAGTCTTGTACACGCTCGGAGACTGGCCCCCCCTTGATCTTTTCGATAGCAAGGAAAAGCAAGTGTCCACCATCTAGTACAGGTAATGGGAACAAATTAATGATCCCAAGGTTGACGCTAATCAGCGCCAAAAACATTAAATAATACACCAAGCCAGAATCAGCCGATACTCCAGCACCTTTGGCAATGGATATCGGGCCGCTCAGGTTATTAAGTTTTAAGTCACCCACAATCAACTTGCCGATCATCTTGACTGTCAGCTTCATCAATTGCCAAGTTTTATCTCCTGCCTCATAAATGGCAGAAAGAGGACCATATTGCTGAATAACTTTGTATTCATCCGCCAATGGAATGATTTTCAATTCGGCGCCAGCAAAACCCTCCTCACGATCATTGGACAGTTTTCTGACTTCAGGAGTCAGAGACAGAGAAATCATTCCACCTGCCCTTGCAACGTCCAATTTTAGAGGAATATTCGGATTCTTCCTGACAAAAGAAGAAAAAGTGTGCCAGACATCGACATCTTGACCATTGACTTTAACGATCCTATCCCCACTTTGTAAACCTGCTTTTTCAGCAGCAGAAGCAGGATGAACTTTTTCCACTTGCGAACTAATCTGTGGAACAACAGGCATAATTCCCAAAGACAGCAAAACATCCTGTCTGGACGGATCAAAAGTCCATTCACGCAAATCCAGAGTTTTTTGAACACTATCAAGCGACGCCATGGGTAAGACATCCACAGCTACCGATGTCGCCCCTACTTTACCTATCATGGCAAGGCGTACCGAATTCCAATCAGGAGTTTCGATACCATTAACGGCTTTTAGTTCCATTCCTGGCAAAATATTTGCCTGTGCAGCAATCGAATTTTGCTTCACATCCAACACTACAGAACGCACGGATGGCACGCCAATCACAAAAACCAGCCAATAAGCGAATACCGCCAGAATGAAGTTTGCGATTGGCCCTGCGCTGATAACCGCCGCGCGCTGACCAATAGTTTTGTTATTGAATGCCATATGACGACGTTCGGGAGAAACTTCCCCTACCCGCTCGTCGAGCATTTTGACATATCCACCAAGGGGGATAAGGGCGATAGCGTATTCAGTTCCCTGTTTATCTGTCCGACGCCAAAGCACTTTACCAAACCCGATGGAAAAGCGTTCAACGTAGATACCACATCGTCTGGCAACCCAAAAATGACCAAACTCATGCACTGTGATGAGAACACCTAAAGCAACAATAAATGCAGCCAGATTCCAGAGAATATCCATTATGTACCTTCAGAGAATAAATCCAGAAGAAATCAACATAACCAGCCCAGCGAATACTGGAACCGCCGCTGTTAGACTATCAACCCTATCCATGACACCACCGTGCCCCGGAATCAATTGACTGCTGTCTTTGATCCCAGATTCCCGCTTGAACATACTTTCAGTCAAATCCCCAAAGACCGAGGCAATAACCACCACCGCAGAAATCAGCAACAAATGTTCTGGCATCGCGGGAACAGGGGCAAATTTTCCAAACAACCACGAAATCAGCCCAGCAGTTAATAACCCACCGACAAGCCCCTCAAGTGTTTTGCCTGGTGATACTTTGGGGGCCATTTTATGCTTACCCATTGTGCGGCCAAAAATATAAGCGCCTGAATCGGCAGCCCATACCAACAGCATGACGTACAGCAACCACCAGGCACCATCATAGCTATTATTTTCATAGCCCTGAGTACGCAGCACCATCATTCCACAATAAAATGGCACGATAGTCAGCACCCCAAATAGCAGACGCAAAACAACCGATGATTTCCAGATGGAGGCAGAAGCCGGATAAGTTACCACCAATAAAATAGCGGCCACCCACCAAAGCATGCCAGCCCATAATAGATATACAATTTGTGGCTTTTCAATAAGATGAGAAAAATCCGACAAAGAGAACTGCAAGGCTAGTAACCCTACAGCAAATAACGCGGCCAGCATGATACGTTTAAATTGAGTGAAGAGACCTGCAAATTGTCCCCATTCCCATGCAGCAAGTGTTGATACAGCAATGACAACCAACCCAAACCCTGATGGTGGGAGGACAAACAACGCTACAATAACAAGTGGAATCAATATCAACGTAGTTAAAAGACGGTACTTCAGCAAGTTCTCCTCCTATGATCCCACTTCGGCATCGTCTGGTATTGCTCCGCCAAATCGGCGTTCTCGTTTAACAAAGGCATTAATAGCACCTTCAAAAGAAGTTTCATCAAAATCAGGCCAAAGTATATCGGTAAAATACAATTCTGCATAAGCGATCTGCCATAACAGGAAATTACTGATACGATGTTCGCCTCCGGTTCTAATAACCAGATCAACTTCGGGCTGCTGTCTTAAACTGATAAAGCGACCAACTGTAGCTTCGGTGATCTCTTCTGGAACCAACTCATTTGCTTTAATTTTTTCAGCAATTTGTTTAACACTCTGAATCAGATCCCAACGACCACCATAGTTAGCAGCAATATTAAGTTGCAATCCGGTATTACCCGCTGTCAATTCAACTGAACGGCAGATACGCTCCTGTAATCGTGAGCTAAAACGACTGATATCACCAATAACAGACAATTTCACATTGTGTTTGTGCAGGTTTTTTACTTCATTATCGAGGGCGAAAACAAACAACTCCATCAATGAATTGACTTCCTGCTGTGGGCGATTCCAGTTTTCGCTGCTAAAAGCATATAACGTCAGCGATTCAATATTATGTTTAACTGAAAAACTCACGGCACTCCGTACTGCTTTAATTCCTGCACGGTGACCAAAAATTCTTAATTTGCCACGCTTTTTTGCCCAGCGACCATTACCATCCATAATGATGGCAACATGTCTGGGTAATGTTGGCAATGAGTCACTATCACTGGGAGATATCACTCAAAATAATCCTTAAATAACTAAGCTGACTTTTCGATAAATCCAATCACTTCCAAACATGAAAAAGCCGTGTTACGTGTCAATAATTACCACGGATACCACGGCTATTTCTGGCATGACCTGAATGAAAGCCTTTATCTCTGGTAAGCCCTAACATGCTTATCCATGATTAGAATGCAGGAACCAGATAATTGAATTGGCTATTATAGCAACTATAATTCACTCGCGAACTATACCATTTGCCAAAACGCAAACATATATTTATTAACAAAACTTGCTATTTGGCAAAAGTTCTTATGGTTTCCCTCGCCAAGGCTCTTGCTATGCTATCGATTTCTAGAACTTCTTCGATGCTTTGAGGTTCAGGTAAATTTACTTTTTCCACTACCAATCGATTGATTGTCGCAATATCGGTGAAACGGATCCCGTCGTTCAAAAAAACATTAACTGTTTCTTCGTTTGCGGCATTCAAAGCCGTTGTTGCCGCCTGTCCTTGGTGACAAGCCTCAATAGCCAATTTTAAACAAGGGTAACGCTGATAATCCAGAGACTCAAAAGTGAGCATGCTCAATTCAGTAAAATCCAATGGCTTTGCACCGGATGAAATGCGATTAGGATAGGCCATCGCATAAGCAATTGGGGTACACATATCCTGCGTTCCCAGCTGTGCAATGATGCTGCCATCCTGATAACGAACCATTGAGTGGATGATTGATTGGGGATGCAATAATATTTCCATTTCATCTGAAGATGCATTGAACAGGTAACACGCTTCGATATATTCCAATCCCTTGTTCATCATGGTGGCAGAGTCAACAGAAATTTTACGTCCCATTGACCAGATAGGATGAGCACACGCTTCATCTGGAGTAACATCAGGTAATTTATCTAAAAGTGTCTTGCGGAACGGTCCGCCCGATCCCGTCAGAATAATGCTGGAGATACCGTGTTCTTTTAAATTTATATTGCCGAGGTTGTGCTGAACCACCTCTGGCAGACTTTGGAAAATGGCATTATGTTCACTATCAATTGGCAGCAGTTGTGCTTTATATTGAACAACCGCATCCATAAACAGACGACCACTGGTAATCAGAGATTCTTTGTTAGCCAGCAGTACTTGTTTGCCCTTACGGATAGCCGCCAAAGTTGGCAATAAACCTGCAACACCAACAATAGCTGACATGACCTGATCGACTTCGTCCAATGCAGCTAAATCACAAATGGCATCTTTACCGAACAGAACTTCAGTTTGGCTTCCCTGCTCCTGCAATAACTGGCGCAGAACCTTTGCCGACTGCTCATCTGCCATTGCGGCATATTGTGGATGGAATTCCAAACATTGCTGTGCCATGACTTCAATATTTTTCCCGGCAACCAGTGCGACGACACTGAATTTATCCGGGTTATTTCGGACAACAGAAAGCGTACTTTTCCCAATCGAACCCGTTGAGCCAAGAATAGTTAACCGTTTCATTTTAATACTCTAAGTATACTACTGATATAAAATCACAATGGAAAATCACAACAGAAAATCGTAATAGTTTGAGCGGAATAGAGCGCTATGTCCATCGCTTGAGAAAGAAATGTGATACGAAGTGTAATATCAAAGATAAGAACAACGCCGCAGGAATTGCGGCGTTGTATGTATGAAATGGCAATTAGAAATCCATCAGCTCAGTTTCTTTATTTGCCAGCGCTTCATCAATTTTCTTAATGAAGCTGTCGGTCAGTTTCTGAACGTCATCTTGTGAACGGCGTTCTTCATCTTCACTGATTTCTTTGTCTTTCAGCAGAGACTTGACCTTCTCGTTCGCATCACGACGAATGTTACGGATGGATACACGACCCTGCTCCGCTTCGCCACGAACAACTTTAATCAGATCCTTACGACGCTCTTCTGTCAGTGGTGGCAGTGGAACACGGATAGTGGTTCCGGCAGAAGATGGGTTCAGGCCCAGATCAGAAGCCATAATTGCTTTTTCGATAGCCGCAGTCATAGAACGATCAAATACTGTGATCGCCAAAGTGCGAGCATCTTCTGCAACAACGTTTGCAATCTGACGCAGAGGAGTCGCTGAGCCATAATATTCAACGCTGATGCCATCCAGCAGACTAGGAGAAGCACGGCCAGTACGAACCTTGCTGATTTGGTTTTTCAGTGCTTCGACGCTTTTTTCCATGCGGTCTTGTGCGTCTTTTTTGATTTCATTAATCACGTTACAAACCCTTGGGAGATGGTTATTTTTTAGGCCACCTATACGTAAATCACCCATATGTAAATCACCCATATGTAAATCACAGATAAGGTGAATCAAATACGCTAAGGAATATATGGCCCTGTGTCATTAAGTTTGGCGCATCAGGACGCTGATCATACCGTCAAATTTCACCGATGTCTCTGAGCACGAATTATGAAAAATCAGTTGTGAGAGATCAACGTACCTTCATTTTCTCCCATCACAACACGACGAAGTGCGCCTGGTTTGTTCATATTAAAGACACGAATTGGCAGGTTATGGTCACGGGCCAGCGTAAAGGCCGCCAGATCCATCACTTTCAATTCACGCTCCAATACTTCCTGATAAGTGAGCTTATTGTAGAGAACGGCTTCAGGATTTTTTGCAGGATCAGCAGAATAAACGCCATCAACCTTGGTCGCTTTTAACACAACATCCGCTTCAATTTCAATGCCACGCAGACATGCAGCGGAATCTGTTGTAAAGAACGGGTTACCAGTACCCGCAGAGAAAATAACAACACGACCGTGACGCAGCAAGCTGATCGCCTCAGCCCAGCTATAATTGTCACATACGCCATTCAATGGGATGGCAGACATCAAGCGAACATTCACATAGGCGCGGTGCAAAGCATCGCGCATTGCCAGGCCATTCATCACAGTCGCCAACATGCCCATGTGATCGCCTACTACACGGTTCATTCCTGCTTCTGCCAAGCCCGCGCCACGAAACAGGTTGCCTCCTCCAATAACGACACCGACCTGAATACCCAGCTCAACCAGTTCTTTGATTTCCTGAGCCATACGGTCTAAGACGCTGGCGTCGATACCAAAACCTTCTGCGCCTTGTAGGGCTTCTCCACTGAGCTTAAGCAGGATTCTCTGATATACGGGTTTTGCATTGGTTGCCATGGTGTTCAGTCCTAAGCAGATAAGGAATATTGGGGATTTATTACGACTTACTCAACTACTACACATCCACGCTATACAGCCCAGATGTAAAAATTCATCATCAGATAAAACAGAACCGCCAATCGGCGGCTCCGTTTAAGAAAATTAAGACTGTTTGCTCATTGCAGCAACTTCTGCCGCGAAATCAGCTTCAACTTTCTCAATACCTTCACCCACTTCGAAGCGGATGAAGTTGATTACGTTAGCATTGTTTTCTTTCAGCAGATCGCCAACAGATTTGCTTGGGTCCATCACGAAGCTTTGACCAGTCAGAGAGATTTCGCCGGTGAATTTGTTCATGCGGCCAGAAACCATTTTCTCTGCGATTTCGCGAGGCTTACCAGATTGCATTGCGATGTCCAGCTGGATCTGGTGTTCACGCTCAACTACATCAGCAGGAACGTCAGTTGGGTTCACGTATTCTGGCTTGCTTGCAGCAACGTGCATTGCGATGTGCTTGATCAGTTCTTCGCTAGCGCCTTCAGCAGCAACCAGAACACCGATACGAGCGCCGTGCAGATAAGAACCAACTGCTTCACCTTCCAGGATAGCAACGCGACGAATGTTGATGTTTTCACCAATTTTCGCTACCAGAGCAGTACGCTGTTCTTCGAACTGAGCTTTCAGTGCGTCGATGTCAGAGTTTTTGTCTGCCATAACAGAAGCAATAACTTCTTTACCGAATGCCAGGAAGCCTGCATCTTTAGCAACGAAGTCAGTTTCACAGTTCAGTTCAACGATAGCTGCAAATTTAGCATCAGCCGCAACTTCAACCAGAATAACACCTTCAGCAGCAACACGGCCCGCTTTCTTAGCCGCTTTTGCCTGACCTGATTTACGCATGTTATCGATAGCCAGCTCGATATCACCATTTGCTTCAACCAGTGCTTTCTTACATTCCATCATGCCTGCGCCAGTACGCTCACGCAGTTCTTTTACCAGAGCAGCGGTAATGTCAGCCATTTGTTTTATTCCTCGATGTGTCTCGCGGGAAGATAATATTCCGCGTGGAAAGTTCTATATCAGATAATAGTTCTATATCAGATATGTAAAGGGGGCCGTGACAGGCCCCCTAACCAATATATTTCAATACCTGGTCAATAAGGGCTCAAGAATGAGCATGCCTTATTATTCAGCGTCTGCAAGACCTTCTTCAGCCTGAACAGCCAGATCTTGAGAACGACCTTCACGAACAGCGGTAGCTGCAGCGGTCAGGTACAGCTTAACTGCACGAATTGCATCGTCGTTACCAGGGATGATGAAATCAACACCGTCTGGATCAGAGTTGGTATCAACGATAGCGAATACTGGGATACCCAGGTTATTTGCTTCTTTGATAGCAATGTGTTCGTGTTCAGCATCGATAACAAACAGAGCATCAGGCAGGCCGCCCATGTCTTTGATACCGCCCAGGCTGTTTTCCAGTTTGCCAAGCTCACGAGTACGCATCAGAGCTTCTTTTTTGGTCAGCTTGTCAAAAGTACCGTCCTGAGACTGAACTTCCAGATCTTTCAAGCGCTTGATTGACTGACGAACAGTTTTCCAGTTAGTCAGCATACCACCTAACCAACGATGGTTAACGAAGTATTGGTCACAGCTCAGTGCTGACTCTTTTATTGCTTCGCTAGCAGCACGCTTGGTGCCAACAAACAGGATTTTACCTTTACGGGAAGCGATTTTGTTCAGCTCTGCCAGTGCACCGTTGAACATTGGAACAGTTTTTTCCAGGTTGATGATATGAACTTTGTTACGAGCGCCAAAGATGAAAGGTTTCATTTTTGGGTTCCAGTAACGAGTCTGGTGACCGAAGTGAACGCCCGCTTGTAGCATATCGCGCATGGAAACAGTTGCCATTTTAGACCTCTATAAAGTTAATTGGGGTTATGCCTCCACAGATCCCATGACACCGACTCTTTGACTGCAGACCATTCATATAAAGATTACTCATATAAATGGGTTAACCGCATGAGAGCACCCCGGTGTATGTGCCGATCCGTGTGTGTTATTTACACATAATGAGTTTTATTTAGCATCTCTGCACATTGCATCATATCAGCAACAATTACACAGAATACCGGCGCGCTTTATACCACAAACCGCCGTCAGACTCCAACATTTGTTACAGCTATATATGCTATCGCTATATATGTTACAGCTACATTTGCTACCATCTCTGCTTGAAAAATGAGGGTTATATTGGCATACATTCGGTGGGCTGATACCATTACCGACAACACTTTTCTTAGTTAATATCAAGTAGTCGGTGATTTCCCGACTTAAATGGACCCATTTCATGGCTATTTCTATCAAAACAGATGAAGACATTCAGAAAATGCGCATTGCCGGACGTCTGGCAGCAGAAGTTCTGGAAATGATTGAGCCTTACGTTAAGGCTGGTGTCACAACGGGTGAACTTGATCGTATTTGCCACGAGCATATCACCGAAAAACAGCAGGCCATCTCAGCTTGTCTGGGCTACCACGGCTTCCCCAAATCCGTGTGCATTTCCGTCAATGACGTGATTTGCCACGGCATTCCAAGCGATGACAAAATCCTGAAAGAAGGTGATATCGTCAATATTGACGTTACAGTCATCAAAGATGAATTCCACGGTGATACGTCTAAAATGTTCATTGTCGGCAAGCCAACCATTCAAGGTGAGCGTCTGTGCCGTATAACACAGGAAAGCCTGTATCTTGCCCTGAAAATGGTCAAGCCTGGCATCCGCCTGCGTACCATTGGCAAAGCAATTCAGCAATTTGTGGAAGGTCACGACTACTCTGTTGTTCGCGAATACTGCGGCCACGGCATCGGTAGAGTCTTCCACGAAGAGCCGCACGTTCTGCATTATGATGCTGATGATGGTGGCGTTGTATTGCAAAAAGGCATGGCGTTCACCATTGAACCGATGGTCAATTCTGGGGATTTCCGTATCCGCACCATGAAAGATGGCTGGACAGTTAAAACCAAAGATCGCGGTTGGTCTGCACAATACGAGCACACCATTGTCGTTACCGACAATGGCTGTGAAATTATGACTTGGCGCAAAGAAGAAGAGGCGCATATCTCTGCTGTATTAGTGAACGCATAATTGCCAGCGAGTGCTTATCACCTTTAACCGGGAAGCCGCCAAGAAGTAATCAAAAAGCTCCCTGACAACTCACGGGGAGCTTTAATCTTTGTCACGAATACCTGTTCATCCCGCGATTTTCTCAGTAATCTGGTCATCATGGTCTGTTTCCTCATGAGCTTTCTCATAATAGGTCTCTACATATGCCAGTCGATATCTCCCTAGCGCAAGCACCTGTTCCTCCCCTGTCTCCTGTGGAGTTTTCCCATGATGATCTGCAATTTCCTGCCCTTAAACAGCATATTGATGAATTCCAGCTATGGCTTGAGCAAGCATTCAAGGCAGGGATTTCACCAGATGCGCTGATTTACACCCGCAGTGACTATATTGATCAACTGTTAAAGCAATTATGGCAGGAACAAGGATTTGAGCTGATAGATTCTCTTTCTCTGATTGCGGTAGGTGGCTACGGTCGCCGGGAATTGCATCCTCTTTCTGACATTGACCTGTTGATTTTAAGTGAATCGCCATTGACTGAGGAGCAATCAACTCATATCGGGCAGCTTATTGCCCTGCTTTGGGATATCCACCTTGAAGTAGGGCACAGTGTCAGGACATTTGAAGAATGTCAGCAAAAAGGGCTTTCCGATCTCACTATCGCGACTAACCTCATTGAATCCCGCTTAATTTGTGGGGACTTACCTCTATTTTTACGATTGCAGAAATATATTTTCAGTGATGATTTCTGGCCATCAGCTCAATTTTTCGCAGCCAAAATCACTGAACAACAAGAACGCCATCAACGCTATCACAGCACCAGTTACAATCTGGAACCCGATATCAAAAGCAGTCCGGGTGGACTCCGCGATATTCACACGTTACTTTGGGTCGCTCACCGCCATTTTGGCGCCACATCTTTAGATGAAATGGTCAATTTTGGTTTCCTGACCCAAGAAGAACGTAATGAATTGAATGAATGCCAGAGTTTTCTCTGGCGCATCCGTTTTGCGCTTCATTTGGTTGTGACCCGTTATGATAATCGACTACTGTTTGAACGCCAGTTCAGTATCGCCCAACTGCTTGGTTATGAAGGGGAAAGAAATCAGCCAATCGAGCGAATGATGAAAGATTTCTATCGCATGACTCGTCGTGTCAGAGAACTGAATAACATGCTGCTGCAATTATTCGATGAAGCAATTTTGGCTTTGCAGCCCAATGAGAAACCTCGCTCTCTGAACGCCGAGTTTCAATTACGGGGAAATCTCATCGATCTAACCGATGAAACGCTGTTTAGCCGTGATCCTACCTCAATATTGAAAATGTTTTATTACATGGCTGAACATCGTGAAATTAAGGGGATCTATTCCACAACATTGCGTCAACTTCGCTATGCCCGTAGAAACCTGAAGAACCCTTTATGTGAACTTCCCGAAGCACGAAAAATTTTCATGGATATTCTGCGCCATCCCCATGCAGTTGCTGGAGCATTACTTCCAATGCACCTTCATGGTGTATTAGGGGCTTATATGCCATTTTGGAGCAATATCGTCGGCCAAATGCAATTTGACCTTTTTCATGCTTATACCGTTGATGAGCACACTATCCGTGTACTGCAAAAATTGGAAAGTTTTGCTGATGAAAATAACCGGCTGATCCACCCTCTGTGTGTTGAGCTTTATCCACGCCTTCCTCAACCAGAATTATTGCGGCTGGCCGCTTTTTTCCATGATATTGCCAAGGGACGCAATGGCGATCATTCTGAGCTTGGAGCCAAAGATGCCTTCGCATTTGCACAGCAACATGGTCTGACAAACCACGAAGCAGAATTAGTCGAATGGCTGGTTCGCGACCATCTATTGATGTCAGTGACTGCACAGCGTCGGGATATTCAAGATCCGGAGGTCATTCAACAATTTGCAAGCCGGGTCAAAAACCAAAACCGTCTTAATTACTTAGCTTGCCTAACCGTCGCAGATATTTGTGCCACCAACGCCAAACTCTGGAATAGCTGGAAACAGAGCCTGATACGAGAACTCTATTTCACCACTGAAATCCAATTACGTCAGGGTATTCAAAATACCCCTGATTTACGGGAACGCATCCGCAATAATCGCTTACAGGCACTGGCTCTTCTGCGTCAAGAAAATATTGACGAACAGCGCCTGCACAACATCTGGAGCCGTTGCCATGCAGATTATTTCCTGCGTCATACCCCCGATCAGTTAGCATGGCACGCCAGCTACTTAATCCACCACAACTTCCCGGAGCCAATGGTTCTGATCAGCACCGCATTTTCTCACGGTGGCACAGAAATTTTTATTTGGTGCCAAGATCGTCCTTCGCTTTTTGCTGCCGTTGTTGGCGAATTGGACAAACGTAATTTAAGTGTCCACGATGCCCAAATCTTTACTAACCGTGATGAAATGGCAATGGATACATTTGTTGTTTTGGAACCTAACGGCCATCCGCTGTCGCTTGATCGTCACGAACCTATCCGTCAGACCTTGCTGCAAGTTGTGAATGATCCTCATCCTAAGATACCAAAAGCACGCAATTTACCGACCAAGTTGCGTCACTTTAATGTCCCGACCAAAGTAAACTTTTTACCAACAAAAAATACTCGCCGTACTTATATGGAGTTAATTGCGTTGGATCAACCCGGATTATTGGCACGGGTAGGCAATATTTTTGCTGAATTGGGGGTTTCTCTGCATGGAGCCCGCATTACGACCATCGGTGAAAGTGTCGAAGACTTTTTTGTATTAGCAGATAAAGATCAAAACGCATTACATAAAAAAATAAGGGATGAATTATCAGAAAGGTTGACAGAAGCCCTCAACACACGGGATAAACTATAGCAAGATTCTCTTAACAGAAATTAGGAACCGCATAATTATGCAGCAATTACAAACGACTATCGAAAATGCATTTGAGAACCGTGTAAACATCACTCCCACTACTGTTGATGGCGAAACCCGTGATGCTATTAATCAGGTTATTCAAATGCTGGACAGCGGCAAACTGCGTGTCGCCGAAAAGATCGACGGACAGTGGGTAACTCATCAATGGTTGAAAAAAGCGGTATTGCTTTCCTTCCGCATTAATGACAATCAGGTGATGGAAGGTGCTGAAAGCCGCTATTTCGACAAAGTACCGATGAAATTTGCTGATTATGATCAGGCACGTTTCGAAAAAGAAGGATTCCGTGTTGTACCTCCGGCTGCTGTCCGCCAAGGAGCATATATCGCCCGTAATACCGTGTTGATGCCATCTTATGTCAACCTCGGTGCTTATGTGGATGAAGGCACGATGGTAGATACTTGGGCAACAGTCGGTTCCTGTGCACAGATTGGTAAAAATGTTCACTTATCTGGTGGTGTTGGCATTGGTGGTGTTCTGGAGCCATTGCAGGCCAACCCTACCATCATTGAAGATAACTGCTTTATCGGCGCACGTTCTGAAATAGTAGAAGGCGTTATCGTAGAAGAAGGCTCCGTGATCTCAATGGGTGTTTACATCGGCCAAAGCACCAAAATCTATGATCGTGAAACTGGCGAAATCCATTATGGTCGTGTACCAGCAGGTTCTGTCGTGGTATCCGGTAATCTTCCATCTAAAGATGGCAGCTACAGCCTATACTGTGCTGTTATTGTGAAAAAAGTTGATGCCAAGACCCGCGGCAAAGTTGGTATTAATGAACTGCTGAGAAATATTGACTAACAGCATGAATTATTATGCGGCTATGCATTTGTATTGCCGCATAATTGTGGATTCAGAAAGAACTATTTTTCGCATATTGAAGTTAACTTATTGAAATAATTCTATTGAAGAGGTAGCTCTTTTTTAGAAAACATTGCCAATCTATTCTGATGATGCTCAGGATCTCTCCATAACCAAATTTCTTGTTTGGCACATTAGAACAGCTCGATGTTGAGGTGTTCTAATGCGCCAAACAAGAATTTGCGTTATAGGACGGCAATTTAATACAACATCCGGCTGTATAACTACCCTGTTTCAGGTAGTATACCCTCAAGCACCATTAACCAATTGACTTTTAACGATTACGAAATGGATAATAAATCCACTATTTTTTGCCTTTCCATTTCATTTAGGTGACTAGGTGGCGCGCTATGTACGATAACTTGAAAAGTTTGGGGATCACGTATCCTGAAGATATTGATCGCTATAGCCTCCGTCAGGAAGCGAATAACGACATTCTGAAGATTTATTTTCGCAAGGATAAGGGCGAATTCTTCGCCAAGAGCGTTAAATTTAAGTATCCACGCCAGTTAAAAACCATCTCTGACGATCACTCAAGCCAAGGTTACAAAGAAATCAAAGAGATAAACACCAACCTGCGTTATGTGATTGAAGAGCTGGATCAGATTTGCAAGCATGACCAGATCGAAGTGGATTTGAAACATAAGATCCTCGACGACTTACGTCATCTCGAGCATGTCGTTGCGAATAAGATTGCAGAAATTGAAGCAGATTTGGAAAAACTGACTCGTAAGTAATATGTCAGTTGTGTCATACACCGCTTATCCTTCTGAGGCCTTGAGTCAACTAAAGGAATAAGCGGTGTAATAACTACCCTGTATACATCACTAAAACCGTGTTACATGCACTACAGTAGCGTTCCCCACTTCTCAATCCAGTCTTGGGCAAAAACTTCAGGCTCAACCACTTCAATAGCATCAATCAGCAGTATCTCACCGATTCGTTTGGCTCCCTGTTCCTGTAACAACTCATCAAAAGTGTGACCACCACCGCAGAAGGTGTCGTAACTACTGTCGCCCAGCGCAATTACGCCATAGCGCAAATCAGGCTGGTAACCCAGCTTATCATTCAGTTCTGTATAGAGCGGCTGGATATTGTCAGGCAGATCGCCTTGCCCCGTTGTCGAAGTGACCACTAAAACAACTTGCTGTAAATACGCTTGCCATTGCGCTAAGGTTGCATCCTCAAAAATTTCGATCTCATGCCCTTGCTGTTCAAGGATCTGCTGTGCTTCTTCCGCAACCGCCAACGCATTGCCATAAACTGTACCAACGAAAACACCAATCTTTGCCATAACTATTGATCTCTTTAACTGGTTTGATACTACGTTGATTGATACTACGTTCATTCATGAATAATCAGACATTCCAGATCAGGCACAATACCCTGCCAGCCAAATTGTTCAAGCAAATGCTGCCATGATGGCTCCCATCGCGCAGTCAGAAGAAGGTTCTCTCCTGTCACGGGATGCTTGAGTTGAAGATAGCTGGCATGCAGCATTAACCTGCCAGTCTGATAATACTTAGCAACACCGCGATTTTGTCGTAAATCGCCGTGCGTGGTATCCCCAATAATCGGGTGTCGAATATGCGCCATATGCCGCCGTAATTGATGCTTACGGCCGGTTTTTGGCGTCAACTCCAAGAGACTAAAACGTGATGTTGGATAACGTCCTATCTCAATCGGACACTCTACTTGCGCCAGTGAACGATAATAAGTAACGGCTGGTTGTGCTTCTCTGTCTGTATCAGCAAATTTATCCGCAATTTTATCCAACTGCTCCATTAGGGCGTAGTCGATAATATCATCACCTTCAACATAACCTCTTACAACGGCATGATATGTTTTTTGTATATCGTGGAATTCAAATTGTTGTGAAAGTGTTCTGGCGACTTCACTTGAAAGCGCCATCAACAAGACACCGGATGTTGGTCTGTCCAAACGATGAACAGGGAAAACATGCTGCCCAATTTGGTCACGCAGTGTTTGCATCACAAAAACAGTTTCATGGCGAGCCAGCCAACTACGATGAACTAACCATCCGGCTGGCTTATTGACTGCAACAATATGTTCATCCTGATAAATAATATCCAACATCTCAAATATCCTGCGTAAACAGATTGCCCGTAGACAAATTGCCCGTAAACAAATTATCCAATGCACGTAATTGTTCAAGCAAAGGTAAATAACGTTCTACTTCTTCTTTATAAACTTCTTCAAAATATGGGGCGATGGCAAACGCTGTCGGCAAACTGGCTTTTTGATCTATCAAAGCGCGCATTCTTGGGATTAATACCCACTGGAGCCACTCTTCTGCCGACATTGTATCAATAGAAAAAGGCTCAGTGCTTTCAAAGGATTCTGGTTTAGGTGGATAATTTTGCCATAGACCTGCCGTTTTCATGGCAGCTTCAATTAACTGTAATTTATGTAGAATTTGTTTCTCGATACTCATGATGTTTCGTCTGATGCTTGTCTGTTGCTCAGATGACAGAAACTGCCACCACGTCATAGGGACATAAGAGTATCATTGATACGATTTCAGCGGAAAAGTTGCGGTAGGAAAATTACGGCTATACCCAATGGATTTCAAGGTGCGTCGCGGCGGCAAGGGAGCGAATCCCCGGGAGCATAGATAACTCTATGTTCATAACAACGGTGACCGGGGTGAGTGAACGCAGCCAACAAAGAGGCAACTTGAAAGATGAAGGGAATACATATGAAATAAGGGAGGAGATAAAATCTCCTCCCTCAGAGTGGCTGTCATAGCAATCCTGCTAAATAGGGCAATCCCTGCTTTTTTCCCTGACAAAAAAATATCCCTATTAGTAATCCTTTACTTAATCATTATATTGATAGTTTTCGGCATTCTTGCCTATACCTAGTCATCCTTGAACCATCTTCCTGATGGATTTATTCCCTGGCAATTGTCTTGCTGTGGCTCCTTGCGGAACAGTGAAAGGATCTACGATTTAGCTTCTTGAAACAAGCAACTGAATCAACACCTCAGGAGACAGAACAAAATTAACGCCAAGATAAAATCACGCATATCATTGATACAAAATAAAAATAATACACCTGAATAATATTCACACCATGATTCAAAGAAATATCTCACGCGTTATGTGAGATATCTCTTACAAGAAATTAAATTAATATCTGCAATTAACTCATCACAGGATTGATGATCGAAAGGAAACTTGCCAAATCTGGGGATAAAGTTTTCCGTTTATCGCTGCCAAATTGTTCGATAATCACTTGGCCTGTCAAATTACACACAGAAATCAGTCCCATATCGGAATCAGTGGTTCCAATAAATACAGTAGGCGAGAGTTTTAAGCGCTTCTGTGTGATAAGGTGCCCAATCAGGTTTTCCTGCAACCTAATAAAATCATCTTCACTCCATACCTGAATCAGGCTGAAATTTTGCCCCTCAAAGCTGGCGGCCATATCACCCGCAAACTGCATCACATAATAATCATGGATAGAGTCCTGCAAACGGATCTCCAGTGCAGCTTCTACTTTATTGAGTTTTTCTTGAACAGAAAAAGGCCGGGGAAGCCAATGCACCACACCATCTCCCGTACGCTCAACACATAGTGAAGGAATGCCATACAACTCACTGCTGGCTGGAGGGAAGCCCGTTTTCTCTTGCCATAATTCAACATAACGTCGGGTAAAATCAGAGAGTGCTTCTGTCACATTAAAGGTCATACGATTATATCATCCACATTTTCAGGCTCAGGCTTATAATGTTATCTAGCAAAACAACAATGAAGAGTAATATTATCACCTTAATGAAAAAATGTTGATATAACCTATCCTTTTTTAAATATTTAGACCCTTTTCAATAAATTAAAAATAAATAATTATTTTCCATTTCTATTTATAACATCATCGATTATGTGCATAGTTAACAAAGTTATTTATCTGAACTACAACAAAATAACTAACACCTCTCAAATTAAATAGCTTCAACAACCACGTCCAATCAGAAAAACAATATATAAAAAACACATAAAAATAGATTTATTCTTGAATTTATATTAAAAAATAAAATCCTACCAATTAACAAATAAGGAAATAGAACATGTCTTCATCAGAACTCTTTGAACAAGAAAACAATCAGTTACAAAAAGAGACAATTACGGAAATAGAATATAACCCACCTTATTTTCCAAAAGAAATCATCTGGGAAATAATAAACTTTAAAAATTGGTCAGGAGAAATTCAAGCTTATAATATACCGTGCTGCACACCTAAATCTATCGAGGAAGTTATTACCGTTGTCAATTGGGCATGGAAAGAGAATTATAAATTAAGGCCCATCGGACAATCACATAATTGGTCACCATTGATATTGGAATCAGGGCAAAGTTTCACAAACCGCATTATGCTGATGGATCTTTCCCCTCATTTTAGTCAGGTCAGTATCGAACACCGCTCTCAATTTTCCATAGTGACAGCACAAACTGGCATATTGATGGAAAAGTTAATGACCCAAATGGAAGAGCAAGGCTTGGGCTTCACTGCAACACCTGCTCCCGGAGATTTAACACTCGGCGCTGTTCTCGCAATAGGAGGGCACGGAACTGCCATTAATGCTCTTGACGAAACGCTACTTCCGGGACATACATTTGGTTCTCTCAGTAATACGATATTATCCCTGTCAGCTATCGTGTGGGATGAAGAAAATCAGCAATATGCCATTAAACAGTTTGAACGCAGTGATCCAAATTGTGCTCCTTTATTAACCCATATAGGCAGCGCCCTTATTTTGGAAGTCCAATTACAGGCGGGTAAAAATCAACGTTTACGGTGTCAAAGCTTTACCGATATTCCTGCGGCGGAATTGTTTGCCTCCTCAGAAAATGCAAAAGGAAATCGAACTTTTAGCCAATTCTTAGATCAAAGTGGCCGGGCTGAGATAATTTTGTTTCCCTTTACATATAATCCATGGCTAAAGGTCTGGAGTGTAGCACCAACTCAACCCCCTTCCAGCATTGAAGTTAACGCCCCCTATAACTACCCATTTTCCGACAATATTCCACTTATCATATCGGATCTTGTGAAGGAAGCCCTTAGCATTAACCCTTCAGTCACTCCGTTTATAGGTGAAATGCAATATCTACTTACAAACATCGCCTTACAAGGCCGTGAAAAAGATATCTGGGGCTGGAGTAAAAACCTGCTGTTATATGTAAAACCGACAACATTACGCGTTACAGCAAATGGTTATGCCGTATTAACACGCCGTGCTGATATTCAACGTGTACTCAGCGTATTTTATAGCCAATGGAAAAATTTGATTGAAGAATTTGAAATTGAAGGAAAATACCCGATCAACGGCCCCCTTGAGGTTAGAGTCACTGGGTTAGATAAACCTGCCGAAGTCATGCATGAAAAAGCGGTTGCTCCTGGCTTATCAGCCATTCGTCCCCGTTTGGATCACCCTGAATGGGATGTCGCAGTTTGGCTAGATATACTGACCTTTCCGAACACACCATATTCCATTGAATTTCTGCGTAAATTCGAGCAATGGTTATTTCAAGAATTTAATGGGACTTACGCATCAGCCCGTGTCGAATGGAGTAAAGGTTGGGCATATGGAAAAACGACTGCATGGGAGGATACCGATGTATTAACAAAAAAAATCCCTGCTTCATTTACTGATAGTTTATCTGCTGATAACAATTGGGCTTTGACAATTTCTGCATTGCAGAAGTATGATCCACATCATGTATTTAGATCGCCATTATTGAATAAATTACTTTCTGATTAAGAACTCTCTAATAATCAGCAGATATATTTATATATCTGCTGTTTTACTAAAATGTGGAGAAATTGAATAAATAGAGAAAACATAAATAAATACGTAATAAAAATTGAATCAAAAACTCAAAACAACGAACAATTCAATAATACCTATCTGGATCAAATAGACGCTGAATATATTTAAATATAAAATAGCCCTGAAAACTGCTTATCAAAATACATCAAAAACTTTTTAATCATGAAATAAAGTTCACGAACATAGGTAATGGAATTTTGCCCCTGCCCGCACTTCAGGTAAACCAATAACTAACTTAATGGCGAACTCTGGGTTTATAGCGCATCCATCAAAGCAAAAAGACTTAGCCTTGTATACCCAATGGATTTCAAGATGCATCGCGGCGGCCAGGGAGCGAATCCCCGGGAGCATAGATAACTATGTGACCGGGGTGAGTGCAGCCAACAAAGAGGCAACTTGAAAGACGAAGAGTATAGAAGCTGCGCTAAGCTGGCTTGATGAACATGAGGAATAATGAACAATAAAAATACGAACCGTTAGGATTCCTTGATACACTAAAGGCTGCCACAGTCGCAAAAACTATCTTAACCGTAAGATTTTTCAGCTTTTAAGGAACCCTAATGTCTTTGTATCAGGATAATCAGGCCCTCTCCCAACTCACGCTAGGTAAACCAACGCCTTACCGTGATAACTACGATCCTACTTTATTGCAGGCAGTTCCCCGCAGTATGAATCGTGAACCGCTTGAACTATTTCCGGATAACCTCCCTTTTCATGGGGCTGATATCTGGACAATGTACGAACTCTCCTGGCTCAACACACGCGGCGTCCCCCAAGTTGCCATCGGTCATGTCAGCTTAGATGCGAACAGCGAAAACCTTATCGAATCAAAAAGTTTCAAGCTTTATCTGAACAGTTTTAATCAGACCCGCTTTGCTGATTGGGAAACGGTACAAAAAACCCTGCAACAAGATTTATCTGCTTGTGCCAACGGCAATATTGAAGTTGTGTTACATCCTCTCCACGATTTCAGCCAGCAACCCATTGCTGAATTTGCAGGAAAATGCATCGATAATCAGGATATTGAAATCGATGATTATCAATTCAAGCGCAGTTATCTTAACAATGCGGCAACTGGCCCTGTCGTTGAAGAAACTTTAGTTAGCCATTTGCTAAAATCGAACTGCCTGATCACTCATCAGCCCGATTGGGGATCTGTCATGATCCGTTATAAAGGTGCCAAAATTGATCAGGAAAAGCTATTGCGCTACTTAGTTTCTTTTCGGCATCACAATGAATTCCATGAACAATGTGTCGAACGCATTTTCAATGATTTAATGACGTTATGCGCTCCTGAAAAACTCACTGTTTATGCACGTTATACCCGTCGGGGAGGATTGGATATCAATCCATGGCGCAGTAACGAAGCATTTGTTCCAGCAATAGGAAGATTAGCCCGCCAGTAATCAAAGTGAACTGATTAGTGACAGCTAAACAAATTGCTGAATGAAATCAGTTATACCCAATAGATTTCGAGTTGCTGTGACGGTAAATGAGTAAAAGCAATAAAAAAGCAGCAACTTGAAAGATGAGGGTATAAATCATTATTGAGGAACCCCTGCAAAGGGTAAAAGGAGACATTCTTGATTACACATGTCAATCCATTAGGATCGATGGATTTACTCTCTCAGCTTGAAGTAGATATGCTTAAGCGTACCGCAAGCAGTGATTTATACCGCCTTTTCCGTAACTGTTCACTGGCCGTTCTCAACTCCGGTAGCCAGACAGATAACAGTAAAGAATTATTATCAAAATATGAAAATTTTGATATCAACGTACTGCGTAGAGAGCGCGGCGTAAAACTAGAACTCGTTAATCCCCCAGAAGAAGCATTCGTTGATGGCAAAATCATCCGTTCTCTGCAAGCAAATCTTTTCGCAGTACTGCGAGATATTTTGTTCGTTCACGCGCAAATTGTCAGTGCACAGAAAGCGAACAATTTAAATATGGAAAATGGTATGCACATTACCAATACCATTTTCTCAATCCTGCGCAACGCCAAAGCACTGCACATCTCGGAAGAACCCAATATGATTGTTTGTTGGGGTGGTCATTCCATTAATGAGAAAGAATACCTGTACGGGCGCAAAGTAGGGAATGAGCTTGGATTACGTGAACTGAATATCTGTACGGGCTGTGGGCCTGGTGCAATGGAAGCGCCGATGAAAGGAGCCGCAGTAGGGCATGCCCAGCAGAATTACAAGAAAAGTCGTTTCATTGGCATTACAGAACCTTCAATTATCGCAGCAGAGCCACCCAATCCGCTGGTGAATGAACTGATCATTATGCCTGATATTGAAAAGCGTCTGGAAGCCTTTGTCCGTATAGCCCATGGCATCATTATCTTCCCTGGCGGGGTAGGAACGGCAGAAGAATTGCTGTATTTGCTGTCTATTTTGATGAGTCACGAAAATAAAGAGCAAGTTCTACCGCTGATTTTGACTGGTCCCAAAGAAAGCGCCAATTACTTTCAAGTGTTGGATGAATTTATCGTTAATACTCTGGGGAAACAGGCTCGCCATTACTATCGCGTTATTGTGGATGCCCCGTCAGAAGTCGCTCGTATCATGAAAAAAGCCATGCTGAGCGTCAAAGAAAACCGCCTCTCTACCGGAGACGCCTATAGCTTCAACTGGTCACTGAAAATCAACCCTGATTTGCAGTCTCCATTCAGTCCATCCCACGACAACATGGCTGACCTGAATTTATTCCCAAATCAGTCACCAGAAAAACTGGCCTCAGCGCTACGACGCGCATTTTCTGGTATTGTGGCAGGCAATGTAAAAGAAGTGGGTATTCATGCCATAGAAAAACATGGGGCATTCAAGATCCATGGAGATGTGGATATCATGCATAGCATGGACAACCTTCTGAAAGATTTTGTAGAGCAGGATCGCATGAAACTTCCCGGAGGCACTGCTTATGAGCCATGTTATGAGATAATCAAATAAATCGCAGATGCCTTTTCTCATCAATTCAATGAGGCTGGTGCCAAGGAATCAATCCACGGATGGAATATGACGACCATGATACACCTTTTGATTGTAGACGCTTTAAATCTGATTCGACGCATCCATGCAGTACAGGGAAGCCCTTGTATTCCCGCCTGTGAACATGCGTTAAAGCAGTTAATCATCCACGCATCCCCAACCCATGCCGTGGCGGTATTTGATGAAGATGATCGCAGCCAGAGCTGGCGCCATCATCTTCTCCCCGATTACAAAGCGGGACGCTCTGCCATGCCGGACAATTTGCAGCAAGAAATGCCATTAATTAAGCAGTCATTCAATGCACTGGGAGTCGCCTGCTGGCACGCGGAAGGGCATGAAGCGGATGATTTAGCCGCAACACTGGCAACAAAAGTCGCTGATAGCGGGCATAGTGTCACGATCGTTTCAACCGATAAAGGCTATTGCCAGCTTATTTCTCCCAATATCCAAATTCGTGATTACTTCCAAAAACGCTGGCTGGATTTACCTTTTATCCAGCAAGAGTTTGGCGTTGCCCCTAACCAGCTTCCCGATTATTGGGGGCTTGCAGGCATCAGTAGCAGTAAAATCCCCGGTGTTCAGGGCATTGGCCCCAAAACTGCGGCCATTCTGTTACAACAAGCAGGTTCACTGGATAATTTATTCCAGAATCTGGAAACCTTGCCGGATAAATGGCGCAATAAATTGGAATCTCATAAAGAAATGGCTTATATCAGCCGCGAAATTGCAGCGCTAAAAACCGACTTATCACTACAGGGAAATTTGCAGCAATTGAGACTTATCAATAGATAAAAAATTAATGCTGTTATACGAATATATTGTTGCAGAAATATATTGTTACAGAAACATATTGTTACAGGAATATGATGTGTGATACCCGTTGCTATGCAAATTTTACAAGCCAGCAAAACGTGGTATCACATTTCAGTCATCTCAACTAATCATCTTAACCAATCATCCTAACCAAAATAATCAGAAATTAACTTAATATGTTCACCCTTTAATTGACCGGATTCATTCAATAACCCAATCCATGCTTTCATATAGTCATATTTTGCCTGAGATAATTCACGACGAGCGGTATAAAGCTGTTGCTCGGCATTCAATATATCGACATTCACTCTCTGCCCCAGCGCTACACTTTTCTGGGTCGCCTTCACTTGTAATGCCGCCGCTTCCACCGCCATTTCATAGGCCCGTATCCGCTTTTCACCATTCACACAGGCGTTATAATTGCGCCTCAGCGCATTCAGGATTTCTCCTGTCTGAGCATCCATCTCATATTTAGTCTTGCCATAGTTTGCTGCTGATTGACGCACCGCCGCCGAAGTACCTCCGCCATTATAGAGGTTCATGGACACGCGCAATCCAATAGAATCAGTCCGGTATTTTTGGTCGATACTGTTATCGCTGCTGGATTTATTTTCGCTATGGGAAGCATACAACTCCAGTTTCGGCAGATACCCCGCGCGATTGCGCGCAATATCTTGATACGCTACCTCAACTTTCTGTCGGGTCGCCGCCAGTTGTGGATTCTGACGTAATGCCAGCTGTTCCCAATCGGCATAGTGTTCTAAGTCTAGTTTGATTGTTTTGAACCGCGGAGAATTAGATAAAGAGTTGGATAAAGAGTTGGATAAAGAGTTAAATAAAGAGTCAGATAAACGATTAACAGGCAAATCTGCCGGCAACGGTATGCCAACTAATAACTGCAAGTCACGAATGGCTGCATCCAACTCATCTTGTACCACTAACTCATCAGCCAGTACCTGACTGTAACGCGTCTGAGTTTCCGCTACATCAGTACGAGTGCCTTCACCGGAAGAAAACAATTTCTGATTGTGCTCGAGTTGCTCCTCATAAGCTGCCCGCTGCTGGGCTACTTGTGCCAAACGATCCTGCGCATAAGCCACAGCCATATAATTGTTCACTACTCTGACCGCCAATTGCTGGCTATCCGCCCGAAATCGGCTATCACTCATCAAGGTATAAGCCTGGCGGGTTCGATAACGCGCCCACGCTTCGAAATCGATCAACGGCTGAGTCAAGACAATCGCACCGTTATAGCTGTTATATTGCCGATCACGGCTCTCCCTGATGGCCCTTCCCCGATTGTTTAAAGATTGCGATTCCATCTTCTGCCAGTTTTGCGGCGAATTCTGGTAACTGATTAATATTTTGGGCAGTAACTCTGCCATCCCAATATTTTTTTCTTCCTGCCCGGCTTCCTGTTCTTTGATCGCAGCCTGAAACGTCGGATCGTGCTGCAATGCCAGCGCATAAACCTCCGTTAAGGAAAGCGCACTGGCAGAACGAGAAAACAACACCAGCGATAATAATGACACGGACAATAACGACACAGAAAATAACTTGTTGAAAAATAAATAAAATATCGAGGTGTATCTATTGGCAAAAAAACGGTAATACATCAACATCCCCGTTACTCCTCAATCAGCGATGTAGACGCCCTGTCCATCAATGGCTTGAACAGATAGCTCAGCAATGAACGCGAACCTGTTTTGACGAATACTTCAACAGACATGCCCGGTTTGATATTCAATCCTGCCAGTTTCTCCATGCCTTCCGGGCTTACTCTCAACCGCATTTGGTAATAAGGTTCTCTTGTCACCCCATCCACCAAACGGTCGGCAGAAACTACCATCACCTTGCCCGCGACTTTTGGCGTCCGGTTTTGATTGAATGCCGTAAACATCAAATCAACATCCTGCCCTATAGCCACTTTATCAATCAGG
Source organism: Xenorhabdus anantnagensis (assembly GCF_028598555.1). Lineage (GTDB taxonomy): Bacteria > Pseudomonadota > Gammaproteobacteria > Enterobacterales > Enterobacteriaceae > Xenorhabdus > Xenorhabdus anantnagensis. The sequence continues at coordinate 47,207 of NZ_JAQRFN010000002.1, forward strand.
TTCACCATCAAACGCGCCTCCACTTCCAGCGCACTCCGGGTTGGCAGAATCTCCATTAATTTCTCACCGGAAGCTACCACCCCACCCTGAGTAAACACGGTTAATCCAACCACCGAGCCATCTACCGGCGCAATGATGGAGGTATGTGACAGATCAAATTGTGCCGTCTCCAGCTTATTTCCCAGCTCATTAGCCAATACTTGTATATCTGCCAGTTGGCTCCGTACTTCACGTTGGTAATCCGCCTGACGCTGGATAACTCGCTGTTGCGTTTCCTGTCGCTGCTTTTCAAGCTGGCCGATACGCCCACTCATCTCAGCCATGCTGCCACTCAATTCACTTTGGCTACGCAGTAATTCCAGATAGCGGTTACGGGGAAAATACCCCTCTTCAGTCAGAGGTTGCAGATTCGTAACCTGCTCCTTGAGTGAAACTTGCTGTTGCTGTTTGCTCATCAGGGCTTCCCGCAGTCCCTTGATTTGAAAATTCAGTCCCTCTTCAGTCTGCTGCATTCCTGCCAAATCACTGCGCAGCATTTCACGACGTGATAAAAAGAGCTGTTTCTGCAAGGCAATAATCTCATCAATGCGTGGTTCCGATTGCTGATTCAAGAGCGTGGGAGGGAAAACAACAGCATCCCGCCCTTGCTGCTCAGCCAGAAGCCGGGCTTCCGTTGCCAATGTGGTATAAAACTGTTGTTTCAGAGAATCAATTTGGGCATTAACCTGTACCTGACTGAGCTGAACCAAAACCTGCCCGGCCTTCACTTGCTCGCCCTCTTTCACCTGAATTTGCCTGATAATGCCATTAACAGGGGACTGTACCGTTTTACGGTTTCCATCAACCACGACAGTACCAGAAGAAGCAACCCCTTTATCAAGGGGGGCAAATGCTGCCCAGATGAGAAACCCCAGAATGCCAATCCCAATCACCAACCAGCCTATTCGCAGGTAACGATTTGCATCCAGCGGCAATAATTCCGACACCTCGTTTTGGGCATCCTTTGCGTTAGTCTGATAGGACATCTTTACTCCCAAATAGAAATATCCCAAGAATTGAAATATGGCTGAATCATGTTATGAGGCACGTTCGACCGCTTTTAACTGCGATTGTGATTGTGACGGAGACGAAGATTGAGATAGCGCCTCCATAACTTGCTGGGAAGGGCCAAACATTTTCATTTTCCCCTGCACCAACAGCAAAATTTTGGTTGTTTGCGAGAGCAATGAAGGCCTGTGGGTGATAACGACCACCGTTTTACCTTGTTCCCGTAATTGAGCAATCGCATGGCTCAGGGCTTTTTCACCAATATCATCCAGATTCGAGTTAGGTTCATCCAATACCAAGAGCGATGGATTGCCATATAGAGCACGAGCCAAACCAATTCGTTGTTTTTGTCCGCCAGACAGCCCCATGCCACCAGCGCCAATCACAGTGTCATAACCCTGCTCAAGATTGAGTACTAATTCATGAACACCGGCTTTCTTCGCCGCCTCAATGACTTTTTCAGGTTCAACATCATTAAAACGAGCGATATTTTCCGCGATCGTGCCACCAAACAGCTCAATATCCTGTGGCAGATAACCTATGGATGCCCCCAACTCATCTTTGTTCCACTGGTAGATATCAGCATCATCAAGCCGTACCACGCCCTCTTGCGCTGGCCATATCCCCACCAGCAAACGAGCCAGTGTGGATTTTCCCGATGCACTGGGGCCAATCACTCCCAACACATCACCAGAATTCAAGGCAAAGTTGATATCCTGCAAGACATATTGATTATTTGGTGATGATCCGTTTTGTGAAGCCTCGACTGTCCGCATTTTACTCGGTGGCATTGCTGATACTTTTTCCAGTCGTAACTTCCCCTCAGGAGGGGGTAATGACATGCCACTTCTGCGTTCTGGTTGGGCTTTCAGCAGCTTGTCCAATCGTTGCCATGACAGGCGGGCAGCACTCCAACTCTTCCATGCCTGTATCAATTGCTCAATCGGCGACAACGCCCTTCCCATCAAAATAGAACCCGCAATCATCATCCCGGGAGTGATATTCCCTTCAATCGCCAACCAACCGCCCAAGCCAAGAATCAACGATTGCAAAGCCAAGCGCACCGTTTTGGTCAATGCGGTGATAGATGCGGATCGTTCACTGGCAATGCGCTGAAAATTGAGAAAACGCTTATGCAGGCCAAACCAACGATGGCGCAATGTCGGCAACATCCCGAGCGCTTCAATGACTTCGGCATTACGCAAGTTAGTACTGGCTAAATTGGCTGATCGTAAAGAAAGATTGTTTGCTTCTGTTAGAGGCGCTTGAGATAACCACTGATTCAGCACCGCCAGCGCGATCAAAATGATCGCCCCAACCAGCGCCAACAATCCCAAATACGGGCTGAACAGAAAAATGACGCAAAGGTAGACAGGAAACCAAGGCGCATCAAAAAAAGCAAACAGTGCATTACCTGTCAGAAATTGGCGGATGGTCGCCAAATCATTGAGCATCTGTCCTGCGTCAGTGGAACCATTTCTCAGGTTGGATTCATATGAGGCGGTATAAACCCGCTGGTTCAGGTGCATATCAAACTGGCTGCCAATGCGGATCACCACCATGCTTCGGATATATTCCAACCCGCCCATAATGGCGAACATACCCAGTGTGATCAACGTCAGCATCAGCAAAGTCATTTCATTACTGGATGGCAGTACTCGATCATATACTTGAAGCATATAAATAGTGGGAACCAGCATCAGCAAATTGATGAATGCCGTAAATAAGCCAATAGTCCAGAAAACCTTGCTGCGTGCACGGATAACATCCGTGATTTCATCCTTTGGAAAGCGTAATTTCACTGCAATCCCTTTATCATTAACTGAAGCAAAACGAATTAGTTATCTATACCTTTATATTTTTCAATCCACAGCTTTCGATCCACAGCTTTGCTGAAATTTATCGGATAAATAACCATGCATGATTTTTATTTTGTTGCCGCATTCGCTGTGCCACTAAATGTCATGACCAGTTCCCGGCCATCAACAAAATAGGCAATCCACTGTTCCGACTCATGACTAAAAAATGCCAAACTATTGCCATCACCATCGGTCAATGTGATGCCATCAGGAGACGGATACCATCCTTCAACCGACGGGCCAATCAACTCAGTTACACAAGCATCACCTTTCAAAGCCCAAATTGAACCTTCGGGTAAATGGGTATCAGTCAATTCAATACTGCACAACTTATTCCCATCGGAGAGTTGCCATAATCCTTTCAACTCACCAGCAGATGGAAGTCTCAAACTGCTTGCCATACATCCTCCTACAAAAAAGAGAGAAAAAATTATCAATAAGATCGATTTTGATAAAAGCGGTTTTAATAAAAACAGTTTCGATATAAAAAACGGGCGACTACAAAGAAAGGGGTCAAAAAAAACAGGTACTAAACTGCGATATCGATATGACATGGCTACCTCCTTTCCATCACTTCATAATACTGCCGTATCCTGAGAGGCATACGGCAATATTCCATTAATGTGATGACATCAATTAGACGATGAAATCTGCCTCAGTCAACGGTTGACCGATAACTTTCACCAGAAAATCATTGCCAGACAGATCACCACCAAGGCTGATTTCCAGATCAGTAACATCATTCGCTTTATCATAAGTGATCAGTACTTCGCCAGCCTTACCTGAGAACGAGTCCACAAATTTGATATCGCCAGTACCGCCGAAGTTGAAATCAGACAGATCGATCTTGTCTTCACCAGAGATGAAATCATGAATCCAGTCTGGGTTGTCTTTCAGTGACTCTTTGCCGTCCAGATAAACAAAGGTATCGTTGCCTTCGCCACCCCACAGATGATCACCGCCCAGGCCGCCATAAATGACATCATTACCTGCACCACCTTTCAGGATGTTATCTGCGCTGTTACCTACCAGAATATCGTCACCGCTGCCGCCAATCGCGTTTTCAATAACGACGCCACGAGCGATGGAAACGTTACCTTTCAGGCCGCCAACATCAGAAAAAGCACCTTCATTCAAATTAATGCGCTGATTTTGGGTAAAGCCAGAGAAATCAAAGGTATCTTCACCGCCAGCATCCCAGACACTGAATACGAGTTTGCTGTTAGCATCAGTTGCGGTCATGAAATCACGATCAGTATTGGAGTTGAAACCATATACGGTATCTCCCTTGCGAGTTTCCATATTCGCACCATACAATTCCTGAATGGCAGAAATATCATTCAACAAAGGTGCCGATGAATATTGATATTTGAAATCTTGACCAGTGAATTTTTCACCAAAGTAACTCATGACGGTATAAGCACGAGAATCTTCGAAATATTTCGCTGATTTGATATAGCTTGGACGTATTTTATCAGAAGCATCATAATCGGCAGGATGTTCCAGCCCTAATGCATGCCCAATTTCATGAGTGAAAGTCTGACGGGCATAACCATTCACATCAATGTCATTGTCTACAAAAGTATGGTTTTTCGCATTATACCAAGTATAAGCCGTTTTCTGTCCCTGTGGCAGAGTGGCAAATGCATAATCGCCTACGTCACTATGATCAAAGAAACCAAAAGTTATATTCGCTTTATTAGCGTTACTCACCTCGGTAAATTTAATCTTGGCAACATCAGACCAGGATTGTAAAGAAAGTTTCGCGGCTTCTTGTTGTTCTTCATTAAAAGAACTGAAGTCAGAAATCTTAAACCACGGCATTATAGAAGGTTCTGATTCCAGAAAATGATACGATAATTCCAATGTGCCAGAATTAATGTATTTCTTGGACCACTGATAATCGCCACGTACCAGCCTATCAGGCGCTTCATCTGCTAATACCTTATGCGCAACACGAACATCAGGATCAGAGTTTGGAACGTAGGCGGTGAGAAGTGAATGAACATCGTGAACGGAATTGGAATCAGATAACCCCACATAGGTATATTTTTTCTTTGAGGTCATGTAAATCTCCTGTGAAAACAAGACAAGTATCCTAAAACCCGAAATTTTAATAATAACGGAAGTAAGAGTTTTAAATTCTTCCTGAGACCCTCTTGGAAATAAAACTCCAGAATAAAATAGCGTTAGTTATTGTCTATGTAAAAATAATTCCTATAACTTTTTAGAATACATATTAAACAAATTTAATTTATGTAATTAATTATTAATTTCTCAATGTAATTTTTTTGATAATAAAGAAACAACATTATTTATTATTAAATAATGTTGTTTTTATCTACTGAAAATTGATCCTAAGAGAGAATTATCTCCCTGACTGATTTTTAAAAAAATAGATGATTTTTTATTCAACTTGAAATTTATTCCACATCTTTAGATACCATTACCATAAGAGCCCTCAAATAAAATCGGATCAGCGCTGAGTAATACGAGCTTTTCTTTCGCCGTTTCGACTTTGATAAAAGAGGCCGGAACACCTGATGCATTCTGTTTATCCCGCGAGTGGGAGTGGCGTTGACGATGGTGATAAAACTGAGTCATGGAGCCCCGATCTTTTGGCAAAATTGTCGGATAGTGGGGGCGGGGATTTTTACGCTGCTCAAAAATGTCCAGCCATTTGGTTCACGTATCCGGACTTTCAGTCCGTTAATCATTAACCCGCCTTGTATCTTGAAATTCAATTACTATAAACATGATTAGATTTGGCACAGTGTATGCCGCTACTTTAGTAGGTGGCTGTTTAGTTATAAGTATTAATCATCATAGCAAACTAGCATCTTGAAGTAGAACTAGTATAAATGGTAATAAGGTGACGATTTACAATATAATTGTTGAAACTTTAGAATTAGCACCGAGATAATTATAATATTCTTCGGTGCTGTTTTTCTTGGGATAAAAATATAACTCACTATATTAATATTTTTTCCAATTATTTTTAAAACTATTATTTTGGATCAGTAGCCCCTTTCGGTATCCCAAGTTTATCCAATTCAGCTAAAATTGCTGAAATTTGAGCTTCCCAGTCTGCTGGTTTTGAATTTTTACGTGAAGGAAATATTGATGATTGGCGTTTAAAGTCCACTGAGCTGACAGATTCTTTCCCTTGTATCAGATATTTTGCCATAAAAGCCAATAAATACTTTTTGCTTATTATGTCGTCTATTAGGTCAGGAATATGGGGTTCAAAAGCATAAATCATCAGTTTGTTATTTTTGTCAAACCCATAAACTCTCAAATACAGAACATCATAGAGATTAACAACATCGACTTGAGAGTAACGCGCAACATACATTCTTCCCTTACGCCATGTATAAAACAGTTGCTTTTCCCGATCAATAACAAGGGGGGATATTTTACGAATTAAAGACAATACCCATAAATGAAGTAAAATCATGGTAATAGAAAACAGGAAGAAGCCACCATCTAGTAACAAACCTTTTCGAGCTCTTGATTTTCCGTAAAAACCACTGTCTATATAAAGAATATGAAAATATTGAGGAAAAGAAATACTCTCTGTATCAGCAAGATACTCATATATTTTATAATTATCTGGCAATTTAGGGTTTAGATAAAAATCTTCGCCATATTTATTTTTAATAATACTAACCATTTCCAAATGAAAATTCTCATTCGCTTTCCATGATGTTATGTAATCGTCAATAAAAAAACAAAGCCCTAATAAAAAACCGGCTAAAGAAGCCAGTAAAATTTTTTCACGGTAATTACTCCTGCCGAACCGTATTTCACATTTTTTATCATTAATTAAATCAATAAAGCCTTCTGTTTTTATTTGCTCTTTATCCAGCATGCCAATTTCTTCATCCAAGAATGGATCACACACGGTTGACATTCGTTCTAATTTAATTCCGTTATCCTTAGCCATATAAAATAATCCCATCTAGTTATTTAAAACAAATGATAATAAAGCAATCACTGATAATATAACTTTTTAAAAAAGCACCGGAATAATAATATTCTTCGGTGCTACTTTTCTTGGAAGAAGAATATAATTTACTATATTAATTTTTCCAATAATTATTTCGGATCAGTAGCTCCTTTCGGTGGCCCAAGTCTATCTAATTCAGCTAGAATTGCTGAAATCTGTTGTTCCCAATCGGCGGGTTTTGGCTCTTGACGCAAAACAAATAGCGATGAAAATAATGTTCTTTGACGTTGAAAATCAACTGAACTGACGGCTTCTTTTCCTTGAATTAAGTATTTCGCCATAAAGATCAATAAATAAGCTTTACCTATCCTTGAACTATGGATATTAGGAATACTAGGTCTGAAAGTATGAATAAACAAATTATTATTTTCATCAAAGCCATAAGTTCTTAAAAGCAACATATTTTTATAATGTACAACCTCTAATTGTGTATAACGTGCAACATACATTTTCCTTTTTCCCCACGTGTAAAAAATGCGCTTTTCTCTATCAATAACAAATGGAGCTAATTTACGAGAGAAAAACAGCAAATACAAAAGAAAAGAATTCGCAGCAAGGAAAAGAAGAAAAAAACCTCCGTCCAGTAATAAATCACCTCGTACTGTGGATTTATCATAAAACCCACTATCCGTATAACGAATATGAAAATATTGCAATAAAGATATATTTTTGGAATTGCTAATATATTCATATTTCTTAAAATGCTCAGGCAGTTTAGGGTTTAAATAAAATTCATCCCCATATCTTTGCTTAGCAATAGTAACCATCCCAAGGTAAAATTTCTCATTTCCTTTCCAATCCTTAACATAATCATTAATAAAAAAACAAAATCCTAATAAAAACCCTATAAGAGCAGGAACAATAATATTTATCCGATGACTATTAATCTCATTAATTATCACGCAATTTTCATCATTAATTAATTCAACAGCTCCTTCATTTTCTAATCGCTCCTTATCTAATATTCCAATATCTTCCTTCAAAAGAGGATCACACACTGTTGATAGTTGGCTTACTCTTATTTCATTAGCTTTTTTATCGATCATTTCTTAAACTCTTTTATTATTAATAGTTCTAAAATTACCATTTTGGTATCTAGATTACAATTTAGAATGATTTTTCATCATTATATCCATAAATTGCATTTTCCCATATTGGTTCTTCTCCCCATTTATAACGTAAAGGAGAAATAGTATCTTCAGTAGGCATATAGTACCAAGAAAGATTTAAATACTTAACATGGTCTTCTTCAATTTCTAATGACAAAGTAAGAGTACCATTTTCATCAATTGGATTTTCACTGCCTGATTTTTTGTTTTTATCAAATATATTTGATAGTACATCTTCCATTAAACTTTCAAATCTTTCTTTAGCCTTCTTATAACCCATCAACGTAAAATAATAACCAGGGTGGTTCTTTCCTTCTTCACCATAAGAAGATTTCGAAATATTATAAACCAACTCTGATTCTCCCAATCTAAAATTAGGTAATAGAAAACTATAAGTTATCTTTCCTTTTTTAGTTTTTTCTTTTTTTAAAACTGGTCTATTAAATAAATTTAAGAATTCTTGACGTTCAACTAAAAATGCTTTTTTTGTGTCATTATCCATTTTGTTGGTCTTAGAAAACTGTTCAGCTATATCATTCGGCCTTCTGGTATCCCAAAAAGCATACTTATTTCCCCTTCCCCAAAAGCAATTATTTAATAAATTTTCAAATTCATCTTTACTAAACAATAGTACCCCAAGATAGCCTATTGCCGCTAATGCAAGTGCTCCCCAAAATATAGGCCCCGCTGCAACTCCTGTACCTCCAGCCGCCGCGCCAGCTCCTGCTGTCGCTGTTATTGCTCCTCCAGTTGCTGCCGTTGATTGCCAAAATGCAGCAGTCATTATTAATGTGCCTGTACCGATAGCGGCGTGCGAATAACTTTCCATCTGATTACCTATAGAATACGCATGATAAGCGTCATAATATGAAAGCCCTCCACTCAAAAGCCCCGTTGCCACTACAGCTCTTTTTGCTATTATTTTCACATAATCGCTGTTTAACGTAAGATTGCGTGATGCAGTTCCCAGCAAAACTCCAATTGCAGGACGATTTATTTTCTGTGCCAGTAATTCCGCTATTGCTGCTGCCTTTCCTAAATGCTCAGAAAAACTTCTTGCTGCAATCATTCCACCAATAACTGTATTCAAATATGTAAGACGAATATAAAGAGTTTTTTTACTCGCTTTCAACGGGTCATTTTGGTCAAAATTAGATTGTGACGTTAATGAGTAAAATGTATACATTTTCATGTATAAATCTAACCCACTCAAACCACAATCAAACCACAATCAAAAAATATACTAGTTTGTTGTTGTAAATGTCGCATAGCCACAACATTGAATTTTGGTTTATTAAATTTAATTGTAGGTATTTTTACGTATAATCTATAAGTATAACTGTCAATTTTTTTGAACCAATTGAATACTTTCTTCCCACCCCATTTTTTCATCTCCGCATTAACTTTAGACATACCCCCTTTAACTTTACCTGGAATTCCTTGGTTGCTATATTTTTCTAGTTTTTTTAATAATTTATTCCATTCATTTTCATTTAATACAACCTGATTTCCTTTCTGTATTTCAACACCTAAAAAAGACAAACACTTAATACAGGCATCGCACACTATCCATCTGACGCATTACCAGATCGACATCCATTTTATAAGTATCTTCTGTAGTTAAATCACCAAGATTGATAGGAGGCGCGTTTGGATCTTGTAGGTCTTGTAAATGTTCATGATAACGCTCAAATTGTTCTCCAACTTCTTTAAATTCTTCTATTAGAGTCTCTAAATGCGCTTCTGTGGCATCAATAGCATATAAAGATTTTTCATCATCCAGATCAACAAACTGCATTGCATTTCTGCGAAAAGATTCATCTTTATCTATCTTGTCTAATATTCGTTCAGAAAAAGGAACTTCACTATAAACAATACTAATTTTGGATACGCCTTTATTGAGAGCCAGAAAAGGATAGCCTAATCCCACTGAATCATTAGCAGGTTGTATTTTTTCCCAAGATGCATTATCTACTTTTCTTTCATATTGGGTATATTTTACAATTAACCCTCTTATACCGTCCTGCGCCGTCTGGCTATCGAAATAACCGCTTAATATATATGCTGCCGGGTGCATATCAAAACAAAAAATAGCGCACATATTGTTCCTTTATTCCCCCTTTATTCATCGCAAGAACATTAGAACCTCTTAATATTATTATTTAAAATTAAAAGAGCATTGGCTTTGGGTAGGTGTGGTTCCGCGGACGGTTACATATAATCGAATAATGCAATAAAAAAGAAATTGCTCCCCAAAAACATAGCCAACTATGTGGTCAGGATTATGTAGCAGGATAAGAATGACTGGAGTAACTGGGGTTTGATGGTACTGCCGAAGGTTATTAGATGCTGCCAACAAGGGCAGCACATTAAAAAATGACGGAACGATCAAAAATCCCGTTGGGCTGCATACACAGACCAGATACGGCGAATGTGTACTGTGATCTCTTCACGATCGTGATACAGGTGTTTCGCCTGGAGCTGCGCATTTACGCCGTTCTCTTTCAATTGCAACTCTATTTTCTGCAAAATATGAGCCACTTCCTCATAGCGCTTTTTCATCGGCAATTTAAGATTGAAGATCGCCTCACGACACCAGCTTTTTATTAGCCAATCCGTCATAAGCTGTGCAACTTTTGCGGGTTTCTCAACCATGTCACACACCAGCCAGTAAATATTTTTCACTGGCGGTTCAAATTTAAAACCATCCACACGATAATGCTTCACCTGCCCCGTATCCATCAGGCTATCAGCCATCGGGCCATTATCTACCGCATGAACAATCATACTGCGTTTCACAAACTGGTAAGTCCATCCTCCCGGACAAGCACCGAGATCCACTGCGTGAAGGCCACTATCCAAACGCTCTTCCCATTCGTCATGAGGAATAAATACATGGAAGGCTTCTTCCAGTTTCAGTGTTGAACGGCTTGGCGCATCTGAAGGGAATTTCAGGCGAGGGATCCCCATATAGAAACGGGAATTGTTGTTGCTGTAGGAATACCCGACATAGCAGCAACCTGAAGCAATGAAAAAGACATGAATCACAGGGCGACTGAAATTTTCCTTTGCCAGCAAAAGTTTCTCCTGACGCATCGCATTACGCAGCGGAACCGTAAACTTACGGCAGAATTTCATCAACTCTTTGCTTTCATTAGTATCCGGCACTTCTACACGCAGCTCACCCGCCCTCTCAATGACACCGAACAACATGCCAATAATCGGTGTAATGCGATCTTCCGGCGGTAAATCTTTCAACAGCTCACCAACAACCAACATTTGACGAGCAAAAATCATCTCACTAAATGGAATTTCCCGAATCAGACGATCCGCATCATCAGGTTGATAACATTCAAACAGCACATAACCACTGTTCTCTTTCACGCGGGCGAAACCGTAAATTTCTTTTTTACCCGCTTTATCGGTAATTTCTGCCGCACACTCTTTTTCAAAACCCGGACGGCAATATAAAGCAACTTTATTCATGGCTAGGCGCCAATTTCCTTAGACGCAGAGCGCCAATTAATACACATAACCAACCAATGAGAAAACTGAACCCACCGATTGGTGTCAAATAAACCAGAAATTTTAACGGAAAAAAGGCCAGACAATAAAGACTGCCACTAAACAGCACAATTCCCGCCGCGAAAAAAATCCCACTCCAGCCAAACGATGCTACAGGCTGACGCATCAATAAAGCTGCCAGAGCCATCATGGCGAGTGTATGCAGCCCTTGATATTGCAGGCCGGTATGAATCCATTCCATCTGACGTGGTGTCAGGATAGGTGCCAACATATGTGCCCCCATCGCTCCTAATGCCACGTAGAAAAAACCACTGATCCCAACAAAAATAAGCATAATTCGACTGCTCATCACACAGCTCCTGTTTAGCAGCTATTGGGTATAGCTGGTTATTAATTGTGTCAGATTAAGTGTGTTGGGTGATAAATCCTAACCTTTCTTGCTCAGTCGCTGCTTGAGTCAGTATCCATTTCCGGAAAGCGGCGATCTTGCCCAATTCTGCCTGATTATCGTGACAAACCAAATAAAATGCATTCTTACTGACCAAAACATCATTGAACGGGCAGACAAGACGCCCTGCATCAATTTCATTCTGTGCCATGACATTGTTAGCCAGCGCAACCCCTTGGCCATGCACTGCCGCCTGAATCACCATCGAACTATGACTGAATATTGGCCCCTGCTGAACATTGATCTGCTGCTGCATATCAAGCTGGCGGATATAGGCTTGCCAATCCCGCCGGGATGAATCGTGCAGCAAAGTATGTTTGGCGAGATCTGAAGGTGTTTTCAATGGACGATCTCCCGTCAGCAACGAAGGAGAACAGACGGGCAACAGATATTCCGGATAAAGACGGTCAGTTCTCATTCCCGGCCAGCTTCCCCTGCCATAAAAAATCGCGACATCGACATCATCAGCCAGTTTATCTTCTTCCCGATCCACCGCCTGAATTCGGACATCGATCCCCGGAAAACTCTGATTAAAACCAGAAAGCCTAGGCACTAACCACTGAATAGCAAAACTGGGGGATAAACTGACTGTTAACGCCCCCTTGGCACTGCGGGCCTGAAGTTTGCGGGTGGCATCATTAATGGCAGTGAAAATTTCCTTGATATCGAGATAATAACTTTGTCCATCTTCCGTCAACAATAGTGAACGATTACGACGACGAAAAAGCTTTAATCCCAGAAAATCTTCCAGACTTTTCATTTGATGACTAACCGCAGCCTGAGTCACAAATAATTCTTCTGCCGCTTTAGTAAAACTTAAATGACGGGCCGCAGCATCAAAAACGCGTAACGCATTGAGTGGAGGTAAACGTTTAGACATGTTCGTTTCTTATATGATAGTGACGATACCGGTAACTCTTTTCATTTAGGTATTAGTTTTTATAATCCGAATCATTATAATTTGTCCATTGATGATATACCAGCAAATCCCTATAGTGTGCGCACTTCCTAAGCCGGAACGAAAAGTCTCTTTGTAGCAATACATTGACGCTTTTGGCTTTGTGGTTGTGATGTTGTGTTTGCAAGTTGTCTGGGAAACCAGATTTTGTAGCGTAAGCTACTGTTTTTTTCACTTCCTGTACATTTACCCTGTCTGTCCATAGTGATTTTTTTTAATGCACCGCAATTGCGGTGCTTTTTTTCTCGACTTTCTCCTGTAGAATTCCTCTGCTCTTGTCTAAAGAAAAACTTATTCTTTATTACACAACGATTAAATTAGCACCGTTTATGAAAGCCTTTGACTCAGAAAAATTCCGACAGTACTTTCCTGCCCTGCAACAATCAACCACATTTTTGGACAGTGCAGCCACGGCATTAAAACCGACCTGTATGATTGAAGCAACTGAACACTATTATCAAAACCATAGTGCAACAGTGCATCGCAGCCAACATGCCACTGCACAAGCCATGACCGCTCGTTATGAGCAGGCTCGTTCAATGGTAGCGGAATTGATCAATGCGCCATTGCCTGAAAATATTATCTGGACGAAAGGCACAACCGAGGCCATCAATCTGGTCGCACAAAGTTACTTCCGTTCCCGTCTGAACGTGGATGATGAAATCATAGTCAGCGAACAGGAACACCACTCTAACCTGCTGCCGTGGCTGATTCTGGCAGAACAGACGGGCGCTAAAATCGTCAAATGGCCGATTGGTAATCAGCGCCAACCAGAAATCGACACCCTCGCAAAACTATTGACTGAAAAAAGCCGCTTGGTTGCCATCAGCCAAATATCGAACGTTACGGGTGCAGCAGTAGATTTGGCGCAGGTGACCAAACTCGCCCACCAATATAATTGCCATGTGCTAGTCGATGGCGCTCAGGGCATCGTTCACGCACCTATCAATGTTCATCAACTGGACATCGATTTTTACGCCTTTTCGGCCCATAAACTGTATGGCCCAAACGGATTGGGTGTGTTGTATGGCAAAACTGAATTACTGAATACGATGTCACCGTGGCATGGCGGCGGCAAAATGCTGACTCAAGTCTCATTTGACGGTTTTACACCGGAAGCAGTACCTTATCGCTTTGAAGCAGGAACGCCCAATGTTGCAGGTGTGATCGGCTTTGCAGCAACCTTGGCATGGCTGAAAACCATTGATATCCAGCTCGCCGAAGCTCATGCAATTGCTCTGACAGATTACGCTGAACAGCAACTCAGCACGCTGGCGGGTTTTATCAGTTACCGTGTGGCAGATTCCAGTTTGCTGGCTTTCAATATCGCCGGAATACACCACAGTGACCTGGCAACACTGATTGCAGAACAAAATATCTCCCTGCGTTCAGGGCAACATTGCGCCCAGCCACTGCTGGATGCCCTTGGGATCAGCGGCTGCCTGCGTGCTTCGTTTATGCCTTATAATAACCAGCAAGATGCGGATAGGCTGATCAGCGCCGTAAAGTTTGCACTGTCGCTGTTGGATGAGTGATGTTGTTTAGATACATAACTGCTATGATCCTGAAACTTCATCCAAAGGAAATCAGCAACCCACCCACTGCAAGATAAATAACCAATGACACAACTCTCAGACAGCATCCTTGCTCCGCATCCCTTCGGAACGGAAATCACAGAGCAACAACTTATTGAAAACTTTCAGCAATGCATATTGTGGGAAGATCGTTATCGGCAGCTAATCGGTCTGGCCAGAAAGCTGCCTGCTTTGGCGGATGAGCTAAAACAACAGAATATCGAAAGATCTGGCTGCGAAAATCGGGTCTGGCTGGGGTATCAACGACTTTCAGACGGCCGATTGCATTTTTATGGTGATAGCGAAGGCCGTATTGTCAAAGGGTTATTGGCTGTTCTGCTGACCGCCGTGGAAGGCAAAACACCAGAGCAGGTTTTACAAACACCTTTAGCTGAGTTATTTCAACAAATCGGCCTTGAACAGCAATTAAGTGGTTCAAGGCTCAATGGCGTGAAATCCCTGATAAACACGATTCAGGAAATAGCTAATACCTACATTCATTAGCTCTGTTTAAAGATGAGACCTGTTTAAAGCGTATTTTCCCGCCCAGCTTTTGCCACCATTTTTTTCAATGCGTGGGATACAGCAACAAAACCAAAGGTCGCCGTAACCATTGTTGCGGCACCAAAACCAGAAGCGCAATCCATTCGTTTAGAACCCTCCGCAGTGCTCTTCGCTGCGCAAACTGTGCCGTCAGATTGGGGATAAACCAGCTGTTCCGTTGAAAAAACACAGTCAATCCCCAACTTGCCCTTGCCGTTTTTCATCACACGATAATCCGACTTCAAGCGCTCTTTCAATTTTGCCGCCAATGGATCTTGTACCGTTTTTGCTAAATCCACCACCTGAATCTGGGTTGGATCGAGTTGCCCACCCGCTCCGCCAGTCGTTACAACCGGAATTTTATAGCGACGACAATAGGCCAATAACGCGGCTTTTGGCCGTATACTGTCAATCGCATCAATAACATAACTGAATCCTGTGGACATCAATTCAGCTACATTATCAGGCGTGACAAAATCATCAATGCAAGTAACTTTGCATTCAGGGTTGATCGCTCGTATCCGCTCAGCGATGACTTCTGTTTTTGGCAAGCCCACGTTTTGTACCAAGGTGTGCAACTGACGATTGGTATTGGTGACACAAACATCATCCATATCAATTAGCGTGATAGCACCGATACCTGTACGCGCCAGCGCTTCTGCCGCCCATGAACCAACACCGCCAATGCCTACAACACAAACATGTGAACGGGCAAATAATGAAAGTGCTTTCTGACCATAGAGTCGAGCCGTACCAGCAAAACGCTGAAGATAAGCATCAGAGAGAGAAGCTTGCATTGCTAAATAAATCCTGCATAAAACCTACTCTATTGAGATAGGTTATTGATTATTTGAAATTGATCGTGCGAATTGGAGGGATCTTACTGGTTCTCAGCCAAAAAGCCAGATGATGCTTTCTTCAATACCCAAACACGGCCATAGTGATTATAAAAACCGGCCATTTCACCCGATTTCGCCCCAATACCATGATAAATATCGAAATGGTTTCCTTTTATGGCACCACCAACATCCAGCGCTACCATCAGACGCATCTGATACCGGCCGGTAAATTTGCCCATCTCATCCAATACAGGCACTTCCGCCAGTAGCGTCGTTCCGGGAGGGATCAATGACTTATCAGATGCTACCGATGCTTTTGCAACAAGGGGGACGGCACTGGCTCCCCTCACTTGGGTGTGGGGTTCAGGTTTAAAGAAAACAAATGAAGAATTATGTTCCAGCAATTCTCTCACCTCGGGCTCGCTGTGCTGTTCTGCCCACTGACGGATAGCTTTCATGGACATTTTCTCTTTCGGCACTTCTCCACGATTAATCAGAACACTGCCAATACTGAGATAGGCATGTCCATTTTTTCCCCCATAGCCAAAAAAGGTAAATGGACGCCCATCCCCAAAATTGACATAGCCACTTCCTTGTACTTCCATCATGAAATTATCCACTAGGGAATTACTGTATCCGATAATAAATTTCTTATTCAGTGCTCCGCGATATATCGCAGCGCGGCTTGGCAAACGGGAATGCGAATGAGTTGGCATACGATACAGCGGATATTTAAACTCACCTTGTTTGGTATGTCGCGCATGCAAAACGGGAGTGTAATAACCTGTGAATTTTACATTGCCGTATTTATCTTCACCTTCCATCTGATAAGCCAGCAAGCCAAACTCATTTAAATCACGGGTATCACCACCCGACAGCATCCAATTCTCGATCGCCTCAAATATTTCACGATTATTGTTATAAAGGCGAGGAGAAGCCTCACTGATATATTTAACTTGAGTGACAAAATCCCTGGCATTAACCGGGGAGCCTTCGGCATTAGGCGTATTAACCAACTGGAGGTTATGGATAATTCGCCCATCCTTATACTGCTGCGCCCGATCAATCGGTCGAAAATGGCATCCCGATAATAACGAAATGACAAATCCAAATAAAAGATATTTGCCCCACATTCTCATATTTAATGCCTTATCTCTAGCCATCACTTACTCCGACCACGAACAATATCAAACACCCATAAATAATGAAATGTGGTTATAAAAAAATAGCTGACTGTTTTGATAAAGCTTATCGAGTAAAAATGAGACAATAAGATTGCTTTGCAACCAAAAATCAAAGTAATTTAGCAAATATTAATAAAAAACTTGCAACTGCTACATTCCAGAGTATAGTGTGCCGACATCGAACGCGGGGTGGAGCAGCTTGGTAGCTCGTCGGGCTCATAACCCGAAGGTCGTCGGTTCAAATCCGGCCCCCGCAACCAGTTCGATAAAATACTGTCGTTGATATGCTGTAATATTGAGACGATTTAGTAGTAGAGAAGATTTAGTAGTAAAAACAGTAGTAGTAAAAGCAGTAATAGTAAAAGCAGTAGCAGTAAAAGCAGTAGCAGTAAAAATGTCATCATTCAGTATTTGCATTCATGATTGATAATCAAGATTTGCAGATAGACGGACGCGGGGTGGAGCAGCTTGGTAGCTCGTCGGGCTCATAACCCGAAGGTCGTCGGTTCAAATCCGGCCCCCGCAACCAACTTTATACGATGTCATTGCTCAATATTTGCATTCATAATTAATGATCGAGGTTTGCAAATAAACGGACGCGGGGTGGAGCAGCCTGGTAGCTCGTCGGGCTCATAACCCGAAGGTCGTCGGTTCAAATCCGGCCCCCGCAACCAATATCAATTTTTTATCTTATCTCTTCGACTTCTTCCCAATTTTTATTTCCTGATTTTTACCTGATTTATTTTTAGATTAGCATTTGAACATTATTTAAATTCTGTTTAAAAAAATGCCTATAATCACATCATAAGCAATCAACCCTTACTGGTTTTATGCAATATTTTATCAGGCCAAACTTTACAATAGCCTTTATGGTGAGAAATTAATTCACAGCGGATATTTCACCGCCGTGCTAATTCTGCTCCATTCTTGAAATACGCCTTAATGCCAGCAAAAATAGATTCCGCCACTTTTTGCTGGAATTTAGCTGTCTTAAGTTTGCGTTCTTCTTCCAGATTACTGATAAATGCAGTTTCTACCAAAATAGAAGGAATATCTGGCGCTTTCAATACCGCAAATCCTGCCTGATCGACACTATTTTTATGCAGTTTATTAATTTTACCCATCCGTTTGAGCACTTCATCACCAAACTTCAAGCTATCATTAATCGTCGCGGTTTGAACCAAATCCAGCATGGTATGATCCAAGTATTTATCACCACTTTTGCTGACCCCACCAATCAAGTCAGCCTCGTTCTGAGTCTGAGCGAGGAAGCGAGCTGCATTGCTGGTAGCTCTCTTAGTTGAAAGCGCAAACACGGATGATCCCCGAGCAGAGCGATTTGTGAAGGCATCCGCATGAATAGAAACAAAGAGATCAGCCCGCATCTTACGAGCTTTCGCTACCCTCACTTTCAAGGGAATAAACACATCTTCATTACGGGTCATGTAAACTTTCATACCCGGCTCACGCTTGATAATTGCCTGTAAACGACGGGCAATTTGCAACACGACATCTTTTTCGCGGGTTTTATGTTTCCCAATCGCCCCAGAATCTTCACCACCATGACCGGGATCGAGCATAATCACAATTGGCCTGTCTTTACCTGCTTTTCCGGGTTTACGGGTCTCGGCAGGTAAACGTTGTTCCAGATTCCCACTGTTGTATTCTTCAAGCAGAGCCTGCAAAGGATCATCATCCATACTAGCAGCCTTTTTGGGATATAGATCGAGTACCAAACGGTGCTTAAACTTTGCAATCGGTGGTAATGTAAAAATATGCGGAGCCACAGGCTGTTTTATTTCAAATACCAAACGCACTGTTTTAGGATCAAATTGCCCTGTCCTCACTAATTTTAAGTAAGGATCACGCGGCTGAATCTGTGTCCCCATACTGCTCAAAACACTATTAAGCTGGATACCCTGTAAATCAATAACAATACGGTTAGGCTTTGAAAGTGAAAACTGGCGATACTTAAGTGGAATATTAGACTCCAACGTCACTCTGGTATAGCTTGATGCAGGCCAAATACGAACAGCAATGACTTTTGAAGTAGCTGCGTAACCTATCGGGCTGATACTTAATAGCCATACAGCGGCTGCGCCTTTCAGCAGGCGACGACGTGAAGTATTATGGTCTGAATGACTCATCGTTTATTCCATTTAAAAACAACCGAACTCAGTAATCTTTACCAAAGATAATAGTTAAGCGGGAACTCTAATTAATTAGCGAACTTCTGTCATTAAAAAAAATGCCTTTTTTAATCCCTTAATTTATATATACCAATATAAATAATAGCGTTATTTTTATCCATATTTCCTCTTGCCATTTCCCTCCAAAAAGAATAAAAATACAAAAAAATCGAATAAAAATTCAATCAGAGAGGGGATCATGAAAGAACGCAGTACTGAATTGATTGAAGCATTACGTCACTCGGTTCCGTATATCAATGCACATCGTGGCAAAACCTTTGTCATTATGCTGGGAGGTGAAGCCATCGCCCATGAGAATTTCCCCAATATCGTCAACGATATTGGGTTACTGCATAATCTTGGTATTCGTTTAATCGTTGTTTATGGTGCTCGTCCACAAATTGAGCAAAATATTGTCGAACACAATTGCCAATCGGTTTACCACAAGCACACCAGAGTAACAGATGCTAAAACACTGGATTTGGTCAAACAGGCAGCGGGTCTACTACAATTGGATATTACAGCGCGCCTTTCCATGAGCTTAAGTAATACACCATTACAAGGTGCCAATATTAATGTTGTCAGCGGGAACTTTATTATCGCTCAACCTTTGGGAGTGGATGACGGGGTTGATTATTGCCACAGTGGCAGGATCCGCCGTATTGATGAGGAAGCAATCAACCAGCAATTGGATAATGATACTATCGTGCTGATTGGGCCGGTTGCGGTCTCCATCACAGGAGAAAGTTTCAACCTGACTTCCGAAGAAATTGCAACACAATTAGCGATTAAACTAAAAGCAGAAAAATTAATTGGATTTTGCTCATCTCAGGGTGTACTTGACGCTGAAGGTAATACCTTGTCAGAAATGTTTCCCAATGAAGGAGAAGCTCACCTGTACAAATTGGAAAATACGGGTGATTACTCTTCAGGAACCTCGCGTTTCTTAAGGGGAGCAATCAAAGCCTGCCGCCGTGGAGTTCGCCGCAGCCATCTGATCAGTTATCAAGAAAATGGTTCGTTGATTCAGGAATTATTCTCCCGAGAAGGTATCGGCACCCAAATAGTTATGGAGCGCTCCGAACAGATACGCCGCGCCAATATCAATGATATTGGCGGCATTCTTGAACTTATTCGCCCATTGGAGCAACAAGGCATTTTGGTACGCCGTTCACGTGAACAACTGGAAATGGAAATTGATAATTTCACGCTGATAGAACTTGATAATGTCACTATCGCCTGCGCTGCGCTGTATTCGTATCCTGATGAAAAAATCGGGGAAATGGCCTGCGTTGCAGTGCATCCAGACTACCGGAACTCTTCCAGAGGTGAAATATTGCTGAATGCAATTTCCAATCAGGCTAAGCAGATAGGGTTGGAAAAACTTTTCATACTCACAACTCGCAGTATTCACTGGTTTCAGGAGAAAGGCTTTGAACCCGCAGGAATAGAGATATTACCCGTGGAAAAACAAGCGCTGTATAACTACCAGCGCTGCTCCAAGATCTTGATACTGAATTTATAAGGCTATTCTATTAATCTTGTTAGAATCAACCTTAACTATATCAGTCTAGCCACATCGCCTTTTTATTGCGGGTTGAACCATTCCACCAACCCGCTTCGCCGCTGGGTTGCTGTAGCCACAGCCTTGTCCAACACTGGCTTATGGGCATAAATAGTCAATTTCTCCCTAGCCCGGGTCAAAGCGGTATATACCAATTCTCGACTGACTAATGGTGAATATTGAGTTGGTAACACCAAGGCCGTATGCTCAAATTCAGATCCCTGAGATTTATGCACAGTCATCACATAAGCCGTTTCATGTTGGGGCAATCTGCTCGGCTGAAACCCTTTAATCTGCCCATCCGACAACTGGAAATAAGCTTTCAGCTCATTATCCTGATTTCTGAGCATAACCCCGATGTCTCCGTTAAACAGCCCAAGAGTACTGTCATTACGCAATATCATGATAGGACGTCCGACATAACCACGGCTCTCTACAGTTTTTGGCAGAGTGATAACTCCTTTCCTGTGCAGTAATTGTTCCACTCGCTGATTCAGTCCGGTGACACCAAAAGGGCCTTCCCTTAACGCGCACAACAATCGAAAACGGTTAAATTCGGCCAAAATAGCTTTTTCCGATGCCCGTTCATTTACCATCGCCAAATATTGGTAGTAACCTACAGCAGTTTCAGCCAACAGACGTTGATAATCTTCATCCGCTGAAAGTGGGTAGAAATAAACATCAGGAAAAGATTGACTCAGCATCGTAGCGACACCCGCACGATCCCCCCGATTCACTGCCGATGCCAATTGCCCAATGCCAGAAGCCGAGTTGAAGCGATAACTTTTACGCAACAGGCATAAGCAATCCCGCACTACGGAAGCGTTTTCATCAGAAGATAAAGAGGAAGAAGAGGGGGAATAAGATGTCAGCCTGCATCCGGTTAATCTTCCCAACTGCTCAGCACGTTTGGTACTATAACCCTGTTCGGCAAAGCGGCAAATATCACCCAATACCGCACCTGCTTCAACCGATGCAAGCTGGTCTTTATCCCCCAAGAAAATAACCTTCGCCCGTGGCGGCAAAGCATCAATCAAGTGAGCCATCATCGGCAAATCCACCATTGAGGCTTCATCAATAATCAAAATATCAAGGGACAACGGATTATCACGACCATAACGCAGTTTCTGGCTATCGGGTTGCGCCCCTAATAAACGATGGATAGTTTGAGCCTGTTCTGGAATGCTACGCCACTGTTCCAACGTCAAATCGAGTTTCTTGACCGCTTCCCTAAGTGATTCTGTCAATCTTGCCGCCGCCTTACCTGTTGGCGCTGCCAATTGAATGCTTAATTTTTTTCCTCCATGTAACTTAATCAAGGCGGCCAATAACTTAGCCACTGTCGTGGTTTTTCCGGTTCCCGGCCCACCAGAGATCACAGAGATTCGGCTCGTTACAGCCACTGCCGCCGCAACTTTCTGCCAATCAACTTCTTCTTCGGTAGTGACACCAAAAAGCTCATCCAAAATACGGCGTAGTTGAATTTCATCAAAAGTATCAGTCAACTCTACCGCAGCAAAAAAATCTGCTACACGCCGTTCGCTTTGCCACATACGTTGTAAATACAGACGACAACCAGTTCCTTCTTGATGGGCAAGGATCATCGGTGTAGGAAACTCCCCTACACTCACCGCTGGACAGGCCTGCAACTCAGCCAGTATCTGCTGTGGATCTGGTTCCCCGGCCAAAGACCAAAGCGATGCAGCTAATTCAGGTTGCCTTCCTTCAAAAAAATATTTTGGCGAGATTCGTTCCAGTGGTAAACAGACATGCCCCGCTCCTGATTCAGCACTTAACAGCGCCGTAATTAACAGTAACAGAGGGTTTTCATCCTCAACCATTGCATAAGCGAACTGCACATCCAAAGGACGCAGCAGCTTCTGGCTCACTGCCTGCTGCAATAATGACATCATGGAATTCATACGCTTTGTTCCTCACCAGCACCACTGAAAAGCGTATCCAGTTCGTCAATAAATTCAAAGGGAGGCAAATAATGGTAGATGCCATGACCGGGGTTAGCCTTATCAATACCACGCAGGAACAGGTATATCACGCCACCAAAATGCTGACGGTAATCATAATTGGCTAACCGGTGACGTAAATAACGGTGCAGGGCCAGAGTATAAAGCTGATACTGTAAATCATAACGATGCTCTATCATGGCTCTTGCCATCGCTTCTTGCGTATATGACTGGCTGTTTTCACCCAGCCAATTTGATTTGTAATCCACTACGTAAAACTGATCCTGCCAGCAAAAAACCAAATCAATAAAACCTTTTAACATGCCTTTGACCTGATGAAAGGACAGCGGCGCACATTGTGCAGACAGTGGATCATAACGACGAGTCAGGGCATCCATTTCCTTTGAATGCAATAACTTATCCACAGGCAAGTAAAACTGCATTTCACTTTGCTGGTGATGGCGGGGCACATTGACAAGCTGCATACCTTGCTCATTCAATTCTGCGTCCAAAATATCCTCTATCCATTGTTCCAATACAGGTGCCCAATTTTCATCAAATCCTGATGTGGTCAGTTTTTCCACTAACCACGCCCGATCCGGGGGATTGCCGAAATCCAGATCCTCTAAAATACTGTGCAAAAATGTACCCGCAGATGCCCCACGTGGAAAAGTATGCGGAGTCATCTGTAATGACTGTTCTCCCTGCTTTTCACCACGAGCATCAATATCCAGCTTCGGAGAAATGGATTGCACAATCACATCTACAGATTCGCCAAATGCACCAGCATAAGCATAAGAAGCCGCGTGAGAAGACGAGTATTGTAAACCCGAATAGCTCGTCACCCGCCAGTCATCCCGAACGGAACGTTGAAACCTTCTGGCTTCCAGCGACAGAATATTTTCATTTTGCAAGTGCCATTGTGAATCGGTGATATCTTCCACCAGCTTGATCTCTATACTGTCATCACAAAGCTCATTCAGGCTGTTTACCAATAGTTCTGCATCACCTTTCTTCCCCTTTTGCAGCAGGTATCCAAGAGCAGACAAGTGCAAATCCGTGTCACCTGTCTTCCCTCTATTCCCTTTGATAAGCGGGGCCACACCAACACTACAGTGATAAATCGATCGCGTTAATGCTACGTAAAGCAAGCGTAAATCCTCAGCCAAGCGCTCTTCATCAGCCAGTTCCAGAGCTTCTTTCAACGTTTCATCATCATGGGAAATACTGAGATAGGCTTTAAAGTTATGGCGATCATGATAGACAGCCTGCTTCTGCTTCCTGTAACCACAAATGAAAGGCAAGCAAACCAACGGATATTCCAGCCCCTTAGACTTGTGAATGGTACAGATTTTCACCAAATGCCGATCACTCTCCAGCCGTAGCTGCTGGTTTTCGGATTGCGGGTTCGGGCGTGAAATCTGTTGTGCCAGCCAACGAGCCACGGCATGTTCGCTATCTAATTGCTGAGATGCCTCCTGCAATAACTCACCAATGTGCATAACATCTGTAAGCCGGCGTTCACCGTCATCACCTGCCAACAAATTTTCTGCTATCCGATATTTCACCATGACTGCCCGCAACATGGGTAATACGCCACGAGAACGCCATAAACGGGCATAATCATCAAACTCATCGACCAAACGATCCCACGCCGTTTCGTCGTGATTTAATTGATCAATTTGTTGTGCATTCAAGCCAAATAAACTGCTGGCTAATGCACTTCTCAATTCACGCGCTTTTTCCGGAGCCAATACCGCCTGTAATAGCCAAAGCAAATCTTTTGCTTCTAACGTATCAAACACACTTTCTCGGTTGGAAAGAAAAACCGATGGTATCTTCAGCGCATTCAATTCATTACGGATTAATGATGCTTCCCGGCGATCACGTACCAACACTGTAATATCTGCCGCCATAACCGGACGGCTTTTTTCTATATGACATAAAAGAGCCTTCCCTTCTTGTCCTGCCTGCAACCAATCCCGTATTTGGGCAGCACATTGTCGGGCCATGCTTTGTTCATATGCTCCTTTGGAAATGCCTTCACCAGACTGTAACCAAAAACGCAAAGCAGCCTGATTCTCACCATGAAAAGAAAATTGCAGCCCCTGATTTTTCGCTGCTGCATTAACGTTAATGAATGGAATTTGTTCAAACAAAAATGGGCGTTCTGGGCGAGAAAACAGTTTATTGACGGCTTGCACCATTGATACAGAAGAACGCCAGTTAGTTTCCAGCGTATAGTGGGCCTTAACGTTAGAACGAGCGCGAATATAGGTAAAAATGTCTGCCCCACGAAACGCATAAATCGCTTGTTTGGGATCGCCAATGAACAGCAAGCCATTTTCCGGCAGTTCCCTGTCTGATTGAGGGCAATATATAGCCTGAAAAATGCGATACTGCTGTGGGTCAGTATCCTGAAACTCATCGATCATTGCGACGGGATAGCGCTGCCGAATGGTTGCTGCAAGCTGCTCTCCTCCTGCACGTCGCAAGGCACTGTCCAAGCGGGTCAGCAAATCATCAAAACCCATGTAGCCACGTGTCAGTTTTTCCTGACTAACCGATTGACGAACTTCCACAATCGCTTTGGAGATGATGATGTCTTTCAAGGTCAGCGGATGTTGGTATAAACCATCGATGGCTTCAAACAGCGCATGCTGCGGAGCCTCTCCTTTTTTGGTCTTTTCCAATAAACGGGACTGACAAAATTTATCCAAATCTTTGGGCAGCAGATAATCTTTGGTAGATAATCTAGCCCATTCAGAAACACCATTCAGCCAATTGGGTAAGTGCTTTTTGCTGTAGCTACGCTTATCAACACCTGAATTGGCGATCAATTCCTCTAACTCAGAAGCGGCATCATTCCACTGACGCTTTATCGAATCAATCTGTTCAATGATTTTCTGATGACGGTTAAACAACGTTTCATCACCATCAGGCGCATTGACGATATACGGCATATCTCCGTGTAAATAATCAGCAATATCTTTCAATAATGCTTCCGGCCCACTCCATATCCGGCTGATTTCCGCAGCAATCGGCAATGGCAGGGGATAACAATGACGCCGCCAAAAATCAGCACAGCCTTGTTTACGTAACTGACTTTCATCCTGAATCAACGTTTGCTCAAACAATACACCTGACTCAAACGCATTGTGTACCAACATTCGCTGACAAAAACCATGGATAGTATAAATCGCAGCCTCATCCATCTGGCGCTCAGCGGCCAATAACCAACTGGCTGCGCTTTCCTTGTCAGGAATCTCATTCAGCAATTGCTGATAAGCCGGATCACCAACAATTGTTTCTTCCCGTATACAGGCCAAGCGAAGTTGATGGATGTTTTCGCGGATACGTCCACGTAATTCATCCGTTGCAGCTTCCGTAAAGGTAACAACCAGAATCTCTTCGACATTCAGCGGACGGGAAAAGGCGGCAGAGCCGCCCAATCCCAGCAACAGACGCAGATACAACAAGCCTATCGTATAAGTCTTTCCCGTTCCTGCTGAAGCTTCAATCAGCCGCTGACCATACAGCGGCAGTGTTAACGGGTTAAGTTTATGAGACTGTACGACTTGATAATCTTGTTGATAATCCAGCATCTGACAGCCTAACATTTCATGATCCGGTATTTCATAATCCGATATAGCTTTCGATATAGCTTTGCTCACTGAGCATTCACCTTGATCGGTAATTGTTTCTGGAAATCTGACACAGAATCGTAAGTTTTCCAGCCTTTCATCTCAGCATATTGATGAACTGTGCCTTTTTTCCCTGTAATTTGGGAAACCAGAGCCAACCCCTGACGTTTAATCACTGCTTTTTCATAAAACGCGATGAGCTGCGCTTTAGTGGCTTTTTCCATTGCTGCTATGATTTTTTCTCGTGTATCAAACTTAAAGTTATTACGCCCAAAATCCGCATAATAGCGACCTGCTTCTGAATAAAAAGTCTGCGGCGGTTCACGCATTTCTTTCAGAAGAGATTTTTTATACTGCTCAAATTCAGCATCAGACATCGCTTTCAGCTTTTTATCAGCCTGTCGATAGAAGCTCTGGTAGCGTTTATGTAGGTAATCCGGTTGCTTACTGTTGCTTTGCAACAAGAAACCCAATCCCCATTGTTTACCTACATGTTGGTTGAAAGCAAAAACTGCATAGCCAAGCTGTTCTGTCGTCCTCAATTGATCATAGAACCACTGTGACAAAATGCTACTCAGCAAACTGGAATAAATTTTGCCGTTGATGTGGTCATATCCTGTCGGAATATAGATTTCCGCCAATGCATTATCTGTACTGTTAGCCGTGCCTTTAAAATTAACCGCATAATTACGGTCGATAACAATGCGATTGCCAGTCCACCATACCGTTCCTTGATTAGCGAGTTGCTTCTGTGCTGATTGAACGATGTCAATACTCTGCGGCTCAGTTAAATTACCGAAAACCAGAGCCTGTAAAGCCGAGTGTTGGATCATGCTCTGACGGTATTTCACAATATCATCAACGGTGATGGTATCCAGCACCTTCAATTTTTCTGCCTGTTCAAAGTAAGGCACACTAGAAAGGCGAGAAACTGGCTGCATTGCCATTTGGAAGGCGTTGCCATTATTAGCGACTTCCAGCTGTTCCCGATACCATGATTTCGCTTGAGCCAGTTCCTCTTGAGTCGGTGTAAACGAAATATATTGATTAATCGCTGAAGTTAACAACTCTGGTAAATGTTGCGTATAACCGCTGACACCGATCTTCAAGCCATTGACATAACCTGTAAAAACACTCATCCCCCCAACTGAAGCCTGATAACCCAACTGATTAAGTGTCAGTTCAGATAAATAGCCCAATAATGTATCTGAAACCTGATCCTTGATTTTCTTCAATCCATTAGGGTTACGCATCTCTAGTGTAATACTGCCTTTAGGTTCATCGGCAAAATATTGACTCGGCATATACAGCAAGCGAACATTTGGCTTTTCCAAAATCATTTCAGGGTGTTTTTGGCTGCCAGATGTTTTAATCAGAGATAAATCATCAGGAATATAAGGGTTCAATTCAGGCAAAGAGAATAAATCTCCCTGTTCGAGTTTTTTCCATTCCGCCAGCTGCTTTGAGGTAATTTTATTGACTTGATACGGAGCCTGTACAAAGTAAGCTTCTTTGTTATGTGGCTCTGTTGGGCTGGTAAACCAAATACGTGCATTTTCAGGTGTTAATTCATCCAAACGGCTGGCTATCGCTTTTGGATTGAAGCCATCTACAACATACCCCGCATCCAGAACATGGGAAATAGGCAATATCAGCATGGCATCGGACAGCCCCTCAATATAGTTCATATTCCGCACGATTGACGCATACTGGAACGACAAATTAAGAACCTTAGCCATTTCATCGAAATAATTCTTGTTGATACCCTGTTGTTTTAACAGGTTAATGTAAGAAAAAATGGCTGCTATAACTTGATCTCGCTGTTCAAGCCCTTTATCTGTCAGCGAAACATAAATATTAAATGTCCCGGAATTGCCATCAGTTTTTGGACTTGCCCCTGCATCAATGCCTTCGATTAAACCTTTTTTCTGTAGCCAGTCAGATAACGTATTTTGACTGCGATTACCGATTAAATATCCAACATAGGTGTCTGTTTTGCTGCGAAAATCTGCACTATTGTCGGCAATGCTGAATTCCAGTTGCAACGCTTTATGGGGTTGTGCTGGCACATAATGGATAATGATGCCTTTTTCTTTATCTGTTATTGCAGGAACTGTAATAGCAGGCACAGAAGCGTGTCGATTCGGAATGCGACCGAAAGTTTCTGCCGCAATCTGAGCCAATTTATCGATTGATTGATTGCCATACACAACTCCTTTCATCAAATTGGCAGAGTAATAGCGTTGGTAAAAATCATCCAGTGCAGTCTGTAATTTGCTGTCAGGTTTATCTTTGAGCGTTTCTAAATTTCCGCCAGCAAAGCGGGCATTAGGGTGGGCAGGGTTAATGGTTTCGGAACGGATTTGCCATATACGATGCCCTTCACCCGCACGGGCAATGGTCATTTCATTGTCAACAGCATGGCGTTCACGATCAGCATTCACGGGATTCAGCAAAGGTTCAGCAAGAGCATCCGCAAGGCGATCCGTCGCTTCTGTTAAGGAGTCATTTTCAACTTCCAGATAGAATGCAGTTCGGTTGGCAGTTGTGCTAGCGTTACGGCCTCCCCCATGTTTTTGCAAAAATTCGGCAAATGCTCCCGGTTGAGGATAACGCTTGGAACCCATTAATACCATGTGCTCAAGATAGTGAGCCAGACCAAGCTGATTATCTGGATTTTCCATGTGACCAACCGGAATAGATACGGCGGCTAATGATTTAATCGCTTTTTCATCAGAAACCAACAGGACTGTCATACCATTTTGCAGTTTAATGGCTTTATATTGACGAGGGTCCCGATCACTTTTGTGAATCGTATCTGGCAACGGCTGCCAAGGCGATTGCGCATACGCAGTAACCCCACAAATTAGCAGAAAGAGCATCGTCATGATGCGGATAATATATTTAGGCATAACCTAATATTCTCCCTAATGATTTAAATAATGAGCTACTTGAATAATGAGCCATTTGAATAATGGGCCATAGGTAACAAATAGCTCTGAATTTCACGCTTCATGCGCTCCAAAAGTAATTGATCAACCTGCCGGAAAGCCCGTTGTACGTAATGATCACTGCTTTCCCCTTTTCTGTCATGTATTCCCAGCCATTGTTCCATCAATTTATTTTCAGCGCTTTGTTGCACTTCTTCACTGAAATCGATTTCGTGGGTTTCCTGATTAAAACAATCAACCAGCCATGCCCAGCCACTTCGGCAAAACAAGGGGAGAGGCTCAGACATTCCTTGAAGATAGCCTTCGACCATTTGGTTCAAATATTTTTTCGCTTCATCCTGTTCTAGCGGTAAGAAACGATATTCTGAAACTTTTTTATCTTCCTTCTCTTTTTTCCCCTTTTTGCCCGTTCCATACATGCGGCTTTCACTGCTACCACTTGAAAGACAATAGGCAAGGTGTTCAATCCATAGTTGGATACCATCATTAGCCGTTAAGTTCGCTGGTCGCCAACGTAAAATTCCATCAGGCTGTACCTGATTAATATTGCCGGTCAATATCACAGCGTCTAGTTTCTCATATAGCTCAATGGAAAAAGGCTCTGTTCTCTCTTCACGTACCCTAGCAGCCAGTGGCTGCATGGATTCCAGTTGTTCCATCCAATAAACCTCGCCAAAGGAGCCGTATGGCAATCCTCCCGATGCACGGAGATGGCAGAACAAAGATTCAGGTGCCCCCTGTTCAATAAGAATGCTTAACAGCAGTTGGTTGAATTGATAGCGTTGCAGGTTATCCAGTACAAAAGGCTCTTCTTCAGGCAGCTCCATCTCTTCAATGACAAAATGCACTTTCAACCGTTGCTGAAAAAACGCCCTGACAGGATGTCGATAAAAGCGGATCAATTCATCTAATGTAATTTCTTTTACTTCACTGCGATCAAAGGCAATCGGCTGACAAAAATCAGTCGCTGAAACACCTTGCTGTGTCGCGGCTGGCAACCATTCTGCGGCATAACTTTGTGAATAGTGGTCAGGCAAGAAATTTTCCGTCGCAAAAGGCACACGAGTATGCTGTGAAAGTAAATGTTTTCTGACATTCTTGGCACTCTCATCAACATTCAACATTTCATCAGCGGATAAGCAAAAACTCTGGCAAACATAATCCAGTAATTCATTGACCAATACGGATGGATTGCACTCAGTATCATCTCGAATCGATTTACCGATATAGCTAATATAAAGAAATTGCTCAGCCGAAACCAACGCCTCCAGAAAGAGATAACGGTCATCATCACGCCGTTTCCTATCCCCTCGCTGAGTTTTCTCTACCATAAGATCAAACCCAAGTGGTGGTATGGTTCTTGGATAAACCCCGTCATTCATTCCCAACAGGCAAACAACCTTAAAAGGGATGGAACGCATAGGCATCAGGGTGCAAAAATTGAGGGAGCCTGCAAGGAAGCGCTGGCTGATCTTCTCATCATCAAAACGAAGCACCAGTTCATCGCGCAACAGCACCAAAGGAATGCTCTCGCCGTAGTATGCATTCAGGCCATTATCAATCACTTTTTGCCATTGCTGCGTAATAAGCACCAGAACCAGTTCAATTTCATCATCCACTTCGAAAAAAGTTTCCAGCAGTTGCGGACATACCGTTAACCAATCCGTCAACCGCTGTTCTTCGCTCAAAATTTTACGCCAGCGATTCAGTTC
This sequence comes from Xenorhabdus anantnagensis, assembly GCF_028598555.1. Classification (GTDB taxonomy): domain Bacteria; phylum Pseudomonadota; class Gammaproteobacteria; order Enterobacterales; family Enterobacteriaceae; genus Xenorhabdus; species Xenorhabdus anantnagensis. The sequence goes on from NZ_JAQRFN010000002.1 coordinate 78,323, forward strand.
CATTAAGAACTCAGCCAATTGCCCCGCTAATTCGGCCGCAAGGCCACTGGATTCATCGTAAGGCAAAACCTCATTCCATGGCCCTGCCTGACTATCCATCGCATAACCCAACAGCATACGCGTCAGACCAAAGCGCCAAGTATTCTGCCCTGTAGCTGGTAAAGACAGTGCTTCAATGTTGTCATCATCCAGCCCCCAGCAAATTCCTGATTCTTTTACCCAACGCCGCAATAAACGCAACCCTTCTTCCTGAATAGCAAATTTATTGGCTAAAGCGGGAACTTCCAATAATGCCAGCACCTGCTCTGCCGTAAATCGGCTCTGTGGTAAATCCAGCAGAGTAATGAATGCCTGTAAAACCGGATGTGCCTGACGCACTTTACGGTCAGAAATGGCAAAGGGGATATAACGGTCATCGGGTGCATTGCCAAAAACGGCCTGAATATAAGGGGCATAGCTGTCGATATCCGCCATCATCACAATGATGTCCCTTGGTGTCAGTGCAGGATCATCATCCAACAAATGCAGAATTTGATCCTGCAATACTTCTATCTCCCTCTGCGGACTATGACATGAATGAAAAGTCAGAGAGCGATCAGCATAATCAATCAGGCGCTTTTTCAGACTATTTTTGAAGGTATCTTCTGTAGAGCCAATTTGGGCATGATCTTCAAGATTAAGAATATCCTGCTGGATTTGATGCAAGATGGAATCAGGCTCTAATTCAACAAAAGCATGAACATCAGAATCCGGCTCCAGTTGTGATAGCAGATAGAGGTTATCCCTGCCCAATTTTCCCCAAGATGCCAGCAGTGGGTTGTTCAGTTCCTGCTCCCCTTCTTCATTAAAGAGCAATGGGGCCTGTTCTGGATCTTTGAATCTTTCCAGCAATTGACGGCTTTTATAATGTTTGGGTTTCCGGCTATTTAACTTGGCAAGAAACGCATAACTCTGAATATCCCCCCAATAATATTGGCATGGGTTAGTGAACATAAGATGAATATCAATATGTTTACCTAATGCTTTAAATACTTGCAGATAGGCAGGGGGTAATGTAGAGACGCCGCAGATGAAAATGCGCGGAGGAAGGTTCTCCAATGGAAAATTCCCTTCTTCCAACGTTGTGATAAATCGTTGGTATAAATTAGCGCGATGCCACAAAGGTTGTTGTAACCGGCAAGTATATTCTATCAGTTCAAACCATAGCCTTTTTTGCCATAACTGATTACTGCTCAAGTCGTCAATTAATTGACCCTTTTCCCAATTTTCTAACCACCGTGGGCGATAAACCAAATATTGGTCAAACAGATCGGCAATCCGGCCAGCCAACTGGTGGATCTTGCGTTTATCAATATCTTGATCAAGATAATGCCTGAGCGCTGAAAACTCCGGCTCCGTCAGCAAATCAGGCAGCAGGGTCATCAATTTCCATTTCATGGCATCCTTACTGAAAGCACCATCTTTGGGAACATCAGGCAATACTTGAGTAAACATCTGCCAGATAAAGGTTGCAGGCAGCGGGAATTCCATGTTCGCAGCAATACCCAGTTTTTCTGCCAATTGAATCTGCAACCACTGTGACATCCCCGGGCTTTGAACCAAAATCACTTCTTTACCAAATGGGTCAGATAAGGGATTATCCCGGATCAATATCGCCATCAACTCCTTAAGAATATCGAGTTGATTTGAATGATAAACTCTAAACATCAATACTCCCCACCTGCGCAAAACCAGCGTTCTAATTTACTTGGTTTATTGTAATGTACTGTCAATTTAATCGTTACTTGATAGCATCCCAAAGAGTGAAATTCTCGCTGAAATTCCATTTTCCATCTCTGCTCCTCCACTTCTGTCTTCTTTAGTGCAATCTGGCCTTCCCAACGTTCATATTGTTCTAATTGATCATGGGCATATCGTACCGCCTTAAGCTGCCCCCAATATTGTTGAAAATTGGCTGACAGTGCTTGATGGTAACGCATTAAACCTAATAAGGAGATCGCAAATACGGCAGACGCAACCATGACTTCTGGTAAACTCATGCCCGCTTGTCGCCCAAGTGAGCTGCGCATTTTCATAAACAAAATTCAGCCTGAGGAACAGGACAAAAATCCAGCCAACCACTTTCAATAGGAGCCAGTGTTACAGGAATAAGTGTATCTTGATTTGAATATTTCATCTGTTTCATCCATTGATAAAGTTCAAACTTTTCTCCTGATGTGAATTGAGCGATACCTTTTAATAAAAAAAGATTGCCTGAATAGTGTCTGAGGCAACTTTTCAAATTAAATTCAGTTTGTTGTAGACAAAACCAAGCGCCCATTTCTTGCTGATTAATCGGCCATGATTGAGCCTTTCCCCATATCAGTGATGATTCAGCCCGCAGAAAAGCATTCAAATAATTTTGTTCATCCATCATCATGAACATAGCGCTTTCCTGTTGATAATGGAGCGCTTTCAACATCATCAAACTCAGTGCCAATAGCATCATTATCGATACCAGCAAAACATTTCCCTGTTGCTTATCTGCCATATTCTCTTCATATCCTGATATATTTATTCCCTGATATTACGCAGCCGAATTGTTGCTTGATGACGATGCACAATCGATGAGGATTTCAACCAATGGGCATCAATGGACAAAGTAATAAAAATTACCCCACTTTTTATCCGTGATTTTTCAAGATGAAAAGCATCAATGACAATCTCTTTTGGATCAAATAATCTTTCCCAACCCCCTTCCTGACAATCTCCAGCTCCTCTCTTCCACTCAAGAGTCCGGTTATTTAAACGATAACCAAAAAATTCAGATTCAATATGATCAGGTTTTTCCCATCGATTATTTAAATTGAGATCAAAAGCAGCAATAAAACAAGAATTAGCAGCTTCCGTATTTTTATTTTTAATTACCAGTGGATCACCTTTACACTCCTTTCTCTCCTGACAATAACCTGCACGTCGGATATCTTTCTCCATTAAATAGACCGTTCTATTCACCAAATAATGCAATCTATATTGACGATAGAGATCGAGAATTTGGCCTGATATAATCGGATACGTTTTCGTCATGGCAATAAAAATCACACTACTGATTAGCAGAGCTATCATTATTTCCAACAAGGAAAATCCTTTCTGTTTTGGTTTAAAACAGAGAATAGTCAGAATCATGGATTTTTTATTCCCTCACAATTAGGAAGCTGATTAATTGTATTGCTGCATGTTCTGATCCGCCCACGCCCCGAAATCACGACACTAATTTCACCTGCCGAGTTTGCCAGAGTGAAACTCGCTGGCATTGCTGTATTTCTGATCCCATAAAAATCAATGCGATCAGCCGTGGAAAATGATAGAAATACATCTTCATGAGGAGAATTAACTCGCTCCCCATCACTTTCATTGCAATCAGTAATTTTGGTTACAGACGATACCAAGCACCAATGCTGCCCTACCACCAACCATAGGGTACGATCCTGATTCAAATAATTTGCCAAAGCCTGCTGCCTTTCCATGAAAGACAACACATTATGCACTGAAGATTGTAAACGCAGACGGTTTTGATATTCTCCCCAATAATACAACCCCCAGGACAAACTGATCGAAATGATGAGCATTGCAATCATTAATTCTAACAATGTAAATCCATTTTTCTTGTTAATACATTTATACGTCATTATTTCCTGATTTATATATCACTCTCGATTTTGGTCAAGGGAAATATCTACTATTAGAAATAGAATAAACAGTGTCACTGTTTGATTATGCGGAGAGATTCGAAGATAAAATAAATATGTTACTTTTTTACATTTTAATTGCGTGATGGTTCACAGAATAACATTTGAAATTCTCTCAAAACCATTGTCTATCTTATTGTTGCATTTTCCAGCTTGATTATTTTCATCGTACCTATCAAGCTGGAATCAAACAGCAATCAGGTACGTTTGTGGGTTCTCATGGAGACTGAAGCTGTAATCCTTTTAATAACAATCGTGTTTTTTGCTCACAGAACAGTCACATATCCTTTCAAGACACTTTTTTTTGTTGCAATAACCATTTATCTAATTCATTTGCGAACTGCTGGCGATCACGTTGGTTTAACGTAGCAGGCCCTCCCGTATGGATCCCACTTGCCCGCATCGTATCCATAAAATCACGCATAGCTAGGCGTTCACGTATTGTCGCTTCACTATAACGTTCACCGCGCGGATTGAGTGCTATTGCACCTTTTTCGATCACTTCAGCAGCAAGAGGAATATCTGCTGTAATCACTAAATCACCAATTTCTAAGCGACGAACAATTTCATTGTCAGCGACATCAAACCCAGCAGGGACTTGTAATGTACGTAAAAAAGCGGATGCAGGTACACTTAATCGCTGATTTGCCACGAATGTAACCTGTACTTTTTCACGTTCTGCTGCACGATATAATACTTCTTTTATAACTTTAGGACATGCATCAGCATCTACCCATATAGGCATAACAGATTCCTCTCAATTTCATATTTTTAGCTATATCTAGGATAGTTACACGATCTTTAAAATAATCAAACTATTCATTTATGAGTTTCCTTCCTCATTTTAGCCTATTTAATAAGCTAAAAATCACACTCAGCTCAATAAGTGAGATTGCGTTCATAAAAATAGTTAAAGTAATAAGATGAACTTTACTTCAAAAAATAATGAAAAACAATTAGATAAAAACGTTTAGTCTTATGAACTAAATTTAAGCTCAACATAAGTTAAATACCTTCGGCAGACGGATCAAGCGATTAAACCGAAAAATATTGGGTTATTCAGAATCCCCTGTAATGCATGAAAAAGTCATCGGGGCTTTCATCGAAAGAAAATATTATGTTTAAGGCCAACCATCATTTTGAATGTATACTCCTATTTTTGAAGTTGCCAGAATAGCCGTAGACCTAATGATCTTAAAACAAGATGGAAAAACAGCCCAGATTGCACATATTTTATTATCTCAACTGACAGCGTGTTTTGATTACAATATACTCATCACTTTCTCCTGGACTTATTTCCACTTTAACATCCTCTATTTCTTCTGTATTTTTTATATGAGTCCCACCACAAGGGATAACAACTGGATGATTTTCTACAGTACTTTTCCATAATCGTAAATCTTCAATATTTTTTGATATGTATTCAACCTGTATTTCGCTCCCTACTGACAACCAATTTTTCAGGGTAAGATTCATTTCTTCATTAACACTATCAATATCCTGCAAAAAGGCTGCCTTATCAAATCCTTTTTTCTTTATCGACTTACCAAACCGATATATATCTACAGATTGCAATTCAGAAATTGATGATTTAAATATTGATGCTTTATCCAAGTTAAAGTTGCCTAAACTATCTGTATCATAATTTTTATTCCAATATTTATTAGCCACTTTGTTCAGAGCCAAAGACATAAAATGTGCCATGCTATGCGCTGCACTGATTTTATGTCTGACTTCCGCATCAACAGATAATTTGACTCTTTTACCTATAATAATTTTTTCATCTAAAATAATTTTTTCTTCCAAACCATTTAGTGACTCTAAATAGAGTGCTGGAATAAGTTTATCTTCTGAACTTAATTTATTAGGTATATTCTGGTCAATATAAATCCGTCCATCAATGACAGCCGCGGTATAAGTTTTGACAATATTTAATATATGGGTACTAAAGGCTATAACGCCAACATCACTTTTTTGATCTCCCCACTTATAGTTTTCAGGATAAAATGGGCTATTATCCGTAATAATAATATAACCATTATTATATTTGAATATATCGATTATTACTGCATCCAGACTCAATTGCCCAGTCATAAATGAGGATTCAATTACTGAGTTATTTAACATGTCAATTTTACCTACTGTTTATGTTATAAATATTTAATCTACTTATTGATTGAAAAATGTCAAGATCTCTACGGGATGAATTTCTTGTACAAAAACGAAATGTAATTAATGAAATAAATAATTAATGAAGGTAAATATATTTTCCATCCTCAGATTCGAGGATGGAAAAAAGAAGAGAAGTGATTTTTTATTTACTGGAGCAATTAAGAATTAAATTGCAACCGGGGCTTTAATACCCGGATACGGATCATAATCCATAATCTCAAAGTCTTCGAATCGATAATCAAACAGTGAGTCTGGTTTACGCTTAATAACTAACTTAGGTAACGCGCGTGGCTCACGGCTTAATTGAAGTTTGGTCTGTTCCAAATGGTTGCTGTAAAGGTGGGTATCACCACCAGTCCAAACAAAATCACCGACCTCAAGATCACACTGTTGTGCCATCATATGCACCAATAGAGCATAGCTGGCGATGTTGAATGGCAACCCTAAAAACACATCACAAGAACGCTGGTAAAGTTGGCAGGAAAGTTTGCCATCAGCTACGTAGAACTGGAAAAAAGCATGGCATGGCGCCAGTGCCATTTTATCCAATTCCCCGACATTCCATGCGGAGACAATGATACGGCGTGAATCAGGATCGCTTTTCAACTGCTCAATAACTTGGGTCAATTGATCGATCTGGCGGCCATCCGCAGCACCCCAGGCGCGCCATTGTTTACCATAAACAGGCCCCAAATCGCCATTTTCGTCAGCCCATTCATCCCAGATAGACACGCCATTATCCTGCAGATATTGGGTATTGGTATCGCCATTCAAGAACCAAAGCAATTCATGGATAATCGAACGAATATGACAACGTTTAGTTGTTACCAGTGGGAAACCTTCTTGCAAATTGAAACGCATCTGATGACCAAAGATAGAGAGTGTTCCCGTACCTGTACGGTCATCTTTTGCTGTACCCTCTTCCAGCACTTTTTTCATTAAATCCAGATACTGTTTCATTTTGTCTCTTGTACCTTGTTATTGCGAGTTTTGTTGCCAGAATATTTATATGCCCACACCATCATGATAATTCCAAATAAAATCATAGGGATGGAAAGAATTTGCCCCATACTTATCCCTTCAAACAACCCGAGTTGCGCGTCAGGCTGGCGGAAAAATTCAACTATTATGCGGAATGCGCCGTAACCAATCAGGAATAAGCCTGAAACACTCCCCATCGGGCGCGGTTTGCGGATAAATAAATTAAGGATGATAAATAATACGATGCCTTCAAGCACCATTTCATATAACTGTGATGGATGACGGGGCAGGACACCAAATTTTTCCAGAATCGGCCATAACGAAGAATTCGCTGTGGCGAGTGCAATATCTTCACTGCGGGAACCCGGGAATAACATCGCCCAAGGCGTATCAAGCGTAACACGCCCCCACAATTCTCCATTGATAAAATTACCGATACGCCCCATGCCCAAACCAAAGGGAACTAGTGGAGCGACGAAATCCGCGACTTGTAAGAAGTGGCGCTTGGTACGGCGCGCAAACCACCACATGGCACTGATAACCCCTACCAGTCCACCGTGGAAAGACATTCCTCCATCCCAAATTTTAAACAGGTAAAGAGGATTATCAAGGAACATTGGGAGATTATAGAACAGAACATAACCGAGGCGTCCACCGACAAAAACCCCGACAAACCCTGCATACAGTAAGTTCTCAACTTCGGTTTTGTTCCAGCCACTGTTTGGTTTTGCCGCACGGCGATTTGCCAACCACATGGCAAAAACAAAACCAATCAGATACATAAGGCCGTACCAGTGAAGAGATAAAGGCCCGATTGAAAATATGACTGGGTCAATATTAGGAAATGCCAGATAGCTAGTGCTCATCGTTCCCCACTAAAAATAATGTTGTGTGAATGAATGATATTGTGAATAACTTAAGATAAATAACCGCAGATAATAACACAGGCAAGTGGCTTGCTCCCACCACTAAACCGCAAGTGGTTATCGTGGGAGCCTCTTACGAACTCTATTGGCAAGTAGCAAGCGCCAAGAGATTTCGTACAGTATCGTGCTGATAGGTATCACTGTAAGGGAGGGTTTTATGACAGCAAAATACACCCGCACAAAAAAGTCAGCATGACTGTATTATCAGACACCATACCAACAGGCAAAACAGATAGGGGGAGAAAAACAACCTCAATCAAGTTGTATTTTTGGTTACATCAGATCAGGTTTCTTCAATAATGACTACCGAAGTATGTTCCTGCCATGAGTTATATTTTGAGTAATAATGATTGTTAAAACAATCATTATTACTGTTAAGTGAAAAATAAAACTAATTGTTTTCTGAAGTTATATCAAAGTAAGCGGGTTCTGTTAATGAACACTCTTCTGCTGATATAATTGATGAAGCTATGAAAGTAACAGGTTTTTTGTGATTATCGATATATGGGATAGTGATTTCTATTGTTTGAGTGTACAGCTGCCCCCACTCTTCAAACACGATTGGTTTCTTTCCTTTTACTAATTTGCTTCTTTCGATTAAGAACGAGGTTGCTCGAAGTTGATCAAGCTGTTTATTTTTCTCGACTATTATACTTATCACCTTTTGGGCAGGCCAAGATTGAATTGTTGCACAATAATCTAAATCGTCGTTTGTTGAAGATAAAGCAATACTAGGAACAAATAGCATCGCAAATACAATAAATTTTTTCATACTATTCTACCACTAACTCTCTATCTACAGAGTGGATTATTTCCCTTCTTGCATTCGGTCCTACAATGATACAACCTTCTGACGCTTTTCCTGGATTTTCTCTACTATCACCGTGAATTCTAAAAAGATTCCTTCCATACATATTATTACAATCACAAGGTTCTAAATCCCCCCTCGAATCAGTCCTCCCAAACCATGTGATTCCATAAATTCGGCTGACAATTCTTTTACTTCATGGCTGGTTTCGGCTTTTAATACCAACTTGATAAAATACTCAAGTTCATTGGTATCCAAATGTCGCAACAAATATTTGGTGCGCGGAACGCTTCGGCCACTTACGCTCAGGCTACGATAACCTAAACCAAGCAATATTAATGTCCCCATTGGTAAACCTGCCATTTCTCCGCATACACTAATAGGGAGATCAAGGCGCTGGCATTCATCAAAGGCTAATTTCAGTGCTCTAATTACCGCAGGGTGTAAATTATCATATAGCGAAGCGACGTGTGTATTATTGCGATCCACCGCCAGCAAATACTGGGTCAGATCATTTGTACCAATAGAAACAAAATCAATCCGCTTTTTTAATTGTGGCAGCAAAAAAAGGGTAGATGGTACTTCAAGCATAATACCAATCTGAGGCATTTTGATCGTAGCCGCTAGCGTTTGCTCTACTTCAGCTTTCGCTCTCTCAATCAGTTTTCGGGCTTCATCAATTTCTTCAATGCTTGTCACCATCGGCAAGAGTATTTTTAAATTGCCAGTCTGCACATTGGCTTTTAACATCGCCCGAAGCTGAATCAGGAATATTTCCGGCTGATCCAGCGTGATGCGAATTCCCCGCCACCCCAGACAAGGGTTTTCTTCATTAATGGGCATATAAGGAAGTTGTTTGTCAGCACCAATATCCAGTGTTCTCAACACAACTGGCTTATCGGGGAAAAGTTCCAGCATCTCTTGATAGCGATTTTTCTGTTCATCTTCTGATGGAAAACCACTATTCAGCATAAACGGAATTTCTGTGCGATACAGCCCAATACCATCAATACTATCTTCTATCTGCCGTTCATGTTTTAAACTCAGGCCAGCATTAAGCTGTACCAGAACCCGCTCCCCGCTTTTAAGCTGTGCTCGCCGCTGTTGTTCATATTCAGCCTGCTTGCTGAGAACCTGCTCTTCTTCGATGATTTGTTGGTATTCCTGGGCAACCAAAGGCTCTGGTTCAATAAAAACCTCTCCGCGGTAACCATCAAGAATGAGTGTCCGGTTATGTAATAGCTCAGGCTGGATATCCGCCCCCATAATCGCCGGAATCCCCATTGCACGAACCAGTATTGCAGAGTGAGAGTGAGTCGCACCATCTCGCACAATCACGCCAACCAATTGCTCTTGTGGCAACTCAGCCAGCAAATTAGCACTGAGTTCATCAGCAACCAGAATAAAGCGCTCCGGCCATTGTCCTCCCTCTGTGAAGAGATCATTCAGATGGTACAGCACCCGTTGCCCAAGCGCCCGCAGATCTGATGCTCTCTCTCGCATGTAAAGATCTTGCAAGCTGTTAAACTGTTTGGCGTATTTCTCAATCACGGTTTTAACCGCCCATTCCGCCATAAAACCATTATCGACGGAATGAAACAGATCTTGTTTGAGTTGAGGATCATTTAATAGATGAGAATAGAGATCAAAAATGGCAGCACTTTCTTTCTGTGAGCTAACAGTAAAACGCTTACTGATACGACGGCATTCAGCCGTGGCTTTTTCAAGGGCACAAATCAGCCTTGAGCGCTCAGCCTGATAATCCAGTGTTAATACTTCAGTAACCTGTTCCAACAAAGGTTGGGAGCGATCTTGCCATCCCTGCGCCATCACAATGCCATTAGAAATGGCAAGTGCCTTAATACGGGTTTGACGATACTGACCAAATAACCCTTTTGTTTGCACCTGAGCGAGAACAGCAGCAAGCTGCATCGCCAATGTCACCATGAAAGATTCTTCACTTTCATTAAATAACCGTCGCTCACGCTGTTGAACAACTAATATTCCCTGCAATTGGCGACGATAAACAATCGGTACACCTAAAAAAGCCCGCAGGTTTTCTTCTTTTACTTGGGGAATATATTTAAAACTTGGGTGGTCACGGACATCAGCGAGATTAATTAACTCGGACAAACGCCCAACTTGCCCCACAACACCTTCATCAAAGGCCAAACTGATCGCTTGCCCTTTGGGTTTTTTCAACCCTTTGGTTGCCATCAGGTAATAACATTGCCGCCGATGATCTGCCAAATAGATAGAACAGACATCTGTGTCCATTGCCAGACACGTTTCATTGACCAGCAGCTCAAGCGCTTCAGATAAATTGGCTGCCATAGCAACCTTTTCGACAATTTCCCGTAAGCGCATGAGCATAGCAATTATCTAATTTCTTCTACGACGATGTAAATAAGGTGAATGTAGCAATGAAGCAGGTTCCTGAGTTGGCATCACAATAGAAGAGAATTCTTTCATCACGCGGCGATATACATCTCGTTTAAAAGAAACGACCTGCCGGACAGGATACCAATAGCTGACCCAACGCCAACCATCAAACTCCGGCATCTTACTGCACTGCACATTAATCTCTGCTTCATTACACAGCAACTGCAATAAAAACCAGCGTTGCTTTTGCCCAATACAAACGGGCTTTGTATCCCAACGCACCAAACGCTTGGGTAATTTGTAACGCAACCAACTCCGGGTCGAAGCGAGAACCCGTACATCTTTGCGATTTAAACCAACTTCTTCGAACAACTCGCGATACATCGCTTGTTCTGGTGATTCCCCCGGATTGATACCCCCCTGAGGAAACTGCCAGGAATGCTGCCCATAACGGCGGGCCCATAGAACCTGCCCTTGGCGATTACAAATTACAATTCCTACATTCGGGCGGTAGCCATCATCATCGATCACCAGACTACCTCTCGGTATAGCAAATTTAAAAAGATAGCTAATTGTTTCACACTCATCTCAAGCGGTAAACCTCTATGATTGGACTTTGCAGGCGCAACCGAAGTCTCTACAATACTGCCATCTCAACGGGGTGCGGCTGTTGCAAAACAGTACGGCTGAGAACAAACCCGTCGAACCTGAACCGGCTAGTACCGTCGTAGGGATTTGAGACGCTATTCATTAATATAATAAATGTAATTTTTATTTAGCATTTTCTCAGATCCTTTGCCACTGCTAATAACTGTTAATACTCATAACTATTAATATTCTTTATTAATAACTACAGGAGAGCAAAGTGTTTAAGAAATTATTTTCCAGCTTTATTGCTATCGGTATGCTGTCTATTCCGGCCTGTGCTCTTGCTCAGGCGAAACCGACACTGACAGTTTATACTTATGATTCATTTGCCTCTGAGTGGGGGCCGGGGCCTGCCATCAAAAAAGCCTTTGAAGCAGAGTGCGGTTGTGAACTAAAACTCGTTGCTTTGGAAGATGGGATATCCTTGCTGAACCGCTTGAGGATGGAAGGCAAAAAAACTCCCGCAGATATTATACTGGGATTAGATAACAATCTGATTCAAGCGGCTCAACAAACAGGGTTATTCACACCAAGTCATGTCAATACCTCAAAACTGAAATTACCCATTACATGGAACAATACGACGTTTATTCCTTACGATTACGGTTATTTCGCCTTTATTTACAATAAAAACACTCTCCCTCATCCACCCAAAAGTATGGATGAATTAATCAATAATCACCAAAATTGGAAGATTATTTACCAAGATCCACGCACCAGCACTCCGGGCTTGGGGCTGCTACTCTGGATACAGGAGCTTTATGGAGACAAAGCGGTGCAGGAGTGGCAGAAAGTTGCCAAAAAGACACTGACCGTCACTAAGGGCTGGAGTGAAGCTTATGGCCTGTTTCTGAAAGGTGAAGGTGATATGGTACTGAGTTACACCACGTCACCGGGCTATCACATTATGTCAGAGAAAAAAGATAACTATGCCGCAGCCATCTTCAAGGAAGGACACTACTTGCAGGTTGAAGTCGCGGCTCAAGTGGCTTCAAGCAAGCAGCCAGAACTGGCGCAAAAGTTTATGAATTTCATGATCTCACCGACATTTCAGCAAGTACTGCCAACAACTCAATGGATGTATCCCGTGATTGATATTCCTTTGCCTGACGTTTTCAAACACCTTCCTGTTCCTGAGAAATCTCTGCAATTCAACGCAGATGATGTGGCAAAACACCGTACAAAATGGATCCGTACATGGCAAAGCGCTGTAAGCCGTTAATCGCGGGTTGGTTATTGCCGGGGGTCATTGCCTCCGGCCTATTAATTATCGTTGCCCTGTCAGCATTCGGGGCGCTGTGGCTCAATGCGCCTGAAAGCCATTGGCTGGAACTTTTAAATGACAGTTATCTCTGGCATGTCATTCGATTTACTTTCTGGCAGGCCTTTCTATCTGCTGTTTTCTCGGTAACTCCTGCCATTTTTCTGGCACGGGCACTTTACCGGCGCCATTTTCCGGGAAAGACGCTATTTCTGCGCTTATGCGCCATGACATTGATTCTTCCCGTTTTGGTCGCGCTGTTTGGCATTCTTACCGTTTATGGTCAAACTGGCTGGCTGGCAAATATTTTCCAATGGATAGGCGTTGAATATCGTTTTACCCCTTACGGGTTGCAAGGCATTCTGCTGGCACATATTTTCTTCAATATGCCAATGGCAACACGGTTATTGCTGCAATCTCTGGAAAGTATTGCCATTGAGCAGCGCCAACTCGCTGCCCAGCTTGGTATGAATGAATGGCAGCATTTTCGTTTTATCGAGTGGCCTTATCTGCGCCGCCAGATTTTACCGACTGGTGCATTGATTTTTATGCTGTGTTTTGCCAGTTTCGCAACCGTTCTTGCCTTGGGGGGAGGCCCGGCAGCAACGACTATTGAACTAGCCATTTATCAAGCCATTAGTTATGACTACGATCTTGGTCATGCAGCCCTGCTTGCCTTGATACAACTTTTTTGCTGCCTCGGTTTGGTGCTCCTTAGCCAAAAGCTCAAGGGCGTACTTTCCGTTGGTTATGGACATCAACAACAATGGCGTAATCCACAGGATTCATGGCTGCGAAAATTATCTGATGGTTTACTGATTGGCATCGCGTTACTGCTGTTACTTCCCCCTTTATTGGCAGTCATAATCGATGGCCTGAACCGTGGTATTTTTAGCGTATTAAGCCAACCTGCTTTATGGCAGGCTCTGACAACTTCCATCATCATTGCGTTGGGGGCAGGATTGCTATGTGTCTTCCTAACTATGATGTTGCTATGGAGCAGCCGCGAATTACGCTTGCGTCACTCCCCTCGATGGGGACAAGCAATGGAAACCAGTGGCTTATTGATCCTTGCCATGCCGGGAATTGTCCTTGCCACGGGATTTTTCCTCCTGCTGAACACCACCATTGGCATCCCCCAATCACCTTACGGATTGGTTATCTTGACCAACGCCCTGATGGCGATCCCCTATGCCCTCAAAGTGTTGGAAAATCCGATGCGCGATCTGGCGGAGCGTTATAATCCCTTATGCCGTTCTCTCAATATCCAAGGATTGCACCGCCTGCGCTGGATCGAGCTTAAAGCATTAAAAATCCCATTGGCGCAGGCACTGGCTTTTGCCTGTGTATTATCAATTGGAGATTTTGGGGTTGTTGCATTATTTGGCAACGAAGATTTCCGTACCTTGCCTTATTACCTGTATCAACAAATCGGGGCATATCGTAGTCAGGATGGTGCAGTCACCGCATTCCTGCTGCTTTTGCTTTGTTTTATTTTATTCACTGTGATTGAACGCTTACCGAATCGACGCCATGATAAAACTTGAAAATGTCACTTATACCTATGAACACCTTGCCATGCATTTTGATGTGAGTGTTAAAGCTGGAGAACGCATTGCGATCCTCGGCCCAAGCGGTGCGGGTAAAAGCACATTATTAAGTTTAATCGCGGGCTTCCAGTTTCCAGAACAAGGCAATATCTGCCTGAATGGCGAAAATCACACAAATACCCCACCTTCCAAGCGACCTGTTTCGATGTTGTTTCAGGAAAATAACCTGTTTTCTCATTTAACCATTGAGCAAAATATTGGTTTGGGATTGCATCCCGGATTGCGGTTGAGTATTGAGCAAAAGAAAACGCTCCAACAGATTGCCACACAAGTGTCGCTGGAAGAGTATTTGCCTCGCCTGCCAGCTCAACTTTCTGGCGGGCAACGCCAACGTGCAGCCCTGGCTCGCTGTTTAGTCCGCCATCAACCCGTTTTATTGCTGGATGAACCCTTTTCGGCACTTGATCCTGCTTTGCGTAATGAAATGCTGGAATTGCTGGATCAAGTCTGTAATGAACGACAAATTACTTTATTAATGGTGTCCCATAATCTTGATGACGCAGCAAAAATCGCTCCGCGTTCTTTGCTGATTGTGGATGGAAAAATTCATTATGATGGGGCAACGGAGAAGTTGGTGAGCGGAGAGGCTGATGAGGCGGTGATTTTGGGGATAGGTTAAGCAATCGAAAACTTCAGTAGTGGCCGCTTAAACGGCCACTAATACAATATACCTTACTCATCACTTTCTATATTATCCAACTCCATTTTCTTATAGATAACTATATTTTCACGATCTTCATCGGGCCTATGCCCATGCCAAAATAGCACCATTCCCTTGGGTGCAGGTTCTATTTCTTCGGATAACACAATCAACCAATTGCATTTTTCAGGCGTTTCAAATTTACTCTGTTTTTGATGCAAGATATGAGCAAAGTAATAAAGCATTGGCGCTTCAGATTCGCCAATATTATACGAAGCCATACAGTCATTAACTTGATACATTCCCGCTACTTTCTGTTTTAAATCAAGAAATACCTCTTTATAGCCCTTGGCGTAATCAATCCAGCCAACAAATAGCGTAAATACTAATCCCCAAACAGTAGCGATACCTAAAACCCAATGTTGAGCAGTGCGCAAGGCGGGTGATTTAGACAGGAGCCAATTTTTCGCCATCCATACAGCGGTTATCAGAACAGCAATGGCAATGATAACGCCTGAAAAATGCATCTGATAACTCATTGGCAACCATCTGCCAAGCGGCGCTAACCAATGCTTGTAATCAGAGGAAAGCGACAAAAAATAACAGGCCCATAAAAATATAATCAGAATAGACCAAAGTGTGGAGGAGAATATGGTGAGATATTTATAGATTAACTTAGGTAGTTTAATGAATATTTCTGTCGCTAAAATTGCCATTGGCGCAATAAAGGGTAATAAATATAATGCGCGACCAGAGACTGATATTTGCAATAAAACAACCCCTAATACAACAAACACAGCACAAAGGAAATAATTTTTATTCACTAAGATTTTAATTGGATTCATTAGTATAAAAATAACAGACAATATTCCCGATGGTAAGGCAAACAATAGCACTGCCTCAGGGATTATTGTCAAATTTCCCCTTGCACCAAGATCTTCAACAGAAAAACCTAAGAAGCGACCGATATTGTTATCCCAAAACCAAATTTTAAATAAATCGGGATGTTCAATCAATAACATAACTGGCCACGGCAGGATTAAAACCAGCGCAATGATTCCTGACAATAAAGCACTTAGCCAATAATGTTTGGTTCGGCAATGTTTAAGAAACACAGGAGCCAGAACAAGGCAAATCCACAATAACCCCGGAATAAATACCCCTTTTGATAACAGCGTTACAGCTGTACCAATGATCAACCATAAACAAGAGTAGCCTGTTTTTTCGTTTTTGATTAATCCCAGCAAGCCATATAATCCGATGGTTGTTCCTGTTATCAATGAGGTATCAGTAAACATATCATGGCTGTGACGAACCAGTCCGGGGGCACTTGCATACAAAGCAAAGGCTATCCATATCCGACTGTCTGTAAAATTTTTGACATCAAATACACGGCGAGCCAACAGAATAAAAAAAGAAAAATTAATTACTGAAAAAAATAAACTGGCTGTTCTGGCTGCATCGTGCATCGGAAGCCAGTGAGATAACAAATGGATGAACGAGGTTGCCGTCCAATAATACAAAGGAGGCTTTTCCATAAAAGGTTGCCCCGCATTCATTGTTACCAACCAATTCCCTGTTTCATACATGGTTTGAATAATGCCAAAACTGTAATTTTCATCTTGTTTCCAAGGGGTATGCCCATAAATGCCCGGTAACAAATACAACAGCATGAAAGCGATAAATAACAGTAAGGGTTTGATATCTGTTTGACTTAGTTTATTTTCATTACTCATCATAGTTTACCAGATTCAATTAATTTTTCGTTTTCGATATAAGAACAGAAATGATATTACTCAATTGGATTTAATAATAAAAGATGATTAAATACGATAGAAAAAATGCTTAACAATTTTGATTAATTTATAATAATTTCAATTGGCAATCTATTACTGACAAAAACTATCCACTATAAATAAATTATCTCACTTCATCTTTTTTAGCCCACAAAACAGTAACCTAAAAGATAAAGGAGGAATGTAACAATTCCTCCTTAAGTGATAATAAATATATTTAATTATCAGCAATTAAATTATCAATTCTCGTAATGCACGCCACCTTTACCAACCGAAATGTCTTTAATTTTTTCTTCCACCAAAGCCCAGAATGAAACTTTTCTTTTATGCTTTTCATATAATCCGTTTAGATAAGTTTCATGGGTATCGAACCCCTGCCAATCTGATAGCTTTTGACTATAGTCAAAGCTCTTTTTCAGATCAGAAACAGCATATTTATAATATTTTCTTGCACTGCGATTGAGAACCTCACTGACCAACGCTCGTCGCAAAAGTATCGCAGAATGAGCAAATCCGCATTTATCCAGCCCAGTTGAACCTTCCCTAGCCAATTTATGACCAAACGTTTCTACAATATTGGCTTTATCTTCCTCTCCGAGCGTCAAAATATATTCATTGAGAAGATCAAATTTCTTCATTTCGATCAAGAAACAAATATATTGGAAATCTCCATCTTTTTTGCTGCTGTCCAGAAATAATTGTATCGCCTGTGCTCTTTCACTTTCGTCAATCAGACTTTCATATAATTCATAAAATTTATAGCTATAGTCATTTTGGAAGGCTTCAAAGCAAAGTTCTTTTGCTTTTTCTTTCTGCCCTTCTTCAATATTGGCTCTAATTAATAGCGACATCAGTACATCATAGTATCTGGATCGCTGAATTTCATGATCATTTCGAAAATTCTCCAATACCACAATGGCTTCATCCGCCCGGACATCTTCAATCAGCAATTCAGCATAAGCCAGATAAGCTGTAATTATTGAAGCGGATTCGATATTTTGATCAATCATCATCTTCAGGAAATCCATATCATTGAAAGCCTTGCTGATCGCTATGGCTTCTCTATATTCTTTATGTTGATAAAAGAGATCCCGCAGTAATTGAAATGTTGCCAGACCGAAATCATTTTTGTAATTGAGCAAGAAAGTCTCATTAAAGCAAAAATAAGTTTTTTGGGCGATATTAAAAAGCTTATTCGCCACAACAGCCTTATCGACGTCTTTTTGTAAGGCAAGCGCTTTTACCCACGTTTCAATGACATAAAAGTAATAATCCTGCCAGCCACCACTTGATGTATCCTTAGTTTCAGCCACGCGGTCAAAATCCAGCACTATTTTCTCCAAGAGTATTTCCGACTCTTTCGGTGCCTTGGATATCGCATTATCAAGCAGCGGAGCCATAATTTTATGTAGTTCTTTAAAGAAGATATCAGCTTCATGATAATCAAGGAATCGCTGGCTTTGAGTGCGTTTTTTATATTCTTTTTCTATCAGTTTCAAAATATCTTTCGGTTCCAATAGGTAGCCACTACTTAATGTGGTTTTAGCCTGTTCATTATTCGTAATAATGACTTGAATAATTTCGAGCAGTTTTTCTTTATCAAAACTGGTGAGTAATTCCATTTGCTTTTTAGTTAACCCATTTTTCATTATCACCCTCCCACCTAGTGGCCTGTCAAAAACACTGTATAAATAACCAATAAAAATGCTATAGTTGCGGCTATCATCGATAATACTAATTCTGGCTTATAGCGCTTAAACAGAAAGATTATGCAGACAAATCACGTTGAGCAAGGTTTTATACTCACTCGCCATTGGAAAGATACGCCATCTGGTATCGAGTTAATATATTGGCTGGCGACGGATAAGGGCGCACGTCGTATTACGATCTCCCGTCAAAAAGCAGTTGCCTTTATTCCTCAATGTGATTTGCCTAAAGCAAAACCTCTACTAACGCAGGAGCGGCAATGTGAAATAAAGACATTGCCATTGAAAGATTTCAATCGTCAGCCTGTTGCGGCGCTGTATTGCTTACAATATCGTCAATTGCAACATCTGGAAAAAGCGCTCAGGGAGCAGGATATTCCCCTCTACGAAACGGATATCCGCCCACCCGATAGGTTTATGATGGAGCGCTTTATCACTGCTCCCGTTTGGTTCAGCTGCAAATCCGACAACAAATCCGACATAAGTTATCAGATGAAACCCAATCCCGCCTATCGGCCAGATTTAAAATGGGTGTCACTGGATATCGAAACCAGTCAGCATGGGGAACTCTATTCTATTGGTCTGGCGGGATGCGGCGAGAAAATCGTGTTTATGTTAGGGCCAGAAAATGGTAACCCACAGGGTCTCGATTTCAAATTGGAGTATGTTGCCAGTCGCCCAAGGATGCTGGAAAAACTCAACCAATGGCTGGCGCATTATGATCCTGATGCCATTATTGGCTGGAATCTGATCCAGTTTGATTTGAAGGTGTTACAGCAACATGCTGAGCGCTATAACGTGCCACTAAAATTCGGTCGCAATAAGGCTTTGCTCGAATGGCGCGAGCACGGTTTCAAACCGGGGCATTTTTTCGCTTCGGCGGAAGGTCGTTTGATTATTGATGGCATTGATGCCCTGAAAACTGCAACGTGGAATTTTCCTTCTTTCAGTCTTGAATTTGTCGCTCAAGAACTCTTGGGAGAAGGGAAAGCGGTCGATAATCCTTATGATCGCATGGATGAGATCAATCGCCGCTTTCAGGAAGATAAACCTGCCCTCGCCCGTTATAATTTGCAGGATTGTATTCTGGTTAATCGTATTTTTGAGAAGACCGATTTGATGGCCTTCCTATTGGAACGCGCGACGGTAACAGGGGTGGCAGTGGATCGCAGTGGGGGATCAGTGGCGGCATTCACGCATCTTTATCTGCCAAGAATGCATCGTATTGGCTATGTTGCTCCCCTTCAACCAACCTATTTCGATGATAACAGTCCCGGTGGTTTCGTGATGGATTCGTTTCCGGGGTTATACGATTCGGTGTTGGTGCTGGATTACAAGAGTCTTTATCCTTCGATTATTCGCACATTTCTGATTGATCCCGTCGGGATGGTTGAAGGCCTTGCTCACCCTGACAGTGAATATGCTGTGCCCGGTTTTCGTCAGGCGTTTTTCTCCCGCACGCAACATTGCCTGCCGGATATCGTCACACAAATCTGGCATGAGCGTGACAAGGCTAAAAAGCAACAGAATGCGCCACTTTCCCAAGCCCTGAAAATTATTATGAATGCATTTTATGGTGTGCTCGGCGCTTCGGGCTGTCATTTTTTTGACCCTCGCCTGACGTCATCAATTACGATGCGTGGGCATAAAATCATGCACCAGACCCGTGAGTTAATCGAATCACAGGGCTATCAGGTGATTTATGGCGATACAGATTCAACCTTTGTCTGGCTGAAACGTCCCCATTCAGAAGAAGAAGCCGGTCAAATCGGGCATTCTCTGGAGCAATTTGTCAATCAATGGTGGCGAAACCATCTTAAAACCGAATTTAATCTTGAAAGTACGCTGGAGTTGGAGTTTGAAACGCACTATCGGCGCTTCCTGATGCCAACGGTACGAGGAGCTGAGCAAGGCAGTA
Organism: Xenorhabdus anantnagensis; assembly: GCF_028598555.1. Classification (GTDB taxonomy): domain Bacteria; phylum Pseudomonadota; class Gammaproteobacteria; order Enterobacterales; family Enterobacteriaceae; genus Xenorhabdus; species Xenorhabdus anantnagensis. Next base: position 98,899 of record NZ_JAQRFN010000002.1, read on the forward strand.
AAAAACGTTATGCCGGATTAAGCGGTGATAAGGTCATTTTCAAAGGGCTGGAAACGGTAAGAACCGACTGGACACCTCTTGCACAAATATTCCAGAAAGAGTTGTATACCCTGATTTTTCATCAACGATCACATCAAAAACAATCATATCAAAAACAATCACATCAAAATTATATTCGTGAGTATATCGCCAAAACGCTGACGGGTGAGTTTGATGATCGTCTGGTGTATCGCAAGCGACTGCGCCGTAAGTTATCTGATTATCAGCGCAATGTACCTCCCCATGTCCGGGCGGCACGTTTGGCGGATGAGTATAATCAACAGCATAATCGCCCACTACAGTACCAAAATGGGGGTTGGATCAACTATGTTATTACCCAATCAGGCCCTGAGCCATTGGAGAACCAGACTTCGGCACTAGATTATGAACACTATATCCATAAGCAGTTGAAGCCGATTGCCGATGCCATTTTGCCGTTTATTCAAGACGATTTTATGCCCCTGCTGACCGGGCAAATGAGCATATCTTTCGAATAATGGATATTTTTGCAGGTGACGACTTGCTCAGCTTCAATTAACATATCGCCCTTCTAATGGGCTACTGTACTTTTGTGATCCCGTTGTCAAAAGAACGGGCGTTGTAAAATTCAGTTGAAAACTATCCCTATCGATAACCAATGATGATCGATATCCAACAAAAGCAGCCACCCTGCAACCATAAATAATATTGTCTAACAGAAAACTGAGTCAAAATTTATGCCATTTACTCTTGGTCAACGCTGGATAAGCGACACAGAAAGCGAACTTGGATTAGGAACGGTCGTGGCGCTTGATGCGCGCATGGTGACGTTGCTCTTCCCTGCCAGCGGAGAAAACCGCCTTTACGCACGCAATGATTCACCCATCACCCGCGTTATGTTTAATGTGAGCGATACCGTGACCAGTCACGAGGGCTGGAAACTCAGGATCGATGATGTCCAGCAAGAAAATGGCCTGCTGATCTATGTCGGTACTCGTCTGGACACTGAAGAAGAAAATACCTGCTTGCGGGAAGTTTTTCTGGATAGCAAGCTGACGTTTAACAAACCACAGGATCGCCTGTTTGCGGGGCAAATTGATCGCATGGATCGCTTTGCTTTGCGTTTTCGCGCCCGTAAACACCAAAGTGAGCAGTTCCGTCTGGCTGAAAGTGGGCTGCGTGGTATTCGCGCCAGTTTGATTCCTCACCAATTACACATTGCCAATGAAGTGGGCAAGCGTCACGCCCCTCGTGTATTGCTGGCGGATGAAGTTGGTCTGGGTAAAACCATTGAAGCCGGTATGATTATCCATCAGCAATTGATGGCTGGACGGGCGGAACGTGTGTTAGTCATTGTGCCTGAAAGCCTGCAACACCAATGGCTGGTAGAAATGCTGCGCCGTTTCAATCTGCGTTTTTCGCTGTTTGATGATGGCCGATACAGCGAAGCACTTCATGACAGTGATAATCCATTCGAAACCGAGCAGATGATTATCTGTTCCCTGGATTTTGTTCGCCGCAATAAGCAACGTTTTGAACATATTCTGGAAGCGAGTTGGGATTTGATGGTGGTAGATGAAGCTCACCATCTGGCATGGAGCGAAAAATCCCCAAGCCGCGAATATCAAGTTATCGAACAATTGGCAGAACAAATCCCTTCCGTCTTGCTGTTGACAGCAACTCCGGAGCAATTGGGACAAGAAAGCCACTTTGCCCGCCTGCGCCTGCTCGACCAAAATCGTTTCCACGATTATCAGGCTTTTATTGATGAACAACAGCAATACCGCCCTGTCGCAGATGCTGTCACACTGCTGTTATCCGGTGAAATACTGAACAATGATCAGCAAAATGCAATCGGTGACCTGATCAGTGAGCAGGATATTGAACCTATGCTGAAAGCAGCAAACAGCCATCAGGATGAAGAGAGTGAAAATGCCCGCCGCGAACTGATCACCATGCTGATGGATCGCCACGGCACCAGCCGACTGCTTTTCCGTAATACCCGTGGTGGTGTAAAAGGCTTCCCACATCGTGAATTGCATGAGATCAAGTTACCATTGCCATCCCAATATCAGACGGCAATCAAGGTTTCTGAAATCATGGGAGCCAAAAAGACGGTGGAGATGCGCGCCAAAGATATGCTCTATCCTGAGCGGATCTATCAGGAATTCGAAGGGGAAAATGCCACATGGTGGAATTTCGATCCCCGCGTAGAATGGCTGATGGGTTTCTTGATGGCAAACCGCGATGAGAAAGTGTTGGTGATTTGTGCCAAGGCAGAAACTGCGCTGCAACTGGAGCAAGTTTTGCGTGAGCGCGAAGGTATCCGCAGTGCCGTGTTCCACGAAGGTTTGTCCTTGCTGGAGCGTGACCGTGCCGCCGCTTACTTTGCTTCTGAAGAAGAAGGTGCGCAAGTGTTGCTCTGTTCTGAAATTGGCTCAGAAGGACGTAACTTCCAGTTTGCCAACCAACTTGTCATGTTTGATTTGCCATTCAATCCTGATTTGCTGGAACAGCGCATCGGTCGTCTGGATCGCATCGGTCAAAGCCGCGATATCAAAATCAGTGTGCCTTATCTGGAAAATACTGCGCAATCCATTCTTCTGCGTTGGTATCACGAAGGTCTGGATGCCTTTGAGCATACTTGTCCTACAGGTCGCCCCATCTATGACAAATATTATGAAATTCTGCTGAATTTCCTTGCCAAACCCAATGAGCAAACCGGATTCTGTGAATTTATTGCGGAATGCCGCAAGCATCATGAGGCGCTCAAACAACAATTGGAGCAAGGACGTGACCGTCTGCTGGAGATGAACTCCAACGGTGGCGAGCGAGGCCAGGAACTGGCAGAAAAGATTGCTGCACAGGATAACGATACCGATCTGGTGAATTTTGCCCTGAATCTGTTCGATATCATTGGTATCAATCAGGAAGATCGCTGCGACAATATTATTGCCCTGCATCCATCCGATCATATGCTGGTGCCTGATTTCCCCGGGTTACCAAAAGATGGCTGCTCCATTACGTTTGACCGTGAAAAAGCATTGTCCCGCGAAGATACTCAATTCCTGAGCTGGGAACACCCAATCATTCGCAATGGACTGGATTTAGTCCTGTCCGGGGATACGGGAAGCTGTGCCGTTTCCATTCTGAAAAACAAGGCACTGCCAGTCGGTACACTGTTGGTTGAGTTGATTTACGTTGTTGAAGCCCAAGCGCCGAAGCACCTGCAATTGACCCGTTTCTTGCCGCCAACGCCAGTGCGCCTCTTGTTGGATCTGAAAGGAACCAATCTGGCTTCTCAGGTCGAGTTTGAAAGCTTCAACCGCCAGCTGAACGCCATCAACCGTCACAACGCCAGCAAGTTGGTTAATGCGGTACAGAAAGAAGTTCATGCTATTTTGCAACAATCTGAGCCTCTGATTGAAGAGCAAGCGCGTGTGTTGATTGAGAAGGCGAAGAAAGAAGCAGATGAAGTACTGTCGGCTGAATTGTCACGTCTGGAAGCCCTGAAAGCGGTTAACCCGAATATCCGTGATGATGAGCTGGAATCGATTGAATCTGAGCATAAAAATCTACTGCTCAATCTTGATCAGGCTAATTGGCGTCTGGATGCTATTCGTTTGGTGGTCGTTTCTCACCAATAAGTTTCTCACCAATACAATGATTTCCCGTGAATAACGTGAATAATATGAACAAATAGCGATTAATCGCTAGCCAATCTAAATTCAGGGGCTTTCTCCGTAAGATGCCCCTGACATTCAACTTTTTCCGACCCATTGGAGCCACTATGCTGGAGTCTTATAATCCCCCGACAGATCCTTGGTTATATGTGCTGTATCAGGATGAGCACATTATGGTTGTTAATAAACCCAGTGGATTACTTTCTGTGCCGGGTAAAGCAGAAGAGCACAAGGACAGTATCATGACGCGGATAAAAGCTGAATTTCCTACAGCCGAATCAGTTCATCGATTGGATATGGCCACCAGCGGTATCATGGTCGTTGCTCTGACTAAAGCAGCCGAGCGTGAGTTGAAACGCCAGTTCCGTGAACGTGAACCGAAAAAAGTCTATATCGCACGGGTATGGGGAAAAATGGAGCAGGAAAAAGGATTGGTGGATTTACCCTTGATCTGCGACTGGCCGAATCGCCCGAAACAAAAAGTCTGTTTTGAAACGGGCAAGTCAGCACAAACTGAGTATCAGGTACTGGAATATGAAGCTCAGGCAACCCGTGTCCGATTGGCACCAATCACAGGACGCTCTCATCAGCTGCGGGTACATATGCTGGCACTTGGCAATCCCATTCTGGGAGATAAGTTCTATGCTCATACGCAGGCAAGAGAACTGGCACCTCGCCTGCAATTACATGCCCAAGCGCTATTCATTACTCATCCGGCTCATGGTACGCCAATGCATTTTGAGTGCAAAGCCGAGTTTTGATAAATGCTTTTTTCTGATTTTTTTGTCTAAATTTTGTTTGAATAAGTTTTGCTTAGATAAGTTTTGTTTAAATAAGAGCTACTTAAAGCCCTTCTCTTTTTTAATCAAATCGTAAGCCGACTGGATGGATTGTGCCTTCTGTTTCGCAAGTTCCATCATTTCTGGTGGCAAGCCTTTTGCCACCAGTTTATCGGGATGATGCTCACTCATCAGTTTTCGATAAGCTCGCTTAATGGTTGTCGCATCATCCTGCTTATTGACGCCCAATACTTTACAAGCATCTTCCAATGTCGCACGCTGCGGCCTATGACCTTGATAATGCCCATGTTGCCGGGATTGCCCACCAAAATCATGCCCATCAAAATGACGTCCCCCTTCCATCATGGCAAGGAATTGTTCAAATTGGATACGGGAAATGCCTAACTCTTCGGCGATGACAAACAGAACCGTTCTTTCATTGGGATGCAGTTCGCCATCAGCAAACGCAGCTTGTAACTGAATTTCCAGAAACATTCGAATCAGGTCAAAACGACCGAAGCAAGCACGGCGCAATTGTCTTAATGTTTCACGCAAAGGAAATTGAGACTGTTTACCTTCACGAAATGCCTGCTGTGCGGAAAGCCGTGCCTCACCATGCAGCTGCATTCTGTTCATCAGTTGGGTGGCAAGCTGGATATCCGTTTCTGTTACCCGACCTTTTGCTTTGGTCAAGTGCCCCAATACTTGAAACGTACTGCGGAAAAACAGTGCCTGTCGGGTTGGACTTTTAGTGGTCTCTCCCAATTTTTTCGCCCTGACTTTGTCGAGTACATGACCAAGCAATAAGCCGATCACAATCCCCCAAAAACCAGTACCAGACGCAATCCCAAATATCAATCCGAATAATTTTCCCCAATACTGCATATAGTCTTCAATTCCCCAATGCCCTGAACGCAATTTTGCATTATCATACTATTCATTAAGCTCTGTGCCTAACAGCAAGATTAGCAAAGTTAAACTTTACTCTGGCGCATATATCTCAACTACGTTAGTCTCTGAGCGTTTGCCGGCACGATGCCACTGATGACGGAACCGCATAAACATCTATGAATAAATGTTATCCTACGCTGCTGGCCACAATGGTATGGGCAGCTCTTTATAGTCAGCAAGCTCATGCTGACCTTGCAGCACAATGTATGCTGGGTGTACCTGTCTACGATAAGCCGATTATCACAGGCGATCCTAATAAAATGCCGATTAACATTAAATCCAATGATACTCACGGTGAATATCCCAATGTGGTTGAGTTCATTGGCAATGTTGATATCCAACAGGGAAATAAAACGCTGATAGCCGATAAAGTCCGGCTCGAACAAACACAAGATAAAGAACCTGTTCGCACTGTTACCGCAGTAGGTAATGTCCATTATGATGATCCTCAAATCATTTTGAAGGGACCACGTGCCTGGGCTAATCTGAATAATAAAGATACCGACGTGGAACAAGGCAATTACCAGATGGTTGGTCGTCAAGGGCGTGGCAGCGCAGACAAAATGATGCTGCGTAATGAAAACCGCTACACTATTCTGAATAATGGAATTTTCACTTCTTGTCTTCCCGGCAATGATAGCTGGAGTGTCGTTGGTTCCGAAGTCATCCTTGACCGTGAAGAAGAAGTGGCTGAAATCTGGAATGCCCGTTTCCGCATTGCCAATGTACCTGTGTTTTACAGCCCCTACTTGCAGTTGCCGATCGGTGACAAACGCCGTTCTGGTTTTTTGATCCCCAATGCCAGTTTTTCCAATAAAGACGGCTTCCAGTTCCTGCTTCCATATTATTGGAACATTGCACCCAATTATGATGCCACGATTACCCCGCATCTCATCACTATGCGCGGTTTGAAACTGGATAATGAATTTCGTTACTTAACCAAAGCGGGCGCAGGGACTGTTGCGCTGGATTGGATTGGTCGTGATCGTCTGTATGAAAAGGATAAAAGGCTCAATATCAGGCCTGAGCGGGATAGCAGCAACCGCTGGTTGTTCTACTGGAATCACAGTGGTGTCCTGAATCAGGTTTGGCGTTTCAGTGCTGATTATACTAAAGTCAGTGATCCGAACTATTTCGGTGACTTCAGCTCACAATACGGTTCCAGTACCGATGGCTACGCTACCCAGAAATTCAGCGTGGGCTATGCCCAACAAAACTGGAATGCCACACTGACAACCAAACAGTTCCAGATCTTTACCCCGAGTGAAAGCAAAAAAGCTTACCGGGCTGAGCCTCAGTTGGATTTCAATTATTATAAGAATGATCTGGGGCCATTTGATTTTCATACTTATTCCCAAGTAGCGAGATTTACCAGTGTTGGTAATCAGTGGCCAAATGCAACCCGTTTGCATCTGGAGCCTGCCATTAACTTACCTCTCTCTAATGGCTGGGCGAGCATCAATAATGAATTTAAATTGATGGCAACTCATTACCAACAGGATATTTCTGATGCAGTTAAAAAAAATGCACAAACTGCTTCATTGGAAAATTCGGTAAACCGTGTTCTGCCAGTGTTTAAATCAGATGCGAAGATGGTGTTTGAACGCGCCATGTATTTTAATCAAAATTACACTCAAACACTGGAGCCACGCGTTCAATATCTCTATGTGCCTTATAAGAATCAGAATAACATTAACAATTTCGACTCTTCTCTGCTGCAAGCGGACTATAACGGATTATTCCGTGACCGCTTCTATAGTGGCTTAGACCGCGTATCATCTGCCAATCAATTTACTACGGGTATGACTACCCGCGTTTATGATGAAAATTTAGTTGAACGTTTTAGCCTGTCCGTAGGTCAAATCTACTACTTTGAACGCCCACGAACCGAAGATACTGAGTCTATTTCAGGTGGTAAGGATATCATCGGAAATAAAAAGGGAACGGGGGCCACAACATGGGCTGGCGATGCGCACTGGAGAATCAATGATTCCTGGGGCCTCAAAGGCGGGCTGCAATATGATAATCGTCTGGGCAGTTTAACTATGGGTAATGCCGTAGTGGAGTACCGCCGTGATGCTGATCGTATGTTGCAGTTGAACTATCGTTTTGTTGACCGCGATTATATTCAAGCCACGCTAAAGCAAGGCACCCCCGCTTATCAGCAGGGTATTTCTCAGGTTGGTATGGTGGCAAGCTGGCCATTGTCAGATCGTTGGGCATTTGTCGGGGCTTACTACTACGATACCAAAGAGAAACAGCCTGCAAACCAGATGGTAGGTCTGCAATACAACACTTGCTGCTGGGCGGTTAATGTGGGTTATGAACGCAAAATCGTTAACTGGCGCTTCGGCAGCAGCCAATATGACAATAAATGGTCATTCAATGTTGAACTTCGTGGCTTAAGTAACAATCATAGTTTGGGGAGTCAGAAAATGTTGCAGCAAGGTATTCTTCCTTACCAACGCGCATTCTGATACCGATAAACGCAATGTAAACAAAATAACCCCGCCAAGGCGGGATTGATATGATGGGAAATGTATGAAGAACTGGAGATCGCTCATTCTCGGATTGATGTTTTCAGTAAACTCTGTCGCAATGGCCGCTCCACAAGAGCTCAATAAGGTGGCTGCTATTGTTAACAATGATGTCGTACTGGAAAGTGACGTCAATAACCTTTTACAATCCGTTAAACTCAATGCGAAACATGCAGGCCAGCAAGTACCGGATGAGCAAGCCTTGCGTCACCAGATCCTCGAGCGCCTGATTATGGATGACATCATTCTGCAAATGGCAAATCGGATGCAGATTACTATCCCTGATCAAGCCTTAGACTCTGCGCTCACAAATATTGCCGCCCAAAACCACTTGAGCCTTGCCCAGTTGAAACAAAATCTGAGCGCCGATGGTATTAGCTTTGATACCTACCGTAACCAGATCCGCAAGGAAATGATTATTGCAGAAGTACGCAATAATGAAGTACGCAGCCGAATCAATATCCTGCCACAGGAAATTGATTCGCTGGCGAACCAAATCGGCAGCCAAAATAGTCAGGACACTGAGTTAAACATCAGCCATATCTTGATACCTCTACCGGAAAACCCAAGTCAGGAACAGGTAGAAAAAGCAGAAACCAAAGTCAAAAAAATATTGTCTGAACTCAATAATGGCGTGGATTTCGGCAAATTGGCACTGACCTATTCCGGCGATACCCAAGCCCTGAAAGGCGGAAATATGGGTTGGAGCAAACTACAAGAATTGCCATCTTTGTTTGCAGCACAGCTCCAATCTGCACATAAGGGACAAATTGTTGGCCCGATTCGTTCCGGCGTGGGTTTTCACATTCTGAAAGTGAATGATACCCGTGGTGACCAGATGCCAATCGCAGTCACTGAAGTAGATGCCCGCCATATTTTGCTGAAAATATCACCGGTCATGAACGATGAACAGGCGCGTAACAAATTGATGCAACTCAGAGAAGAGATCTTAAGTGGCAAAATCTCATTTGAAAAAGCCGCAAAAGAGTACTCTCAAGATCCCGGTTCAGCCATGCGCGGTGGAGAGCTGGGTTGGAATTTGCCGAGTGCTTACGACCCTGCTTTCCGTGATACGTTGATGCAGTTGCAAAAAGGTGAAATCAGCCAGCCTGTTCACTCCTCTTTCGGGTGGCATTTAATTCAACTGATTAATAGCCGTAAGGTCGACAGAACAGATGCAGCGCATAAAGATCGTGCTTACCGTCTACTGTTAAACCGTAAATTCAATGAAGAGGCACAAAGCTGGATGCAAGAATTACGCGCCTCTGCTTATGTGAAAATTTTAGATGGTAGCGATGCTCAACAATAAACCCATCATTATTACCCCCGGCGAACCAGCCGGGGTTGGCCCTGACTTAGTCATTGCCCTTGCTCAAAAAGAGTGGCCCGTCCAATTGGTTGTCTGTGCCGATCCAGAGCTGATGCTCTCCCGGGCCAAGCAACTAAATTTACCTCTACAACTGCAAACTTATTCTCCTGAACACATTTCTTCATCACAAGCCGCCGGAACCCTGACCATCCTGCCCGTTCATCTTCAATCCCCTACTATTGCAGGGGAGTTAAACCGAGAAAACGGTACTTATGTCACGGAAACCTTAGCAAAAGCCTGCGATGGTTGTCTGAATGGCGAGTTTTCAGCATTGGTGACAGGGCCTGTACATAAGGGCGTCATTAATGATGCGGGAGTGCCTTTTACCGGACATACTGAGTTTTTTGCTGACCACAGCCAATGCTCAAGAGTGGTCATGATGTTGGCGACAGAAGAGCTACGGGTAGCACTGGCAACAACACATCTGCCGATTCTGGATGTCCCCAAAGCGATCACGTTTGAGTCCCTAAGGGAAGTTGTCACCATTCTCAATCATGATCTAAAAACCAAATTTGGTATCCCCCGCCCCCACATCTATGTTTGTGGCCTGAATCCTCATGCTGGTGAAGGAGGACATATGGGACATGAAGAAATAGATGTTATCATTCCGGCCTTAGACAGTCTGAGAGCAGAAGGCATATGGTTGGAAGGTCCATTGCCTGCGGATACTCTGTTCCAGCCCAAATATTTGGATAATGCTGATGCAGTGCTTTCAATGTATCACGATCAAGGGCTACCCGTGTTAAAATACCAAGGTTTTGGCAGGGCAGTGAATATTACTCTGGGTCTGCCATTTATCCGAACTTCTGTCGATCATGGCACAGCACTGGAGCTGGCAGGGACAGGTCAAGCTGATGTGGGTAGTTTTATCACCGCATTAAATCTAGCAATTAAAATGATACAAAACAGTAATGAATAACAAAGTCCATCAAGGGCATCATGCCCGTAAACGTTTCGGGCAAAACTTTTTAACCGATCAGTTTACCATTGAGAGTATTGTCGATGCGATAAACCCACAGGCAGGCCAAGCCGTAGTGGAAATCGGCCCAGGTCTGGGAGCGCTGACTGAACCAGTTGGTGAACGCATGGATAAAATGACTGTCGTCGAGCTTGACCGTGATCTGGCGGCTCGCTTGCATGTCCATCCCAAATTGAAAGATAAGCTGACAATCATTCAACAAGATGCAATGACTGTTGATTTTAGCCAGATTGCCAAAGAGCGTGGTCAATCCCTGCGTGTGTTTGGTAATTTACCTTATAACATTTCTACACCGTTGATGTTCCATCTCTTCAGCTATACTGATGCTATCGCTGATATGAGCTTTATGTTACAGAAAGAAGTCGTGAATCGTCTTGTCGCAGGGCCTGGCAGTAAAACTTACGGGCGTTTAAGTGTAATGGCACAATACTACTGTCAGGTAATTCCTGTTCTTGAAGTACCACCTACGGCATTTACACCAGCGCCGAAAGTGGACTCTGCCGTTGTGCGTTTGATCCCACATAAGTGCATCCCTTATCCGGTTCAAGACATTCGCATATTAGCCCGGATCACAACTCAGGCATTTAACCAACGGAGAAAAACTATCCGCAATAGCCTTGGGAATACTTTCTCCGTTGAACAGTTATCTGAACTGGGCGTTGACCCAAGCACGCGGGCTGAAAACATCTCTGTCGAGCAATACTGTAAAATGGCAAACTGGTTATCATCTCAACCTACAACTGCCTAACTAAGTCAATAAACAGACATTGCAGTAACAGGAGGCATTTATGCTCAATGAACCAAGAATTCATATTCAAGTACAAAGTACTTACGTAGAAAGTCAATCACAGCCGGAACAACAACGTTTTGTGTTTGCTTATACCATATTAATTCGTAATCTTGGGCATTCTCCCGTGCAACTGATTAGCCGTTACTGGCTCATTACCAACAGTGATGGTCACCGAATCGAAATTCAGGGTGAAGGGGTTGTGGGAAAACAACCTTTGATCCCACCGGGAGCAGAATACCGCTACAGCAGTGGCACTATTTTGGAAACTCCTTTAGGTACTATGGAAGGCTACTATGAAATGATTGATCACAATGGTCGTCCGTTTCGAGCTCCCATTCCTGTGTTCCGTCTGGCTATTCCAACACTGATAAATTAATTATGGCTACCTATCTTATTGGCGATATTCACGGTTGTTATCGTGAATTTCGCGCTTTATTAGAACAAGTTGATTTTAATCCCAATAAAGACACCTTATGGTTGACAGGTGATCTCGTCGCCCGTGGCCCTGATTCATTGGCAGTACTACGTTATATCAAACAACTCGGCTCCGCAGTTAAATTGGTACTGGGCAATCACGATCTGCACTTGTTGGCGGTTTACGCGAAAATCAGCCGCAATAAACCGAAAGATTTGCTGGATGAATTACTCACGGCGCCAGATATTGATGAATTAATAAATTGGTTGAGAAAACAGCCAATGTTGCAAATTGATGACGAATTAAAACTCATCATGACACATGCCGGGCTTACCCCGCAGTGGGATTTAGAAACAGCCAAAATATGTACCCGTGAGGTGGAAGCCATTCTTCGTAGTGACAGCTATCCCTTGTTTCTCAATGCAATGTATGGGGATATGCCAAATAATTGGACTCCAGAGTTAAGTGGTCTTGCTCGATTGCGTTACAGTACCAATGCCTTGACCCGGATGCGTTACTGTTTTCCAAATGGTCAATTGGATATGATCTGCAAATCCAAACCTGAAAGTGCCCCTGCTCCATTGAAACCTTGGTTCGAATTACCACGCCGTATTCCTGAAGACTATTCCATTGCCTTTGGTCACTGGGCCGCACTGGAAGGTCAAGGTGTACCTGCTGGCATCTACGCTTTGGATACGGGGTGTTGTTGGGGAGGTAAATTGACCATGCTTCGTTGGGAAGATAAGCAGTATTTCAGTCAGGATTCATTGCTCGCTAAATTATAAATTCAGCGGATTATAATCCTGACCGGTGATCCCCCGGAAGGAACTGTCATGCCGGAGTGCCTCAAGGCACTCCGCACGTAAAATTAGCTCACTCTCGACGTTCTAGAATTTCAAAACAATAGCTGTGTGAATTGTTTTCATCTGCATCATGATATTCAGTAAAAACTGAATTCCACTCATCAGGTTCATAATCAGGAAAATGCGTGTCGCCAATCACTTCTGCATCAATATGGGTCAGATACATACGGTTGACCAAAGGAATAAACTGCTCGTAAATTTTTCCTCCGCCCATCACCATAACTTCTTCGGCATCACCAGCGGCTGCCAAAGCAGCTTCGATAGAGTTTACCCAAGTGACCCGATCATCACTTGCAGGTTGTCTACTGATCACGATATTCAAGCGCCCCGGCAAAGGGCGGCCAATCGACTCATAAGTCACTCGCCCCATCACAACCGGCTTTCCGAGTGTCTTGTTTTTGAACCAGGCTAAATCACCCGGTAAAGTCCATGGCATGGTGTTCTCCATACCGATAACTCGATCCATAGCCATCGCAGCAATCAAGCTGATAATCATTAAATCACCTTACAGCCAAGTAGTATGAAAATTTCGGACACTATACGGAAAGGGTTACTTTCAGTCGATAAGATTAGTAGTTTATTCCATACAAATAGTTAGTTTGTACACTAATTGTTAAACAATCCATTGTTTTACAAAATATTACTTAACAAATTGGTGAAAAAATAACGCCCTTACTCAATTTCACAGAATATTTATCTGAAAAGTGAGTAATCTGACGGGGCATGGGGTTGAAGTCCAACGGTACGGAAACATACGCTAAGCGGTATCAAAGAAAGTTTTCAATTACATTTAAATGTGATGATCAATACGTTTTCATTAATATGAAATGTAATCTTATGCTTTATTATGGCGTAATATTCTTTAGATTGAAATAATATTTTTCTTATGATATAAATTTTTTATTATATTTAGTTACGTCATTTCAGCCAGTAGCAATAATTCAATCTTGATGCTTATCGCATTATTATACACACTCATTGCTTCGGCATATAGAATATAACCATTTAAAACTATCAATTAAAAAAATTTCAACCTCATTTTTAATACATAGTGTATATTGTTTTAATTTAGCTTTAATATATTTATCACGGATCATAATTGAAAACATTTAAAATATCATCAAGCCAATAAAAATTAATGATTAGCTGATAACAAAAAGTAATTTGAATTAATTAAACAAAAAAGACAACTTATATATATTGCTATTTTTTTAAAAATCACACTTAATTTAAAAATAAATATAAAAAGGGTTAATCCTCAACAAAACCATATCTACCAAAATATATCAGGAGGTTCAGAAATAGTGATTCCAATCAATTATAAATAGAATAAATAATTTAGATTTAGATAACCCAAGAGATTTTAACAAGCACGTTTAATAATATAAATTATAGGTGTCATTGAAATTGAAAACTCAATCCATCTTGAGCCATCTATTAACGTTGAGAAATTAGGGATAATCACATGAAAAAAATAATCTTACTCCTTCAGTTTTTTTTAATTGGATTTTTTGTCTCTGTTGTTCATGCTCAATCAAATCATGATCTCTATGGTTACAACATTGCAAAAGAAATAACAGACAATTATTTTCACACTCCCAAGGATTGTGGTGATGATGCTTCTCCCGCATTTTTATGCTCTGGCGTTTTACTGAGAGGAACTGTTGCTTCGGATAATTATCATTCTTGGAACCCAAGTCCACATTCTCAGGAAAGTGGAGGAGTTTCATTTTCCTATTTAAGACATGATGCTAAAGTCATTGAATTAGCTGATGATTACAAAAATGGTTTTATTTTTTATCCGTATAATACAAACCCCATTGATAATAAAATTAGCCCCGAAGTTCTTTGCTACTTTCCTATTAATGGAGATACATTCTACAGAAGCGAAAAAGGCTGTGGGTCTTACATTGGAAACTCTCAAAGTGTTCCTTGCCAAGAACAGGGAATTACTACCGCCCAACAGTGGGTGCAACAATATTATAACGTCTCTCAAAATAACTTATACCAATGTGGTTTTAATGTTAGGGGACAGGCAGATGCATTTATGCAAGGAATTGAGGTGCGATCACTGATCAATTTATCCTTAAATAACGAATTAATCTTAGCCACGTGGGATCAAAATATCCCTGAAAAATTACCTATCAGCGCCTTTTTCTATCGTATTGGAGGATTACAAGACGCACAGCATGATCAAAAAGATTTTTATCAAGTAACCGGAAAAGTAATCCCTATTATACTAATGAATTTACCCTCTGATGACAGTGGAAGTGCTATTTTTTCCTATAACCCAGAAGATCAAGCCGTTACTCCTTAAAATCAATACCTAAAATTTATGAAAGACTCATGTTCTTCGTTATGATATCCAGATCGGAAACAAAAAATAATTATATCTATCCGTATTTTTATAAAACAAACGTCTTTAATTAATACACCTGAGATTAACCTTTTTTACCAAAAAGTAGGGACATAAAAACTTAAACTTAAACTTAAACTTAAACTTAAACTAATCAAGAGGTAATCAATGAAAAAATTAGATAAAATAACACTTCCCTCCCCTCAATTCCCGCAGGCAAATGGAACTGATACCATCAACATTCACGATATTCGTGAAATGGGGAATAAATACCTATTAATGTCAGTGGGTAAATATAAAGACGAAGAGGTTGGCGATGAAATAAATGGCTATCTTTGGTTAAGTGATGATGGTTCAAAAGAGAATAATACTGTTTGCCTAAAATCTTTACCATATTATATTACGCCGGATAAAGAGACTGATTCACCATACTATTTACTCTTCCTTGTGGATGAAGTTTCTCAGTATGGAACATACCAGGCTCAATATAAAATAATCAGTCACGGGAATGAACGCGATTCACCAATAGTAAATATAAATCTTGTGTTCCAAGATTCATCCAGTTTATCTGACTATATTCCCAATGTTCCTGAAGCTACAGGTGAACAAGGATCATTACTGACAAAAAATGACTATTATCGGTTAGATAGATTGCAAGTGGATGTGCCGATTTATGAAGGGATGGCGCTTGGGCAAAGTGTCAAGGTGCTATGGCAGGGACGTCGTAAAAATTATATATACTCAACGCCAACTCAAATAGTCAATGAAGTCAAGCCGATGAGATTCACTATTCCTCGTATGGAGTTTATTGACACTATTGGTGATACAGCAAAAGTGAAGTTTACAGTGGAAAGAGTACCCAGCACGGGCATTGAGTATTCAGGGATTTTACACCTAGGGATTGAAGGACAAGATCTTAATTTACCCGTACCAACTCTTGACTACAACAATGGTTCTATTCAAGTCGTGATACGGTATCCTGATATGACAGTAGAGCAAACTGTAGAAATCCGTTTAGTGGGTAAAACAATGGTGCAAACTCCCTATCAACCCGTTGATAATGTACAGCAAATGCTTATAGATATTCCGTATGATTGGGTACAAGAAAATCGCGGACATCTTGTATTGATTGATTACGCTGTAGGTAGTATGTCAGGGATGGAATATCGCTTCTCTCGCGTATTAAGACAAATTTTATAAAAAATTATAAAGGTGAGTCGACAGGCTATTTTATTTTAAGTCAGGGCTGCGGCAGGAATTTCCGTGTACTATTCTACTGTACGTTTCAGTTTCTGCGCGCAGTCCGTAAGAGTGGCCAAAATAACTGACACATTGCGATTAGCCAAATCAGAATACGAAATTATTCTCTAAACAATAAATTATTAAAAATAGTTATCAACTGATAACTATTTTTAATAACGCAAAATAGAAATATTCAGCTAGCCTAATAAGATGAATAAACTAGTGTCATTAGATACATAGGGAAATAGAAATCTAGATTTATACTAAAATCTCTGAGGTGCTTAATATATGTCAAAATATATTAGTAAAGTCATTGTCTTATGTTCTTTATTTTATACCTTATTGATAGCTTCTACAATGACGAGCGCTTTTTCTGATGGAAACCCCTTGAATTCCAGCATCAATAAAGAAGCGCGTTTAAAAGAAAATAATGACACCTCAGAGTCTGATGCACCGAATGTGATCGCCAAAAATATTCAAACCATAGGCAATATCTTATCATCTTCTCCTTCGGATCTAGCAGAACAAGCTAAATCCTATGCTTTAGGTAAATTCAACAGCACAGTCTCTTCTGAAACTCAAAAATGGTTATCACAGTTTGGTACTGCCAGAATTAACTTAGGTCTGGATAAAAAGGGAACGCTAGAAAATAACTCACTCGATCTATTACTGCCACTTTATGACAATAAAGCAGACTGGCTGCTCTTTTCCCAATTGGGTTATCGTAACAAAGACAGTCGCAATACCATTAACGTCGGTTTAGGTGGACGTTATTTTTATCAAAACTGGATGTATGGCCTGAATACTTTTTATGATCATGACCTGACAGGGAAAAACCAGCGCTTTGGACTGGGCGGAGAAATATGGGGAGACTACATTAAACTTTCTGCTAATACCTATTATCGTTTAAATAATTGGCAGAACTCCCGTAATTTTGCAGGTTATTATGAACGCCCTGCCAACGGTTATGACATTAATGGAGAGTTTTTCTTACCCGCTTACCCCAATCTGGGAGCTAAACTGACCTATGAGCAGTATTTTGGCGATAACGTTACCTTATTCAATCGTGACACGAAACAGAAAAACCCCAACTTGGCTAAATTGGGGCTGACTTACACCCCAGTCCCACTATTTACTCTGGGCGTGGATTATAAACAAGGGGGAAGCGGGCACAGCGAAACACAGTTTTTGGCGAATTTTAACTATAAACTGGGAGTTCCCTTGAGCGTGCAGTTATCGCCAGAAAATGTGGCGGCGGCGAGGACATTAACAGGTAGCCGTTATGATCTGGTAGAAAGAAATAATCATATTGTGCTTGAGCACCAGAAAAAACCGATTGCGCAATTGTCGTTACCGGAAACCATCATCGGGTACAGTCAGGAGCAGCACGATATTACAGTCAATTTATCTTCTAATAATTCAGTTAAACAGATTCATTGGGCAACGAACGAATACTTTGAAAAGCATTCTGGAAAACTCTCTTCTCATGTCGGTAATACAATAAAAATAACCCTGCCAAAATATTTATCTAGCGATAACCAAAATAACAATTACCCTATTTATGCTTTTGCTGAATTGGAAAATAACCAAAAATCAGCACCTGTTGAAATGCGCGTGATTGTCAGGCCGTTTATGTTGAAAAAACGGGAAGGGGCCAATTTTATTCCAATGGGGCCATTGCCTGCGACGGGGGATAAAGAGGATGGATACATTTTTAACCCTGTAATTACCTTTGATACGATTAATGGTACACCAATAAAAAACACTACCATTAATCACGTTCAGTGGATAACTGATCCCAAAACAGGTCCGGAGTCTGGATTGCAGTTTATTGATTGGGAAAAATCAGATTCTGTTGCAATTGATGAGAATGGGCATTTCAAACATAAACCCATCTTAATTAGTACTCAGTCACATAAAGATGTCAAAGTATACCTGAAACTGGACGGGCAACCTCCACATTTAGTGGGCGAAGTCAGTTTTGATGAAAAACCTGCCAGTTTTCATGTTGATAAAGTTAAGGTTTCACCGCAAGTACCGTCACTCGTAGCCGATGGTACTCAAACCTACACTTACACTGCGGTAGTTCTGGATAGTAATAATAAGCCAATGAAAAACCAGAAAATTACTAATGTGAATTGGAGTAAAGATAAGAGTGAAGACGGACTGATTTGGAACCCGAAAAATGGCGAAGTTACGACTGATGGCGAAGGAAAATTAACGGCAACATTGGCCAGTAAGGTGGAAATAAGAGATATCACAGTTTCACTCGCTATTGGCAATCAAAAAATTGTATCGGCAGAACAGCCAGTGTCCTTTACTGCGGATACCAAAGATTATCATATTAGTGGGGATATTCAGGTCAACCCACCAGAGACGTTAACTGCGGATGGTCAACAAAAATATACCTATACGGCCATTATTGTGGGAAGTGATGGAAAACCCGTTAAGAATAAAAATATGACTAATACGAAATGGAAGATAGATTATCCAAACAATACTGATGGACTTAATCTAAATCAATCAGATATGACAACAGATAGCGATGGTAAATTAAAAGCAACTTTAACCAGTACTAAGACACTCAATGGGATTATAGTTTCACTCACGGTTGGAAGCCACAAGTCCGTTCAAGCAAAGCGGGCAGTAGATTTCAACCCGGAACAGATGTCGGCAATAACAGTGACACCATCAAGCCCTATACTGGTGAATAAATCTTATACTCTGACAGTCAGCGTTAAGGATTCTACGGGTAAGAATCCAGAGCTTAATAAGGAAGTTAATTGGTCCATAAAAGATACAAGCCAAAAAGGTCTAACACTTAATCCAGCAAGCAGCAAAGTCAATGCTAGCGGAGAAGCGACCACAACATTGACCAGTACTCAGGCTCAAACGGTGACGGTGGAGGCTTCTGCAGAAGGAGTTGAAACACCGAAGTCTGTGGATGTGGAATTCAGATGGCCAAAAATCCAGAAACCAACAGTGGCCGAAAAAAATGGAACAGTTCCTGCGGATGGAGATAAAAATCCGCAACACGCTTATCACTATACTGCATATGTGTTTAGTGCTAATGGTACAACACCTTATAAAGAGCAAGATATTAAATTTAAGTGGCGATTAAAATCTCAGGCGGGTGGTGGTGATCCGAAAAATACCTGGCTATCAGAGTCAGGGGAAGTTACTACTAAACCTGATGGCACATTAACAGTTCAACTACTTAGCAGCCAGAAAAACCCTGTAGTGACAGGCGCAATCGTGTGTCTTGCTGCTGTTGATGAAAAGTCTGTTGAGATCCCTGAAACAGAACAATGTGCTGAACCTGTGGATTTTGAAGCGGAAACTTTAAAGATAGTAAGTCTTGATGTTGTGTTTGACCCTAACCATCCCATAAAGGGTGGCAGTAATGAACATTATACCTATACTGCAAAAATTGTTAAGGCTGACAGCCCTAATACAGCGCTACCTGACGGGTATAAGATAGATGCTAAATGGGTTCTAGATCCTGCCCCTGAAATCTATAAAGGTCAGGATGAATGGGAAATTAAAAGTGACAATATAGTAAGAAATGGTCAAATTACGGCTACACTAAGCAGTCAGGTTGGTATTGGTGATATTAATAATAGTCAAGTAACTGACGGTCTGACAGTAAAATTAGAAGTACCAGCTGGGAGGGGAAAAACGACTTCTAGTTCGGCAAATCAACAAGTTGCTTTTGTTCCCCCTACTTGGCAAGCCGGGCTTCATGTATTCAGTGATAAAAATAAAATAGGGAAAATATTCAAAGAGCAGAATAGGCCTTATAATGCATTTCAGAATCTGATGGGAGAGTTAGTGGATTTGTTTACAGAAAAACCGATTGTTCAGGGTAAAGATAAATTCTCTATAACAAAAGGTAATATTTCTATGATTGGTAAATTAGACCCTAAAGGCGTAATCGCTTTTTATAATACGGGAGAAGTAGATTTGGAAATGACGATTACAAAGTCTAATAAGGCCAAGTATAAATATAAATATAATTATAATATAAGAAAATTCTACTACATTGACTCTAATTTTCTTGATCCTATTAAAACGGATTCTAGTGCAGGCTGTACTATAGGTAATGTTAGCGAGAATTTGTTGAGGATTGTTAATACAGATGATTTAGAAAGCACACAAAATGGAAATATTCCATTAAAAGGGGAGTTTCCACATAGCTTCTTATGGGGAATATTAGATCCTAATAGTTATGGAATATCAGTAATTGTTCCAATTTATACTAATACTCAGACAAAATATTTGTATGATCTAAAGATTGATCAGCCTGTTAGTGATAATAATACATCAGGATATTTATTATGTGTTCAGGATAGCCCTCCCTAAAAAATGAAATTTTCATAAGTAGAACGTTCTCATAACCTTAACAGGGGCGAGATTCTACTTTGTAGAAAAATAATCATTACGCAGATATTGATAATTTTGCACATTTAATGCGATTTTATTGATAGGTTTGATAACCTTAATGAATCAGAGGAAGAATCAAATATTATTAAAAAATCAAATTTTACTGATCGTTGGAACTTCGCTATTTTGAAAAAATTTGAAGCAAAAATACTCTGTTCTTGAACTTTGTAGTGAGAATGGTATAAGTAGTGTTAATTTCTATAAATAGCGTGTCAAATATTGTTGTATAGATGATTTTTATGTCGAACAGCATTAAGTGGTTTGAATTATAGATTAAGCATCTTCAATAGGATATTTTTTTGAAATTAAATTATCTATGTCAATAACAATAATTTAATATATACAATAATTTTTCAATGTGATTACTTTTTTTCATTAGTTTTCATTCGAGAGTTATAAATATTATATTAACACTGATGCTGTGATAAATAGACATTAGTATAATGTATTAATAATACTTAAATTGCATATTTAGATGTGACATTTTTTAGATTATTTTATAAGGAAATGATATGAACATAAAAAAAGAAGTGCTGAAAAGCGGATCAACTATCCCTTCAACTAATTATCCTATTAAGATATCACTTGAGGATGGTTCTACTGTTCTCAATGGTCAGTCCATTTATTTAGAAATAACTATTAAAGCGGATCCATCAACCCTGCGTGATATATCTAAAATTAAAATAGAAGGTGCATCAAATTCTATTCATCACATTATATACACACCATTTTATAAGGTGATTACAGCTACAGAAAACTATGGTGTTTCTATACTGTTACTAACGGTGGAGAATAATAATTCTCTTACAGAAATTCCTTTTAAAGTCGTGGCTTATAAAGAAAATGGACAACAGGTAAATAATGTTGATCCTTTACCGGTTTCATATAAAGTGCATAAAAATCCTCCGCAAGAAATAATTACATTAAAAACTGAAAATGAATTCATAAAACTACCGGATACTAATAATCCAATAACTGGAAAAAAAAGTATCTACAATATATATGAAGGTGTGGTTAGTGATATCCATAATAATCCGATAAAGAAAGCTCAAGTTATTATCTCAACGCAACGAGATCAGTTATCTCCTGGATCTGAGATAATAAATATAACTCATGAGCCAGAAGTAAGTGGTGTTAACCCTATTACTCCTATCACTCCTATAGGAAAAGGTGATCACCGATATTTCATCACTTTAAATAGTGATGAAAATGGTAAGATAAAATTTCGTGCATATCCTCAAAAAGGTAAACCAGCAAGAATTGATTTTTTAGCATCAATACAAAATTTAACAAGAGATACATATACAACATCAATGTGTATTTTTCCTGATAACTCTCATGATCGCCAATTAGATAATCCTTTTATAAATGAAATGGAGGAAGGTGGAATACTCAAAAAACTATTTGGAAGAACTCATTTTAATGTAGAAATTAATCCATATGATGATGCTTACGGAACAGATGTTCTTGCATTTTTTACTGAATATGATGGAACAGACAAAAAAACATTACTGTCTCCTACATATAGAACTGGAGATATAGATAAAATAGAAGACATACCTTTTCCTTTCACATATGATCAATTAGAGCCTAATAAACTCGGTGGGTTATACTATATGGTGATATCCCAAGAAGGGGAGCCTAGATATTCCCAATCTTTGAATGTAAAGTATATTCAGGATGAAGATTCTCCAGATGGAAATAAAAACGAGGTTTATGATAAAGTTACTGTATATTCTACTTATGCGGACCTTCCAATCAAACCTAGTGATATAAATGGCACAGTTTCTAAATCATCTGCCGTAATTTTTGACCTAATAAGTCAAGGTCTTGTTTTCGGTGAGGATAAGAATAATAGCAATAGTGCAGGATTATATGTGTTGATAGAAGCTGCAGGTAATTCTACCATAGAAAACTTACCACAGCCTAATCAGAGTGGTAAAGTGAGGGTGAGTATAAAATCTTCCAAGGGTCTTGTATCTAAAGAGTATGATTTTGATTTAAAAAACCTAAAACAAGATGGGAAGGTTAAATACCAAGTGGTTACTATTCCATTCTGTTTCCTTAAAGGAATATTACCTATAGATGGTTATAATCCTTCAAGATTATATATTGATTACTATATAATAAAAGATGCAGAAACTGGAGAGAAAATATATAGTAAAATTTGGGAGGTTGATATTAACACTATGGATCCAAATGAATATGATGATGATGACTATTATGGATGCTCGTCTTAATTTATAGATAAATACGGATAGAAATTAATTATATATTAATATTTTCAGTGCCATATATTCCAAGTCAATATTATGGCTTGGAATATCATCAAGAATAAAAGTTAAACTAGTTTAAAGATGCAAGTTTTAATTCTTTAAAGTTGTTCTTAATACAATATCCACTTCGTACAGTATCATACATTAGTTAAATGGATTATTTTTTATTGATATCAGATGTATTTTCATATTGGTTAACATGTCTAATTTGAGTTATATATCAGGTGCCTTTAATGATGATGGGTATATATGTTTAACTAAACTATTATGGATTCAAAGGTGAAAAAATGAATATTAAAAATAATATAATAAAATTATCAGAATCCTGCTTGCCAGGAAAACTTTGTGTATCTATACCAGATAGTTCAGATATTATTATTGGACAATCTGTTTATCTGACAGTAACACTTGTAGCAAACCAAAATGTGATTGAAGATATTAAGGATATTTCAATAAAAAGTGATCCAACGGTAGTTGAAGTAATACGTCATGTGAAGTGGACGCCCACAAAAAATAAAACTGGAGGAAGTGCGATATTTTTGTTGAATGTTAATGGTAATATTTTACCAGGAAAATTAATAAACTATAATGTTCATGCGATTTCAAATTCAGGTTTAGATATTCAAGAGGTGACACCACTGAACATTACCTATACGGCAAAGCAATTTAGTTTTGATAAAACTATTTCGCTTGACTATGGTAAAAAAAACTATATGGTGACACCAATCAGTGATAATAATATTGATGATCCTAATAGTGAATATGCCTTGATTAGTTCAACAATTACTGGGGATGATGGTAACCCTTTGAAAAATGTTGCCGTGACTATTTCCTCTTCCCAACCCAAGAAATTAAATCTAGTTGTTTTTGCTACAGATGATAAATCACCTCAACCTATTGAGGTTCAATCCTATCACGAGATTGATGTTATTACTGTCTATTCTGATTCAGAAGGAAAAGTTAGATTTCGTATCTATCCAATAAAATATACACAAGTCAGACTTAATTTGACAACGGCAATACTTAATGTTACTGGATTTACTCAAGCTTATACTCTGTATGTCATTAATTCTCCTCATAATAGCCCATTTGAACTCGGTAGCCCAACGATACAAGAAATGGAAGAAAATAATATAATTAAACAAGATTCGACTTCTTCGAAATATTTTCATGTCCAAATACCTTCTTATCAACCTATTTATGCTACAGATGGAATTCTGTTTTTTATAAGAAGTAGCTTACATGATAAACCAAAGTTACTTGAACCTATATATAAGGTTAATAATGTTAATGAATTGCCAAGTAAAGCTTTTAGCTTGTCATACAGTGACTTACCTATTAACGAACGAGTTGAATTTTATTATCTTATTTCTTCAGTAGAAGGTGAAGTCAGGAAATCTTACCCAATTACAGTAAAATATGTTGGTAATGACTCATCTAACGACGAGGTTTACGATAAAGTTAAAATCTATACCAGCTATGCAACACTTCCCATTGATGTATATAGTGAAAAAAATGAAACTTTTGAGTGGCATGGCATCATCCTAAGCATGATAAATCGTAACAGAAAGCCTGGTCAAAGCGCTAAAGGAGTGACTGGGCTATATGTGGTGATTATGGGAACCAATGATCAAAATAATAAAAATTTACCACAACTCGGTAGCACGGGATATTTGAATATATATGTCAAAACACCGACATCCAGAAATACTCATAAAAATTATCAGTTCTCGTTACCATCCAGTGTCGATTCGGGAAAACAAACAGGTCATGTTGTCGTTAATATTCCATACTGTGACATTAACCGAGCCGGACCTTCATTCTCCAAAGGATTAGGAACACTTTCTTTCGATTATTATATTGAAAATAGTGATGGCTCTAAAACGTATAGTAAAAAATGGACTGCCAAAATTAATACTGTATTACCAAATCAGCCTCATGATGATAATGATGGGTGTGATCCTTTATAAAGGTACTGAAAATATTTTATATTCTTAAATGAAGTTCTCTTTCTATAGAAGTGGTCAGAAAAAATCACAAATCAATCGTTAATTATTATATTGTGAGATTATAATAATATAAAAAATAAGGCAACGATATGAAAAATAATTTTTCAATAGATGAAAATTCAATTTCAATATATTTTGAAAAAGACTTTTTCCAAATCTTAGAGCATGATGTCTTACCACCTGATGGTGACTGTATTAAGGCCATTGCTTTAGTCAGGGACAAAGAAGGAACACCCTTGCCAAATGTTTCAGTTGCTATTATTGAAAAAGAACACGCTTATTTTGACCATGTCAATATTTATCATTCTGATAAAGAAACCCCTGTCAGAATTCAAAAAATCGTTTCTAATCTGAATACTTTTATCATTACTTCAAATAATAATGGAGAATTAATATTCTACGTTTACCCTAAAAAATTAACACCACTAATATTTCAAGTTGACTCTATGGTGATAAATGTTACAGGACGTATATCATCAAAGAATAAGATATATATCATAGATAATAACAAAGAAGATTTAACTCTTCCTCCACCTGACATACTCGGAGATGACGGAAAATTATGGGTGAATCCCAGCTCAAATTTCTTTACGCTTTTGATTCAAGATTATCCTGATGCTAAAATAAATGACACTATACTATTTTTCATTGATAATAAATACGTGAATAAATTCTTTGTTGTTGAAGATATTAGTGCATTAGAAAATAGTTATATGACTTTTCCTTATAACCTTCTTACAAAAAATAAATCTGTTAATTTTTCTTATACTATTGTGAATAATATAGGCTTGACCCGTTCTTCAACTCCCAAAAGTATAACATATTCTGGCGGAGCATATAATCAACCAACCGCTAACTTAGAAAGAACATATGACAGTTGTATAGTTTATAGCAGTGATGGCGATAGTGATGATAAAAACATGGTCAATACTTCAATTGTTGAAAAAGATATAGCGCACAGATGTAAAAACTCTCACCACGAAGGATTATTTGTTAAAATAATAGGAACCAGTGATCATAAAGATAAAACAAAAGTTCCATTTGGTGCTGAAGTGATATTAAATTTATATGTTAATAATTATCCAAATACAGTTTATCAGTCTAAGCTTAAGTTAATGCCATCTCAACCTGATAGCCATGATAGTAATACAGCAACATTACTGTTTGGTATTCCTTTTAATTATGTTGGGCATATAGATAATGGCGAGATTTATTTTGACTTTCAGGTTAATTACTATGGGGATATTTCTTATGGTCAAATTTGGCAAGCCAGCCTTCATACAGTACGGCCAGGAGGAGAGCTTCCGGGGGATGCTTGCCCTGATGGTGTAACTTGGTCTGGTATATGGTGACCCAATTTTTCGATATTTAATCATAATATACTCATATGACACTAATTAGTTCTTTATAAAAACTATATAACTAATAAATTGTAAAAGAGGATGAATATGTTTAATAGCGATGAGGAAATTTATAGCTTGAATTTATCTGTTAATAATGACTCTGATGTTATCATTGGCCATAGGTTTTATCTTGATATAGAGATAATACCAAAAACAATAACAGAAAATCAATTTGATATAGAAATAAAGGATATCAGTGGGTTTAAACATATAGATGTCATTCACCCTATAAAATACCAACGGGATAAGAATTCATATAATATGAGTGTGCTATGTGTTGTCAATGATAATGATTCAATAAAAGCAGGTGAAAATATATATTTTACACTCACTGGCATTAATAAAGTAGTAAGGTTTTATGCAAAAGATTTAGTCAAAAGTACGATTCAGTTGAAGAAAAATAAAAGTGTCTGTATGACACCGAATGATGATGATATAGATAATAATAAAGAACACTATATCAGTTATTGTACTACATTATTTGATACAAACGGTCAATTACTGAAAAACATTCCTGTTCAAATTTTTTCTGAAAATAAAGAGGACATAGAAAGAAGTATCATCATCACGACTGATCCTGACAAGCCAGAACAAAAACCTGAAATCATTAAGCCCCATAATGATGGGGACAAAATTGAGGTGATCATTACTAGTGGTGAGGACGGAAAAGTGAAATTTCGTGTATATCCCATTATGAATACACCTGTTGTTATAGATTTGATCAGTAAAATAGAAGGGGTAGCTGAATATCATTCCGGTACTATACATATGGTTTCTATTTTTCCATCTGATAATAATACGTTACCTAATCCCCCATATATTCCCGAATTATCTGGAAATTTATTGAGTAGTGATGGCCGAAAATTTTTTGACATTCAGATTGATTCTTATCCAAATGTATCAATGACAGACTGTATTTTATTTTTCAATAAAAAAAATAATGACAGCTCTTTTGATCCAGAAGGGTTAATATTGCCCGTAAAAAAAATTTCCGATGTTGTGGAACCGAATGGTCAAGATAACTCATCTTATACATTTTTGATGCGAAGAGATATATTTCCACCTGAAGAAGATTCTATTTTTTATTATGTAATATCTCCAGAATTTGGTGACAGCATCTTTTCTGAATCTCAACAAATTAAATATACAGGAGGTCAACTAAACACACCTAATTACAATGTGAATAGAGTATTTAATATGCCTGATGTTTTCTCAAGCTTTGCCAACATAAAAAGTGATCCTAAACTTGAGAATTCTGATGATGATAAAAAAACATTTAACGAAATAATTACTCCAAGAGACATCTCCAATTATCCTATAAGTGGTTGTCAACTATATGTAAAACTTATTTCCACTAATGATGAAAGTGATCTGGCTCATCCACTTTGGGGGAAGGATATATATTTAAGGATGTATGTTAAATCAAAAAACAAGAACTTTAATAAGATATTTAAAATCACTTCACCTTATACTCCAGATGAATCAGGAGGAAAAATGGCAACAGCTATCATTAAAATTTATTCGCCAGAACTTAATGATATCAGGGAGAATATAAACGGTGGTCTAGGAATGATCTATTTTGAATATTATACAATTAATCCACTTAACCAAGAAAAAACATATAGCCATTATTGGAAAAGTGAAATTTTAACAAGTGATTTATGATAAGAATGATAATGATAAACGGCTGTCGGTCTGACAGCCAATCCCCCAAGATAAGCGAAGCTGGCTTCGCGTAACAACACAATATATTGGGGTTAATCTGCATTATTAAAACAGTAACAGCGCTTCACTTAGAAACCCGGAGGATTAACAATCAACTTCCCGGCAACTCCACTATCAGCCCTCTCCAATATCTGGCTGTAATACATAAAAGGAAAATTCTCATAAGATGGTTGCACCATATTAACCAACAATTCTGCCCGGCTATCAATCCAAACAGTATCTTTCCAGCCATAATCCTGTGG
Source organism: Xenorhabdus anantnagensis (assembly GCF_028598555.1). Classification (GTDB taxonomy): domain Bacteria; phylum Pseudomonadota; class Gammaproteobacteria; order Enterobacterales; family Enterobacteriaceae; genus Xenorhabdus; species Xenorhabdus anantnagensis. Next base: position 126,979 of record NZ_JAQRFN010000002.1, read on the forward strand.
CTCTGGACGTTTGCCATTCAGATTGATGACTTTAAATCTTACCCCTTCAATATGCAAAGGCTGAGGTGTTGACGTTGTGACTATCCAACGCTCCCATGCTCCTTGCTGGCTTGTTATATCGATTCGATGCTTATTCGCTAGTGAACCATTGCTCCCTGGTGAATAATCTCCCAAATCAATCTGACGGCTTCGAATGGAGGCGTTAATATGTGGATTATCAGCTACAAGCTGAGTCGGTAATTGATCTGTCACCAAAGGAAGCAACCCACTGGCTTTCAGTGTTAATACTGTGGTTGACAAGAGCTTAGTTGAATATTCCAACAGGCCTTTCAAACGATCCATTATGCCTGCCGATTCCCCCGCAGTAATGGTAACACTCTCCCCTTTTGACATATCAATCAGGATCTCACGACGCTCTCCCGGAGCCAGTGACAATAACTGTACCGCTACGGGAGCAGGCAGCAATCCTTGATCAGTACCAATCATGTAGAACGGGCGTCCATCGCTGAGTTGCAATTCATATCGCCGAGCATTAGAAGCATTCAGCAAACGCAGTCTGACCCAACCTCTGGCAACTTCCACGAAAGGATTTTCGACACCATTAACAATCAAGCTATCACCAAGAAAGCCTTGATTATCCGTTGGGTTGTATTGTGGCACACCAAAATTATCAAACCGCTTATCTTGCAAAATAACAGGAAAATCATCGACACCATAATGTTTGGGCAACGGCAGGCTACGGCTGCTTTCGTCTTCCACCAGCCACATACCTGCAAGGCCGGCATAAACGTGCCGTGCCATTCGATTTGGGGTATTGGCATGATACCAACAGGTGGTTGCAGGCTGGTCTATCTGGATAATCGGCGACCAACTTTCCTTCGGTTTTATCAAACGGGTCGAGCCGCCTATTAAGGTTCCGGGGACCAATAACCCCCCTACGGTCATTGAAACCGGTTCAGATAGCCGATTGCTATATATTAATTTGACATAATCCCCTCGGCGCACCCGAATTGTTGGCCCTAAATAATGTCCGTTAATACCCCAAATGTTAGCATTCTTACGGCCATTAAACGCCCAGTTGGCTTTTTGTATAGTTAAAAACAGTGGTTGTCCTATTCGGGATTCCAGTAAGGGAGGGATCGGCAATTGTGTTTGTTGATTTTTCTTGGCTCTAATCACAAAAGGAAGCGCACCTAAACACATTGCCACACCTGAAGCCTGAATAAATTGGCGCCGACTCAGTGACATACTTTCTCCACAGAAGAAATGGTCTCTACAACAGAAATAATTTGCACAACGAGAATAGTAATCTCCAATGACTGCATATAGCCTTCTTCTTCCAAGCTGCGGCTTGAAACTCTTGGGCATACAATTCAAATAATTACTGGGATGAAGACTCCGATATTGTGGCTATCAAGAGTTATTATTCTATCGATTGCGTTTAATAAAAACGTTAATTTATTAAACGCAATCATATCGCGAATAGGAGAGAAATTCTAAAACTATCTTAAATTTGTGGCGATAATCCGGCCAAAATGCAGGAGATCATATTTGATAATTCCAGACAGTTTACTGTCATTCAATTATCCCCGCTTATTCAGCGCCTCGACTTCTTTATCCAGTTCTTCAATCTTAGTTTGCATCATTTGTCGACAGTGTTCTGCCAGTTCACGCACCTGTTCTTTGGTATATTTCTTGGTGTCAATCGGAGGCAACATTTCAACAATAACGGTGCCATTATTCCAACGATTGAGTTTTATTTTATTGTGTGTGGAAGAAACACAGACTGGCACGATAGATACTCCTGCTGCAATGGCTGCATGAAAAGCACCTGTTTTAAAGGGCAGTAAACCACGGCCACGACTGCGTGTTCCTTCTGGGAACATCCAGACCGATACCTGATTTTTTTTGATCTGATCGACAACCTGCGAAATTGTGCCATGCGCTTTTGTTCGGTTGTTCCTGTCGATCAGGATATTACCTGTCAACCAATAAATCTGGCCAAAAAAGGGAATAAAGACCAGGCTTTTTTTACCTACAGTGACTGTACGTGGCTGCACCGCATTCGACATAGTAATCATGTCGTAATTGTTTTGGTGATTGCCGATATAAATGCTAGGCCCATATTCCTGAGCTTCCGCTGGAATACGTTCCAGCAACTTAATGCCAAACACTTTATGCAACTTGCCAAACGCATGACCAAAAGTCATGACATGACGTGGATTACGCGGACTGAATAAACAGTAGATACAACCAAAAATAAAGACCAGTATCGTAAACAGAATAACAATTATTCCACGAATGATTGCCAGCATAGCTGCCCCTTGCTAAGCAGGCCAGTGTATTACACTGGCCTGAGATTATGATTGATACCTTTCATCCCGCAATTTGCAGCTCAATTGGTTGTGCCACAAATTGAAATCTGTTGGGTATAAATAGCTAATATAAAATAATAACGATAATTATATTAGAAAATAACCATATGAAATATATACCGTTATTACATAAGATTACTGTTTGGGCATCTCCACTTCAACGCGATCAACACGCTGCAAACCACGAGGTAAAGACGTTCCCTTGCGCCCTCTTTCAGCCCTGAATTTCTGTAAGTCCTCAGGACGAAGCAATAATTTGCGCTTGCCAAAGTAAAGCGTGATTGAAGATTGTGAAGGCAATACCAACAACCAACTCAACATATCTTCGCCTGATACGGCCTGTACGGCAGGAATAGAAACAATCTTATTGCCTTTTCCTTTCGAAAGCTGTGGCAGATCAGCCACCGGGAACATCAACATACGACCAGCTTTGGTAATCGCCAGTAACATATCATCCTGTTCGTTGTTAATCTCCAGTGGCTGCATTACTTTGGCATTTTCAGGCAAAGTAATCATTGCCTTGCCTGCGCGGTTTTTTGCAATCAAGTCATTGAAAGTACAGATAAAACCATATCCTGCATCTGATGCCATCAAGAATTTCTGCTCTTCTTTCGCCATCAGAAGGTGTTCAACCGCTGCCCCGGCAGGCAATGCCAGTTTACCCGTCAAAGGTTCTCCTTGCCCTCTGGCTGAGGGTAAATCCAACGAATCAACAGAGTAGCTGCGTCCAGTGGTATCAATAAAGACCACAGGCTGGTTGCTCTTGCCGCGGGCCGCACTGCGGAAGCTGTCACCAGATTTGTAATTCAAACCCGCCGGATCAATCTCGTGCCCTTTCGCACTACGTACCCAGCCCATTTCTGACATGATGACTGTAATCGGCTCAGATGGCAGGATGTCATGATCACTCATGGCTTTAGCTTCTGTGCGCTCTTTCAATGGAGAGCGGCGGTCATCGCCGTAGCTTGCGGCATCGGCAATAATCTCTTTTTTCAGTAACGTACTTAATTTACGCTCAGAACCCAAGATCGCCTGAAGTTTGTCGCGTTCTTTCGCCAGTTCACCCTGCTCGCCACGGATTTTGACTTCTTCCAGTTTCGCCAAGTGGCGCAATTTCAGTTCAAGAATGGCTTCTGCCTGCGTTTCGGTTAATCCAAAACGCTGTATCAATACTGGCTTCGGCTCATCTTCATTGCGAATAATGTGGATGACTTCATCAATGTTCAGATATGCCGCCAGCAAACCTTCCAGAATATGCAGCCGCTTCAGGACTTTTTCCAAACGATAATTCAAGCGATTACGCACCGTCTCGCGGCGGAAAATCAACCATTCACTGAGGATCTCAACCAAGCCTTTCACCGAAGGACGGTTATCCAAACCGATCATATTGAGGTTAACGCGATAACTCTTTTCCAGATCAGTGGTTGCAAACAGATGGTTCATGACTTGTTCGACATCCACGCGATTAGTACGTGGAACAATGACCAAGCGAGTCGGATTTTCGTGATCAGATTCGTCACGCAGATCATCCACCATCGGCAATTTCTTTGCCCGCATTTGGCTGGCGATTTGCTCCAGTATCTTCGCGCCTGATACTTGATGGGGCAGAGCCGTAATAACGACGTTACCTTCTTCTTTCGACCAAATTGCCCGCATCCGCACCGAACCACGACCATTTTTGTAGATCTTGCGGATATCTTCTTTTGGCGTGATGATCTCAGCTTCTGTTGGATAGTCCGGCCCTTTGACGTATTCCATTGCTTCATCAAGCGATAGATCAGGCTTATCCAACATGGCAATCAGGGCATTCGCTACCTCACGGGCATTGTGTGGCGGGATGTCAGTCGCCATACCAACGGCAATACCGGTAGTACCATTCAGCAAGATATTGGGAAGGCGGGCAGGCAGCATTTTAGGCTCCTGCAATGTGCCATCAAAGTTTGGCACCCAATTTACAGTTCCCTGTCCCAATTCACTCAACAACAATTCGGCATATTTGGACAAACGGGATTCGGTATAACGCATCGCCGCAAAGGATTTGGGATCATCCGGCGCTCCCCAGTTTCCTTGTCCATCCACCAACGGATAGCGGTATGAGAAAGGTTGCGCCATCAAAACCATGGCTTCATAACAGGCCCCATCTCCATGCGGATGGTATTTACCGAGAACATCACCGACAGTACGGGCAGATTTTTTAAATTTGGCGCTACTGCTCAGCCCCAATTCTGACATCGCATAGACAATACGACGCTGAACAGGCTTTAAGCCATCACCGATAAAAGGCAACGCCCTGTCCATGATGACGTACATGGAGTAATTCAAATAGGCGTTTTCAGTGAACGTGTGGAGCGGCTGACGCTCCACACCATCGTGAGTTATCTCACTCATGTATTAATTTCCTCAGAATCTGTATTGACTACCGTGCGCGACATTTTTATTTATTTAGCACCAATCATTTATGCGCTAATCAGTTATGCACTAATCAGTTATGCGCTAAACTTCAATATCGATGGAATCACCCTTCTCTTGCAGCCAATTACGGCGATCTTCTGAACGTTTCTTCGCCAGAAGCATATCCATGACTGAGAGGGTTTCTTGATAATTTTCATCATCGATAGTCAATTGCACCAGACGGCGAGTGTTGGGGTCTAATGTGGTTTCGCGCAACTGAATGGGGTTCATTTCACCCAACCCTTTAAAGCGCTGGACGTTCGGTTTACCCCGCTTGCGGCTCAAACGATCCAGTATGGCGCTTTTTTCCCCTTCATCCAGTGCATAATGCACTTCTTTGCCGAGGTCGATACGATACAGCGGTGGCATTGCCATATAGACATGCCCGCGTTTCACCAGTGTCGGGAAGTGACGGACAAACAAGGCACACAGCAATGTTGCAATATGCAATCCATCGGAGTCCGCATCCGCCAGTATGCAAATTTTACCATAGCGAAGCTGGCTCAGATCGTCGCTATCCGGATCGATGCCAATTGCCACAGAGATATCATGGACTTCCTGCGAAGCCAGTACTTCATCCGAAGAAACTTCCCATGTGTTCAGGATTTTTCCGCGCAGAGGCATGATTGCCTGAAATTCACGATCACGGGCTTGCTTCGCAGAACCGCCAGCGGAATCTCCTTCCACCAAAAACAGTTCAGTAATATTGAGATCTTGCGCAGTACAATCTGCCAATTTACCCGGCAAAGCGGGGCCATTAGTCAGCTTTTTGCGCACGACTTTCTTTGCCGCACGCATTCTGCGCTGCGCACTGGCAATCGCCATTTCTGCGAGCTGCTCCGCATCTTGAATGTGCTGGTTTAACCACAGACTGAATGCATCTTTCACCACGCCGGAAACAAAAGCCGCAGACTGGCGAGAAGAGAGGCGTTCTTTGGTTTGGCCGGCAAATTGCGGATCTTGCATTTTGAGGGACAACACATAAGCACAGCGATCCCAGATATCATCAGCGGAAAGTTTTACTCCACGCGGCAGTATGTTGCGGAATTCGCAGAATTCACGCATGGCATCCAGCAAGCCTTGGCGCAAGCCGTTAACATGAGTTCCCCCCTGTACTGTCGGGATCAGGTTAACATAACTTTCAGTCAATAACTCTCCACCTTCAGGCAGCCATAACAATGCCCAATCAACCGCTTCAGTATCCCCGCTGAATGTACCGACAAATGGTGCTTTTGGCAGAGTCACCAGCCCATTGACGGCTTCCAGCAGATAATCAGTCAGCCCGTCGGCATAACACCATTTCTGTTCGGTATTGTTCAGTTTGTCCTTGAAGACAATTTCAACTCCCGGGCACAGTACCGCTTTCGCTTTCAGCAAATGGGTCAAACGAGTGATAGAGAAACGAGGGGCATCGAAATAGCTTTCATCCGGCCAGAAATGGACACTTGTTCCGGTGTTGCGTTTACCGCAACTGCCGATAACTTCCAATTCTTGTACTTTTTCGCCATTCTCAAAGGCGATCTGGTGAACCTGACTGTTACGACGAACAGTCACTTCCACGCGCTTGGACAGGGCGTTGACTACCGAGATCCCAACCCCATGCAAGCCACCAGAAAATTGGTAATTTTTATTGGAGAATTTTCCTCCCGCATGTAGGCGGGTCAGAATCAATTCAACAGCAGAAACTTTTTCTTCAGGATGGATATCAACCGGCATACCACGGCCATCATCTATCACTTCCAGAGACTGATCGCTGTGAAGGATTACTTCAATATGCTTCGCGTGGCCAGCCAGAGCTTCGTCCACACTGTTATCGATCACTTCCTGTGCCAGATGGTTCGGACGGGCTGTATCAGTATACATTCCGGGACGACGACGAACTGGCTCCAGGCCACTGAGGACTTCAATGGCCTCTGCGTTGTAACTAGATTGAGTCATGTTGTAATTCTGTCGGTTGCTTCGTTAATAGAGGGCCAATCAGTATTGATATACTGTTGATAATACCAGTCGCTTATCTATTTTTGGCAATTTTTTTACTATTGCCACTGGTTAGCCCCAAGAAGTCGATGATTTGAGGGAAATAGTATTCGAAGCCAATAAAAGCATGATTCCCACCGGATTCAACCGTCTGCCGGCACTGCATCAGGTAAGCAACGGCTTGTCGGTAATCGAGCACTTCATCCCCTGTTTGCTGCAATAGCCAGATAAGATCAGGCGATTCCAGCGGTTCAATGTGCATCACTTTGAGATCATATATGTGGCTTTGTTCGAGAGTATACCGCTCTTCGGTATAGGGATTCACGTTTTCCCCAAGATAATTCTGAAGCAAGTCGAATGGACGTACCGCAGGATTGACGACCACGGCAGGCAAACCAAAGCACTGGGAAAGCCAGATAGCCAGATAGCCACCTAAAGAAGAACCCACCAGCCCGATATTTTCACCGGCGCGTTCCATTACCAGTTCTTCCAGTATGATAGCCGCATCTTCAGGATAAGGAGGTAATTGCGGCACCAGCATGTCAATTTCAGGATGCTGCTGGTGCAGCCAAGTTTTCAGCTCATTCGCTTTCGCTGATTGAGGTGAACTATTAAAACCATGTAAATAAAGTAACGTCGACATTAATACCCGTCCGAATCTAAATCCGGGCAAAACTCGTTACTCTTCAGCCTGTGAACCTGTGTTTGCAGTTTCGCTTCTTTATTACCAGTCACAGAATTGCCAGTCACAGAATTGCCAGTCACAGACAGTTCAAGATAACGCCATCCCGGAGCCACTGTATCAAGCATAAAATTAGTACAATGTGGCTTAAATTGCACACAGGTTGATGGTGTTGCCATAACACGAATGCCATTCCACATTTCATCAACTTCTTGATGAATGTGCCCACACAGTATGGCTTTCACCTGCGAGCTGCCTTTCAAACATTCTGATAATTCGGGGGAATTACGCAAACTGTGCTGATCCAGCCATGTGCATCCAGACGGTACAGGATGGTGATGAAGCATAACAATCGTATGGCGCTCGCTGTGTTCATCCAAACATTTTTTCATCCATTCAAGCTGATAATCCGTCAATTCACCATGAGGAACGCCCTGTACCTGACTGTCCAGCATAATTAACTGCCAATGCTGCCCAATGAATATCTGCTTGGAAGGTGAGATCCCAGCGGATGCCAACGTATCAACCATTGCTGGCTGATAATCGTGGTTGCCCGGCAACCAAACACAAGGTGCGGTCAAACGGGCAATTCCCTCCGCAAAATGCTGATAGGCATTGATGGTCTGATCCTGTACCAAATCACCTGTCGCAACGATCAAATCAATATCGAGATTTTGCTTCAGGATCATGTCCAATACAGCCTGATAACTGCAATAGGTATTGATTCCCAGCAGTGAATCGCCTTTATTGGCAAAAAGGTGTGTATCGGTGATTTGCAGTATTCTGGCTGTGGCGCCTTCTGCCACAGGTACTTCAAGCAGGCTTTCCAAAAGGTTTCCTTTTCCTGTCGATCATGAGAATTATTTTAGCGTATATTTATGCAAAAGATCTGCTGACTGGGGCACACTTCCCGTTTTCCAACGCAAATTAGAAATGATATCCCAACCACGCTTTCTTAATTTTTTCATGGTGCAATGCCAGCCATTGTATTGCAATAACCGAAGCCGCATTATCGATAATACCTTCTTCCACCCACTGATAGGCTTGTTCACGGCTGACAACCAGAACACGAATATCTTCATGTTCACCTTCCAGACCATGAACCCCTGACGCAGTAGAGGAATCGATTTCACCGACAAAAATATTCATGCGTTCTGTTGTGCCTCCGGGGCTGGAAAGATAACTCAATGCAAATTGGCAACGCTTAACCTCAATACCTGCCTCTTCCACTGCCTCGCGACGGACGACCTGTTCAGCATCTTCTCCCTCTTCGATCATGCCAGCAATCACTTCCAGCAACCACGGCGTATGACTGGTTTCAATCGCCGGAATGCGGATTTGTTCAATCAAAACAACTTCATCGCGTACTGGATCATAAGGCAGCAAAACACCGGCATGACCGCGTTCAAAAACCTCACGTTTAACTGTTTCACTCCAGCCTCCCCGAAATAGGCGATGCCTGAATTGATATTCAGTCATTTTGAAAAAACCGTGATAAAGCGTTTTTTGGGAAATAACTTCAACATCTTGTTTAGTAAAACTAAATGGCGAGGCAAGATCTTTACTCATAAAATCTCCGGATTATTTTTTAAAATTTCCTATTATTAAAATGTATTTTTCTACATTGATCTAAATAAATTCCTTTTGATGATACAAACAAGCCGAAAAATGAGGCAATATGGCACAAACAGCCACCCTACCCTGCTGGCATTCTCTGCTAGAATCTGTGGTATTGGTTTTTATGCAGAGGCAACTTAAGTAAAATAGCTGCACAACAAGGAACGCAAATGAAAAAATTGCTCTCTCTTTTTATCGCTATGAATCTGGTAGGTTTTAGTACTTCAAGCCATGCAGCGGATCTGCTACAGATTTATCAGCAGGCGAAAGAAACAAACCCCGAATTGCTTAAGGCACAAGCTGACCGCAATTCGGTTGTTGAAAACATTAATGTAACGCGTGGTAGTTTGCTGCCTCAATTGGGTCTGAGTGCTAACGCCAATTATGGCAAGGGCTTTCGTGACAGCAGAAATTCAGAATCTCATGGCACCGGTGCAAGCCTAAGCTTGACCCAGACTATCTTTGATATGGCGAAATGGAACCAACTGAACCAATCTGAGAAAAGTGCAGGTATTGCAGATATCAGTTTTCAGGCGGCTCAACAAAAATTAATTCTGGACACCGCTCAAGCTTATTTTGATGTTCTGAATACAATTGATACCCTAACATTTACCGAAGCCCAGAAAGCCTCACTGTATCGCCAATTAGATCAAACTACCCAACGCTTTAATGTCGGCTTGGTTGCCGTTACCGACGTGCAGAATGCCCGCGCCCAATACGATTCAATTCTGGCACAAGAAGTTTCCAATCGTAACAATCTGGACAATGCATTGGAAAAACTGCGCCTGATTACGGGTATTTACTATCCTCAATTGGCCTCATTGAATATTGACCAATTTAAAACGAAACAACCGGAGTCCGCTGATAGGGTATTGAAAGAGGCAGAAAACCGTAATCTGAGTCTGCTGTCAGCTCGCTTAAAGCAAGATTTAAGCCGTGAACAAATTAAAAATGCCCAAACTGGCTATATGCCGACTGTTAATTTAGAGGCAAGTACTGGTGTCACTAATTCCCATAGTCGCGGTGCTAAATATGGCAATGAATATCTAGGCAATAATTCCGTTAGGTTATCATTAAATCTTCCCCTGTTTAGTGGTGGTGCTACTTACTCTCAAGTAGAACAGGCAAAATATAATTTTGTCAGCACCAGTCAGGAGTTGGAAAACACCTACCGTAAAGTGATACAGGAAGTGCATTCTTCCTCCAATAATATTTCTGCTGCCATCAGTAGTGTTGAAGCCAACAAACAGGCCGTCATTTCTGCACAAAGTTCATTAGATTCAATGGAAGCGGGTTATCAAGTGGGAACTCGTACTATTGTGGATGTACTGGACTCGACAACCAAGCTGTATCAAGCCAAACAAAATCTGTCCAAGGCACGTTACGATTACCTGCTTTCCCAACTACAAATCCAACAAGCCCGTGGCATTTTAAATGAAAATGATTTGATAGCATTGAACAAGATGCTGGGCGTGCAAATCTCAACCGCTGCCAGCAGCATCATTAAAGAGATGAAAACGCCATCAATTCGTTGATTTAACGTACTATCGTTCTTGATCGAAAAACGTTATATTAAAAACGCTATACTAATAAAGAAAGCAGCCCACCGATTGTGTGGGCTGCTTTTTAAGCATAGCCCTTTATGCATAGCCTTTTATATATAGCCCGGAGAGCCAATCCCATTGGGCACCATAAATGGGATACGCTCTTAATCTTAATCAGATACCTTCAAGATGGATGCTCCCTATGACAATTATTTCTTTAACACGCAGGAAACGGACAAAAGAGATAAACCGCGATTCTTTCCGCAAAACATGGCGAAGCTATCGCCTGGCACCAGTAGCGCTCGCTGTCAGTGCTGTTTTCATGCTATCAGCTTGTGAACAGAACGATGAAACGGTGTCACTCTATACCAATGCTGATGAGTGCTCTCAGGCGAATCCTTCTAAAAGTGAACAATGCAAGACGGCCTATAACAACGCCCTGAAAGAAGCGGAAAAAACCGCGCCGAAATATGCTTCTCGTGAAGAATGTGTTGCTGAATTCGGTGAACAACAATGTACTCAAGCCCCTGCTCAGGCCGGAGTCGGTCAACCTCAGGCTCAGGCTCAAAACAGCAGCGGCAGTTTCTGGATGCCTTTGATGGCGGGTTATATGATGGGACGCTTAATGGGCGGCAGCGCTGCACCATCACAACCGCTGTTCACATCAAAATCGGCCTCCAGCCCAGCTAATGGCAAGTTTGTTGATGCGACAGGCAAAAGCTATGGCTCTGCCACCGCGGGTGGTCGCAGCATGACAGTGCCAAAAACGGCAATGGCACCAAAACCCGCAACCACAACCACGATTACCCGCGGCGGTTTCGGTGAGTCGGTGGCGAAGCAATCAACCATGCAGCGTTCGTCTGCCAGCTCAAGTTCCAATTCTTCCCGCTCGATGGGTGGTTAATTAACGATGAAACGCATTGGTATTACCGAGCGCCCGGATTGGCGCGAAAAGGCAGCAGAGTACGGTTTTAATTTTCATACCATGTACGACCAGCCTTACTGGAGCGAAGAGGCCTATTACCAGTTCACTCTGAACCAGATTGAAGAAATTGAAGATGCAACGACAGAACTGCACCAAATGTGTTTGCAGGTCGTGGAAAAAGTGGTCAACAGCGAAGAGCTGCTGACAAAATTCCAGATCCCAAAACATTGTTGGGAGTTTGTTCGCTCTTCATGGGTAACCAGTCAGCCTTCGCTCTACTCCCGCTTGGATTTGGCCTATGATGGCAAAAATCCGCCTAAGTTGCTGGAAAACAACGCCGATACCCCAACCTCATTATATGAATCAGCTTTCTTTCAGTGGATCTGGCTGGAAGATCAGATCAATGCAGGTAACCTGCCGTCAAATGCAGATCAGTTCAACAGCCTGCAAGAAAAGCTGATTGAGCGGTTTGTTCAGTTACGTGAAAAACATGGATTTGGCTTGCTGCACATGGCCTGCTGTCAGGATTCTGAAGAAGATCGTGGCACAATTCAATACTTGCAGGATTGTGCTGCGGAAGCAGATATTCCGACAGAATTCCTGTTTATGGAGGATATCGGGCTGGGTGAGAAAGGCCAGTTTACCGACTTGCAGGATCAAGTGATCAGCAATCTGTTTAAGCTGTATCCATGGGAATTTATGCTGCGTGAGATGTTCTCCACCAAGCTGGCCGATGCCGGCGTCCGTTGGCTGGAGCCATCATGGAAAAGCATTATCTCCAACAAGGCGCTGTTGCCGATGCTGTGGAAAATATTCCCAAATCATCCTAACCTGCTGCCAGCTTATTTTGCGGATGAACGTCCTTCAGACATGAATAGCTATGTCATTAAGCCACTATTTTCCCGTGAAGGGGCTAATATTCGCATTATTGAAAATGGTCGTGAAGTCGCCAATGCCGATGGCCCTTATGGGGAAGAAGGCATGATTGTTCAGCAGTTCCATGCGTTGCCGAAATTTAACGATAGCTATGCGCTGGTCGGTAGCTGGTTGGTAGATGATCAGTCTGCGGGTATCTGTATCCGTGAAGACCGTGAGTTAATTACTCAGGATTTGTCACGTTTTTACCCGCATATTATTTTGGATTGATTCAATTAGCCAATCTGAATAGATAACATACTCAAGGAGCCGTCTTCAATCCCCTCAACGGGCGTTGAAATCGGCTCTTCTTTATCCCATGTTCCCATCACATACAGCAACGGCAGGAAGTGTTCTGGCGTTGGATTAGACAATAGACCATCTTCCCTGTCCAAAGCATTAAGCAGAGGATGAGGTTCTTCCAGACTCGTTAAATTGTCACGCACAAATTGCTCAAAAGAGAGTGCCCAAGGAAAAGGTTTTGCATCCAGCTCTTGGGCGGGCAGGTTATGCACAACGTTTCCACTCCCCATGATTAAAACGCCTTCATCCCGCAGTAAAGCTAATTTTTTACCTATTTCATAATAAAAAGAAGCAGGTTGATTGCGATCCATGCTCAATTGAACAACGGGAATATCTGCGTCAGGATACATTTTTGCCAGTATTCCCCAAGATCCATGATCCAATCCCCATTTTTCAAAATCAGTCTCGACCTCAATCGGTTCAAGAATATCCTGTACTAATACAGCCAGTTCAGGAAAACCTTTAGCCGAATATTGTTTTTCATGCAACTCTCGGGGAAAGTTACCAAAATCGTGAATAGTTCTGGGCTGTGCCATCGCTGTCACAGCAGTGCCATTCGTATACCAATGCGCGGAAATCACAAGAATCGCCCTTGGTCTGGGTAATTTTTCCCCTAATTCAAACCAAGCACGTGAGTAATAGTTATCTTCAATAGCATTCATTGGACTACCATGACCAATAAATAGAGCAGGCATTCTCAGGAGACTCATTTTCGCCCCTTATACAGCAAAGTAAACATTTCGAATAATGTATTGTTGGACTATGATAAAAAAATTATGACAAGATTAAGACCCTTCTTCCTTGAATAGCATCAATCAAAAATTATGGAGTGTTTCAGAAATACTGAAAGGCCACAGGGTGTGGGCTGTAGCCTCTCAACGTACATGCATATGTCTCCCCATCTTTCAAGCTAGCGTACTGCTATATTACTATATGTTAATACTACTACATGTTAATACTACTACATGTTAATACTGCTACATGTTAATACTGCTACACGGCAGTACTGTGCGGCAGTACAGCAACTCGAAATCTGTTGAGTATAACCGATATATTCTATTCTGATCTGTTTTCTACCCTAGTTTTAAATACATACTATTTAGGGATTGCTTCAATGAAAACATAAGTAAAGCTAATCAAAATACCTATTAGCTAGCTTTCTTTGCTATTTTTAAGCGGTAATTCACTAAGTCTTCAATAGTGACTACTGGCATATCATGCTGTTTTGCGAATTCAATTACTTCAGGAGCTCGAGCCATTGAACCATCGTCATTCATCAATTCACACAGCACTCCTGCTGGCTTGAAACCCGCCATTTTAACTAAATCAATGGTCGCTTCGGTATGACCACGACGAGCTAAAACCCCTCCCGGTTGCGCACGCAAGGGAAAAACATGTCCTGGACGATTCAAATCGTTTGGTTGTGCATCATCTGTAATAGCGGCTTGGATCGTCGTGATGCGATCTGCCGCAGACACGCCCGTTGTTACTCCGTGTGCGGCTTCAATAGTAACAGTGAATGCGGTTTGGTACTGGCTGGAATTGCTTTCCACCATCATTGGCAATTCTAGCTGTTGGCGGCGCTCTTCGGTCAGGCAAAGGCAGACAATTCCGCTGCCATGACGAATAGTCAATGCCATTTGCTCTACAGTCATCGTTTCAGCGGCGAAAATCATATCGCCCTCATTCTCACGATTTTCGTCATCTAGCACCATCACGCCTTGACCCGCACGCAAAGCGGCAAGCGCACGTTCAACACGTTCAAATGGTGTTCCATATGAGGAAAGCAGCGTCTGATTCATGGTAAAAAAACCTCTTTAAATGTATGGGTTACCAGAATCAGGGCAATTTTGAGGAGTTCGTGCTGCACAAAAATACGGCAACAAAAACAACAGACGAGCGCAAGCACTCGATTGATGCTGTTATTCTCTCCCATCCGGACTATCACCGTCGGCTCCAGAATCACACTGGATCTGCTGACCTCTGTTTTAACCCTTATTGCTTAATTTTCTGATAAGCTAAAAAAACAATAAAGACATAATGATAAACAGAGCGCTCGCGGGCTTCATAAAATGATCAGTCGATATTTTATGTTACCGCCGGTAGGGATTTTCACCCTGCCCTGAGATAAACAATTGCACTATAGCGCTAATAATCGGCAGGAGCAAACACCAAAATCAAATATGAAACCTGACTCTCAATCATTTATGCTTTCGCCATGAAATATTAAAATACTGCCAACATCTCTATGCTATAACACTCTGTTACACTATAAGATACTGTTTGCTATAAAATACAGTTACGCTATAAAAGGATGATAATCATGCTCGATCCAAAGAAAATTGAACAAATTGCGCGCCAATTCCATAATGTGATGCCAAAAGGCGTCAAAGAATTTGGCGATGATGTAGAAAAAAAATTGCGTACCGTTCTCCAATCCCAATTGAGCAAGTTGGATCTTGTAAACCGCGAAGAATTTGATATTCAGACACAGGTATTGCTACGCACCCGTGAGAAATTGGCTGCAATGGAACAACGCTTGAATGAATTGGAAGCCCGTCTCGAAGGAGCAGACAAAAAAAATCAACAGGCTGAATAATGGTGCGAGGAGAATAGCTACCTCAGCTCAATTCTCCTCCCTATTTTATATTTTTTTCTACGCACATGGCCCTGGCAATATCCATATTATGTTGCGTTAATTTTTTCATGCACGCCTTATATTTATCACCATAACTTTTATATTCTTCTCTTGCTATGGATAATGGTTTTTTCAATAACCCCTCAATAAACTCGGCACTTCCCACCTCAAAATGCTGGTAATCTATTGGTGTATCCCAATATCCTCCCCATCTCATAAAGCCATTCGAAAAAAAGATATCAAGTACTTTTTCTGCCATTCCTTTTCTAACCATTTTTCCGGGTCTTTTTTCTATTCTATTTAAATATTTTTCTTCGCTGCCCTCAGGTAAAATATAAGGGATACCATGCTTAAAACCTAAAAATGGATTCTGTACCGGGTTAATATCTATTGCTGCTCCATACGCATGCTTTGACCATGATGAGGCTCCTGTTATTTTCCTTCCATTGAAGGCTGATGTGTTATTATCACGCATGGAGGCATTATCATCCCCATGATAATGCTCGATTGCTAAGGCCTTATGTATTGGGAATCGAGCTGATAATAATTCGTGAAAAATATTTTCAACTTGTGGTGAAAATATATCAAGAACAATGATTTCACCGAAATTTTCATTTCCTGAGAAATCAATGTATGTGAAATTAACTACGTTTAATCGATTACAAGATACTGGATTACTTTTTGTTATCACGCCAGACAATTCCATTTTCTGACAATCATCTTGTGTGAGTGGAGATATTTTCGCTGGCACATAATAAGGAAATAAAAAAACCAATAAACATGCAAATTTAAATAGTTTCATAAATCCATCATAAATAATAAATTAGATAATACATTATCATAATTACTATTTGGTTAGAGTAAATGATTCATTTATGTATTATCGAAAGAAAAAATGACAGATAACTTGAAAAAAGTATCTGCCGTCATGCTCCAAAAGAAGCATAACGGCACCTGATATCTATTTTATTGGCGCTTAATAGTTTTGATGATATTGGTTGTTGAAATACCATCTTCGAAGTTCAATACCTTAACTTCTCCACCCGCAGCCCAAACATCTTCGCTACCGGCAATCTCTTCTGGCTTATAATCACCGCCTTTGACCAAAATATCCGGCAAGATACCTGAGATTAAGCACTGCGGTGTATCTTCTTCAAATGCTACAACCCAATCTACAGATTCCAGAGCCGATAACACAGTCATGCGCTGTTCCAACGGGTTTACTGGACGTGTTTCCCCTTTAAGGCGCTTGGTTGACGCGTCACTATTCACAGCAACGATCAGGCGATCACCTAATTTGCGTGCGTTGGACAGGTAAGAAACGTGCCCCGCATGAAGGATGTCAAAACAGCCATTAGTCATGACGATACGTTCACCACGCTGGCGGGCCTGTGCAACAGCTTCTTTCAATTTGGCTTCACTCATTACGCCAAATCCGGTTTCTGCACGCCCCCGCACTGCATTTTCCAGTTCAACAGATGAAACCGTAGAAGTTCCCAGCTTGCCAACAACCACACCCGCGGCCGCATTGGCTAAGTAACAGGCTTCATTCAGCGGCTTGCCAGCAGCTAAAGCCGTTGCCAATACACCAATTACGGTATCTCCAGCACCAGTGACATCAAATACTTCCTGAGCTTGAGTCGGCAGATGCAATGGGGGTTGTCCTACCTGCAACAAACTCATGCCTCGCTCAGAACGTGTGATCAACAGCGCTTTCAGCTCCAAATCCTGCACCAGTTTCGTGCCTTTTTGTACGACATCATCATCACCCTTGCAATGCCCTACAACGGCTTCAAACTCTGACATATTCGGCGTCAGCAGCGTTGCACCACGATAGCGGCTAAAATCGCTGCCTTTTGGATCGATAAGCACAGGAACATTGGCTTCATTGGCCAGTTTAATCATGGCCTGAATCTGACTCAATGCTCCCTTGGCATAATCCGACAGTACTAACGCACCAATATGAGGCAAGGATTGTTGAATTTTTTCCAGCATCGGCTGGGCATCCACGTTCTGGAAACCTTCTTCAAAATCCAGACGTAATAATTGCTGATTGCGTGATAAGACACGCAGTTTTGTGATAGTTGGATGAGTTGGAACAGAAACAAAATCACATCGGACTTTCACACTGCTGAGTTTTTCACTCAATGCCCGCGCAGCGTCATCAATGCCCGTCAAGCCAACCAAACGTGAATTAGCACCCAATGAAGCAATATTCATGGCTACGTTAGCCGCTCCGCCAGGACGCTCTTCTATGGTTTCAACCTTAACCACAGGAACCGGTGCTTCCGGTGAAATGCGGCTGGTTGGGCCGTACCAGTAGCGATCTAACATGACATCGCCAACAACCAAAACACTTGCGCGGTGAAAATCAGGGAGTGTTACTTTCATCCCATGCTCCAAATATCAGAATAAACTGTTGCGGATATTACCATAATCACGTTCAGTGCCAGAAAACTTGATCAGGAAAAACGACTATTTTAGCTATTTCTATAACTGCTATTTCTATAACTGCTATTTCCATAACTGCTATTTCTGTAACTGTGCACTAAAATCATTTTCTAGCCATTTTTGCCAGCTATCACGTACCAATGCTTGCTGCTGGCTGAAATGTCCGGCCGAAACCCGGCTGGATAACGCTTGCAAAGCTAAATGATGCAGTTCATCACGCATGGTGATATAAGCCTGTGTCAGTGCCATCGCTTCTTGCTCATCCATAATGTTATAGTTCGCCATTAGCTCGAAAATTCGTACATTATCAGACCAGCGGGTCAACTTGGCATTTTCCGGGGCATAACGCAGTACCTGATACTGAGCGATAAACTCAATATCTGTGATCCCACCCGGATCAGCTTTGATATCAAATTGATCTTGTTGATGGCTGCCCAAGTGTCGGTACATTTTCTCTCGCATCTCACGCACTTGTTGACGCAGAAGATCGGGATCGCGGGGAAGACACAATGTTTCACGGCGAATACGTTCAAAATGATCGCGCATTTTCTCATCGCCAAAAACCATGCGCGCACGAATCAGCGCCTGATGCTCCCAAGTCCACGCTTCATTTTTTTGATAATCATCAAAGGCTTCAAGGGTACTGACCAGCATTCCTGACTCACCGGACGGCCGCAGACGGGCATCAACGTCATACAATATCCCCGACGCTGTTCGGGTACTGAACAAATGCATGATACGTTGGGCAAGACGCAAATAAAATTGCCGGGCATCAATGGAACGAGCACCATCCGTCATCACATCCATGGGGCAATCCAGCAAGAACACCAGATCCAAATCAGAACCATAACCGAGTTCCCAACCGCCCAATTTGCCATAGCCAAGAATGGCAAACCCTAATCCCTGCCGCTGGGATAAATGCGCCGGAACGCCGTAGCGTTTTATCATTTGATTCCACGCCAGCTTTACAACAGCTTCAATAATCGCTTCTGCCAGATAAGTCAGATGGTCACTCACTTTCATTACAGGCAAGACACCTGCAATGTCTTCTGCTGCGATCCGCAATAATTGTGCTTGCTTAAATTGACGCAAAGCCTCCAGCAATTGTTCTTCATCGTCTTCAGGAATACGTAGCAGATATTGATAAAGCTCATCACGATAATCTTCCATCGGCAACGGCTGATACAGCGATTTGGGATCAAGCAGTTCATCCAGTAATAACGGATGGTGAGCAAGCTGGCTTGCTATCATCGGAGAAGCAGCACAGAGCCGGATAACGTGGATCATGACCTGCTCTGATTCCAGCATCAGTTCCAGATAAGTCGTACGGCTAACAATACTGAGCAACAGGGAAATAATCCGCTCCAAAACGATATCGGCATCTTCCCTGGCTCCAATTTTCTCCAACAGACGCGGCATCAATTGGTCAAGCACATCCCTTCCCCTTGGGCCAATGGTGCGCTTACTGACGTCTTTACGGAAAAGCGCCATCACATCAAGCATCTTCCGGGCTTTTGCATCATCAAGGTGAGGAATTAATGCGATGAGTTCGTCTGGGTTCAGGGATTCTTGCCATAAACTCTTGAACGGTACATGGCTGGCCTCCTCACTATTCTCCTCTATTTCATCGCCAATCAATTGTCGGAAAATAGCCCGTACTGCATTCATTTTGTGTTCGGTTTCTGCCATCAATTCATTCCAATCGGCAAAATTCATTCCCCAAGAGAGACGAGCACGATCCAGCTCATTATCCGGTAAGGTTTGCGTTTGTTGGTCACGAATAGATTGCAGCAAGTTCTCAAGCCGACGTAAAAACAGATAGCTTTCTTCCAGTTGTTTCAACTGTTCCGCGGGCAATAAAGCCAAATCGTCGATGGCCTTCAATGCTGACAATAATGAACGGGATTGCAGGCTCGGCTCTCTTCCTCCACGAATAAGCTGAAACACCTGAGTGATAAACTCAATTTCACGGATCCCGCCCGCCCCCAATTTAATATTATCTTTTAATCCCCGACGACGAACTTCCCGTTCAATCATGCCTTTCATATTGCGCAAAGATTGAATTGCACTGAAATCGATATAACGACGGAAAATAAACGGTCGCAACATTTGGCGCAGTTCCTGACTATAATCCTGATCACCATGCCCCAAAATACGCGCTTTCACCAAGGCATAACGTTCCCAGTCACGCCCTTGTTCCTGATAATAATCTTCCAATGCCGGAAAACTGAAAACCAAAGGCCCACTATCTCCAAATGGGCGTAATCGCATATCTACACGATAAACAAATCCGTCTACGGTTTGTTGATCCAAGGCCTTAATTAACTTCTGTCCCAATCGAGTAAAGAACTGAGAATTATCCATGTCTCGACGGCCGCCTTGCGTTACGCCATTTTCTGGATAGGCAAAAATGAGGTCAATATCAGAGGAAAAATTGAGTTCTCCGCCCCCCAACTTTCCCATCCCCAAAATAAGCAGTGGCTGCGCCACACCATCACTATTCGTAGGCGTTCCCCAATCCTGACAGCAGCGTAGATAAAGCCAATCACGGGCGGCTATAATCAGGGTTTCAGCCAGCATACTTAATTGCTGTAATGTCTGTTCTGTCGTACTGCTTTGCAATGCCTGCGACCATGCAATCCTGACCAGCATCCGATGACGGAAAAGACGTAAACCCCGCATCAGACCATTTTCATCATTTGCCACCAGCAACGTTTGTTCTAACCAATGGGCATAATATTGCCATTCCTCTGGTTGAGGGGGATTCTGCCGAATATCCTCCAGCCATACCGGATGTGATAACACGTTTTCTGCCACAAAATCACTTAATGACAACACAGCCTGTTCATTAGGTGAAAAAGACATTATCGTTTCCCCCAATGGCGGAAGATTCGCAGCGATATGCTGAAATTGTCGAGCTAAGGGTAATGAAAGTGGCAGCATAACTGTTTTCCTTACTGGCTGTTTTTTAGTCTTTTTTAGCTATTTTACATAGCGAAGGGCTTATCGGTGCTGAGCCATCAACCATTGCATTAACGCCAGCTTACATTGCAACCAAGAAGCGCTATAACACACGGTTTCAGCGTCTGAGCAATTTTCAGACCAAGTTGCGGTGGACATATTTAAAGCAACCTTTAATTCCGGCAGTAAATTAGCTAATGAATCCAATATCGGCAAATGTTCAGTCTGTCTTTCAGTCAGTTTCGTCACCCACTGTAAAACCTGCACCAATCCCATTTTTCCTTCTGGCAAACCTGCTAGCCACCCTTCTTCTTGCTCTTGCCATTGCGCCAGAATTTCAGTCAGAAGCACGGACAATGGCTGCTGCCATTCCAACTCGTCCGGCACTCTTGGCAATGTTTTATGTGATGAACCATTTTTATGTGATGAACCATGAACAAGCGCATATCCCCGTGCAGCCTTGCTTTTATTTGCTAAACGCAGGCCACTCTGTGATGCCAGTTTGTTCGCTAATGACAGAATATCAGTGACATTTCCGTTTTTCAGTTCCAGTTCAAACTCACAAATAAGTGAAGTCTGACTTCCTGAATCTTTATTTGCAGAAAAAATGGTTCCCTGATCCAGCACCACTTCAATTTCACTTTCTCCGTAAGTTATAAGCCATTTTTCACGGTTAAAATCGGTGCTGAATAATTTGTTCAATTGTGCCTGTAGATAAGCAAGATCGGTATTTTCAGGCCAGATATGGCTGGGAAATCGAGCCAGATCCAATTCAGGATGAGGCAAAGGAACGTTGAACTCAGGACGCTGGTGCAATCCCCCAAGCACTTTACCCGCCGTTTTCATGGTCATCTCATAGCGCCCGTCAAAACCACGAATGCGCAGCCCCATGTCCCAACGCCGTAATTGATTATCTGCCGTCTCAAAATAAATATTAGTCAGATGTTGTGGTGAAGTGTAATCATGAGGAAACTGAAATAACTGCTGGCGAACTGCCGGTATCGCATCAGGCTTCACGGACAGTTTTAATTCTATTTCTACAGAACTCATATTTTCTATTCCTCAATGGATATTACAGAATTTTTTTCTTAATCCTGTTCACACTCTCTTTCACAAAAGAAAAACTTTCACAGAAGAAACATTTCACAAAAAAAATTCTCATAGAAGAGAAAAATAAACCACAATAGGGTGTTATCTCAACAAACATCACATTCACTTCGCCAAAAAAAACCTAACAAGGCCTGTATTCAGCCTGTTGATATAGCACTTATTCTGGTTTACTGATTGCACCCACAAACGTAACTCTTTACTATCCCTTAAGTAGTTTGAATCACGATAGTTTGAATCACGATTAGTCCATACTCGATTAGTCCATAAACAAAGAACAGTTGAACATAGAATGCAAAAACTACATCGATTATTTATCCTGTTATTGAGTTTCACTCTTCCATTATCCGCACACGCTGAAGAAAAACGCTATGTTTCCGATGAGCTATCAGCTTATATTCGTAGCGGCCCAAGCATTAAAAACCGAATTATTGGCTCACTGAATGCCGGTGAAGAGGTTATCTTAATCAGCCCCAAATCAGATAATGGCTTTTTACAAGTGAAAGACCAAAAAGGGCGTACAAGCTGGATACTCGCAAGTGAACTCAGCAATATTCCAAGCCTGCGTGAACGTATCCCCTCCATGGAACAAGAGATCAAAACACTAACCGAAAAACTGTCCACAATTGACGATAGATGGAATGAACGTACTGCCGAGCTGCAAAACAAAGTGGCAACCAGCGATAAGATCTTCAATGATCTGAAAAAAGAAAATGCCCAACTCCAGACTAAATTGATCGTCGCTGAGAAAAAGGTAGAAGCTGCCAATGTGCAACTGGATAAAAAGCAAAGGGAAATTATCTTGCAATGGTTTGCATATGGCGGTGGTGTTGCGGGGATTGGCCTGATTTTAGGGCTGATATTGCCACATATTATCCCTCGCCGTAAAAAGAAAGATCGTTGGATGAGCTGATTTAAGGAAGTAAGAGTGAAAGTTTATTTGGTTGGCGGCGCCGTTCGCGATCAATTATTGGGCCTCCCCGTCACCGAACGGGACTGGGTTGTCGTCGGGGGCAATCCAGAGGCTCTTCTGTCTCTGGGGTATCAACAAGTCGGGAAAGATTTCCCCGTTTTCCTGCACCCTAAGACCCATGAAGAGTACGCGCTGGCACGCACAGAAAGAAAATCAGGTCAGGGATATACTGGTTTTACCTGTTATGCCGCTCCCGATGTGACACTGGAAGAAGATCTACTGCGCCGTGATTTAACGATTAACGCCATTGCACAAACGCCCAAAGGTGAATTAATCGATCCTTATCATGGTGCCAATGATCTCAAAAACCGTATCTTACGCCATGTATCCACCGCGTTTTCAGAAGATCCATTACGTGTGCTGCGTTTGGCTCGTTTTGCTGCCCGCTTTGCCCATTTAGACTTTTCAATTGCACCAGAAACACAAGTACTCATTGCAGAAATGGTCGCGGGTGGTGAATTGTCATCATTGACTCCTGAGCGTGTTTGGCGGGAAACTGAAAAAGCGCTCACTTCACAATCACCACAAGTCTATTTTCAGATTCTACGTGATTGCGGGGCCTTAGCCGTACTCTTTCCTGAGATCGATAACTTATTTGGGGTTCCTTTGCTTGAACATAATCCCGGGCTGCATTCATTACAGGTTTTGCGAATATCCACCCAATTGAGCGAAGAAATAGATATTCGGTTCGCCTCCCTATGTTGCCATGTCGCAATGACACCGCTGAAACAAATGTGCGAACGACTGCGCATTCCCAACTCGGCACGCGACTTGGCCACGATTGTGACGCAATATCACCATTGCGTACATACCGCAGAACAATTGCCTCCAGAAGCCCTACAGACCTTGTTTAATGCCTTGGATGTCTGGCGCAAGCCTCAGCGCATTGAACAGCTAATTACCTGTAGTAATGCGATCTATAGTAAGGCAATCTATAGTAAGGCAATCTATAGTGAAGCAACCTGTAACGAAGCAAGTAACCGTGGATATACAGGGGCAGAAACTTCACCCTACCCACAAGGTGATTATTTGCGTGAAGTGTTTGCCATTGCCAGTCAAGTAAACGTCCAAGAAGTGATTGCCCGTGGATTTCAGGGCGCTGAAATTCGTACTGAATTGGAACGTCAACGACACATTGCCATCGCAGATTGGAAACAACGATCGATTTATTAAGACAACAGTCGATTTATTAAGACAACAGTCGATTTATTAAGACAACAATAGATTAATTAAGTTAACCAATTCATTAACTCAAGCGTCCCGGATAATTAATCTAATTGGGACGCTTTTTAATGCAGTCAGCCAAAGAGCACGCCAATCAGCTTGCACTCCGTTCAATCACTACACCGACACTTCTTGCTTGTGCAACCGCGCCCGGTTTACTGACTTTCACCCTTACCCAAGGTGAATCAAATTGGGTCAGCAAAATATTCGCTACTTCTTCTGCGACCCGCTCGACCAAGGCAAAATGTTGGTTAGCCACATGATTAATGATGGATTCACTAACCTTGGCATAATCCAGACAATGCTCAACATTATCGCTGGATGAGGCTCGTTTGTTATCCCATCCCATTTCGATATCGAACACTAATTTCTGTTTAATAGTTTGTTCCCAGTCATAAACGCCAATAGTGGTGATGACTGTTAATTCTTCAATAAATACGATATCCATCACGACCTTTTCCCCGTTTTTCCGTTCGCCAGATACCACTTCCGACGAAATATGCGTATTATCCATTGTTAGACTTAAGAAAACGACCCTTATTCATTGGAGATATCTTATGAGTGCTATCGCGCTTGGCATGATCGTCTTCGCGTACTTGTGTGGCTCTATATCCAGCGCGATATTGATCAGCCGTTTGGCAGGGCTTCCCGATCCCCGTCAACATGGTTCCGGCAATCCAGGGGCAACCAATGTACTGCGCATCGGTGGTAAGTGTGCTGCATTGGCAGTACTGGTTTGTGATGTTCTAAAAGGGCTGATACCTGTTTGGCTGGCATATAAACTCAACATTTCCCCATTGTATTTAGGCATTATCGCCATTGCCGCCTGTCTGGGGCATATTTATCCTCTCTTCTTCCATTTCAAAGGGGGAAAAGGTGTGGCAACGGCTTTCGGTGCCATTGCTGCCATCGGTTGGGATCTGACGGGATTGATCACGGGAACATGGTTGCTGACAGTGCTGTTAAGCGGCTACTCTTCATTGGGTGCCATCGTCAGCGCATTAATTGCACCTTTCTACGTCTGGTGGTTCAAACCTGAATTCACTTTTCCCGTCGCAATGCTGTCATGTCTGGTACTCATGCGTCATCACGATAATATTCAACGTCTGTGGCGGGGACAGGAAAGCCGTATCTGGCAGAAACTGAAAAAGAAACAGGAAATGACAGATAAAGAGAAAATTCAGGCAACTAAAGAACAAGAGCAACAAAACGACTGAGAACAATGGCTTTATTTCAATTTTATTGTGAAAGATACTACACTTTTTAATAATTGATTAATTTCCACTCATTAAAGGAATTGGATTAACGCGGCAAAAAACCAAATAACCTATGAGAGAGACCTTATGAAAGCACTTGTTTATCGTGGAGCAGGCGAAAAGCGTTGGGAAGAAAAAGCCCCCCCTCAACTTATTGAGTCAACCGATGCAATCGTCCGCATTATCAAAACCACCATTTGCGGAACAGATCTACATATCCTCAAAGGGGATGTTCCAACTGTAGATGCAGGACGAATATTGGGTCATGAAGGAATTGGGATAGTCGAGTCTGTTGGAGAATCTGTCCATAATATCAAAGTGGGCGATAAAGTGATTATCTCCTGCATCACAGTTTGTGGTCGTTGTCGTTATTGTAAACGTCAGCTTTATTCCCATTGTGAAGATGGCGGTTGGATACTTGGACATAAGATCGATGGCACGCAGGCTGAAAAAGTGCGTATTCCCCATGCAGATAACAGCCTGCACCGTCTGCCGGAAGGCGTCAATGAAGATGCGGCATTAATGCTCAGTGACATACTGCCTACGGGTCTTGAGATCGGTGTCATCAGTGGCAGGGTGCAACCGGGTAATACTATCGCCTTGGTCGGCGCAGGCCCTGTAGGGCTTTCTGCTTTACTGGCATCGCAGTTCTATTCACCAGCCCATATCATCATGATTGATACCGATGATAACCGCCTTCGTGTCGCACAACAGCTTGGCGCAAATACCATCATCAATCCAACACGTCAAAACGCGGTAGAAGAAATTCAAAAACTCACTGATGGCATCGGTGTGGATGTCGCGATTGAGTGTGTAGGTATCCCTGCAACATTCAAGATCTGCCAAGATATCATTACCGCTGGTGGATATATCGCTAACGTTGGTGTTCACGGAAAATCCGTTGAGTTGCACTTAGAAGATCTTTGGATCAAGAACATCACCATTACAACAGGATTGGTAAACACAAGCAGTACACCTATGCTGCTGAAAAGCGTCCAATCCGGCAAAATTTCACCTGAAAAGCTGGTAACTCATCGCTATTCGCTGAGTGAAATTGAAACCGCCTATGAAGTTTTTGGCAACGCTGCAAAGGAACAAGCCCTGAAGATTGTTCTGACGGCAGAATAAACAAAGGGATAATCAGGTATCACGCAATTTGAATATACATCTTCCCTTTAATCAGATAATTAAAAGGCTGAGTACCAAATAGCACTCAGCCCATATCAAACAGCATATTTTTTATTATTTTTGCAGAGCAGGAAGATCCGCCAACGGCCAACGTGCTTTCACCGTTACACCCAATTCACCGGCAGTTCCTCCTTGCAAACGGATCATACCAGCCAACGCGATCATTGCCCCATTATCAGTACAGAATTCAGGTCGGGCATAGAAAACTTCGCCTCCCAGCTTTTCCATCACTTCTTGCATCTTGGTACGCAATGTTTGGTTTGCACTAACTCCGCCCGCCATCACCAAACGTTTGAATCCCGTCTGTTCCAAGGCGCGTTTACACTTAATCGCCAACGTATCCACAACCGCATCTTCAAATGCACGGGCAATATCTGCTTTGGTTTGCTCATCCTCAGCCATATCATGACCATGAATGTTATTGCGGATCGTATTGGCTGCGAACGTTTTCAGGCCTGAGAAGCTGAAATCCAGCCCCGGACGATCTGTCATCGGACGCGGAAAGACAAAACGCCCCACCTTGCCCAGCTGTGCCATACGGGCAAGAACCGGCCCCCCCGGATAATCCAATCCGAGCAATTTTGCTGTTTTGTCAAAAGCCTCGCCCGCCGCATCATCAATGGATTCACCGAGCAATTTGTATTCACCGATACCCGTCACGCTAATAAGCTGGGTATGACCGCCTGAAACCAGTAAGGCAACAAAAGGAAACTCAGGCGTGTTTTCTTCCAGCATCGGTGCCAGCAAATGGCCTTCCATATGATGTACGGGAATAGCAGGCACACCCCATGCAAATGCCAGGGAACGTCCGATTGTTGCCCCAACCAGCAAGGCTCCAACCAATCCCGGCCCCGCTGTGTAAGCAACGGCATCTATATCTTTACTCGTCAGGCCCGCTTCCTTCAAAGCCGCCTGAATCAAAGGAACTGTCTTACGAATGTGGTCACGGGACGCCAGTTCAGGTACTACACCGCCATAATCAGCATGTAGCTTGACCTGACTGTATAATTGATTGGCTAGCAGACCGATTTTGTCGTCATAAATTGCGATTCCGGTTTCATCGCAGGACGTTTCTATACCTAAAACTCGCATTGCACTATTTGTCTCGTTGTTTTACGTCTCGTTGTTTGGTCACTATACACATTCGTATTTCTTCCAACGGGCGCCAGTGTAACATTATCTATTTATACAGCTCTAATCTATTTCTGCACCTCTAATCTATTTATGTACCTCTAATCTATTTATGTACCTCTAATCTATTTATGTACCTCTATGCTTAAATCCCTTGCCGATAGCCACTTTACTATCAACATTCTCATCACCGAGTCCATTACATGCTGGCTATTTTTTCTGATTAGTCTATAATCAATCTCCTACTTGAATATTCTGTGTGGTTAATGTTAATGACGCCGATACCAGATTGCTTGTTTTGCGTACAAAAAAGCATCCTGTAACCCATGGCGTTATCGGTTTCAATTTGCCTCGGCACTTTACAAAGCCGTGTTCATTGAAGTAAAATTCCGCACCATTTTAAAGACGGCTGGCACTATCACGCCAGCGACAAACCCGATTTCTATTGAGGTGAGAGGCACATGCCAGTAATTAAAGTACGTGAAAACGAGCCATTTGACGTAGCACTGCGTCGCTTTAAGCGTTCTTGCGAAAAAGCAGGCGTATTAGCAGAAGTTCGTCGTCGTGAGTTTTATGAAAAACCAACGACTGAGCGCAAGCGCGCTAAAGCTTCTGCTGTTAAGCGTCATGCTAAAAAGCTAGCTCGCGAAAACGCACGCCGCACTCGTTTGTACTAATCTTTGCGGTCAATCCGCTTAGTGGTTGTATTAACAAACTACTGCAATTAAAGGCCGTGCTTTCCCAAAGGAAGCGCGGCTTATTCTCGTTCATCAACAGGCGTAAAAGGGCTTATGGCTGGACGAATTCCACGCGCATTTATCAATGACTTATTAGCAAGAACCGATATCATTGATTTGATCGATGTTAGGGTGCCTCTGAAAAAGAAAGGTAAAAATCATCAAGCGTGCTGTCCTTTTCATAACGAAAAAACCCCTTCATTCACTGTTAATGGTGATAAGCAGTTTTATCATTGCTTCGGTTGCGGAGCGCATGGCAATGTCATTGATTTTTTGATGAATTATGACAGGTTGGATTTTGTCGAATCCATTGAAGAACTGGCTGCAATGCATGGGCTGGAAGTTCCCTACGAAGCAGGCTCCGGCGGCGGTCAAATCGAACGTCACCAAAGGCAAAATCTTTACCAACTGATGGATAAGCTCAATAGCTTCTATCAGAATTCACTGAATACCCCTGGCACTCAATCAGCCCGACAATATTTGGCTCAACGTGGGCTCAGTGAAGAAATCATCCATCGTTTCGCCATTGGTTTTGCGCCTGCGGGATGGGATAACGTCCTAAAGCGGTTTGCCCATAATGAGGAAGATCGCAAACAGTTAAACGATGCGGGAATGCTGGTCACGAACGACAATGGCCGCACTTATGATCGTTTCCGCGAACGTGTGATGTTCCCCATTCGCGATCGTCGCGGTCGTGTGGTTGCATTCGGCGGCAGAGTACTGGGAGATGCACTTCCCAAATATTTAAACTCGCCGGAAACAGAAATATTTCATAAAGGCCGCCAGTTATATGGTCTTTATGAGGCACAACAAAGCCACAGTACGCCTACAAGGCTATTAGTAGTTGAAGGTTATATGGATGTTGTTGCGCTGGCCCAATTTGGCATTGACTATGCTGTGGCTTCGCTAGGAACGTCCACGACAGCCGAACATGTTCAGTTGCTTTTCAGGACAACCGATAGCATCATTTGTTGTTACGATGGTGACCGTGCGGGTCGTGATGCTGCATGGCGTACATTGGAAACGGCGTTGCCTTACCTGAATGATGGTCGGCAATTACGTTTTATGTTCTTGCCTGATGGCGAAGATCCTGATTCACTGATTCGCAAAGAAGGACGGGAAGCATTCGAGCAAAGAACAGAAAAGGCGCTGACCTTATCTTCATTTTTATTCGAATCACTATTGCCACAGGTTGATTTAAGTAACCCTGAAGGAGCGACTAAGCTCAGTTCGCTAGCCATGCCACTGATCAGTCAGATTCCAGGAGAAGTACTGCGGCTTTACCTGCTTAAAGAGCTTGGAAACCTGTTGGGTACTCCTGATACAACACAATTGGAACGATTTCTGGCAAAACTTGTCAAAAAAGATACCAATGCTTATCAGGCGCTAAAACTGAAACCTACAACAATGCGTATTCTTATTGCATTGCTGGTGCAAAACCCACATTTAGCGACATTAGTTCCTCCACTACAGGGAATGTTTTCTACTCAAATAGCAGGATTGCCATTATTCATAGAGCTTGTTGACACGTGCCTTGCCCAACCCGGCTTAACCACTGGGCAACTGTTAGAGCAATATCGCGATAATAAATATGCTAAACAGCTTGAAAAACTCGCTGCATGGAACGATATACAGATAGAAGAGATTGCTGAAAAAACGTTTAGCGATGCACTGAATCATCTTTTCGCGTCAGCACTTGATGAACGTTTTAACTTTCTGATTGCTAAAGAGAGAACTGAAGGTCTAACACCAGAAGAGCGCGAAGAAGTCCAGTTAATTACGATTTCTGGCGCGAGGAAATAAGAATCTGTCTCAGCAAGGCTATTTACTTCAAGACTACATTATTTGAAGGCTATATTACTTGGCTTACTTACACTATGGGTTTGTATCCGTAATATGGCTTGATAAAAATATCGCTAATGAAAATATAACTTGGCGAAAATATAGCTTGGTAAAAATATAGCTTGGTGAAACAGGTTCTATACCCAATGGGTTTCAAGATGCGTCGCGATGGTAAGGGAGTGAATTCCCGAGAGCATAGATAACTATGTAGCCGGGGTGAGTGAGCGTAGCCAACAAAGAGGCAGCTTGACCTAAAATCGCAGACACAGAATTCACGGCTTAAATGCCGCATTAGGTAGGGTAAATAGCCCTACAATTGCCGCAATTGAGGGCAGCGGCAATACAATGAAAACATCCTCAAATGTTATTGTTGGCATATTTGTTTTGCCGACCGACACCAACCAATACTCTGAAGTGTGGATACCGTCTTATGGAGCAAAACCCGCAGTCACAGCTAAAGCTACTTGTCACCCGAGGTAAGGAGCAAGGCTATTTGACCTATGCTGAGGTCAATGACCATCTGCCGGAAGATATCGTCGATTCTGATCAGATAGAAGATATCATCCAAATGATCAATGACATGGGCATCCAGGTAATGGAAGAAGCACCTGATGCCGATGATCTCATGTTGGCAGAAAACACAAACGACACAGATGAAGACGCAGCGGAAGCAGCCGCACAAGTGTTATCTAGTGTCGAGTCAGAAATCGGTCGTACCACTGATCCGGTTCGCATGTACATGCGTGAAATGGGTACGGTTGAGCTCCTGACTCGCGAAGGTGAGATTGACATTGCAAAGCGCATTGAAGATGGCATCAACCAAGTACAGTGCTCCGTTGCTGAATACCCTGAAGCGATTACTTACCTGCTGGAGCAGTACGACCGTGTTGAATCCGGCGAGAGTCGTCTGTCCGA
This sequence comes from Xenorhabdus anantnagensis, assembly GCF_028598555.1. Classification (GTDB taxonomy): domain Bacteria; phylum Pseudomonadota; class Gammaproteobacteria; order Enterobacterales; family Enterobacteriaceae; genus Xenorhabdus; species Xenorhabdus anantnagensis. The sequence goes on from NZ_JAQRFN010000002.1 coordinate 158,191, forward strand.
TTTGATCACGGGTTTCGTTGATCCTAACGCAGAAGAAGATCTTGCACCAACAGCCACTCACGTTGGCTCAGAACTTCCTCAGGAAGAACTTGACAACAATGATGACGATGAAGATGACGAAGAGCGTGATGATGATGCTGACAGCGAAGATGATAACAGCATTGATCCAGAATTAGCTCGTCAGAAATTCCTGGAACTGCGTGAGCAATATGAACTGACTCGCCAGTCAATCAAAGCTCACGGTCGTAGTCATACTAATACCGCAGCAGAAATATTGACTTTATCTGAAGTATTCAAACAGTTCCGTCTGGTACCAAAACAGTTTGATTATCTGGTCAACAACATGCGTTCCATGATGGATCGTGTACGTCTTCAAGAACGTCAGATCATGAAGATGTGTGTTGAGCAGTGCAAAATGCCGAAGAAAAACTTCATTACTCTGTTCTCTGGCAATGAAACAAGTGAGACATGGTTTACCGCTGCAAAAGCAATGAACAAACCATGGTCTGACAAATTGCTGGAAGTTGAAGAAGAAGTTATGCGTAGCCTGCAAAAGTTATGTCAGATCGAAGAAGAGACTGGCATGACCATTGAACAGGTCAAAGACATCAACCGTCGCATGTCAATTGGTGAAGCGAAAGCCCGCCGAGCGAAGAAAGAAATGGTTGAGGCCAACCTGCGTCTGGTTATTTCGATTGCGAAGAAATATACCAACCGTGGTCTGCAATTCCTCGATTTGATTCAGGAAGGTAATATCGGTCTGATGAAAGCGGTTGATAAATTTGAATACCGTCGTGGTTACAAATTCTCAACTTACGCGACATGGTGGATCCGTCAGGCAATTACTCGTTCTATCGCAGATCAGGCACGCACCATCCGTATCCCAGTACATATGATTGAGACCATCAACAAACTCAATCGTATTTCCCGCCAGATGTTGCAGGAAATGGGTCGTGAACCTTCACCGGAAGAGCTGGCAGAACGCATGTTGATGCCTGAAGACAAGATCCGCAAGGTACTGAAAATTGCCAAAGAGCCAATCTCCATGGAAACCCCTGTGGGTGATGATGAAGATTCACATCTGGGCGATTTTATCGAGGATACCACTCTCGAACTGCCGCTGGATTCAGCAACTTCAGAAAGCCTGCGCTCAGCAACTCACGATGTGCTGGCAGGTCTGACTGCACGTGAAGCTAAAGTTCTGCGTATGCGTTTTGGCATCGATATGAACACTGACCATACTCTGGAAGAAGTGGGTAAACAATTTGATGTAACCCGCGAGCGTATTCGTCAGATTGAAGCAAAAGCACTACGTAAACTGCGCCATCCGAGCCGTTCCGAAGTACTGCGCAGCTTCCTTGATGACTAATCAACGAACTTGCTGATAAATCTAAAAAGCGTCTGTTTCGGCAGACGTTTTTTTATTATTCACGGATAAATCCCCGATATTCAAACAATGGCTTAAATCCGATACGCTGATACAACCCATTACCATCACGAGAGGCATCCAAATAGCACGCAGTTACACCATATTGTTTAGCATCATTCAACACATGATTGATCAACGCAGAGGCATATCCCCTTTTCTGTTTCTCCACCAACGTACTAATTTCATCAAAACGAACAATATTATCTAATCTTGATAAAGTTAAAGAACAGACTGGCTGACCATCGACATACAAAACATAATGTTGCAGATCTTTTCCTGCATCCAAAGCCGCCTGATGGCATTTTTGGTACTGCCCAGAAATGGAATCACCAGTCTCAAACGCACTTTCCATCGGGATTGCCCAATCATCCAAACAGTGGTTAACACACCGAATGTCATATTCCATAACTGATACATCGCTCATCTGCCAATTTACCAAATCAAGTTGCATGGCTGTCGTTATGCTATCAGCATCAAACACAAACCCTGCCTGCTGAATCACCGCTAAAATTTGACTATTTGGCTCTACGGCAGCAACAATCGCAAAAGGAACGTAAGTTTTCTCATCCAGCAATTGAATCCCTTTTTGTAGATCCTCTGCGGTCTGTTGATTAACATCAGTCACCAACAAAAAATTCAATGAATGTGTTTCAACACCAGTCACATAGGCTCGAACACTTTCACTGATATACTGAGACATTTGGCTAATAGATGAAAAAAAGTGATCTTCTATTTGGTGATGAGCCCAAATGGCTGCCGATAAATTATTTTTTTTCATATTGACTTACCAAAATATTTTGATGAAAAGTAATAATAATGGTTGAAAATCAATGAAAAACACAAAATTACACTGACAAAATTTTATTGGACAAATTATGAACGAAACACGGTAAACAATCAGAAATATTTGTCATAAAAGCAAACAACATCACTAAAAAAGATTTCAGATTACTTCCAATAAGCTGAGATACGTTAAAATATACTGATTATTGTATATAAAACACGCATATGAATTTTGGGGACTAGACCTAAGACCAAACTGTACCGTATAATCTCCCCACTTTAACGGCCCCTTAGCTCAGTGGTTAGAGCAGGCGACTCATAATCGCTTGGTCGCTGGTTCAAGTCCAGCAGGGGCCACCAGAATTATCAAGAGGTTGCATCAAAATGCGACCCCTTAGTTTTTTCTAGGATAACCATAGGATACCTTCTGGCAGTAGCATGAGGTATAACCAATTAACACCGCTACGGTAATGAACCGTTTTCGTATTCCTCTCCGTAATACTTATCACATTCCCTGAACATTATGACACCCAGCTTTCTGCTTCCCTAACCGCCACTTGAAATACAAAAAAGCCAAGAGTGCTGGATTTTGCCAATGGCGGGGTTACTTTAACCGATTGGTTTATCTGACTCGGTAAGCGAGCCAGTATAAATGCTTAATTTTTTCGCTATATCCCATTAAACGCCTTAAGTCGCTGCTGCTGGTCTTCACTTAATACCACAACTACAGGCAAAGTAAGGACAGAGCGGCTTGTTCCTAATACCGACAGAATGCGGGAGAGTTATTTTGGGTAGAAAATAACAGAAGGAGCGTGAAAAACCGCCCCAATGAAGTGCCTCGAAAGTTAGGTATCCAGCTAATGCAAATGTTATTTATTCTAATCTATACCATCCCATTAACATAATATAACCATTGGTAATATCGATTATTTCCCTGTAGCCAGTACTTGATGTTGTTCCAGAAACAGTATGGTGATGGGCACCAATATTTACAGAATGGGCATGATTGCCCAAAGTATCTGTATATGCAACTTTTTCATTATATTTATAGGTAGCTCCACGAATTACTACTCCTTTCGGAATATACCCTCCCCATATAGGTTCCTGACTTTGATCATATGATAACGCCGTAGCATGCTTATGATCACCTGCAACACTGGTTGATTTTATTCCATAATCAAATGAATCTGTTGTAGCTGAAAATGAGTGATTATGAGGAGGGAGTTGCGAAGCTTTCAATGTGATAGTGTCATTTCCTCCTATTGATAAAATGTCGGAACCATCTAAAGCTCCCAGTCTGATAGTTTTATTTTCGCCAATATATTTCCAGACTGTGTCAGGGAATAGGATATTTGGATCTTTACTTTGAGCAAAAAATGTAACAATCCCAACAGGATATAATATATCAATAGTTACAGCATGTTTTTCCCGTTCTAACGCCAATTCATCTTCAGATAACGTTTTTATTGTGCGCTTCTTATTTTGAATGCTCATATTGATTCCTCATGTATTAACAACGTACATTGCTAGTTAAGCCAAAGAGGTTTAATTGGAAATATCTTTGGCAATATGAGGCGGTGGGATACTTCTCCGCCTGTGAACATCAATAAAATCAGTTCATCAATACTGGAGAGTACGGTTGGGCTAAATTCAGCTGGTTAATATTTGGTAAGTTGTATACTTTGATAGCAGAATGGCACAAAATAACAGATGGTAAATAATAAAATTTATCAAATAACTGATAACACTTGATGCTATAAAGGTGAGATATTCTATAAAGATGGTTGAAATACCAACCATCATAGTTCATTGATTATTAATAATTTCTTCTCAGTAATAGAAGCAAGTAAAGTCCATGAATTAATTAACCCGAATTCCGCTTAAGCCATCACTGGAAAATCGTCTTCTGAGTAGAAATTTTTAAGTGATGGCTTTTTCAATTTAAGGCAGTAAGCAATCACACCCCCTAAAACAGTTAACAGAAATCCTTTTATACTTCGGTGGCGCGAGTGTTCTATTTGAGAAATGATTTTTAATTGTCCATTAATTGTCTCAATGATAAAACGCCTTGATAACATTATCTTATCCCACTCAGCCAGCACACGCGCTTTCATATTTCGGCGCTTTTGGGTGATGAAAGTGATCCCCGTTTTAGCTAAATCGTCAGCCAGCTCTTGGCTGAGATAACCTTTATCACCATAAAGAGAACCCGTTAATTCTTTTGTTAATTCGCGAACAGGTTCTCGATCATCCACATTACCCGCCGTCACTTTAAGTGCCAAAATTTCCCCCTGATGGTTTATAATCAGGTGCAATTTGAACCCGTAAAACCAACCCATTGAGGTTTTTCCTCGTTGCGCTATCCCTTCAAAGACTTTATGGTGGGGAATACGGATGTTATGACAAACGCGCAAACGCGTGGAATCAATAAAAGCAATGCCTGTGGGTTTTCCTTTTAATTGAGTCAGATAACTGCATAGTGGCATCAAAACCAAAGGGGCAACACTGATAAAACGGGGATAACTGAGCAAAGCGGGAAAATCGTTGTGATGATATTTCCAAATCTGCGCCAGATAAAAATGTTTAAAATCACGGTAATGTGACAGATGAAAGAGGATCAAAATGGTCATGATTTCACTGGGATACATGCGACCTTGTCGGCGACGTAGACGGTATCCGTTATCAAGGCAAAACTGCGTCCACTGAGGGATGAAAAAACGGCAAAAATCGTCGACATCGCAGAAAATTTCAACTAAGTTATTCATAGCCTGTTCCTCCCCGGAGCTGTTTTCGGCTTTCACCAAAACTTTGCTCCCGGAACAGGCTTCTCGTCAATTTCTTATCCAGAATTCGGGTTAATTAAATGCCGTCAAAGTTAGCCAATCGTTGTTGCTGTTCTACGCTTAAGGTAAATGCAAACTCTTCATGCTCAATCTGCCATGTGCCAAAGCTCATCAGAAACGCAATTGCAGCGTCTATTTTATTCGCGGATTTCTTCTTGTTTGGTTTGATATTGGCATTTGCATCCATTTTCATCACTACATTGGACATCGCCCGGATCGCCGATATGACGAATGACTTTGCGATTAACGAACACGTTTAAAAAGACTGAATCGAAAGACAATTGGCTATTCCAAATCAGAAGAGATACATGACAAGGTGATAGGGAGTTTCATCGAACATGAATACTATTCTTTATAGGGTGATCTAACTATTGGCGTCATGACCGTTTTTTCATGGTGTAGGTTTTATCAAATTCGCTTACTTTTGTAAACATTGTTCCACGAGTTACGCCATACAATGTTATTTTTATTTCTCCGGGTATCATAGGTGCTCTATTAATTATAATATTATTGTAATTTCCTCGAATTTCCTTTTCTTCTCCTCTTTGTACTATGGTTCTATATGAATTCCATTGTAGTTCAGAATTATCAGGAGTGATTTCTACATGTACCGATTCTTTCATAATATTCATATTACTCATAAGGATTGATGTTTGTATGATTTATTTACAAAGGCATTAGGCAAATGATTTGATTTAGGTAAAACATGGGATAATGGACTACTACACCCATACAGGAAGAAGAATAAACAAAGTAAATATTTTTTTACTTGGATTCATATAATAAGTGCAACATCGTTATGAACGAAGTAAACGAGTGGATATTCCTTTGAATAACTCATTTGGTGTTTTGTAATCTCGTGTTTTACGAGGGCGTTTATTTAATCTATTTGCTACGAGGTTTATCTCCAGCTCTGATACCTTATTAAAATCGGTCCCTTTTGGGAAGTAATCTCTGATTAATCCATTGGTATTCTCATTTATTGCTCTTTCCCAGGGTGAATAAGGGTGGGCAAAATAAATCTTTGTCTCTAAATTTTTACTGATAAATTCGTGTTCGGCAAATTCTAATCCGTTATCAAAAGTGATGGTTCTAATCTTTTTTTTTATATTTGATAAATTCCTTATCGCCGCTTTTGCAACACCTTCCGCTGTTTTATCTTCAAGTTTAATTATGATAGTGAATAGCGATTTTCGTTCAACTAATGTTAATAATGCACTTTTATGATCTTTTCCAACGATAGTATCGCCTTCCCAATCACCGATACGTTGCTTGCTATCAACAACTTTGGGGCGCTTATCAATACTGATTCTGTTTTTTTATTTTTCCTCTACGCTCATAACTTCCATACCGTTTGCGATAGGGCTTTTTCGCAATCCTAAGATGTTGCCATAAATCACCACCATTATTTTTATCGTTATAAATCAATCGATAAACCGTTTCATGGTGTAAAGATATTATCTCTTCCCTCTTGAGATAACCGACGGTTTGTTCAGGACTTAAATCTTGCCAAATTAACTGCTTAATCCACTTTGCTATCTCTGGCGTGACTTTAACTGCTTTTGCGGCACAATGGCGACGTTCTGATGGTTTGCGCTGAGCCTGTTTAGGACAATATTTCTGCGCTTCCCGATTTCTTCTTAATTCCCTGCTAATCGTTGATGGATCTAGATTGAGCGATTTTGCAATAAAACATTGTGTCAAACCCGCTTCTTTTAAACTGAAAATCTGATATCTTTCTGTTTCGGTCAGTTGCATATAGGCCATAGCGCATAATGAGCAACTGTCTTTCGCTTTAAACCATGTGGAATGATTCATCCCACGATTTATTTGTTTTTATCATTGCATTGAGAATGACCAGTAACTTACGCATACAAGCAATGATGGCGACTTTATTGGGTTTGCCTGCAACTATCAACCTGTTGTAGAAAGCACAAAGTACAGGATTAAATCTAATGGCCGTTAACGTAGCCATATACAGCATTCGGCGCACCATTGCTCTTCCTCCGAAGATCGTTCGTTTTCCCCGGAAAAATCCAGAATCCCGATTAAACGGTGCAACACCAATTAAGGCGCTAATTTCCCTGCGTGTTAACTTACCCAGCTCCGGCACATCTGCAATCAAAGTGGCTATTGTGGCAGGCCCAACGCCTTTCACTGTGGATAATAAATCGAGTTTGGGACGATGATAAGTTTTGATATGTTTAGACAATGCAGATTCAATGGCTTTAAGCTGTTCCTGCATGAAGTTGATCATCAAAGTGATACTTTCTCGAACTTCTGGATGGCAATTCCCCAACCTTTGACGTTCCGAGATGGAAAGTGCAACCAATTGGCGACGACGTGTGATCATGGCTTGCAGCACTCGTTGCTGAGCAGAGGGTAATATCCTGGCTATTTTATCCCGGTCTGCTCGTTGAGACAAAACCAGAGCTAACTGTGCCAGCACCAGAGCATCTATTTTATCCGTTTTGGCTAAGTGACCCATTGCTTTAGCAAAGTCACGGGCTTGCCGGGGATTGACGATAGCAATAGCCAGTCCGATGGCCTGTAAAGCACAGGCGGCAGGCATCTCGTAACCACCAGTGGCTTCTAATACAACTAAATCAATCGCATAGTTCGCTAGTGCAACCGTCAGTTCTTCATGGCCTTCAGGGGTATTTGGAAATGTCATCATGGTTCCCTGAACACCAAAGGCAACATCAAGTGAAGCTTTGGCAACATCAATACCAACATAAATTATTTCAGTCATGGTTCTTCGGCTCCCATTCTTGCCAATGCGAATTTTATTTCAAGCAACTGTTCGGGTTTCTCGAAGAAAAGTCACAATCATGCGTCGAAAGCTCATTAACGGGCTTAATCCCTTGATGGTTATCTGACTGCATGATTGTTGCCAATCTCACTTAACCATCATAAACCAGATTAAAGATACAAGATGGTCACCCTCACCCTGTAGGCGTAAGTTGACAGGGTGATTATCTTTGATAAAAGGCCATCATCATGAACACCATCACACTTATTGGTATCGATCTCGGCAAGCATTCCTTTCACATCCATTGCCAGGATAAATAAGGAAAAGCACTCTTACGTAAAAAGTTTACACGAAATAAATTGATGGAGTTTCTAGCCGGAAGCCCTTCTGCAACCGTTGTGATGGAAGCCTGTGCTGGTGCTCATTTCATGGCAAGGCGGATTGCTGATTTGGGGCATGAAGCCAAGCTGATTTCTCCGCAGTTTGTCCGCCCCTTTGTCAAAAGTAACAAAAATGACTTTATTGACGCCGAAGCCATCTGTGAAGCTGCCTCACGGCCTTCAATGCGTTTTGTTCAGCCCAGAACTGAAGCCCAACAAGCTATGCGAGCCCTACATCGTGTCCGGGAATCGCTGATCCGGGATAAAGTCAAAACCACCAATCAGATGCAGGCTTTCTTGCTTGAGTTTGGCATTAGCATGCCCAAGGGGATTACCGTTATAAAACGTCTCTCCACTGTTTTGGTCGAACAGACACTCCCACCCTATCTGGTACAGGTATTACTGCGGCTACAGGCACATTATCACTATCTGGTTGAGCAAATCTCCGAGATTGAAACCTCCCTGTCACAGGAGATCACTCAGGATGATACGGGACAACGGCTGATGACTATTCCCGGTATTGGTCCCATCACAGCGAGCGTGCTTTCCTCACAATTGGGAGATGGAAAACAATACGCATGCAGCCGGGATTTTGCGGCATCGACAGGTTTGGTTCCCCGCCAGTACAGTACCGGGGGAAAAACAACCTTATTGGGTATCAGTAAGCGGGGTAACAAGACACTCCGGCAACTTTTGGTACTCTGCGCCCGGTCATTTATGCAACATATCGAGCACAGGCAGGGAAAACTGGCTGATTGGGTTAAGCAGCAACTTGAACGAAAGCATTCTAATATTGTGGCCTGTGCATTGGCCAATAAACTCGCCCGGATAGCGTGGGCCATTACGACACAACACACAGTATTTGATGCCTGAATCTGACATGTTGTATGTTGTGAACAAATTTAAACGTTACCTCACTGGTTTTGCGAAGGACTAATAATTGATGACATGAACGGCCTATCGGCCTGATGATAAATCTAAAAAGGAAAGAGGCTCTTTGAAGCCGAGCGCATTTTAAGGTTCATCAGGTGCGAAACTCATCGAGGCGCGGGTATTCTTACCTATATGACGCCGGATAGATTTAAGCAAGCCAACCATTCATCAAAAATTAGTATTGCAAAAAGGAGGGTGACCATAGATTTCCTTTGGCGAGAAAGATGCCTACTATAGCAACTGACCGAAACAGAAAGATATCAGATTTTCAGTTTAAAAGAAGCGGGTTTGACACAATGTTTTATTGCAAAATCGCTCAATCGAGATCCATCAACGATTAGCAGGGAATTAAGAAGAAATCGGGAAGCGCAGAAATATTGTCCTAAACAGTCTCAGCGCAAAGCATCAGAACGTCGCCATTGTGCCGCAAAAGCAGTTAAAGTCACGCCAGAGATAGCAAAGTGTATTAAGCAGTTAATTTGGCAAGATTTAAGTCCTGAACAAACCGTCGGTTATCTCAAGAGGGAAGAGATAATATCTTTACATCATGAAACGGTTTATCGATTGATTTATAACGATAAAAATAATGGTGGTGATTTATGGCAACATCTTAGGATTGCGAAAAAGCCCTATCGCAAACGGTATGGAAGTTATGAGCGTAGAGGAAAAATAAAAAACAGAATCAGTATTGATAAGCGCCCCAAAATTGTTGATAGCAAGCAACGTATTGGTGATTGGGAAGGCGATACTATCGTTGGAAAAGATCATAAAAGTGCATTATTAACATTAGTTGAACGAAAATCGCTATTCACTATCATAATTAAACTTGAAGATAAAACAGCGGAAGGTGTTGCAAAAGCGGCGATAAGGAATTTATCAAATATAAAACAAAAGATTAGAACCATCACTTTTGATAACGGATTAGAATTTGCCGAACACGAATTTATCAGTAAAAATTTAGAGACAAAGATTTATTTTGCCCACCCTTATTCACCCTGGGAAAGAGCAATAAATGAGAATACCAATGGATTAATCAGAGATTACTTCCCAAAAGGGACCGATTTTAATAAGGTATCAGAGCTGGAGATAAACCTCGTAGCAAATAGATTAAATAAACGCCCTCGTAAAACACGGGATTACAAAACACCAAATGAGTTATTCAAAGGAATATCCACTCGTTTACTTCGTTCATAACGATGTTGCACTTATTATGTGAATCCAAGAAATATAATTTAATACTAAAAAAAGCGCCAAGGGGAAACAATGGCGCCAAATGTAACAAATATACTCAGGTGAAATTAGATATCATGTCATCGTATTATTAAATATTGGAATTAAAATCAATATTGATTATAGAGACATGATAATTTTATTTAAAAACATTCATAGAGCAATTAATATAAATAAAACCCCAAAATAGTCGAATGTTTCTTTCTCAGTATGAGGAGGAAGAAGGTTCATGAGTTTTAGTGTGTCATGATTATGAAATTTTATTTAGTTAATTTAAAGAATTGCAATGATAAATTAATTAAAATAGCATGTTATTTATACTCTCATATGCATTGTTTTGTGACTGAATAACAGATTCATTTCCTAGCGCTAATCCTTCAGAAAAAATATATTCAATATCGGTAATGCCAATAAAGTTAAGAATAAGATTCATATATGGCGTTAGTAAATCAGATGGAGTATCTTTGTATATTCCACCACGCGTAGTTAATATTATAGCCTTTTTGCCTTTTATTAATCCTTGAGAACCTAATTTAGTATAACAAAACGTAACACCAGCACGAATTACGAAGTCAAAATAGTTTTTTAACTGGGTTGGAATATGAAAGTTATACATGGGAGCAGCAATAACAATTAAATCATGCTCTTTTAACTCTAATATCAGTGAATTGGATAAATTTAATGCTTTTTTCTGTCGTTCTGTTAACTCAATATCATTTTTACATAATGCATCTAATAACTCATTATCAAGAACTGGAACTTGATTTTTAGCTAGGTTTCTAATGGTGATGGTATTTTCTGAATTTTCATTCAGCCATTTCTCGATAAAATAGTCTACCATTTTATTACTATTAGAGTGTTTATCTAGAATACTAGATTTAAGTATAAGAGCCTTTCCCATCTTTTATTACCTCATGTGGAATTTTTAATGTTATATTGTAAAATAAAAAACACTTAATTTAATAAAATGTTAAATAATTTCCCAATCAAATTTTTTATGTTTCTACGATTTTAATTAGTTTTTCACTATATCATGTACATTTTATGTAATTCATTAAATTCTGTCCATTTGGAAATGTCTTAATTAGTGATTTGCGTTCCTATCTTTATAATTTTGTAGAAGATGAAGATTCTAAAAAACTATTTATCTATCAACCCTTGCTTTTAAGGTTTATTCTAATCTATTGTGAAATATTGAACCATTAACATCCCGGAAAAAATAAATATCATCCCTAAAGTTTTTCCTAGATTTATTTCTTTAATAGGCAATCCCATTAATCCAAAATGATCAATCAATACAGATATAATAATCTGGCCCGCTATAACACAAATAATAAAATTAGTTGATCCTAATTTTGGTACTAAGATAAGAGCTGCTGTAATATATATTACCCCGGCAATACCACCAAACCAAGACCATATTGGCAAATTTACTGCCTGATCAATCTGTGGTGTTGGTACTCTCATGGCTAACAAAACTGGAATAACAGCCAGCAAACTAACTAAAAGTGACACTACTGTTCCCCATAGAGGATGTCCTAAACCACGACCTAACGCAGCGTTAGCACTAGCTTGCAATGGAACTACAGCCCCAGCAAGAATTGCACTACATGCAAAAATGGTGCTTGATATTGAAATAGGTGACATCATTGATATTACCTCAAATTAACATTTAATTATGTACTTTGTGTTTAGCTAACAATTAGTTAACTCTAAAACTCAATAAATCTGACGATGTGTATTTATTTACCTATCTCTATTTTATTTATTAATCGGGCGGCAGTTTACATCGTCATCGAATCCAGATTTCATGCGGATTTCAGCCACATAAACTCCGATCTAAATCCCCCACATTCCACGGATTAATATAATGATTTGCTATCATAACGAACCAGCCTTTTGAAGTAAAATTTGTATATATGCTTAACTTGAATAAAAAACTTAACTAATAGATAGATAAAATCATTAAGTGCATAGTAATTATCGACCATCTATGAAATTAATTGAAATTATTTTTTTTATACACAATTATTCAATTTATGAATACTGCTTACCTAATAATAATTTTTTCAGTCTTACTCTGTCAGGATATAGGGAGAAAACGCAAACGGATATCGGTGTCAATTTGAACGATTTCAACTAATTTGAAATATGGAGAAAGTTCCAGAGATTCTGGATATACATTAGCAATCATTGGCCGGGCTTGATCTCCAAGTAACCTTGGGGATATGTAAACGAGTAGTTCATCAATTAGCCCTTTTTTTAGTAGAGAACCTGTCAAAACAGAACCAGCTTCAACAAAAACATCATTTATCCCCCGATTGCCTAAGTCTTCTAATACCTTTTTAAGATTAATTTGATTATTACAAGTATCAATACTCATTCTGTTGATATGGGAAGGTAATTTTATCTCTTCAGCTTCTGAGCGATGGACAATGAGTGTAGGAGCTATTTTATCAAGTACATTAGCCTCAAGAGGTATGCGGAGTTGGCTATCTAGGATGACACGAAGAGGTGCTAAACCAGTATCATGAGATGTACGAGCTGTTAGCTGTGGATTATCGGCCAATACTGTTCCAATACCTGTTAGAATTGCACAACTGCTTAATCTCCATTGGTGGACATCTTCTCTTGATTTTGCAGATGTAATCCATTTTGAGCGGCCGTCAGCTAGTGCTGTTCGACCATCTAAGCTCATCCCTATTTTAGCTCTTACCCAAGGACGTCCTCTACGGACTCTTGATAGAAAACCGCAGTTAAGTTCTTCTGCCTCTTTTCGCATAAGGCCAACTTCAACATTAATACCAGCTTTGCGTAAACATTCAATTCCTTTTCCATTAACTTGTGGGTAGGGATCTTCGCTGGCGATAACGACACGATTAACACCTGCATTAATAAGGGCATCACAACAAGGAGGGGTTTTACCATGATGTGCGCATGGTTCCAATGTAACATAAGCGGTTGAGCCATGAGCTAGTGAGCCAGCCTGATAAAGTGCATTTATTTCAGCATGTGGTGTTCCTGCTCGTATATGCCAGCCTTCACCAATAATGGTATTTTCTCGAACTAAAACACAGCCAACTTTCGGATTAGGGCGAGCGGTGTAACGACCTTTTTCTGCCAGTTCCAATGCGCGACGCATATATAATTCATCAGAAAGAGTATTAGACATATTTGGTTCTCTTGTTATAAATAAGCACTGCGTGGCGTGCAGACATTTTTTATTCTTAACTAAAATCATGTCCTGTAGGCGTGGTCAGCAACAGTTTTGACGCAGGCCTTATTGTCTTTAGATTTGATGTACCAGCAGTGGTAGAGATTTATTTTTAGGATTTTTAATACACCCCTCAGGGGAGAAATTAATACCGCCTTCTATAAAAGGCGGGTTTTTACTGATTAGGCACTAATTTCAATTGAATACAGATTTCCGTCATAAGAACTAGCAACAAACTTTCTTTCTTTTGATGAATAAGTAATGCAAGAAATGCCACTTGTTGTCGGTTTACTTTCTGAAATCCATTTACGCTTCTGTAAATCAAATAAAGCTATAGTTCCGCCATAACTTCCAGTTGCGATAATTTGTTGATCGTCAGAAGTCGATATGCATTTTACTGAATGATGGTGAGGCGTTTCGTATACTTCGGCTTTATCAGATTGCCATATCCGAAGTTTTAGATCTCGACCTACACTAGCAAACCCTCCATCAATAGACGAACAGTCATTAGAAATTCGTTCATGGGCTTTTTCGATGTAAGAATGCAATTCAAAATTATCAATGCTATGGAATGCCGCGGCAGCTGTCGCACACACACTGAATAGGTATGTATCGTTAGCAGACAGTCCTTTGATTGCATTGTCATGTAGGTGTATTTCTTTCAAGAAATGTATTGCGCCATATTCATCAATGTTAAAGATTAAAGCTTCACCGGTGTAAGTGCCTATAGCTACATGCTGATACCCACTACGAGTAAAAGTAGTACCACAGTTGAGTGGGGAACGATGTTGATAAATCAATTCACCGCTAACAGTATCAAAGAGCTGTCCCATTTGGCCACCTGTAAGTATTTTTTGTCCACATGGCAGAAGAAAATTACAGAGGCTACCAATGGCAGTACTAGGTTTACCATTAACGAATAAAGTACCAGCATCACCAATTGAATAAGTATTCTTGCCGTATATTGTCACCGAATTAAGGCTAACCGCTTGTTCAATACCGTCAATATCCCAAGTATTTAGGTGATGATTCCAAATCGCATATGCTGACCCAAAAGTGACAAAAGCAACGCGTTCTTCGCCAAGAAAAGCACAGCTTCTAGGCCATATGAGGCTAGGTAAAGAACTTTCAGCAATCTTCTTAAGTTTCCCATCAATAAATTTCCATAGAATGACGGAGCGATCATAACTGAGACTAATTAGACATTGTGTCTGCTCATCCCATACGACCCGCTTAATACCTGCTAAGTGGGCTTGCATAGTACGTTTGTTGGTATTATCAATAACAATCAGTTTGCCTTCATCATCGCCCGCAAAGATTATTCCGCTATGAGTTAAAGCAATAGTATCGGTTTCCACACCATTAAGATCGATGCATTCAATCTCAATGCCTTTGATAGTATCCCAACGACGAATGGTGCCGTCATCACTACTCGAGACTAAAGTAGTTCCATCTACACTCCAGCTAACAGAAATAACATCAGCATTGTGTCCTTGTAAAATATGTTGACATTGACCATTATCTACCCTAAATAATCGGATGCTTTTATCTCGTGAACAGGTAGCAACAAGATCACTGCTCGGATTAAAAACAGCCATTTCTACGTCATCTTCATGACCTAATAATGCTGCCTTTAACCGCATGGTTGGGACTTCCCAAATTCGAGCGCTATAATCGCTACTTGCACTTACTAACCAACGACCATCAGGGCTGAATGAACACTGATTAGCTAAATGGTCATGATAAACACGATGTAATGCTTGTTTATTTTTGGCATCCCAAAGGATAACTTGATTATCGTAACCTGCAGTCGCTAAGTAACGTTCTTGAAAAGATGCAATACCACTTATTGGGGAAAAGTGTTTCATTGTTGTTATAACCTTATTTAGGCAGATAGCATTAGTTTGATAGCGTGATTTTTTTTGTTGGCTTTAGCCATAAGGTAGTGTTGATTATGTTTGGTAATGTAGACACCAGTAGGTATGACTTTATCTACCTGTATGCCACATTTCTGTAATGTCACGACTTTTTCTGGATTATTCGTCATTAATTGACAATGTGTTATACCAAGGGCATGTAGCATACTTGCTGCAATAGAGAAATCTCGTCCATCTTCAGGGAAATTAAGTTGTGTATTGGCTTCGAAAGTGTCTAATCCTTTATCTTGTAAGCGATAAGCATCCAATTTAGAGTACAACCCAATACCGCGACCTTCTTGGCGTAAGTACAACAATACCCCGCCTTCGTCACATATTTGCTGTAGAGCTTCTTGTAATTGAGCACCGCAATCACAACGATGTGAGCCAAAAATATCTCCGGTTAGACATTCTGAGTGAATTCGGACTAGTGGAGATTTGTTTTTATATTCTCCCATTACTATTGCAATATGTTCATTTGGTGATGTAAAACCGTCAAATGAGACAAACGAACCAATATGACCTTCTTCAAGAATAGGAATATCAACAGAATTTTTTACACGGCACCTAATCATAATTTATATTTCTTTATTGTTGTTTAATTTAATTGTTTTTTTATTTGCAAAGGTTTTCAGCTAAACGAAAACCCATAACATAAATATTTCTGGGAAATTTTCCATGGCGGCGAGTATTTCTGGCAAGATCTCGAAAACGAGAATAACTTCCTCCCCGAGCTACTCGATGTTTACCTTGAACATTAACTAAATCATCTTGTACAGCAACACCCTCCGGATAAGCTTCATAGTCTTCAGCAACATATTCTTCGACATTACCTGCCATATCTAAACAACCAAAAGGTGAAGCACCACAAGAGAACATCCCAACTGGTGTTGTGGTAAATATTCCACTTTCTGCTGTATTGGCGTGATCTGGCAGAAACTGATTTCCCCACGGAAATTGCAGATTATTAGGACCCGCTGCCGCATATTCCCACTCGGCTTCATGAGGTAACCGGAAAATTCGTCCCGTTTTTTCTGTTAGCCACTGACAATAGCAATCAGCATCTTCAGCCGTAATACCATTAACGGGGTGATTAGCAAATTCAAAAGGGTAGCGTCCTAAAAACCAGGTATCTGGTAAACGGCTCTCACCACTATCTTGTAAAAAGGTCATATATTCAAAATGAGTAACAGGATATTTACCAATTCTATAAGGATTTAAATTAACATGATGACGAGGGATTTCTTTTATTATCCATTCACGATCTAAATTTAAATCAGCCAGTGCAACCATAGTAGAATCTAAGTCATCAAGAGATAACCCAATATTAATATCTCCTCCGGGAATATCTATCATTTCTGGTGCAATTGGATCCAATCGTGGGTCCCCTGCATATGAAAGTAATTGCCCAGATGTGTAACGATATTCTAATGGAAAATCTGTGCTTTCAATAATGCTTAACCAGTGGTCTATATTTTCCTTTGATAGTTTTTTAAATTCTGCTAAGGTTAATTTTAAATTCCTAGTTGGAAGGTAATTTTCTTGCAATCCCAATAGCTTTCTATCACTTAAGCATGGAGATGCTTTTTCTAAGTAGCATGGTGAATGAAAATGCTTCATACTTATTAATTAATTTAAATTTCCAGTTGTCATTTTATATAATAAGGTAAATGTTAAATTCAGTACTCACAAGTAAGACCTGTTTGCAGGCAATTACCCTGAAAAGTATTCCAGAATCCTTCTGGATAAGATTTTATATCACTATCTAAAAGTAGTGGTTTTCTCCATTCAGAATTTTTGAACCCGGCTTTTTCTAGTGCGCGTTGGTAATCTTCACGGCTCCATCGATAAAATGTGAAAGAACTCGGTGGGTTAGTAACAAACTCAGCAGAGTGGCGAAAACCACCGTTCCAGCATTCTTCACTAAGAACATTGACGCCATAGATATCAAAGTTCCCCATTTTCAATTGGAAATCAGGGTCAACAGTGTAAGCAATTAATTTTCCAGATGGTTTTATATTATCTGCAATAACACGGAACATAGCTTCAAGATCATCTAATGATTCGGCATTGTTGAATAACCAAGCAGCAACAACAATATCGAATTTTCCGAATGATTCCATGGTGCAAACGTTTCGAACATGAAACTCAAGATTGTCGCCATATTGGTCTGATTTTTCCCTAGCGAGTTTTATCATTTTTTCTGAAATATCTACACCAATCACTTTGGAAGCACCGCGGTGCCATAGTTCTCGACCAAAATAACCATATCCACAAGCTAAATCTAGAACAGATTTTCCATTGATATCACCGATCATATCGAATATCGTTCTGACTTCTATTTTACGTTGGGCAACTGTATCCGTAAATTCTTCGAAAAATTCTCCTATAGAATCATATATAATTTTCTTTTTCATTATTTAATCCTGATAATAAATTAAATGTTTTTGTCAATGTTAGTATAAAAGAACGGTTAGATGATTATTTTCAGGGAGAATGATAGTTTCAATAAGATAAATTTCAAATTATTTTATTAGATATTGATAGTTAATAAATATAATTCATATCTATGGTAATTGATTTCATCATAAAAAACATTATTTATATAAAAAATAGTTATTTCGCAGGGTTTTGTTTTTTGTTTTACAAATCAAAAGGATACTTGTTGCCGGATAATATATTGCCATCTCAGAGCTGAAATGGCAAAAAAGTATAGTATTAAAAATCATACTGACTATTATTCAAGAAACGCATGACGACTTGCCTTAACCAGCAATGAGCCGCGTCTATTTCCAACCGTTTATGCCAAACCATTTTAAAATCGAAAGGAGAAATATTAAATGGCGGAGAAAATATTCGCAGATTGTGGTTGTTTTCTATGCTAATTAAACTGCGTCGAGCAACTGTAAGGATTAAATCAGTGCCAGAAATGATATCGTTAGCTATTCCCCAGTGAGGAAGCTGTACACTAATTTTCCTATGTAAGCCTTTTTTCAATAAAACACGATCAATATCGTCTTCTGCGCCTGCTCGCATAGCAACAGAAACATGAGGGCGTGCTAGCCAAGAGTTCTGGTCTAAGTATCCATTTTCTGGAATAGTTGAAGCGTCAGCCAAACAAGAAAATTTTTCGACGAATAAAGCATGTGCGCGCAAGTCTTCAGGTATCTTTTGGGGAAATACACCGAGTGCAAGATCGATTTCACTATCAAGGACATCAATAAGCATTGATTCCCGGCTTGCTTGGCTTATGGTTAATTTAGCATTTGGGGCAATAGTGCGAAATGTTCGAATTAAAGTGGGTAATAGAACACGAGCACCATAGTCTGACATGGATAAACGGAATGTTCTGTTGGTTTGAGTGGGATCGAATACTTGGGGTTCTATGAGAGTATTGATTTGTCCCAAAACCTCACGAAGAGGTATGAGTAATTCTTGAGCTCGGGGAGTGAGTTCAAGTCTTCCAAAGCGACGAACAAGTAAAGGATCGTCGAACAAATTACGCAAATTTGCAAGCGCATGGCTTATTGCTGGTTGGCTTTTATGTAACCTATTTGCTGTACGGGTAATGTGCTTTTCGAGTAATAATACTTGCAAAGTCACTAAGAGATTAAGATCAATATTTCGCAAATTATTCATAAATCTTATAATGAGATGTTATTTTTTTAATAAACTACATTAAATTTCATTTCATTTATAGTTTGTTTTTAAAAACAGTAGGCATTCAGATCACAAAACCTAATGTCGATGTAGTAAAATGATAATTATGAATACATATTAGGAAAAATAGTTCTATTAGTAATTATTAGTTTAAGATATTATATTAATTAAGATTATCGATAGTTATTCTAAAATAAAAGTTTGGCAAGATATGTCCATTTCATTATAACCTTGTCTTATGCACTACCGTCTGCCGGGACTCAATCTGCGATAAAAAATCCTACCAAATCGTATCTTACTTAACATCCGATGTTCGGCAATTAATGCGGGAACCAGTTATTGGTTGCTGCCAGAGAAACGGATTTAGTCGAATACCCTAATGTAGGGTTTTTTCTATTATCGAGAGAAATGCTTATTTAAAAATTTAGGTCATGACTCCAAAGCGTTAATTTGATATTATTATGCTTTTTCATAGGGGGAGTATTATGACTGTCACGATAGCAGTTGTTTGCCGATACTGCAGCCAAACAGAACCGGTACGTAAACACGGAACAGGTAAAGCGGGTTTTCCGCGCTATTACTGCAAAGACTGCCAGAAAACCTTTCAACTTAACTATCGTTACAATGGTCATAAGCCCGGCATGAAAGAAAAAGTGATTGATATGGCGATGAATGGTTCTGGTGTCAGGGATACCGGTCGTGTTTTAGGCATCGGCATCAACACGGTGATACGAACTTTAAAAAACTCTCACCAAAGCCGGTAACATCAAGGCAGGAAGCTTACAATGATGTCACGCTCATTTGCGAGTTGGATGAACAATGGTCTTTCGTCGGTAACAAAAAACAACGTCATTGGTTTTGGTATGCTTTTGATACCAAAAGAAAACAAGTCATCGCCCATGTATTTGGTCCCCGAAACGATGAAGCCTGTCGAAAACGCCTTGATTTATTGGCACCTGTTAATATTCGTTTTATGACGACCGATAACTGGGGGAGTTATGTTCGGGAAATTGAACCAGAAAAACATTTGGTGGGCAAAATTTTTACCCAGCGTATAGAGCGACATAATCTTACTCTACGCATTCATATCAAACGATTAGCAAGAAGAACTCTTTGTTATTCACGCTTGGTAGAAATTCATGAAAAACTTATTGGTGCCTATATTGAAAAATATCATTATAACGCTTTGGAGTCATGACCAAAATGGCTAATTCTGAATACAATTCCAATCTCAAGGCTTCATATCAAAAACCCTGTTCAACCACCAGATTAACGACTTCTCTTTTAAAGTTATCGGTAAATTTTTGAGGCGATTTTCGTTTCATAAAGACACCTTAATACTACAGCCGTAGCTCATCATGTATCATGATAACGCTTCTTTTCTTCTCCGCATAAGGGGAGGTGTCAAATGCTGCACACACCGGCTCACTCCTGGGAATGGGCGCTACTGGCATTACCTGCTCGGTTGACTCCCTTGTTTCACCCTGGCGGTTCACGCCAACACTGCCTTGATTATCTTCGGGGCTTACTCTGTGACGTTGAACGTAAAAATAGCTGGCAACTGGCTGAATGGTTAGGCGAAACGTCACCCGATAACCTGCAGTATTTATTGGAGCGTGCCCGCTGGGATGTCGATGTTGCCCGCGATATTCTGCGTGACTATGTGACGGAACATTTAGGCGATGAACACGGTGTACTCATTAAATTGATGTCACGACCGTAAAAACTTGACCTTTCATTCAATTAATCAATTGTTAGTCACATTATTTAATTTAAATCAAATTCTAACTATAGAAGGTGCAATATGAATAAAGCTATTTCACTTATGACTCATGGCAAAAAAGCCATCAATATTCAGATTAAAATATTAATTTTATAAATAACCATGGTTATTATTAGTAAACTTATTATCACTTACATTGATAATAAGTATATTCACAAAATCCATCACTCTTGAAATAATCATCTGCAAAACCAATATAAAAATCGAACTCAATATTCATTCAACTAATTTTAAATTAACAGACTAAATAAATATCCACATACATAACCGCAGTTAATGAATTCTAAAGGCAAATAAAAAGCAGAGATAAAATCGAATAGGATTTAGAAAATTCCTCAATGGAATCCATAATGAAATGATAGATGTAGCAGTATCGTAAGAATTTATTTAAACTAATCTATACAACGTCACTATGACATAAGCTATATCATCTCATCTAACAAGAGAAAAATAATGAAAACTTCATATAAGCTATTAATTAGCCTAGCTTGCGTCATCACGCTCGCTGGCTGTGCCAATAACGCACCAATATTAACTCCCCAATCCACTATCATGACTCATAATTCTCTGCCTTCCGTGAAAAAAGCTATTTTGGAAGCAGGTAAAAAACGTAAGTGGACAATGACTGAAGTTTCTCCCGGTGTTATTGATGGATTCCTGAAAAAACGCGATCATGGTGTTCAAATACGCATCAATTATACCGCCAAAAACTACTCTATCAATTATGTCAATAGCCATAAATTAAGAGAGAGCAACGGAAAAATTCATCGTAATTATAACCGTTGGGTCAATAACCTGGATAAAGACATTCAGTTAAATTTAGCCCTGTTGGCTAATCAATAAATTTCAGCTTTAAGGCCTATCCCCATATCGGTGAAAACATACTGATAAGATAGGCTTTAGTTTTCAATATACTTTCTAGCTACAGACATATCGGATATCTGGATATATGACCGCACCCTATAATTATGACAAAGATGAGTTCAGTGCACTTGAGGCAATTACAGAAGCTCAGCGTATTGCTTTTGCTCCTATGCTATTTCAAACAGCAATTGGACTACGCGATTGCGGAATTTTATCTTTCTTGGATAAAAACCACAAAAATGGTGCAACTAAAGATGAAATTTGCAGGAACTCCGAATTAGATAGCTACGGTGTGGGTATTTTGTTGGATATGGGGTTGAGCGGCAGAATTATTATTAAGCAAGATGATCGTTATTTCCTCAGTAAAATCGGACATTATTTGCTACATGACAAGATGACTCGCGTCAATATGGATTTCACTCAGGACGTTTGTTATCAAGGGCTATTTCACTTAAAAGAATCTCTTCTGAAAAATAAGCCTGCCGGATTAAAAGTGTTCGGTGAATGGCCAACAATTTATCCTGCTCTGAGCCAATTACCTGAGCCTGCTAAAACAAGCTGGTTTTCATTCGACCATTTTTATTCTGATTCCGCTTTTAGTGCGGCATTGAAAACTATTTTCTCCATAAATCCGAAAGTGATTTATGATGTTGGTGGCAATACAGGAAAATGGGCATTGCGCTGTTGCCAATATGACAGTAAAGTCAGCGTCACTATTCTGGATTTACCCCAGCAAATAAAATTGGCTGAAGAAAATATACGCAGCCAAGGTATGGCTGATCGTATTTTCGGCTATCCTATTGACATGTTATCGGATAATGACTTACCCACAGAAGCAGATATCTGGTGGATGAGCCAATTCTTGGATTGTTTTTCCGAAACACAAATTATAGGCATTTTACGCAAGATCTCCGCAGCCATGAAACCTGATGCGCGAATTTGCATCATGGAGCTGTTTTGGGACTGCCAGCCTTTTGAAGCAGCGGCTTATAGCCTTAATGCTACCTCGCTTTATTTTACTTGTATGGCAAATGGTAATAGTCGTTTTTATAGCGTTGATGATTTTTCCCAATTCCTTAATAAAGCTGGGTTGGTAATAGAAAACCAAATTGATCAGCTAGGGCTAGGACACACATTACTGATCTGCAAGAAGCAGTAACGAACGGTATTTCATGAAATTGACATTGGATATTACAGACTGGCAAGCAATCGCCCCAGGACTTTCTCTTGCTGAAGAGTGGGAAGAGTGGTCTGCGACATTACCAGCTACTATTGATAAATCACAGCCATTAGAGAAATGTGCCCAATTGCCCATGATGACAGCTCGCCGTTTAAGCTCCGGCAGCCGTCTTGCCGTGGATTGTGGTTTAAGCATCCTGCGCCGTAATCAAGTCGATGCCATTGTCTATACCAGCCGTCACGGCGAATTGGAACGCAATTATCAAATATTGCAGAATCTGGCGCAAAAAGAGAGTGTTTCGCCAACCAATTTTGCCATGTCAGTTCATAACTCTTCTGTCGGTAATCTAACCATTGTGGCGAAGGCTCCTCTGGTTTCCTCTTCCGTTTCGGCAGGCATTGACAGTTTCCAGCAAGGGCTGTTTGAAGCCTCAACACTGCTTCATGCGGGTCACCGCAAAGTCCTGCTGGTCGATTTTGATGGTGAGATCCCCAGCTTTTATCACAATGTCATAGATGCCAATACCCCAACCTATCCATTTGCAGTCGCTCTATTGCTGGAGTCAGGTACTTGTTTGCGCTGTACAAAGCAATCTTCATCAGAAGCAGAGCCTGACCTTCCTCAAAGCCTCCAGTTTCTTCATGGCTGGTTACGGAGCAAGCAGAATTTCACTGTTTCAGGAGATCATTGCCAATGGAATTGGAGCCTGTCAGATGATTAAAAGGGTTTCAATCAATATCACTGAACGCATTAACTGGCTCTGGCGTCTGCTCATGACCGGATTTTGTTTTACCCTGTTTGGCGTTGGTGGGTTACTGCTTTCTCTTATTTGGTTCAATTTATTGCTGGTTTTCCTACGCAATGAAAGTAAACGTTGCCATCTCGCACGCCACAGCATTTCATTCAGTTTTCGCCTGTTCCTTTTTTTGACCAGAAAACTGGGAGTACTGGATTACCATTTCAATGGGCTGGATAAAATTCGTGCGGATAAAGGCTGCTTGATTGTTGCTAATCACCCGACTTTACTGGATTACGTCATTCTGGCCTCAACGCTGCCAAACGTGGATTGCATCGTAAAATCTGCGTTACTGCGCAATCCTTTTGTCAGCGGTGTAATCCGCTCTGCACGTTACCTGATTAACAGTGATGCAGAAACTCTGCTTCCTGCTTGCCGCGAACGGCTGACTTCCGGTCACAATATCCTGATTTTCCCGGAAGGAACGCGTACGACGCCCGGTCAACCTATTTCGCTTCAACGTGGAGCCGCTAATATCGCCGTGCGATGTGAATGTGATTTGCGGATCATACATATTGCTTGCAGCCAGACTATGCTGGATAAAAAAAGCAAGTGGTATCAAATCCCACCGAAAAAACCCATTTATACGATCACTATTGGTGAACAACTCACCAATGAAAATTTTGCTGTTGATATAGAAAATGGGTATGCCATTGCTGCCCGCCAACTCAATCGTCAGCTAACTCAATTACTCACACCATCAAACTAACAGATGTCGGATACGATGATGCAAGCATTACATATTGAAATAAAACAATTAATTATAGACACCCTGAATTTGGAAGAACTTACACCAGAAGATATTGAAACTGATGCCCCCCTGTTTGGCGACGGATTGGGCTTAGATTCAATTGATGCTCTGGAGCTGGGGTTGGCAGTAAAAAATCGCTTTGGCATCGTCCTATCCTCTGAAAGTGAAGAAATGCGCCAACACTTTACTTCTGTAGCCACATTGGCCGCTTATATCCAATCACAGCAAGCATAAGAGCAGGTGTAATCATGGAAAAACAAGCTATTTTTCAGGAAATATCCCAGCTATTGGTTCAGTTGTTCGAATTGTCCCCCGAAGACATTACGCCTGAATCACGACTCTATGAAGATTTGGAACTCGATAGCATTGATGCGGTTGATATGGTTGTTCACTTACAGAAGAAAACCGGACGCAAGATCAAACCTGAAGCATTCAAATCCGTTCGTACTGTGCAGGATGTCGTGGATGCCGTGGAACAGTTATTGAAAGAGCAATCGTTAAAAAACCAGTAATCAGCAATAAATAATCAGTAAAGCAGAAACAAATATTTGGGTAGTTAATTGAAGCCGTTGATTTTATTGCTCCGTATTACCAATACCGTGATGTTAATCGCCTGGCCGTTCTTGGTCTGGGCGATGGTTAACTACGGGCAATTTCATGCCATGTTGATCGTCATTATTTTATTTTTTGTTTTGCGATTATTGTTAAGCAGGCATCAACCCCACAATCAGCAGAAAGCTGGCTGGCATACCGGATGGATATTGTCCATAGCAGGGATAGCCTTGGGGCTGGCCAGTTTATTCCTTCGCAGTCACCAGCTTCTTATGTACTACCCGGTAGTCGTTAATGCTGTTCTGCTGATTCTGTTTAGCAGCTCATTGCGTTACGGCCCACCCATTATTGAAAAAATAGCCCGTATCAAAGAGCCGGATTTACCCCCTGAGGGCATTGCCTATACACGTAAAGTCACCTACATCTGGTGCCTGTTCTTTATGTTCAATGGCGCAGTAGCACTTGGAACTTGCCTGTATAACGACATGAACTTATGGACATTGTGGAACGGAATGGTGAGCTACCTATTAATTGGGTTACTCATTTCCATTGAATGGCTGGTACGCCAGCGGGTAAAAAAATGATGAAAGCACAACCCATATCTCAATGGCTATCAGAAGATAATCATCCCGACAGGCTAATCAGTTGGGGGAATCACGCCATCAGCCTGAATATACTTCGGCAGGATGTGACCACGTTATATTTACGCTTGAAAGTACACGCAAAAGACCAAAAACGCTCAGCGTTCCGCTGGGCCTTGTGTTTTGACGATAGTTACAGTTTCTGTGTCGCGCTGCTGGCAACACTTCATGCTGGTAAAACTCCCGTTATTCCGGGTCATTGCCGCGAAGCTCAATTACAAGAGCAACAATCTCTGTTTGATGGTGTATTGACCGATTTACCCCTGACCTTATCCTGTCCTTGTTTACGGATTACACCATCAAATCCAGAAATTGATGTTACAGAAAAAACCTCGTTGAACATTACATTGCCAGCCATCTTACCGGATGCCACTTTGGTGATGTTTACTTCTGGTTCAACCGGTATTCCGCAACAAGTGCTCAAAACTGTGGCAGTCATGGATCTTGAATCCCAATGGCTGGCTTCCCTGTGGGGAAATAAGCTGCAATCCTGCGTTGTCAGATCTTCAGTCAGCCACCAACATTTGTATGGTTTAACCTTCCGCATCTGGCTGCCAATGGCTCTGGGGTTACCGTTCGATCGCAAAATGGTGGAATTTCCCGAACAGCTTACCAATAGCCCACGTTGTGCGCTGATCAGTAGCCCTGCCTTCCTGCAACGGCTGGATGAAAAACTTCCTGCCCCTGATTGTACTTTTGTAGTTTCAGCGGGTGGCCCATTGCATTTTGCCTGTGCAGAACGATCAATGCAGTGGCTCAACATTCCGCCTAATGAAATTTATGGCTGTACTGAAACAGGCATAATGGCCTGGCGAAGCCGTAAAACAAATAACGAAGTCTGGACGACATTTGAGGGCGTTTCATTCCAGGAGGATGGAGAAAGAAATGTACGCGTCTATTCTCCTCTACTTTCTGATCCCTCTGGTCTGATTCTGGACGATCAGTTTGACTTTGATGAGCAAGGTAATTTTGCTTTATTGGGGCGGCGGGATCGTCTGGTGAAAATTGAAGAAAAACGCATTTCCCTGTCAGAAATTGAACGTCGACTGCGTGAAATTTCTGGTATCACTGACGCTGTTGCATTGCTTATTAATCGAGGTAAGCGCAATAACATTGGCGCGGTAGTCGTTTTAGATCACGCAACCTACAAACGTTATCAGCAGCAGGGAATTCGCAAGCTGTCACAAGATTGGCGTCACCAATTAAAGCCTTGGCTGGAATCTGTCGCATTGCCACGTTATTGGCGAGTCGTTGAAGCCATTCCCCTGAATGCCCAAAGCAAGCGTTCATGGCCTGCTTTACAGGAGCTATTTAATGAAACCCATTGAAATTCACCGCGAGCAACCTGCTCAAAATGAGGTCATTGTACAATTGTACTTAGACCCCGATTTGGATTGGTTCCAAGGGCATTTTCCCATTCAACCACTTCTGCCGGGTGTGGCTCAAATCGATTGGGTCATGCATTATGCCGAAACGCTGTTGGCATCGGGCTGGTCTTTCGCTTCGATTGAAATGGTGAAATTCCAGCTCCCTCTGCAACCGGGCGATAAACTACTATTGAAAATCAAATGGGATGACGAAAAATATCTCCTGACTTTCCATTATGATGTAGAAGCTCAGAACGGAAGCGAAAGCCAGACAGCAAGCCAAGGAAAGATAAAGTTATGTCGCTGAGCGCAAATACGAGCGTCAGTACGATTACGCCCTGCGTGGTTATTCCTTGTTATAACCACGGCGCAACCATGCCTGCGGTACTGGAAAGATTATCCCCTTATCATCTCCACTGCTTTATCGTGGATGATGGCAGCGCTCCCGACACTCAACACCGTCTTGAAGATTTAGCAAAGTCCGTTCCTAATGTAACGCTTATCCGCCTTGAACATAATCAGGGCAAAGGTGGAGCAGTCATGGCAGGAATGCGGGCAGCCGCAAATTCAGGCTATAGCCATGCCTTACAGATTGATGCCGATGGGCAACATTGCCTTGCCGATATCCCCCTGTTTTTGGCGAAGGCGCAGCAGTATCCCAATCACTTGATTTCCGGCAATCCAAAGTATGATGTTTCCGTGCCAAAATCCCGCCTTTATGGGCGCTATATCACCCATTTCTGGGTTTGGGTGGAAACGCTTTCTTTATCCATTAAAGACAGTATGTGTGGCTTTCGTGTTTATCCGCTGGCTCCTACGCTACAACTGTTGGCTAAAAAAGATGTTGGTCGTCGCATGGATTTTGATATTGAAATCATGGTGCGGCTCTATTGGCAGGGAACAGAAAGTCAATTTGTGCCAACCAAAGTCACCTACCCTGAAAATGGTCTATCCCATTTCGATGCGTTGAGGGATAACCTCAGCATTTCATGGATGCATACCCGCCTGTTTTTCGGCATGTTACCGCGCATTCCTTCTTTATTATGGCGCAAACAACAGTTATGCCGTAAACAACAGTTATGCCGTAAGCGACCGGGAATAAATAGCCAGCATTGGTCAGATATTCAAGAACGCAAAGGGCTGCTTGGCATGAAGTTCATGCTGGCGGTTTATCGATGGTTCGGACGCAAACCTTTTGAGTTGCTGCTTTACCCTATTGTTGGCTATTTCTGGGCAACGGGTAATTCACAGCGGCAGGCATCCCGCCAATACCTTGAGCGACTGAAACAAACCATGCAACACAAAGGCATCACTATTCCACAGAGCCTTAATAGTTATCGCCATTACCTGCGTTTTGGCACAGCCATGCTGGACAAAATCGCAAGCTGGCGTGGTGACTTAAAATGGGGAAAAGATATCGAGTTTGCGGCGGGAGCAGAACAAACTCTTTTGGGTGAAAAACCTTTGGGTGAAAAACCTTTGGATGGAAACTCAGGCGGAAAACTGCTGTTGGTTTCGCATTTGGGCGATATTGAAGTCTGCCGGGCGCTGGCGCAACAAACGGGTAAACAGACCATCAATGCACTGGTATTTACTGAACACGCCGAACGTTTCAAGCAGATTATTGAAGAAGTTTCACCGCAAGCCGGAATCAATTTATTACCAGTAACGGATGTCGGAGCAGATACCGCCATCATGCTGAAAGAAAAAATTGAGGCCGGTGAATGGGTGGCAATTGTCGGTGACCGGATTGCCGTTAATCCTTCTCGCACCAATACCCAACGCGTTGTATGGAGCCAGTTTCTCGGTCATTCTGCACCATTTCCACAGGGGCCATTTATCCTTGCTTCGGTATTGCGCTGCCCCGTACTGCTGATGTTCGCTCTCCGGCAAAATAACCAATTCAAAATTTATTGTGAACATTTTGCCAATCCTCTGGAATTGCCACGTAAACAACGAGAACAAACGTTGCAGCAGGCGGTAGATCTCTACGCTTCCCGATTGGAACACCATGCCCTGCAATCCCCGCTCGATTGGTTTAATTTTTTCGATTTTTGGCAATTACCGTCTGATCGAACAAATTCTGCCCGGAAAAATAAGGAATAAAAAATGCTGACTGATCCCCGCTTTACGGCTGAGGTTGAATTATCTGTGCCATTTCATGATGCTGATCCAATGGGCGTTGTTTGGCATGGAAACTACTTTCGTTATTTTGAAATTGCCCGTGAGGCATTGATGAGCCAACTCAATTATGGCTATCGGGAAATGAGTGAATCCGGCTATGTTTGGCCTGTCGTCGATGCCAAAATCAAGTACCGGGCCTCAGTGCTCTTTGAGCAAAAAATACGCGTCAGAGCCACCATTGAAGAATTTGAAAATCGCCTGAAAATTGCTTATCAGATTTTTGATGCAGCAAGCGGTAAAAAAACAACCGTAGGCTACACCATTCAGGTCGCCGTTTCTAAAGAAACACAGGAAATGAGTTTTATCAGCCCAGATATTTTATTCGAACGCATGGGGGTCAAGCCATGAAAAAATGGCGCTGGATACTGCTGCTCCTGACAGCAAGTTTCATGACAATCAATAACGTGGCACATGCCATCACGCTTGAAGAATTACAACAGCGGTTCGCCCACCAGCCAATTGTGCGAGCACATTTCACACAAGTACGTCAAATTCAGGGCATGCCACAACCCCTCTCTTCCAACGGTGAAATGCTGGTTTCACAACATAAAGGGCTGTGGTGGCATCAACAAAAACCTTTTCCACTGACACTGGTGCTGGATGACAGCCATATGGTGCAAGTCATGCCGGGGCAAACTCCCCAAGTGATCACCGCCGATTCCAATCCACAACTGTTTCAGTTCAACCATCTGATGCGGGCGCTGTTTCAGGCCGATCGTGCCGTGCTGGAAGAAAATTTCAAAATCGAATTCAACGATCTTGGGCAGGAAAAATGGCGCTTGGTACTAACGCCCAAAACGTCTCCTTTGGATAAGCTTTTCACAGCGATTACCCTGAGCGGCCAAGCTAACCTTGATACGATTTTACTGACCGATCGCCAAGGTGATCGTACAGAACTCTCTTTTACCCAACACCAATTAACACCAGAGACGCTGAGTAATGAAGAAGAGCAACACTTCAAATTCTGAGCCACGTCTGCTGGCCCTATTCTGGTTACTGACGTGCGCTATCCTGCTGATATCGCTGGCAACCTTGTTACCTCAATCCCGTCTGTCCACCAGCGTACTGGCATTATTGCCTGCACAAAGTGCTGGAAACATGCCACCTGCTTTGCAAGAAGAGTTTATGCAACGTCTTGATCGGCAATTGGTGTGGATGGTCAGTCCGGGGAAAAAAGAGGATGTCGCTCCTGCCCAATACTGGTTGGAGCATTTGCAAAAAACACCGTTTCTGTCCCATGTCAAAGGGCCAATGACGGCAGAACAGCAACAAGCATGGGGTCGTTTTTACTACGAACACCGTAATGCCATGCTCGATCCTGCTACCCGTGACAGACTAAAAGATGAAGGCAATCAGCAAGCAAACTGGATCTTGTCCCAAGTTTATTCCGCATTTTCCGGTGTCAGCGGACAAGAACTTAATAATGATCCCCTGATGCTGGTCAGAGGTTCACAACTGGCGCTTCAGCAGACATCCAGCCAATTGCGGCTCCAGAATGGCTGGTTGGTCGCCAAAGATGATTCAGGGAAAAAATGGTATCTGCTTCACGGAGAGCTAAAAAGTGCCTCCTTTGATATGCAGCAAGGGCATCATGCTGTCACTGAGTTGAATAAGTTACAGCAGACTCTGCAAGCCCAATTTCCTGATGCCGAAGTCATTTCACGGGGCACTCTGTTCTACAGTGATTACGCCACCCAACAGGCAAAACATGATATTTCAACACTGGGTAGCGCCACGGTACTCGGCGTATTGCTACTTATTTACAGTGTATTCCGCTCCCTAAAACCTTTGTTGCTGTGTGTTCTGTCCATCAGTATTGGTGCCTTGGCAGGCACTGTGGCGACGTTGGGGATCTTTGGTGAACTTCATTTCATGACGCTGGTCATGAGCGTCAGTATCATCGGTATTTCCGCCGATTACGCCATTTACTATCTGACAGAACGCATGGTACATGGTCAGGAAGTCACACCGTGGCAAAGTATGCGGAAAGTTTTGCCAGCCTTATTGATGGCATTGGCAACAACCGTTATTGCCTATCTAATCATGATGTTCGCCCCTTTCCCCGGCCTACGCCAATTGGCTGTATTTGCGGCTGCGGGTTTGACAGCTTCCTGCCTGACCGTCATCTGCTGGTATCCCCGGCTTGCGAAAAACCTGCCAGTACGCCCTGTTCCGGCCATGATCATGTTAATGCGCTGGCTGGCGTTATGGAGACGCAATCGGCTGTTTTATAGGGGATTACCAGCAATGCTGGTGGTTTTTGCGGTGCTGGGAATTTCCCGCTTGCAGATCAATGATGACATTGCCCAATTACAGGCTCTGCCACAGGATATCCATCAACAGGAAAAACGCATTGCAGCACTGACCGGACAGCGAAGCGATCAGAAATGGTTCGTTATTTACGGCAATAATGCAGAACAAACCTTGCAGCGGCTGGAATCTTTTATTCCAAAATTGGATACAGAAAAACAGCAAGGTAATATCAGCCATTACCAACGATTCCCGCTCTCCTCTCTTGCTCAGCAACACAGGGATCTTGAACTGATCAAGGCAGCCACTTCCAATATCATGTCTCGCCTGTCAGAAGCAGGTTTGACAATGAAACAGCCTGATGCTCATCCTATGACTGTCACACCGAATGACTGGCTCAACAGTGTAGTCAGTGAAGGTTGGCGTTTGATGTGGATAACCCTGCCACATGGCTACAGCGGCGTCCTGCTACCTGTAAACGGCGTTAAAGACAGCGTATTGATGCGTCAATTGGCAGAAAAACAGGAAGGTGTCAGTTGGGTTGATCGCAAACTGGCTTTCGATGAAATGTTCCAATTCTACCGCACCATGCTTGGCTGGTTGCTGGCAGGTTCAGTCACACTGATTGCCATCAGTTACATAGCACGGCTCGGTTGGCGTCGTGGCATCATCAACATAGTGCCATCCTTGCTATCCCTTGGCTGTGGTCTGGCTGCTCTCGGCTTTAGTGGTCATAGCCTTAACTTATTCTCAATATTGGCTCTGGTTCTGGTGCTTGGCATTGGCATCAACTACACCCTGTTTTTCAGTAACCCCCGTGGTACTCCGCTGACCTCGCTATTAGCGATCAGTGTCGCTATGTGTACTGCATTACTCACGCTGGGGATGTTGGTATTCAGCAGCACTCAGGCAATCAGCAGTTTTGGCATCGTGTTATGCAGCGGGATCTTTACCGCTTTCCTGCTATCGCCATTGGCAATGCCTGAGCGCCAAAAAAGGAAAAAGAAATCATGATTCGGTTATTCATCTTATCTCTGACTTGCCTGCTTGCAGCGTGTACGAACTCACCGCAAAACGGCGCGCCCAGTGCATGGCTGAAACCGGGGGTCAGCGTTTTATTACCAGAACCAACCATAACACCTGCCATTAATGAACAACAACTGCTGACGGCTACAGTAAAAGGCAAGCAACAGTCATTGATTGTGCTACTCAGCGCCAATGAACAACACTTGTCATTAGCAGGATTGTCTTCACTGGGCATCCGGCTGTTCAAATTGAATTACGATCAAAATGGCATTCATACCGAACAATCCATCGTCTTGCCGGAACTTCCGCCTGCCAATCAAGTCTTGGCCGATATCATGCTCAGTTACTGGCCTGTTTCCGCTTGGCAGAGCCGACTGCCTGATGGCTGGGTGCTTAAGGATAGTGGTAATTTCCGCCAACTGTATGACAAAAATGGAAAATTAATCACAAAAATTCAATATGATAGCCTAAATGGCAAACGGCGCCCGATTCACGTCCAGCAATTCATTTTCGGTTATGACATCGCCATTCAGCATCTGGAAGAGTAAAACATGATTTATATTTCTGCCGTGGGTATGCTCAATGCCTTGGGCAATAACGTGGATGAGATTGCGCAGAATCTCGTGCTCGGTCAGGCACCCGGCATGCATGAGCGCTCCGGCTGGCTACAACCCGACAAAACCTGCTGTCTGGGAGGCGTTGACGGTGAATTGCCCGCCATTCCTGCCGCCCTGTTTAAACACAACAGCCGTAATAATCGTTTGTTACTGGCTGCCTTGATGCAAATAAAGCCACAAGTGGATGATGCCATCGCCCGTTATGGTCGGGAACGTATCGCTGTGATCATGGGAACCAGCACATCTGGCCTTGACGAGGGTGATCAACATGTCAGCCGTACGATCCACCAGCAATACAACTATCAACGATACAACTATCAACAATACAACTATCAGCCATCCGATCAGCATTACCATTATTACCAACAGGAATTAGGTGATCCTTCCCGCTTCCTCGCCAATTATCTTGGTATTGATGGGCCTGCATTTACTATCTCGACAGCCTGCTCATCCAGTTCACGGGCGATTATCACCGGCCAACGTCTGATTGAAATGGATATGGTAGATGTGGCGATTGTTGGTGGTGCGGACACACTGAGCCGTATGCCAATCAATGGATTCAATAGCCTGGAGTCTCTCTCCCCCACCTTGTGTGAACCATTTGGTGAAAACCGCCAAGGCATCACCATCGGAGAAGCCTCAACACTGCTGCTGCTCACACGGGAACCTCAGCCGAGCGCATCCCAGCCAATAGCATTACTTGGTGTAGGGGAATCAAGTGACGCATGGCATATGTCGGCCCCGCATCCTGAAGGGAAAGGAGCCATTGAAGCTATCAATATGGCATTGGGAAATGCAAAACTCTCTCCAGCAGAAATTGGTTATATCAACTTGCATGGAACAGGCACAAAATTAAATGACCAGATGGAATCTATTGTCATCAACCAGATTTTTGGTGAAAACACACCATGCAGTTCAACCAAGTATTTAACCGGTCATACTCTGGGAGCCGCAGGTGCCTGTGAAGCCGGAATTTGCTGGCTATTGCTGACGCGTAACCTGCCGCTGCCAGCACAAGATTTTTCACGCTCAAACATAGATACCTCACTGTCTGATTGTGGCCTGCTAACCCAATCGCAACCACTGGAAAAACCGATTGTCATGTCAAATTCTTTTGCCTTTGGTGGCAACAATACCAGCCTGATATTGGGAGTTGCATAATGTCTGACTATTTGCCAGTAGATCGCTATTTGCCAGTAGATCGTTATCTCCCACATGAAGCACCGATGGTGTTACTGGAAAAAGTGATCAACGTATCCAGCGACCATGTGCATTGTCAGGTGACAGTCAGTCAGGACGGCGTTTTATCCCCTTTTCTTAATGAAAAAGGCCACCTGCCGGGTTGGTTTGCCATTGAGATCATGGCCCAAACCATTGGTGTCTGGTCTGGCTGGCATCGCAAAGAAAGAGAGGAAGAAGACTCTGCATTGGGCATGTTACTGGGCGGACGAGCAGTGCGGTGCCAAGTACCCGCTTTTACCCAAGGCAGCGTACTGGATATTCAGATGAATTTATTACTGCAAGATGAAAAATTTGGCAGTTTTGAAGGTGAAATCAGTTGTAATGGCACTGTACTGGTGACAGGCCGCCTGAACACCTACCAACCTAACAAAACAGAACTCACACAACTAATAAATAAACAGGATGGAGTAGCATAATGCGTTCAGTTCTAGTGACCGGTGCCAGCAAAGGGATAGGCCGGGCTATTGCCTGTCGGCTGGCGGTTGATGGTTTTACGGTCATCGTGCATTATCACCGCGATGCCAAAGGTGCGGAAGAGACACTGGAACAAATTCAGGCGAACGGAGGCAATGGCCGTATACTGAATTTTGATGTTTCGGATCGAACTATCTGCCGTGAAATATTGGAAAAAGACATCGAAACCCACGGTGCTTACTATGGCATCGTCTGCAATGCCGGGATCGCCAAAGATAGTGCTTTCCCTGCTCTGGAAGGCGATGACTGGGACAGTGTCATTCACACCAATTTGGATGGCTTCTACAATGTTATCCACCCTTGCGTCATGCCGATGATCGGCTTACGTCAGGGAGGACGCATTATCACATTATCATCCGTGTCCGGTTTGATGGGCAATCGCGGACAAGTCAATTACAGCGCGGCTAAAGCAGGTATTATCGGGGCAACAAAAGCACTGGCAATCGAATTGGCGAAAAGAAAAATCACCGTAAACTGCATTGCTCCCGGATTGATTGGTACAGACATGATCCAAATGGAAGAAGCGGCTCTGAAAGAAGCCATGAATATGATCCCAATGAAACGGATGGGACAAGTGGATGAAGTGGCTGGCCTTGCCAGCTATCTGATGTCTGATATTGCGGGATATTTGACCCGTCAGGTCATTTCAATCAACGGGGGAATGCTATGAGCCATAATGTGAGATTCCAGAATGAATTCCATAAGGCAATGCCTCGCAGGGTAGTTATCACCGGAATGGGTGGCATTACTGCATTGGGGCACGATTGGCAATCTGTTTCCGCTGGGTTGAAAGCGGGCATCAATACTGTCCAACAGATGCCAGCATGGGCAGAATATGACGGGCTTAATACCCACCTCGGGGCACCTGTTACAGATTTCATTTTACCCGAGCATTACACTCGCAAACGCATTCGCTCAATGGGACGTGTTTCCCTGATGTCAACGCGCGCTACAGAGCAGGCCTTAGAGATGGCGGGTTTGCTTGGCGACCCGATACTGACCAATGGTGAAACAGGCATTGCCTATGGTTCCTCTACGGGCAGTACCAAGCCAGTCAGTGAATTTGCCACTATGCTGACTGAAAAGCATACCAATAACATCACTGGCACAACTTATGTGCAAATGATGCCCCATACCACCGCCGTTAATACGGGCTTGTTCTTTGGTCTGCGTGGCAGGGTTATTCCGACCTCAAGTGCCTGTACATCTGGCAGTCAGGCAATTGGATACGCGTGGGAAGCTATCCGCCACGGCTATCAAACCGTGATGGTTGCTGGGGGAGCCGAAGAATTGTGTCCATCCGAAGCAGCAGTATTTGATACGCTGTTCGCCACCAGCCAGAAAAATGAAGCACCGAAAACCACGCCTTCCCCATTTGATGTTAACCGTGATGGGTTGGTCATTGGTGAAGGTGCGGGTACATTGATCCTTGAAGAACTGGAACATGCCAAAGCACGTGGTGCCAAGATTTATGGCGAAATCATCGGGTTTGCCACTAACTGTGATGCTTCCCATATTACCCAGCCAAAATCTGAAACCATGCAGATCTGCATTGAAATGGCACTGAAATCAGCGGGATTACAGCCAGCTGATATCGGTTATCTCAGTGCTCACGGTACTGCAACCGATCGTGGAGATGTCGCAGAGAGCCAAGCTACGGCCAATATTTTCGGCAACCAAACGCCTATATCTTCACTGAAAAGCTATTTCGGTCATACACTGGGGGCTTGTGGTGCGCTTGAAGCATGGTTAAGTCTGGAAATGATGAATGAAGGCTGGTTTGCTCCAACCATCAATCTGCAAGAGGTCGATCCCGCTTGTGGAGAGTTGGATTACATTATGCACCAGCCTCGTGAAATCCAGACCGAGTTTATTCAAAGCAATAACTTTGCCTTTGGTGGCATTAATACCTCGATTGTAATCCGACGTTGGGCTTAATTGGGGGATTAAGGGGCAGACAAAGCGCTGGGTAAAACCAGCATCTTGCCTATAAACTGAGACCATAAATAAATATTAAAGGCCACCGGATGGTTAACCCGATGGCCTTAGCTACGTTTCCATTATCTATTTCAGAAATGAACGGATCGTCAGAGATACAAAGGCAGAACGCTAACCCAAACTAACAGCCATTGATTATAGGTTTATTTTCAGACGGTTCAATCAATTAAAATTGATGAATAGGTAAAAAATCATACAAATGGACGATATTATCAGGATATAACCCGAACAATAATAAAATAATCCCGCCACTTCAACCAATAACAGATGAATATTTCTGTTTCAGTC
The DNA here is from genome assembly GCF_028598555.1 of Xenorhabdus anantnagensis. Classification (GTDB taxonomy): domain Bacteria; phylum Pseudomonadota; class Gammaproteobacteria; order Enterobacterales; family Enterobacteriaceae; genus Xenorhabdus; species Xenorhabdus anantnagensis. The sequence continues at coordinate 195,344 of NZ_JAQRFN010000002.1, forward strand.
CATCCGATTTATCAGCCGTGTTCCTTATCGCGCTGGCGTTCTCCGGTGTGCCTGTGTTGTAGTGGGTATGCGCGGCGGTCAGTTCCGCCAGTTCCTTCACCACATCCAGCGTCTCTAACATCAGGGTCATCACGTTAAGTTGCTGGCTACCTACCCAAACCACAGGCGCAACAATTTCTTGCCTGACTCCGGCAATGCTCTGCTTAAGCAGACCAATTTTCTCTATCAGCGTTTGGCCGACGTCGATATTGGCCTCTTTGCCCACACTGGCAACGAAATTCGATGAGGTTGCCACACTGTAGTCACCCTCTGCGATTTGCTGAACAGCCCCCGCCAATAGCGTGGACGTTCCCAAAACGGTAGTTTTATCCGTGGCCTGAACCGTGGTTTCCCGGGCGACCACCGTGCGCGTTTCCGTGTCGGCCTTAACTTCACGGTGCAGGGACGATTCATTAATGGTCTGGTCGGTCTGGCGTATCCAGCTCCCTTCCTGCGTCACGCGCTGCGACACTTCCGCCCGCTGCTGCTGCAATTGTTCGCCGGGCTTGATATCCGGCAGGGTATTGCCGTGACTCAAGGTTTGGCGAATAAAGGGCTTATCCGGTCGTCCGCCCTCGAAAGCAATCTCAACAATCGTCCCGATGGGCGGATACTGGAACATCCCCGATTCACCGCCCGCCATCGGCAGGGGTAAAGGGACGGCACGATAAACCGGAGCGGCGGCGTCTTTACCGTCCGCATCCAGCAATTGCACATCCACCGCATAGCGCGGCCTGAATGGGTCGGAGATATCGCCGCTGACTGTGTTTTCGGTGTGTGCCTCTATGCGGGCAAATTGGGGTAAATGCAACCCGGCGGATAATTCGGGGTAAACCGCATCAATCTGGCGCTGCGTAGGCGTCTTGGTTTCCAACTGACCTGCTGATATCCATGTAATTGTCATGTTCTCATTGTTCAGATTGACCTTGCTCAGCCGTTGCTGATTAACCACAAAGCCGGGACGCAATGATTGAATCATGGGGATTGTCATGGCATTGCCAGCGGACTGGCTTTGGCTGAATTCATTGGGAATTTCGACAGGTTTTTCGGCAAACATCGAATGCGCCCAACTGCCGACATACACCGAACCATCCGGCAACTGATGCCAGATATAATCCTCAATAGCAAAGACCTGTCCCAGATTCGCCAGCAACTGATAGCCCGTGCCGTTATGGGTATAGTGCGGAATGGGCTTATCGGTATAAGGCACCTCCGGCAAGATGAACGTCAGTCCGCTGTGTTCCTGCAACCAGTCAACAATCTGGCGCAGGGTGGGATGCTGAAATGAGCACGGCCACGGGCGGTCAAACACGCCGACCAGCTCACGCACAAACAGGCGCTGATAGCCGTTCTGGGCGGGCTGTGAGCGCTCCACATAGCCCGTAAACCAGCGCAGCACCAAATCAGTGTAACCCACATCCAGCCGCACCAATTTTCCGGTGTAATCAGTAGTCGTTTCCGCCGTGATAAAGCCACGGCCGCAAGATGAAAGTTCCAGCATGATATTGGCGTCAACCAAATGGATCTCATCACCGGAGAGATGAAGTCGGTTAATCGGTGTCATTATTTGGCAGGCCCTATCCAATCATTAATCGGCTTCAATACATTGCGCTCAAACCAGCTTAATTCTTCTGATTCTTCCTTTACTACACCCCCGCCCTGTCTTGTTTGTTTTTTGGTCTTAACATTGCGGGCAGTACGGGCATCGCGCTTTTCAGCCACAGATAAATGCTCCCGCAAAGTAAAGGTCACCTGCCATGCCTGCTTGCCGTCTACCTTGCTGGCATCAATCGTGCCCGTAAAGGTCCCAATGCGAAAATTGATGGCCTGCGCGGTCAGGTTGGCGACCCGGTAGCGTTTCAGGTTGCCGCCGTCTTTGGCTTCCGCCAATGCAAACAGGCGAGACAGGGTTTTCTGTTCGGTAAAGGGAATAATCCCCGTAATACGCAATTCTTTCGGCTTAATGCCCTGTTCGGCCACGGCGGTGCTGGATGACTGGCCGCTTTGGTCGCTGTCCTGAAACATCACAGAGGGCGTGACGGTCAGGCTTTTTAACGGAATGGCCTCGCCATCAAGGGCGAGGGTGATAATTTGGCTCATGCGATAGCATCCTTTCTAATGGGCTGAGATCGTCTCCGGCAAACAGGATCGCCAGCGTGTAAACCGCGTCCGGCTCGGGGATGTTCTTACGTAACTTCTCCGCCACGTGTGCGCCGTTCCCTTTCCCTGAGAACGCCCAAACAGTGGCAGATTTCCCTGCCAATCCGCTTATGGCATCGGTGACTTGCTGCAACGCGGATTGCCGGGCGGCGGTCAACGCGGTTAACTGAGATTTTAACCCCGCGATACTGCTGCCTGCGCCGGCCTGTGCTTTGGCTTTGGCGATCAGTTGCGCATTGACCGCCAGACGGCTGGTTGTGGTTGATAAAAGTTGTGGCAGTGGTAAACCACCGCTCAGCTTGCCCGGCAATTGCATTTTGGTCGTTGTTAAACTTTCTGCCGTTTTTGCCATGCGCGTGACCTGAGAAAAGACCGGCAGCGGCAACACCGATGAAAATTGCATTAAATTCTGCATAAATTCATCGTGGGTCTTAGCGCAGATCATCAGAACAACGGCGTTCAGGTTCCCTGCGCCCATCAGCTTATTTGACAGGTAATGAATGGCGTTGGTCGGGCTTAAATAACTGCCGCTGTCGGCCTGTTGCCCTACGCCATAGAGAAACGGGTGGACGGGCACAATAGCGGCAGATAGCCCCGATAAAGCCGGGGACAGTTGCAGAGTTTTACGCTGCCAGTGCATTATTGGGGTTGCTCCGGCCAGTAGATATCCGGGACAGTAGAACAATCCACCCGATTGAGCAGCACCCTGTAAAATCGCCACTGAGTCAGTGCGGCCTGTTCTTTCTCTGTAGCAATCCCCAAATCAAATGCGTCTTGACAGATACCGATACTCTCAGCCGCTTTCTTTAACAATCGCCGCTTTTCAAGCTCTGCTTGTTTTTGTAATTCTTCCGAGGTTGGAGACGGAATATCGTTCAATGTGGGTAATCCATCAACACCAGCCACAATTAATTTTCCGCTTTTCTGCCCTGTAAACATTTGCTGATACAACACATCACTGATGGGTTTCAAATCATCAGGATAATTATCGGATTCATCGTAAGATCTGTAGACAAATCCATTTTTAGATGCACTATAAAACCAGCCATTATCTAATTTTTTATTTTTTTTCATAATGTTATCATCAATCATGATTATCTCCCAATAGCCAGCCATGTGATCGGAAAGCCGTTAATCAAGCCATCCTCCCGTTTTGTGGCCGCAAAGAACTGCGAATTATTGATTGGATGACCAAACGCATTATCTATACGTGATCCCTGTGAAGTAGAATTAGTGACTAATACAACAAAGCAGGCTTCAGAAAACATGTGGGGGAAATTGAAGTTTCTGTTACTTTCCGATTCAGCCCCCCACTGTATCATCAGTCCCGTAGACTCATCTTTAAACCAACCGTTACCACTGAATACCCCAGAATTTTTTCGGGCAAACGTGGCATTCAACCAATGACTGAGCCAGCCATCACCCCACGTGGAACCATAAATATCTCCCCACGGGGCCAGGGATGTAGTCCCGGCAGCAAATCCATCATCAGCACGTATCATGCCCTTTGCTGAAATGTTTTTCTGAACTGAAAGATTTCCCTGAGATGAGATATCGCCCTGACTCGTAATGCGCCCTTGAGTGGCAATATCCCCAGTTCGTGTATTAAAAAAGATTTCTGTGCGTTGACTCTGTGTACATTTTAAACCGATACCGAACCATGAGAGCAGTTCCAGATTATTTCCCTCAAAACTGGCCGTATCGAAATTTGTTAATCGCATTCCGTAACGGTCACCACCTTGCAGGCCAAACAGCGACTGAGAAAACATCCGTTCGGCGTTTATATCTCCGTGAACAACACCACCTGTTTTAGGGTAGGCATTAGCGGCCAGATTTACGGTATTCCGCAATCCAAGATTGTTCACAAATTCAGATTTATTTTGGATATCTGCGCCATTCTGGTTCATAGCCAGACGATTATTGGCATTGTCGTTGACAGTATTTAATGCTGAATTTGTAGCATAATCGCCTGCGGCTTGTTTTTCACTCAAACCATTTTCCAACATCCCGCGGGTTGCATAATCCTGCTTAACTCTGCTTAGCTCGACATTTAGGGACGCAATATCACGATCATTCAATGACCCTTTACTCCGCAAGTCGGTGACATTCCCATCACCATCAACCCACGCAACAGCAAACACATAGTGCAGATATCCCGCCCCATCCACATAATTTTTCAGCTCATTCTCAGCGATAATTTTCACCACGGTTTTCCACTGGCTGACCAGATTACCCTGATAGCTAAAATCCGCATACACACGGGTATTACGTAAGCTGTTCAGTGTCTGGTCAAACTCCAGTATTCCACGCAGCCCACCGACATAGGCCAGCCCTTTTTTCACCCGATACTGTTCGCCCTGACGCACCACGGCAAAGCCCTCATCAAAAAATGCTGCTTCGCCGTAGCTGTCGGTATTTATCAGGCGTTGCATTTCGTCAATGCCCGTCAAACGGGCGGTAAAATCAATCTGCCACGTTTCGGCGGTGGTGGTGATCGCGGTTTCTGTCGCCGCACCGTCAAATTCCAGCAGGAAAGAGCGGGTCAGGACATTGCCCTGCAAGCCGTTGGCCGTTCTGATTTTCTTCTGGGTGGGGGCATGGGTGATCATACCGATAACACCAGATGCCTTATTGATAAGACCAATCCAGTTAAAATCAAAATTCCCCACTTCCGTACCCAATGTGACGCTGTAAGCCACGGCGTTCTCACTGGCGAGCCCGGTTTTGTTGACGGCCTGACGGTGAACAATGTGGCTTTGGGCTGGTAATTTCTCACTGCGGTTAATATCCTTAGACGGATCAAGATTCGGCACATTCGCAAAGACAAATTCATCCAGCACCACAGGCTGACCTGCGGCCACTTGCTGTGCCTTCCATTTTTCAAAGTCCAATGTAATGACGGAGGACATTTTCTATTTCCTTATAATGACGCACCGTAGGTCACGTTCGGTGCGGTATTTTCCTTGAGGCTGGCACTGTCACAGACGGCAACGCCTGCGATATGCCCCACTTTTAACAATAATGGCCGGGTCGGGATGGCGGCGGCATAAGTGCAATAGTCCGCACCGACACTGCCTACCCGCATCAACAACTGATTTTTCGCTATCACTTCAAAACGGTAACGGCGGCAGGTGCGGCCATACTGACGGATGATGTTCATCAGCAAATCGGGATTTGCCGCTATCTGGCCGTCACTGAGGCGCAGGATAATCACATCCCAGTCAATGTCCGGCTGGCGCTCCAGTAATTCCACATAGCCCACGTCCAGCCGTTCAAAGATGGCAATAAATCCGGCGATGCTGCCCGCGTCTCTGGCGTTGATAAAGGCGTACTTCACCCGCTTGCGAAACAATGGCAGTGGTTCGCCGTTAAAGCGCCGGATATCCCGCTGGTACGCCAGCACCGACAAAAGCGCCTCGGTGCAGGTTTCCGCGTCCAGTTGGGCCAGCGGCCATGTCAGCCAGCCGTAAACCTGTGTCCAGAATGCCCGCGCCGCACTCAGTAATTTGGCGGGTTCCCCCTTATCCATCCATGAGGGCAGGGCCAGCCGATGAAGACGTTCTTTGAACTCAGACATTTTTCACCTCCACCGATACCGTTTTTAGCCTTGGTACACTCAGTTCACTGAGAATGTCATTCAATGAAAAAGTCAGTGATACAATCCCGCTGAATTCACGGTGGATTTCCCGCCCTAAATTGGAAAAAGAAAAGCGCGAATAGGGCCACGTTTTCTTCACGGAATACTGGCTGTTTTCCCGAAAGGCGCAGCGGATAAGGTTGCCAACATCGGTTTTCAATGCCGCTATCTGCTCCTGACGGTAGTTCGCCAGATTTTCCACAAACAGCGTGACCGCTAAGTCATGCCGGGTTTCCGGCATCGGCAGGCACTGCATATCATCACCATGTCCGTGGTGGCCCTGATTGGTGATGTAATCGTTGACCGCCTCAATAAACGGCTGGCTGGTTACGCCTGAATCCAGCAACAGGTACGCGTTGGCGGTTCCCGCGCCACGGGGCGCATCATGCAGAAAGAAGATGCGGTCAATGCTTAAGCCTGCCACCGCCGCAATCATGCCCCGGTAAACCGCATCGGTATGGTAGTTACCGACGAGGTTATATTGGTTGCGGCAACGGTCGCGCAAATCATCGTCGGATTCCGCATCCGCACCGGGGGTTAACAGCCAGCCTTCTTCATTCTGCACCCGTGCAATGCCGGACACCGCCACAGGCAGGAGTCGAAAATAGCCGGGCGCAAGGTTAAATGCACCGCCTGCGGCTTCTGCCCTCACAGGCAGTAAGGCACTGGACACCCCGTCAGCTATCACCCCACTTTCCGTGGTGCTGACCCGGTAGATTTCACCATTGATGCGCTCAGTCTGGATAACCGTTCCGGCAGGCACGGTCACCGATGAGGCACCCGCCGATTTATAAAAACGGATCACGCCCTGTGCGGCGGAGGCGGGTTTGCGTTTCAGGTTCACGCCCCACGCGAACATATCGAGCCATGAACCTGATGCCGTCGCCAAGTACATATTTTTCAGCGTGACGTGGATTAATGCCTCTTTGAGCCACAACACCGGACGCGTGACAATCGTGTTAATCAGTCGCCAGAACGGGGACATGCGCGAGGTGTTGGTCACCAGCCCGGCTTCATCCACAACGTTGGCAAAAGCGGCGCTGATTTCGGTTTCCGTGGTCGGCATCCCGCTATCACGCAACACTTTCTCGTAATCAATCGTCGGTTTAGTTTCCATTGCCTACGCTCACATTAATACGACCAAAATCGTAGGTTTCAGCCGTGATCCATAATTTAGTCCGCGATTCTTCATTGATGCTGACCGTACCCGGAATAATCCGTTCATCATTTTCAACCAATATCACTATCTGGGTATGAATGTCGGCCCGTAATGTCGGACTGCGTTCGGCAATTAAATTCGTTGCCAATCCACTTTCAATAATTGCGTGAATACAATCTTGTCCAATAGAAATACGGTTATGACAGAAAAGCGGTTCATTCCCTGAATTGAGCGTGAAATCACGCTCATTAATTAATAAATCAATGTATTTAGGCTCATCCATAAGCCACATGCTCCCATTCCGTTAATTGTTCCGGCGTTATGCCATTGGAAATATTCAGCGTTACGCTTTCAATACGGCGGCTGTTATCATTGACGGTCTGTGAATTTGTTGTGACGTCTTTCATCAGCCCTTGCCTGCCGATCCCCTGCACTTTACCGCCCGTTAATACGCCTTCACTTTCAAGCGGGGTGATGGCTTTTACAGGCTGTATCATCATCGGCGGCTGTCCCTGCAAAGTGCCGTTTGGCAGCGGAGTCAGTTGCTGGTTATTTCCGGCCATGCCGACATTGACGGGGGCATTTGTTGCGGGGTCGGCCACCGTTTTCTGGATCGCCATCGTTTCGATGTTGACACCCGGAATATGGTTTAACGTCTCGACAATGCCGTTATAAACGCCAGCGAAGGATTCTTTCAGCCAATCCCATAAGCTACTGAAAAGATTGCTGACACTGTCCACCATATTGGAAAAGGTATCCGCCAGTGAAAAATTGCTGAACCAGTTACACAGGTTGTCCCACGCTTCACCAATCCACGCAAAGACTGCACCGAAGATCTCGCCAACCCATTTCACACAGGCCGCGATAACCTTAAAGGCCGTGGTATCCATAATGGCGGCTTTGATGGTATCCCAATGCTTAATCAGCAGGTAAATGCCCACGGCCAGCAACGCGATAGCAGCAATAATCAGTAAAATCGGCCACGTCATAAAGCTGAACGAAATCCCCGCCAAAATCGCTACCATGCGAATAGCCAGCAATGTACCGCGTAATATTCCCAGCGTAGCATTAAATGCAATGATAGCCGTTCGATACAACCATATTGCTGCTGTTCCCAGTTTCATGATCAAGGTAAAACCTATCCAAATCACCCTCAGAGCAATCAGGATAAATTTGGATATTCCCATCACGATATTGGCCACTTTCCCCACGACAGAAAAGTTCATAATCCCAAGCGTGATATAGCCAATCCAGCGCGCAATATTGGGAAACAGTTCCATCCAACGTACTAATATTTGGCCGGTATCGGCAAGCCAATTGACCAAGGGTTTGATAACAGGCAATAATGCTGAACCCACCAGAATATGAAGGTTCTCCCAAATAGCCTGTAATCGTTCCCACGGATCGGCCATTTGTGCGGCCATTTCACGGGTACGCGCCATCCCATCATTCGCGCCCAGCGCCGTGATGTTCTCTCTTAACGAATCAACATTGTTGAAGAGTGCCTTAACCACCACAGCAGAACCACCAAATGCAGCTTCGATCTCAGCTTGCGCCTTAAGGTTACCGTCAATGCTCTTGCCATATTTAGCCTGTAATTTTTCCAGCATTTCCGGCATGGAAAGCATTTGACCGGATGCATTAACGAAACTTAATCCCAGGCTTTCCGCACCATTGGGCGCGACCGATAGGAAGTTTTCATAAGCACGGCTAGAATCCGTTCCCAATGAATTCTGCAATTCCCCCAATACCGCCAGTTGTTCATCAATCCCCACACCGAAGTTTGTTCCTGCCTTACGAGCATCTACCAACAGTTTTGTCATTTCCGGCATACTGGTGCCGAATGTTTGTGCCATAAAAACAGCTTTACCTGACAGCTCTTCCGCAAACTGGAGATTCCCTACAGATTCAGCGTGGTCGGAAAACAGATCAAACATTTTCCCCATATAGGTCGCCACATCCGTTGAACTGGCTTTCAGGGCAACGGCGGTCGTGTTGGCAATCTTGGTCATCTGGGGCAATTCCGTTTGCTCCAGTCCTTGGACTGCCTTGTTAATTTCCGCCGCTGATTGCACAAATTCAATGGCGGATTTGCCATATTGTGAGCTGAAGGTCATTGAGTCTTTGGCAATTTTTGCCATGACTCCGCTATCAATTCCCTGTAATGAGGCTGATTTCAGAGCTTCATCCATTTGAATGGCTGGCTCAAGGAAGCCATGAGTTGACCAGAACGAATCAGCGATTGCTTGCCCACCCGCTGAAACCATTCCAAATGCCTTCTGTGATTCCGTACCAAGCCCACGAAGTTCCGTTTTTATACCGGCAATAGGTCGTGTAATACTACTAATCAAACTGTGTATATAACCCAGAATCATGGCTCACCCTTTAATGCCAATGCAATTCCATTTGCAGTTGCAATACGTGTATATTCCCAATATCGATTATCCAACCAAATTGCACGGGCTAAATTTTCCGTTTCATCATTTTCATTTGGTAAATAATGACGACGCAAAGTTAAGGCCTGTTCAAATAAGCTATTATCAATAGCCTTAACCCGCGCATTTAGTTTTTTATTTCAATTTCCAGTTTTGGTGCATATTCAGAGTTAATTTTCTCAACCAATTGCATTGCTGCACCCGGAATCTGCAATAATTCATCAAGAGCAGATTTAGATGCTGGTTGAACGATACGACGTAAATAAGTGACAATTGGCACAATTTTATTGTCCATTGTCATATCATTAATCATATTGTTATAAGCAACAATATTTGGCTCGAATTTAATTTCATTACCAGCAACAATTAAACTGACAATTTTATTTTCTTTGTTCATGATTTAATTCCTTTATTTCACTTAATCCATTTATTAGATTGTTTTAGATTAATATTGTCTTAGATTAATATTGTCTTAGATTAATATTGATTTAGATAAACATCATCCCTGATGTCATAAGTCGCCCCAGTGCATGTATATAATAATATTCATGCAACTAATGATTTCTTATGTTCTTCCGTGCCCACAATCTTTATCTAAGCAGTTTAGCCAATCAAATTGCGGGTTAACTCTGCTTCCAGATATGGAATACCATTGATACGTACAAAATCCGGGGAAGTGACCACAAATTTAACCTTGTGTGTCATCACGCTTCCACCTTTCGGATCAACATCCAGAATATCGCTGAGGATCAGTTTGCAGCCATAAGCCTCAACTTTCATTTCTTCATTGCCTGCTTTGGCGTACCACATCAAATCAACAGGCTGAATGCCTCGCCATGAACCCGATGCACGTGCTTTGGCAGTGACGATATCCAGATACTTGGTGCTGAGTTCAATTTCCCCCTCTGCTGCAACATCACCGGAAATATAACCGTCCGGTACGCCCTGTGTTTGGGCCGCTGCGGTATTGTCAGTAATGGACAGATTGACCTTTTCAGCATGAACCAGATCTCCATCCATATTAAAATCGACCGATTGGCCGGAAATACGCTGGCTCATTTAGTTCCCTCCCAAATCCAGCAGCAAACTCGCCGTGATCCCTTTCGGGCATTCATAGGTGCGAATGGTGATATAAATTTCTACCGTGTTTTTATTGCGCCATGTAATAGCAATGTCACTATCTTCAGGCGATTTCACTTCACCGGGGAATGTCACACCGTTAATTTCGGTACTGCGGGACATTTCACGCAAAGTACGGGCAAAATAAGCCTGATGCGTTGCAATGCTGCCCGGCGTACTGTTCAAACTGCGATTGGCGATTTTAGCAATGGCCTGCAAGCGCACACGGCGTGCAACTTTATCCACAATACGCAAATTTTCGATGCTCTGGTAATCCCCGCCTTCCACATCCAATGTGCGGCCATCTGACCAATACATGCCGTCATAATCGGGATACCACATCGGCACACTGAAACGCAGTTTTTCCAATGCCTGTAGTGTTGCCAAATCAATTGGCTTTCCTTCACCATCAAGCGGAAAACCCGTCGAACCCAAGTCCATTAACGGCCCTGTCTGGACTCGTGCCGGGCTGTCGGCCACGGTTACGGCACGGTTACACAGACGACCAGCCAATACCCCCGCTTCGTTGCCCCACAGAGACGGCACCAGTTGCACCGAAGCAACCGCTTCGCCCTTTTGCAGTTCAGCCAGACGGGAGACATAATCCGCCCAAGTTTCTTTCGGCTGTGTTCCATCAACAGCCAGAATAGCCCACTGCCAACGACCAAATTTGGCAATGATATTTGCCCGCAAGGTTTGTGCCGCTTTAATAACGGATTTCGTTGCACCGTTCGTCAGCACATAACCTTCAACACTGGCAATATGCTGTGCTGCTGTCACCGCCTCAACAAAGGCCAGTTCATCTGCCGATTCTGGCAAAACGTGGACATAACCAGACCAGTTTTGCCCTGCGTTTGCCATTGCCGCCAGTACGTTGCGCTTCAGAGCGGTATCCGCTGTACCCAATACGGAATCAAAATCCGTCTGAGTATTCACGGAGAGGGTTTTACCTGCGTTGGTTTTTCCCGTACCAACGAAGAGCAATACCCGCTCAATTTCCTTTGTTTCGCCCTGTAATTGGTTAACTTGGTTAACCTGAACATGTGGCCACATAATTTATTCCTTTATTTATGTTTTCAGTCGCTCAAGGTTGCAAGATGCATTTTGCCATTCCTTAAGCCATTCTGCTTTGACTGCCCATTGATCACATTATTGGATCTGTTCAACGGCTGTGCCTGATTCATCCATGTAATGCACAATACCATTTTCAGCAAACCAGATTTCAGGGGGAGCCAACAGCCAGCGCTTACCATCAAAAGGGACGATACCGTTTTTATCCTCACGCATAATCACAGGCTCTGACAGTGACAACGACACCACAACGACAGCAGTTTCTTCATTCGCTTTGACCGTCATGGTTGGACGTTCCTGTCCTTGATTAGCACTCCCTAATTCATCGTTTTGCTCTGTCAGCCACGCATCTACTAGCAGCGGGATATATCGGGGATCTTGCTCCCTGTAAGGAAAGTTCCCCCACTTAATCACCGCTTCATACTTTTGGATAAACATCTGGTATTGCCCCAGCCCTAAATCCCGTTGAGCCTGAATAAAGCGGATTTTCCCCATATCACTGGTAAATTCCGTTTTACCAATAGACTCAGGCAAATTTTCCCGTAAAAATGTCGTTAATTGCTGTAATTTGCTCATATCATGCATACCGCTGTCAGTTTCAATCCTTTCATTATTACGGGTAAAAATCCGCTTTAACTCATAACGGGCAGCAATCCCTTGCCGAAGCGTTTTCACGCCTAATCGTGGATTATACCTATACTCTTCGTCTTTCAAGTTGCCTCTTTGTTGGCTGCGCTCATTCACCCCGATCACATAGTTATCTATGCTCCCGGGATTCACTCCCTTACCGCCGCGACACACCTTGAAATTCATTGGGTATAGATTGAGATAATTAATCTCTTCCGTTCGAATCAAGTACATTATTGCGGATCTAATAAAACTCTGCGAATGGTTTAATTCTGATGAATTCGGTTATCGAGCAATAACCGAATTCATCAGAATTAAAATATTTCGCCTCGTCTTATTTTGTTTAAATATAAATAAAAACCACCTCTTCGAGAGGTGGTTTAAGGATAGTAATAAAATATGTTTGATAAACTTATCAGAAAAATAAAATGAGATTTTTTCATTACAAGACCATTTTCATCTCCAATAACCAGAACCGCCACTTGTGCCAAGTGTCGTTCCTGCTCCTATCCCCTCAAAATGCCCCAACAATTTTCTATCTTTTATACTCCAAATTTGCATAGTTCCAGCAAAAGCAGTGGTAATTGTAGTAAAGTCAAGCCCTTCCGCATATACTTTATCAATATCATCTGTATGAAAATTACCGAAATATGCTCCAATGCCCAGTGTTGTCACTCCACCAGATGTCCCGAAAAATTCCTTAAGATCGTCAATTTCTAAAAAATGCTTATGGTAAAAGATAAAACTGGTTATAGTTAATTTAGCTTTAAGGCTTATGGCTCTTTTTTCCAATATTTTTTTTCGTGCATCATCAATGATTTCTTGATCTAATTTTCCTGTTAATAATTCAGATAAAGATTCTACAACTTCTAATCTTTGCTCAACAGATAAAGAACGTTTTGATTCATCATTTGAGATATTATTCATAATATTCTCCTGATCTAAACACTATAAGCACATAATATTAATTTAACACTTGAACATTATTTACAATTATCTATTACCAGAGAATAATTACGCATCTTTATTCCAGATGGTAATAAATAGTTTTAATTTTCATTATTACGGGTAAAAGCTACAGGTAATAAAGCCACCTCTATTCGTAAACGAGTGGCAATCCTTTGCCAAAGCGTTTTCATACCTAATTGTGGATTACACAAAGACATTTAATCCCTTCCGTTCAATACCCATGTATTAAATCTATTCCCAATAACCACCACCTGTGATTGTGGAGGATATCGTTCCTAATCCGGTTCCATTAAATTGTGCCACTTTCCCTAAAGATGAATTTATAAAAGCTATAGACACAGTTATAGGTGTTGTAATTGCAACAAAGGCTTTTGCTTCCTGATAAACTAAATTAATATCATCCAAACCAAAATAAAAATTACCGGAAAATTCTCCTAGTCCCGGAGATCCTAATCCTCCTGCATGCCCGTAAAAAGTTTTAGCACCATCAACATGTAGAGTACATGTAAAGTAAAGAAAATAACCTCTTAAGACCAAATTAGCCTTATATATTTTTATATTGGATTCCGATAAATTTATGATCGAGTCATCTGTCATTTTGTGCTTTAACTTATCTGTTGTTGCTTCAGATAAAGACTCGATAATTTTCAGCCCTTTCTCAACAAGCAAAGAAGACTCAGATTCAGTAGATAATGATTTTTTCATAATATCCCCCGATTTTATAAAACGAGAAGATTAATTTAAAACTTAAAAATTTTTCTGGTTATATGTCAAAAAGAATAATAATTAAGTTACATTTAACATAACAATAAAATCAATCTGTATACCCAATGGATTTAAAGAGCTAAATATAATTATATTTAGTCCATAATAAAAATATAGTACAGATCTAGATATTTTCAACAAGAAATTAATACTCGTGAAATGAATTTATTTCAGAACATTAAGCGCAGGTGGATGGAATGCTTTCATATTCAACAGAATTTCAAGAAAACCAGTAATTATCCACCCGCAAATCCACTCACAAAAATCCGACAGATAGCGGTGAAAGAGCTGTTGTCTGTAAATTATCGTTCAGAAATGGTTTGGCGTTAAGCAGCAGAGCCTGCTTTCAATAAGGCCAACGCCTCCTGACGTTGTTGCGGATTGAGGTTATTCACCATAGTCCGCAGCAAGTTATCGCCAGTTTTGGCACTGGGGCTTAATGTGTGTGAAAAAGTCAAATTCATGACAAATCGGTAACCACATTCAATATCAGCGCACGCACAGTAAAGATCGGCAATTTCATGGTGCTTCCGATTGGTTTTACTAATGACCGCTTTAGCACCACATTCAGGGCAAAAAATTTTTAATACGCGCATGTTATTTATTTCCAATAGATTTATATTTTGGAGATTTTGAATTTTTGCGCATTTTACCCCTGAATTTACATAATCTTTCTTAATATGGAATGTAATGTCACTGATACATCAGGCTTCTTTCTATTCCAACCATAAACAACTCCTAATCTAATGGGGATCGTTTCGTTATATGCTCTTTTTCCATAAATCTTTTCATTCATGAGTATCAGTTTTTCTCGTTGTATCTCTTTGTGAGAAAAGACTATAGTCCGCACCACTCAAGGTTATTGAGTGAACTACTTACTGCTTAAATCACCAAGATATATCCCAGTCCTTGGCATATATCGTGGCCGCCATTCGGCAAAATCTTGATGAGAAGCAGCGCATTTCTGGTTGATTTTTTTATGTGGAGACGACAGTAGTGAAACTGCTGCGCAAGAATGATAGTGCATTTGTACCTGTCGCTGGTTTGACTGTTTTTGCAATTGCTTCTGGTTACCTAATGAGCTTAATTCCTCTATCAATGGCAAGTTTCAGCATTGATACGGTTTATGCCAGTTGGTTAGCCAGTGCTTATTATATCGGTCTATTAATAGGTTCAATGATGATTGAGCCTGTTATTGCCAAGATAGGTCACCGTCTTTCATTTATTGTTTTTTTGTTGCTCTTATCAGCAACAGTAATTGTATTACCTTTTTTTCCAAATAAAGAAATCTGGTTAATTGTTCGGTGTATTGCCGGTGTGGCCGTTGCCGGTGTTTTTGTCGTGGTCGAATCTTGGTTGTTGATTGGCGATAATCCCAAAGAACGCGCCAAACGCCTGAGCTTCTATATGACTTCCCTTTACGGTGGAACAACTTTAGGCCAGTTATTGATTGGGTCTATCGGCACTCAGGGGATGATCCCCTTTATGGTTATTTCGGCGCTACTGTTTGTTGCTATTTTGCCTCCATTATTCGTGCGTCACGGACAACCTCCCGCGCTCCAGCACCAGAGTATATCGCTAAGAAAAATAACCGAATTCAGTAAACCAGCGATCGTTGGCTGTATAACATCCGGCATTGTTATGGGTTCTATCTATGGCTTGATGCCTCTATCACTAAGCCAAAGTCATTTCAATGCTGATCAAGTCGGTGTATTGATGGCATCCATTATTCTGGGTGGAATGGTTATACAGCCTATTATCAGTAAGCTGTCCGTCATCATGAGCAAAACTTTTCTATTGGCAATGGTGTCATTACTGGGTGTATTCGCCGTAGGAATAATGTATCTCTTTGAACATTATATTGTAATGATAGTGGCACTGGCACTGTTAGGCATGTCATCTTTTGCGCTGTATCCCATTGCGATTACTCTTGCTTGTGACAAGCTGGATTCGTCTTATATTGTAGCGGCAAGTCAGGTCATGCTGTTAAGTTACAGCATTGGTTCCTCAGTTGGGCCACTGGGAGCGGGGCATTTTATGCTACAGCACTACTTTCAAGTTCAGCACAATGGACTGATGAGTTTCTTTTTCATTGTCTTATTAGTTACTGCAATTTATATGCTGCTGGCAAGCTTGAGCCGCAAAGAGCGTGTATTGGCAAGCTAGTTGCGAAATAATCTTAATTTGCATGAAAGCACCGCAATCTGTGGTGCTTTTTGCTAAAACCAAACAATGCAACCACACCAATATCATTGACAATATTGAACATCTGCTCACTAAGAAACAGGAGTAATAAATGATGTTACCCAATTGCATTGCATCATTTTTACTTTAAGATAGCCACAAAAATGTCCAATCTGAAATTGAAAACGATAGAAAAATAGGGAGGTATTAAATGCAGATACAACAAGCCACCAAAACTGATTTTTCGACACTGATTCAGATTTGGGAAGCCTCGGTACTTGCAACTCATGATTTTTTGCCCAAAGCCATGATTGAAGTTTTACGCCCGCAGATCCTTAATGATTATTTGCCCAATCTCACTGTTTATAAGGCGGTAGAGGGACAAGATAATATCGTGGGATTTATCAGTACCGATCAACATCGAGTAGAAATGTTATTTATTGCCCCACAAGCACGGGGAGCTGGGATCGGTAAGATGTTACTGGAATTTGCTATTCACGAATTACAGATCAACGAATTGGATGTAAACGAGCAAAATACACAAGGCGTTGGCTTCTATCAACACATGGGATTTCAGGTTTTTTCCCGCTCAGAGGTTGATGGACAAGGGAATCCGTTTCCTCTACTGCATATGAAACTGGTTTGAAACTCAGTCGCCAATATACCCTATTCCAGTAACATCTTAATCATGTCTGGAATTCCCTGAATATTAAAAATCATTTTGTGGTTTTTCAGGACACGTATAACAAAACTATTCCACAAAGAACTTCCACCAAAATGACAATCTATTTCTTTCATCTTTTAAGTTAATTTTTTGTTAACTGTATTTTCTCTCTCAGTCATATAAAAACCTATTGAGTATTCCATCGCATTCAGTTTACAAAAAGAACAATCCATAAATTTTAAAAACAATTAAACCAATGCATTATTCACAAAGTGAATTAAAAAATAAGCATTATTCCAATAATATAAAAATGGTAATAAAATAATATTTTCTAATATAAAAAATAAATCTAAAGTAATGGAATATTTTGTAAACAACTGAGTGGAACTTGATAATTAAATGATATAATGGCGGTTTTATAAGTATTTTTATTTCTATTGAGTTTAAGCATTAATGAATTATTTACAACAACCTACAGCTTCAGGTATGAAGCTGTTTACTGATCTTATTGGAAAACGTGTTACTCCGGGGGAACACTGGCATTCTTCCAGTAATCGCACTAAATTTGCACTGCGCAGTATCCTGACACCCGTTTCTACATTGAAACTGTTGAATGGCCTTGCCAGCACACCTCGTTATTTGGAAATTTTGCAAAAACAGCCCAGTTTGCCTTGCAAATTACATCGCCCATACTTAAGCATTAATTTTAAGCGCAAACAAATTGTGAATGCTCTGAATGAACATTATCAACTATTATTCAAGCAATTAGAACCTGCTATTATTAGCAGAATTTTTGATATTCATGCTTATTTACTGGCAACTATTCAAGGTAAAAATGAAACATTTTTGATATATATTGATTCACTGGATAATCTGAATAAAGAAGGTGAACTCTCTTTATATATTACTACTGCAGAAAATGTCATTCTGGCTAAATGTGCATTTACTTTATTAACAATAGATGGCAAACAAACACTATTTATTGGCGTACTGCAAGGCCCGGCTAAAGGGGATAATTCTCTTGATATTATCCGTCACGCAACCAAAGAGTGTTATGGGCTATTTCCCAAGCGCCTGTTAATTGAGGCTATTTGTCGTTTTTCCGAACATGTTAATTGTGAGCAGATCTTAGCAGTCAGTAACGAGACTCATATCTATCGCAGTATCCGTTATTGGCATAAAAAGAAGACGCAAATGGTGGCGGATTATAATTCCTTCTGGGAATCCCTAAGTGGTATCAGAAAGGAAAATAATGACTTCCATTTGCCATCATTCATAGAAAGAAAGTCTTTGGATGATATTCCCAGCAAAAAACGTGCTGAATATCGCCGTCGCTATCAATTACTGGATGATATGGAAAACAGCATCAAGGAATCCCTTACCACAGCCTGATTTCCTGTCAGAAAGGAATGCCAATTGGGAACTCAACGTGGCTTCGCCATTAACCATGTAAGATGGCTTTTAATGGCGGGCCATTCATTGAGAAGAATGCTATAAACGCAAGTGTCTCGTAACGAACCATCTTTGGCCCGCAAGTGTTGACGCAAAACACCATCCAATTTTGCCCCCACTCGCTCGATCGCCTTACGGCTCTGGTGATTTAAAAAATGAGTGCGCAGTTCCACCGCAACACATTCCAGTTCCTCAAATGCGTACTGCAACAATAAAAATTTTGTTTCCGTATTGATAGCAGTGCGCTGGACAGAACGCGCATACCATGTAGAACCTATTTCCAATCTGGGAATATTCTCAGCAATATTCATATACCCTGTCATGCCAACTGCTACTCCCGTTGCATTATCAATGACAGTAAAAGGCAACATGCTGCCACTAGCATGCAGGTCTAAACGGCGCTCAACTTCCTCATGGACATTTGCAGGATCAGGTACATTGGTATACCACAGTTTATGTAACTGCCCTTCCTCAATGGCGTGAACAAATTCATCATGTCTATCATGCGACAAAGGTACTAAAGTTACACTTTTTCCTGTCAACGTAACCCTATCTGTTATTTTTCTCATAATGATTTACCCCATATTTATTTCTACTATATTGTATAATTACAATGTCTAATTCTAATTTTTTTGTTTATATCACTATTAAATGGAATATTTACAACATGCACGGCTAAAAGCATACAGTAATCATAAATAAGAGACATTTCTATTCTCAACAAATTTTCATTAAGGTGCCATTGAGGCACTATTTCATGACATTTGTCACAATCAATTAACAAAGTGATTCCAATAATGCTGGAACGGTCTAAATTTAAACATCATCTCATCCGACCACTTAGCTATATAGCTCCATACAGAGAAAAATAATATTTCTTGAGCTACCAAATATTTGATGGAGAATGCAATGAGCAACTACCCTCACCTGCTTGCACCGCTGGATTTGGGCTTTACCACACTAAAAAACCGTGTATTGATGGGTTCAATGCATACGGGGCTTGAAGAGCATCCCGACGGTGCCCAACGTTTAGCTCAATTTTATGCAGAACGAGCGGCGGGTGGCGTCGCATTGATTGTGACCGGCGGTATTGCACCAAATCAACAAGGTGCCCCCGCCGCAGGGGCAAGTGTCTTGAATAGTGAAGATTCCCTACCCCACCACAAGCTCATTACAGATGCTGTACATCAGGCCGGGGGAAAAATTGCTTTGCAAATCCTGCATACCGGACGTTACAGCTATCAGAAAAATTCTGTTGCGCCCTCAGCTATTCAAGCTCCTATTAATCCCTTTGTGCCTCAAGAAATGTCTGAGGAGGACATCCAGCAGACAATCAAAGATTTTGCCCGCTGTGCCCAGCTTGCACAACAAGCGGGCTATGATGGTGTGGAAATCATGGGCTCAGAAGGTTATCTGATCAATCAGTTTCTGGTCACACGCACTAATCATCGGCAAGATCAGTGGGGTGGAACCTTAGAAAACCGCATGCGTTTTGCTGTAGAAATTGTCAAAGCCGCCCGTGCTATCACGGGAGAGCGTTTTATCATCATCTACCGTCTTTCCATGCTGGATTTAGTCGAAGATGGTTCTAATTGGCAAGAGATCGAACTACTGGCGCTGGAGATTGAAAAAGCAGGAGCCTCCATCATCAATACCGGCATCGGCTGGCATGAAGCCCGCATCCCAACGATTGCAACTATGGTGCCCAGAGCCGGGTTCATCTGGGTCACTCAGAAATTAATGGGGAAAGTCAGCATCCCTTTAATTACAACCAACCGCATCAATGATCCCCAAGTGGCCGAACAAATTCTCAGTGAAGGCTGCGCCGATATGGTTTCCATGGCGCGTCCTTTCCTTGCTGATGCCGAATTTGTGTTGAAAGCCGAACAGAACCGCGCTGACGAAATCAATACCTGTATAGGCTGCAACCAAGCCTGTCTGGACAGAGTTTTTGTCGGCAAGTTGACGTCTTGTCTGGTCAACCCACGTGCCTGCCACGAAACCGAATTCATTACCGCCCCCGCCCAAGCCCCAAAAACCATTGCTGTCATCGGTGCTGGGCCAGCGGGACTCTCCTTTGCCGTCACAGCCGCCAGCCGAGGACACCATGTCACGCTGTTTGAACGGGAAAATCAAATTGGCGGGCAATTTAATATTGCTAAACAAATTCCCGGCAAGGAGGAATTCCATGAAACCTTACGCTATTTTAAACGCCAATTAGCATTGAATGGCGTCGAATTGCGGCTCAACCATACTGCAACTGCCGACCAGCTTTCATCGTTTGATGAAGTTATCATCGCGACAGGGATAACGCCACGTACCCCCAATATCGACGGCATTGATCATAAAAAAGTGCTGACTTACCTTGATGTATTGAAACACAAGCGGCAAGTCGGAAAACGCGTCGCCATTATCGGTGCCGGAGGCATTGGCTTTGATACCGCTGAATATCTGAGCCAAAGCGGGCAAAGCACCAGCCTGAGCAGTCATGCGTTTAGCCATGAATGGGGAATTGACCAGACGATTACATATCGGGGCGGGTTACGGCCAGAGGGAGCACAAGTAGAACCTTCTCCACGCAGAATTTATCTGCTGCAACGCAAGGATTCCAAGGTCGGTGAAAGCTTGGGGAAAACCACGGGCTGGATACATAAAGCCAGCCTGTCTATGCGGGGCGTAATGATGCTCAACAGCGTTCAATATCTGAAAATTGATGATCAAGGGCTACATATTCGTCGTCATGATGGGCAACAATGCCTTGAAGTAGATAATGTAATTATCTGTGCAGGACAGGAACCGATGAAAGAACTCTACCAGCCGTTGCAGGCGATGGGAAAAAGTGTGCATGTGATTGGTGGTGCAGATGTCGCAGCCGAATTGGATGCCCGCAGAGCTATCGATCAGGGGGCCAGACTGGCGTTGAAAGTGTAACAAGCCAGCTCCGGATAAAAGTCCAAAGAAAACGGTGATAATTGTTCAACGAATTATCACCGTTTTAATTACAGCAAACAATTAACGCTGAGTTAATTGGTCAGTCGCTATGCGGGCATCTTCTGCCTGACAAGCCGCAGCGGTAAACAGTACATCAGTGGAAGAATTCAGGCCTGTTTCAGCAGAGTCCTGTAAAACACCAATGATGAATCCCACAGCAATAACCTGCATGGCGATTTCGTTGGAAATGCCAAACATGCTACATGCCAGTGGGATCAACAATAATGAACCACCCGCGACCCCGGACGCTCCACACGCAGCGATGGCAGAAACCACGCTCAGCAATATCGCTGTAGGAATATCTACAGTTATGCCCAGCGTATTCACTGCCGCCAATGTCAGTACAGTAATGGTTACTGCTGCACCAGCCATATTGATAGTTGCGCCCAACGGAATGGAAACAGAATAGGTATCCTCATCCAGATTCATGCGGCGGCACATTGACATATTCACGGGAATATTGGCGGCAGAGCTACGGGTAAAGAACGCCGTTACGCCACTTTCGCGCAAGCATTCAAAAACCAACGGATAAGGATTGCGACGGATTTTCCAGAAAACAACCAGTGGATTGACGATCAGAGCAACGATGATCATACAGCCAATCAGGACGGTTAACAGATGAACATAGTCGAGCAAAGCTATAAAACCGGTTGTCGCAATCGTTGAAGAAACCAACCCGAAAATGCCAATAGGGGCCAGACGGATAACGACACGTACAATCTGTGTCACTGATTCTGACAAATCTTGAAGCAGTGCTTTTGTTGATTCTTTAGCATGGCGCAAAGCAATGCCTAAACCAATTGCCCACACCAAAATTCCAATGTAATTCCCTTTCAATATCGCATCGATCGGATTGGCAACAATATTGAGCAATACCCCTTTCAGTACCTCTACAATATTTTCCGGTGGTGATACTTGAATATCATTCGTCACCAACGCCAACGTTGATGGGAACAGTATACTGCCAATTACGGCCACTACTGCTGCAAGGAATGTTCCGATAATGTACAAGAATATGATCGGGCGAATATTGCTTTTCTGGCCTATCTTGTGGTTTGCAATCGAAGACATGACCAATATCCACACCAAAACAGGAGCCACCGCTTTCAAGGCCCCTACAAAAAGTACTCCAAGCAGTTCAACCGATTCAGCCGCAGAAGGCGCTAACCATGCCAGTAATATCCCCAGTATTAATCCGAGCAGAATTTGTTTTACTAGGCTTCCTTGCGTAATGTACCGCACAAAGCCTTTTTGTTGTTTTTCCATAGTCTATCCATTTGATATTTTGGCTCATTGAGCTTGATGTTTTTGTGTTTGCTTTCCCAGTATAGGGAAATTAAGGGAACGCCAAAGCGTGATTCATTGCAATATACAGACAACACAACAATTGATAACAATTCAGTTACATTTGTGTGATCGAAACTGCAATTTTCTCATCGCAATACATTCTTGATGTAATAAACGCGATAATAAAAAATAGAAAATTAATCCGTTAATTCAATTAATTAACAAAATTTCACTTTCAGTAATCAACACGATTATTTATCCAATACGAATAGCATGGAGAGATTACTTTTTGTCAAATTTAGTCAATGAACAGGTGTGGAATTAGCTGAAAAGATAGATAAATTTAATCCATTCGGATGATAAATTGCCATTGATGCTATTTTTGGGAAATTCATCAAATGATTAATTAATTGATATATCCGAATGAATTAACTTTTACATTGAGGTAATGTTCAATTCATCAACAAAATTTTCTGTCTCGCTACTGCTGATTTTGTTAAAGTGTCCCTGTCAATCTTTATACCATCTTGAAGGGATTTCGAGAGCATTTTATGACAACGGAATTTAATGCTTTGTATTTCAAAGCACCTAATAGAAATTCACCATAAATGCACCATAAAAGTAAGATGCAATCCTTAACCCGCGTTTTAGGAACATTTGATGGAAATTGTAACAGACCTTATTTATGCACTTTGGCACCAAGATTACGAAACACTAGCTAATCCATCACTAGTATGGGCGATCTACATCCTGCTATTTACTATCCTATTTCTGGAAAATGGAATATTACCTGCTGCATTTTTACCCGGCGATAGTCTATTGATATTAGTTGGTGTCTTGATTGCAAAAGAAGCCATGAGCTTTCCTGAAACTTTAGTTATTCTTACCGCCGGAGCAAGCCTTGGTTGTTGGGTTGGATATCTTCAGGGGAAATGGCTTGGCAATTCGAAATTAGTTCAGGGCTGGCTGTCACACCTTCCCGCACATTACCACCAGCGCGCACATAACCTATTCCATCGTCATGGCTTATCTGCCTTGCTGATAGGCCGTTTCATTGCTTTTGTCAGAACATTGCTACCAACACTGGCAGGCCTTGCCGGGCTAAAAAACGGACGTTTCCAAATATTCAATTGGCTTAGCGGGTTCCTGTGGGTGATTATTCTAACAACACTGGGCTATGCTCTTGGTAAAAGCCCTTTGTTCCGCCAGTATGAAGAATATCTGATGAATTTTTTGGTTCTGTTACCACTGTGCTTGCTGCTCAGCGGCTTAATTGGCAGCCTGGTCGTCGTTTGGCGTAAAAAACGCGCCAATAATTCTTCCCTATAGCAATCAGTTGTAAAGTAATCAGTCATAAAGTAATCGGTCGTAAAGTAATCTACTTTAAATAATTGACTTTATAACAATCCACTTTTTCCCTGTGATATTACCAAAAACATATCACAGGGCATTATTCTCCCAACCCCATTTCACTTACCCATTAAGCGCTTCGGCTCATCCACTTCAAACACTTTTTTAGATTAATTCGTAGCATATTATGACAATTTTTCATCTATTCATGCTTTAAACTCCTTATAAAAGCGTCTATGGTAGAGATTCATCCACCGTATATTTCAGGAGATAAGTAATGCCACAGAAAAGAAGCTCTGAAGATTTACGCGCTGAGTTACAATCCCTCGCGGATACTCTGGAAGAAGTCCTTAATGACTCTGGTGAGAAATCGAAGGCTGAGCTGGAGAAATTACGCAGTAAAGCAGAAAAAATGCTGAAAGATGCACGTAATGCCCTCAATGATGCCAACGATAAACTAGTCGATCAAACGAAAGAAATTGCCGGTCGTGCAGATAATTATGTTCGTGACAACCCTTGGACGGGTATCGGTATCGGTGCAGCAGTTGGCGTTGTATTGGGTGTTCTGCTTTCAAGGCGCTGAAATGACTCAATCCCCTCACTCGAAAGGCCCTGGAAAAGGGCTATTTGATACTGTACGACGAGTAGCAGCAATTGTCGTTCATATGGTTGAAACCCGTATCCAACTCATTGCTGTTGAGCTGGAGGAGGGAGCAGCAACACTGATACATCTGCTTCTGCTGGTAGGGTTTACCTTATTGTTCGCGGGCTTTGGCCTGATGTGCCTATTAGTGCTGATATTCTGGGCCATCGATCCAGCCTACCGAATAACGGCAATGGTCATCACTGCCGGAACGCTACTGCTCCTCGCCGTATTTAGTGCAATATGGACGATAAAAAAAGCCCGAAGACTGACCTTTCTTAACGCAACCCGAGAGCAATTGAATATTGACCGAAAAATGCTGGAGGATGACCATCATGAATAAAATGGGGCATCATCAGCGAAAATTGCGAAAGCAGCAGCTATTAAAAGAGATCCAACAACAACGACAGTTACTCTCTATCTATAGCCGGAACTGGCTTGAAGCCACGCAATCTTATGATAAAGGCTGGCAAACTTTGGCTGCTTTCAAGCCTTATTTCGCCATTGGCTCTGGTATTGCCCTGATTTATGGTCTTCTACGCCATCCCAAAAAATTTTATCGCTGGTCACGCTGTATGGTCAGCATCTTGGGGTTCATGAAAGCCATGCGAAATACACTATATAAGCACTATATAAGTAATAAGTAATAAGTAATAAGTAGCCGCAATTCTGTTTCTTATTCAAATCTCCTTTTGTATCTCGACCAATTTCTTCAAAAAAACTGCATGAAACTGTTAATATTCCTTACTATCAACAAATAACACCTCTCTTTAGAATACCGCCCATCAGCCAATGATTAACAAATTGTGCCATTTAGTTCATTTATTGGACAAAAAATCAAAGTAGACAGCTTATTTATCGCTACCTGCGGTATTTTTGGAGACATTCATGAAAAAATTTGAAGATAGTAGCCTATTAGTTGCCCGTATTTTAATATCCGTTCTTTTCATTATCGCAGGGTATGGAAAATTAGGTGATGCCTATGCGGGAACGCAGGAATTTATGGAAGCCATGAAGGTGCCGGGGATTTTACTGCCACTGACTATCTTACTTGAACTTGGTGGTGGACTCGCTGTGCTGTTCGGTCTGTTAACCCGTACCACGGCTGTGTTTACATTTATTTTCTGTATTCTGACGGCTATTCTGTTCCACAATGATTTTTCAAATGACATGAACCTGACTATGTTCCTGAAAAATTTCTCCATCGGCGCAGGTTACCTGCTGCTGGCTATGATGGGACCAGGAAAATTCAGTATTGATCATGCATTAAAGAAAAACTGGTAGAAGAAAAATAATTAAAAGAAAAATAAGTAGAAGCTGAAAGCCCCTTGCTGTGTCATCGCAGCAAGGGGCTTTCATACACATTATTTCTTCGCAAACAATTTAGGGATTTCACGTAAGCACCAAGACTTCGCTTCTCCCATACTATCGCGCCGCCATGCCATGATAATGTTGGTTTCATGGCTGTATTCTGAACCAACAACACACAAGCGACCTTCAGCAATATCTTGTTCCACCATAGGATACGGCATAGTAGCCACACCCAAGCCAGCCAAAAGTGCCCGATGTTTATCTTCCAGTGTACTCACCGTCAAGCGTGGCTGTTTATCCAATAGTTTAACCGTCAATACAGGACGCTCTCTTGCCGTATCAGCTACGGCTATTCCACGATACTTGACTCGTGTAGCGTCAGACAGTGGTTCTGGTTCATGATGGATAGGATGATTCACACTGGCAACATAGACGTTGTTAATAGAATAAAGTGCCCGCGAATTTACTTCCGCCGACGCCCTAAAATGAAGGTCAGGTGCAATCACAATATCAGCATGTCCGGTTTCCAAGCGTTCCCAAGCACCTGCCAGTACTTCCGTCATTAACGAAAGTTGTGTATTCGATTTAGTAGCCAATTTATCCACAATAGGAAAAAGTGATGTAATTGGGAACAGGGCTTCACACACAATAGTCAGGTGTGTTTCCCAACCGCGGGCAAGCGCTTCAGCATCTGCTGTCAATTTCTCTGCCGCCTCAAGCAATAATCGCCCTCGTTCCAACAGCATCCGGCCAACATTGGTAAATTTCGTGCGATGACCAGAACGATCAAACAGCACAACATCCAGCTCTTCTTCCAATTTCTGCATGGTGTAACTCAATGCGGAAGGAACTCGGCCCAACTCATCCGCCGCCGCAGCGAAACTTCCCCGTCGGTCTATTGCATCCATGACCCGCAGGGATTCCAATGTAAGCGCTCGTTCTTTACCCATATTTTTCTCAATCAGGAATTTTGAATATAGCCACCAGATTAACTGGCTAACATTTCAACGTCCAGATAATTAAGATCGAGGATAATAGATCTATAGTTGAAGAGATTACAGTCATGATTATAACGAGAACAGCAAATCAATGCGGAAAAGCTGATTATGGTTGGTTACAGGCTCGCTATACTTTTTCATTTGGTCACTATTTTGACCCAAAATTTTTGAACTATCGGGCATTGCGTGTTCTTAATCAGGAAGTTTTGGCACCAAGAGCTGAGTTTCAACCTAGAGCTTACCCTCATGTTGATATTCTGAATATTATCCTGCAAGGGGAAGTTCAATATCGGGACAGTGAAGGCAACAACTTTCAGGCTCGTCAGGGGGATTGCCTGCTATTTTCTGCCCGTCAGGGAATTCGTTACAGTGAGCACAATACCAGTGACAACATACCACTGACACGGCTGCAACTCTGGCTCAATGCCTGTCCTCAGCAAGAGGCACAGCCATTACAGCGTAAAGTGCTGACAAACAGGCCACTCACATTGCTGGCCTCTCCTATGTCAGAAAACAATAGTATGCGTCTGCGACAACAAGTCCGGATAAGCTATCTCGTACTTAAGCCCCATAACAACCAGATTCTGGCTTTGCGAGGCAAACATGCTTACCTGCAATCCATCAGTGGTAACGCAATAATTCGCGGTAACGTAAGAATCAATGATAACAACAGCAGAGATGTAATGATCAAATGTGGGGATGGCGTATTCATTCAGGAAGAGCAGGAAGTGATATTACAGGCGGATACTCCATTTCGAGGCCTATTTATTGATTTGGATGACTAATTCCTTTTGCTCCTTGCCCCCATATCATGTTGAGCCAATTTACCCAGTTTGCCCATAAATGAAATAAGCCCTGTAAATGAAATAAGCCCTATAAAGCTTTCGCTCTATAGGGCTAAATTTGTGAAGTTGACCGATAAGCCGGGTTCTGTCTTGGACAGCCATTCATCTAGGCCAGCACTTGCGCACTGGCTCAAGCAACCTACCCGGGTTCGATACGGGCCGTACCATCTGAACCTCTATTTGGTCTTGCTCCGGGTGGAGTTTACCGTGCCACGAACTGTTACCAGTCGCGCGGTGCGCTCTTACCGCACCCTTTCACCCTTACCTGATCTCATTTTCTTGCAAAAATAAGCCATCGGCGGTTTGCTCTCTGTTGCACTGGTCGTAGGCTTTCACCTCCCAGACGTTATCTGGCACCCTGCCCTATGGAGCCCGGACTTTCCTCCCCTTTACTTCTCCCAAAGGAGAGCGGTAAAGCAGCGACTGTCTGGTCAACTCCGGCGCGGATTATAAGAGGTTTGCTATTCAATGTATAGGAATTTTCACGCGTCTTCTTCAATTTGATCCTGTGCCGCGTTTTGATCGAGCGAATAGCGATACAAGGCATTTTTCTTCACACCATGGATTTCTGCCGCCAATGCCGCCGCCTTTTTCAATGGAAGTTCTTTTTGTAGCAACGCCAGCGTCCGCAAGGCTTCCGGTGGCAAGCTATCATCCGCAGGTTTACGATACCCTTCCACAATCAGAACCATTTCTCCCCGACGACGGGTTTCATCTTCCCTGATCCATGCCAGAAGTTCACCAGCAGGCATTCCCTGAATAGACTCCCACGTTTTGGTCAATTCCCGTGCCAACACAACATAACGATCTGCACCCCACACGTTCACAATATCTTCTAAACTGTCCAACAGACGATGTGTCGATTCGTAGAAGATCAGTGTTCGCGGCTCTTGTGCTAACTCGCGCAAGGTATCTTGGCGTCCTTTACTTTTGGCGGGTAAGAAACCTTCATAACAAAAGCGATCTGAAGGTAAGCCAGCAGCAGACAGGGCTGTAATTGCCGCGCAAGGACCGGGAAGTGGCACCACATTAATGCCCGCTTCACGGCAGCGACGAACAAGGTGATAGCCCGGATCATTGATCAACGGTGTACCGGCATCAGAGACCAATGCGATGCTTATTCCTTGTTCAAGTTTCGTAAGTAATTGATCTGCTTTCTGCTGTTCATTATGATCATGAAGTGCGAACATGCGCGCATTAATGGCAAAATGTTGAAGCAACAAGCCAGTGTGTCGCGTATCTTCGGCTGCAATCAGATCGACATGTTTAAGAACTTCAAGAGCACGCTGAGTAATATCCCCCAGATTTCCAATAGGGGTTGGTACAACATATAGCGTGGATGTCGTAACCACTGCTCGATTGGTTTGATTCATTGTTTCATCCGAATGACCGATTTAAAATTGAGCATCTTTGAAAAAAAACATCACTGGATACAGTATGCTTCCCTCAATTTTTGTGCGTTTTAAAACTGGTTTAGTCTATACAGCGCTGCTGTCGACTATGATTATTGCAGGGTGTACCACGCCCGCACAGCAAGGGCAACCAACTTCTAAGCCTCAGGACAACATCAGCGCAGAGATTAACCGCTATCAAGCCATTATTGATGCAGCACACAATCAACCATCGCTGGATGTTATCCGTGCTTACATCGCGTTGGAGTCCTATTTAACAAAAAACCAAGCTACAGATGACGCTGCCCACCAGAAAAATCTTGATGAGACATGGCAATTACTGACGCATCTTTCACCCCAGCAAATGAGTGAATTGGTGATTAATGCCAATGAATATACATTGCAAGGTTGGCTTGATTTACTCAATACTTATCAGACCAATAAACAGGATCTGGAGAAACTGCGTTCAGCTATCCACGATTGGCAAATCCGTTATTCAAACAATCCTGCTGCACATAGTTTACCCTCGCCCCTGCAACAAAGTCTGCAAGAGGCCAAAACCAGCCATACCACAATTGGATTATTTCTGCCTTTGAGCGGTCCGACAAAAGTGTTTGGTGAAGCTATTCGCCAAGGTTTCCTTGATGCACAAAAAGGATTGCCAAAGTTATCTTCATCAAAACCTACATTACCAAAACCAGAATTGCCAACGGATGCCGTTGATTCACATGGAGCAACCAACACCACGCCATCTAACGCTGAATCAGCCAATCCTGAAAATGCCAGCGTTGCTGCGATTGAACCCGTATCGGAAATGGGTGCGGCCACAGATATCGTCTCAACGGCGGATTCTCTACCAACAGTGGCTTCTACGATTAATGATGCTCCTATCAACAATCAGGCTGTAAAAGTCTATGACACCAACAGCCAGCCACTCACTGCTCTGCTGGCACAGGCTGAGCAAGATGGTGTGACTCTGGTTGTTGGACCATTGCTGAAAATTAATGTGGAGCAATTGGCGCAGATTGAGACTCCATTGAATATTCTGGCACTCAACGAACTCGATGTACCCCAAACGCAGCCAAATATCTGTTATTTCTCACTCTCTCCTGAAGATGAGGCGAAAAATGCCGCGATGCATATTTGGCAACAACAAAAGCGCAGTCCTCTGGTGTTGATACCTCGCACTGAGTTGGGTACACGAATTGTAAAAGCCTTTGCGGAAGAGTGGCAAAAATTGGGTGGTCAGATGGTATTGCAACAAGCTTTTGGAACACCGAGCGAAATGAGGCAGTCCATGAACCGTGGTATTGGCATTCGCTTGTCTGGTACGCCAGTTATCCCCACAAGCTCAGCGACTCCCCCTGTGGATGCTGTTTACATTGTCGCGACAGCGAATGAATTGACCACCATCAAGCCAATGATCGATATGGCAATCAGTTCCCGTAAAAAACCGGCTCTCTATGCCAGCTCACGCAGCAATACATCAGGCTCAGGCCCAGATTTCCGCCTGGAGATGGATGGTATGCAATTTAGTGATATTCCATTGCTGACAGGTGCAAACGTGCCATTAATGCAGCAAGCTGCCAAAAAATTCGCCAATGATTATTCTCTGATGCGCATCTATGCAATGGGAATCGATGCATGGTCACTGGCTAATCAATTTGCGCAAATGCGGCAAGAGATGGGATTCCGCCTGAATGGTGCATCGGGCGAACTTTCCGTAACGGATAACTGCACCATTTTGCGTCAGTTACCATGGATGCGATTCAATAGTGGTCGCATCGTTATTGAAGATCGCTCAGACAGTGTCAATAACACTGAAAAACTTTAAAGAGCTACTGTTTTAAAAAGCTACTGTTTTAAAAAGCTACCGTTTGAACTATGAAAGGAATCGTGGTCATTTCAGGATGAAAAAACCAACAAGCAATCACTATGCGCTAGGGCGCCATTATGAACAGCAAGCTAAACTGTTCTTGCAAAAACAAGGGCTTGTCTTCGTTGCTGAGAATGTGAAAATTCGTGGTGGGGAAATCGATCTGATTATGCGTGATAAATATACATGGATATTCGTTGAAGTCCGTTTTCGTCAGAATGCACAATATGGTGGTGCCATTGCTACAATTACCCAAAGTAAGCGCAGAAAGCTTTTGTATACAGCGGCAGTCTGGCTGTCCCGACGGAATGAATGTCTGGAAACTGCACCATGCCGTTTCGATGTTTGTGCAATAACAGGACAAAAATTTGAATGGCTGAAAAATGCCTTCACCCTGAATGAGAGCCTATTTCAGTAGGTTCTCAATTTTCTCGCTAAATAAATATATTCTAAATACATAGGTCATAACGTGCTGGATAGAATTAAAGTCTGCTTTACAGAAAGTATTCAAACTCAGATCGCAGCAGCAGAAGCATTACCCGACGCAATCTCACGCGCCGCAATAATGATGGTTCAATCACTGCTGAGCGGCAATAAAATCCTTTGCTGTGGTAATGGTGGATCTGCCGCAACCGCACAGCGTTTTGCCGCCAGCATGATTAATCGCTTCGAAACGGATCGGCCAAGTTTGCCTGCCCTGTCACTGAATACAGATAATGTGGTGATCACCGCCATCGCCAACAGTAAACAGCCTGACGAAATCTACGCCAAACAAGTCAGAGCACTGGGGCATACAGGGGACGTTCTGCTTGCTATTTCCACACATGGAAACAGTCGGGATATCATCAAAGCGGTAGAAGCTGCTGTTACACGTGATATGACGATTGTCGCGCTGACAGGCTACGATGGTGGTGAATTAGCGGGCTTATTAGGCCCTCAGGATGTTGAAATACGCATTCCCTCACACCATAGCGTCCGGATCCAAGAAGTCCATATGTTGACAATTAACTGTCTGTGCGACTTAATCGACAATACATTATTCCCTCATCAGGATGAATAAGGAGCCAGCCCATGCGGTTATTTTCTCTATTATTGATATGTTTCAGTGCAATGCTATTACAAGGATGTATTGGCGCTGCCGTCGTAGGTTCTGCCGCGTTTGCCACAAAAGCCGGTTCAGATCCGCGAACAATTGGTCAACAAGTTGACGATACTACGTTAGAAGCCCGTGTCAGCACAGCTATCAGCAAAGATCCACAAATTAAGGCACAAGCCCGCGTGGTAGCCACTGTGTATCAAAATAAGGTTCTTTTAACAGGCCAAAGCCCAAATATGGCTCTGGCTGAGCAGGCAAAACAGATTGCGTCGAAAGTTGAAGGCACCAAGGCGGTATATAACGAAATCCGTCAGGGTAATCCCATTTCATTGGGCACAGTTTCCTCCGATGCTTGGTTGACAACCAAAGTGCGCTCAAAAATTTTAGCCAGTGATGCAGTGAGGTCATCCAGCATCAAAGTGGTGACAGAAGATAGCGAAGTCTTTTTGTTTGGCATCGTCACTCGACAAGAAGGAAGTGACGCTGCGAAAATCGCCAGCGAAACCAATGGCGTAAGACGTGTGACAACCGCATTTACTTATCTCAACTGAAAAAATCTCAGCCAAAAGCGATAGCTCAGCTAACAAACATTAAAGCGGCACCAATTGGTGCCGCTTTGTTATTTGCTGCCATCAGCTTTTGCTACCATCAGCTCCGATGGCCTAACTCCCGTATTCATCTCCTATCTCAGGTCATTTTGCTTTAGGTAATTCTCTCCCCCCATTAATTGCATTTGCCGCAAAATCCATTGCTGACGCTGCAATACATATTTGGAGGGAGCATCCACCTTATAGCGATGGGGGTTTGGCAGTACAGCAGCGAGCAATGCAGACTCAGAAATTGTCAATCGACGGGCAGGTTTGCCAAAGTAACGCTGGGCCGCTTCTTCAACACCAAAAATGCCACTGCCAAATTCAGCGATATTAAGATAGACCGTCAAAATACGTTTCTTTGACCACAACAATTCCAGTACAGCCGTCATTCCCGTTTCCAATCCCTTTCTGACCCAACTCCGCCCTTCCCATAAAAATAAATTTTTGGTTGTTTGCTGAGAAATTGTCGATGCTCCCCGAATTCGCTTCTGATATTTTTTGTTATGCGCTATAGCAGATTCGATAGCATCAAAATCAAATCCCCAATGTTTTGGAAATTTTTGATCTTCGGCTGCAATGACGGCTAATGCTATATAAGGTGAAATTTGATTCTGATCTACCCATGAGGAATGAGAAACATAAGATAAATTAATCAACATTAAGGCGCCTATTTGTCTCTCTATCATCACCATAGAAAACGGCACCGGCAGAAATGAAAAAGCGATTACAGCAACAAACCACAGAACTGTGATCGACACGACAATTCTTTTCAGCCAGCGCCATAATATTGAAAAAGGATTTCTCATCCGGTTACTCAATCATTCCCAATATTTCTCTAACCAATTTATCAATTCCTTTTTCTGCCTGAGACAAAGATTCTGCAAGCATATAAGCGGGTGTTGTTACAATTTTGTTTTCAAAATCAATGACAACGCCATCAACGGGGCACTCAACATGTATGCCTCCCATCTTCTCTATTTCAGCCGCAGTTTCTGGATCATTGCCGATGGTTACTTTTATCGGTTTGCCTAATATTTTAGGCACCATAACAGGAGAAATGCACATAAACCCCATCGGCTTACCCTTTTTGTGCATATTTTGCACCACACTTAATAACTCTTTATTTATTTCGCAATCTGACCCTTTGGATGCGAAATTACATAAATTCTTGGCTACCCCAAAACCCCCAGGAATAATCAGTGCATCCAACTCATCAATATTAACTTTGGATAAAGGCTGTATATTTCCACGTGTTATACGGGCGGATTCTTCCATTATGTGGCGGCTTTCTTTTTTCTCTTCTCCACTAAGATGATTAATAACATCATGTTGTGCCTCATCAGGCGAAAAAAAAGACACTTCAGCGCCAAGACGGCTTAAAGAGAGCATAGTCAGGACTGATTCGTGAATCTCACTTCCATCGTACACTCCACATCCACTTAATATAACGGCAACAGATTTCATATTTCTCTCCATTTGTAGTAGATTAATGCTTAACCCCTTAGAGGGTTAAACACCAATCTTCATCACAGATTTTAATGAATCTTGTAACAAAAAATCTTATCTTTGCTATGTTGGTACTTGTGTTCTGTGCGGAAGAATTCTTTAATTACTCGCATCGAAAATAAATCTTAGATAAGCGGGTAAACAAGTTTCCCTGGTGTTGGCGCAGTATTAGCGCACCCCAACTTCGGTTGGGGTTATTTTTTTGTAGCGCTTGATAACCAGTTTCTCAATGTTTCTATATCCTGCTTCCATTCCAACTTTAACTCATCCACCCACTCTTGAACATTATCCCACCACGCAGGCAAATCTGGTGACTGAATCTGCTGAGCCAATTGCTGCAAGTGGCGTAACCCTACTGAACCAGCCGCCCCCTTAATCTTATGCGCCTCTTCCGTGATGCCTTTTTGATCTCTGGCAGTCATGTTGGAGTCCAGCAAAGAGATGTAACTTGGCATCATGGTTTCAAAAATAGACAGGTTATCTATAATCATTTTGGGTCCAACCAATTCGATGTATTGGTTGAGCATCTCTATATCTAGCCGCTCTTCATCCTGATTCACAATAACAACTTCCGGTAAGATACTTTCAGTTTCAGATGTCTTACCCCAATATCTTTCTATTACAGCAGTCAATTCCTTGACGGATAGTGGTTTATTGAGCACATCATCCATGCCTGCATCAAGGTATTCTTTTTTATCCTTCAATACATTAGCCGTCAGAGCGATCAAAGGAGGCAAGGATTGAGAGGAGTAACGCTGGTGCAATTGACGGGCGATATCGAGTCCGGTCATATCCGGCAATTGGATATCCAGTAGCACTAAGTCATATTCATCAGGATCAAACATTGCCAATGCATCATGGCCATTCATGGCAACATCCACACTGTTACCCAGTTTCTCCAGTACAGAACGGGCCACAATGACATTCAATTCAATATCTTCCACCAACAAAATGTTAAGTGCTGGCAGTGGAACAGTATCTTGTTCAGCCTTTCCTTCTGGATATTCACCAATGGCTGGAGCAACAACAGACAAAGTAAAGCAAGATCCTTTGCCTAACGTACTTTTCACAACGATGTCTCCCCCCATGCCTTGAGCAAGTCGCTTCGAAACCGCAAGGCCAATGCCCGTACCTGTCGCAGGGCGCCCACCGGCACTGTCTTTGACCTGATAATACATTGCGAAGATTTTTTCCAGCTCATCAGAAGGAATGCCAATACCGGAGTCCGTTACTTCAAAAAATAAGCGCTTTCCTTCTTCACGCCAGATACGAACCCTGATTTCGCCTTGAAGCGTAAATTTGACGGCATTGCTGATCAGGTTCCACAAGATTTGTCGCAAGCGGGTTCCATCGGTCAGTACTTTTGCTGGTAGTGGCTGCTCTGGTTCCAGTACAAATTTAATTCCTTTCGGCTGCGCCAATAAACCTGAAATGTTCTCCAAATCTGTCATGAAACCCGTGAAATCAACCGGTTGGTTATCAAGCTGAACCTTGCGGCGCTCAATTTTATCTAATTCGATGATATCATTGAAAATATTCCCCAAAGTAACGGCGCTGACATGAATCGTTTCCAGATATTTGCATTGCTCTGGCGTTAAGTCGGTATCCATCAAGATTCGGCTCAAGCCCACAATGCCATTTAAAGGCGTACGAAGCTCATGGCTAATCGTAGAGATAAAAGTCGTTTTATCCCTACTGGCATTCTCCAATGCGTCCTGATAGCGCTTACGCTCCGTTATATCGCGTCCAAACCCCATTAGCCCATGTCGCTTGCCAACGCGATCATAAAAAGGGACTTTCCTTAGCTCAAAGCAGGCCTTGCGTCCATCGGGATAAACTAACCATTGCTCATAAGTCAGGGAGACATTGTGGCGAAATACTTTTTCATCAGTTTCCATCACTTTGCTGGCAATTTCTTTATCGTAAACTTCCGTCGGCGTCAGACCTATAAGATTTTTTTCGCTTTTGCCAGTCAGTAATTCCATCGCCCTATTACAGCCGGAAAACTCATTTTCTTCATTACGGTAATAAACTAAATCTGGGGAGGCATCCAGAAATGAACGCAATAGTATTGATTGTTGCTCAAGTTCAATCTGGGTTTTTTCTCGGTGCTCCATTTCCAGTTTAAGTTTATCCAATAAAACCAAATGCGTTTTTTCCGCCTTTTCCCTATCGCCGATCTCTTGATTCAATTGGGTAATATTTTCTTTGAGTTGCAGATTTAATGCCGCATCGCGCTGACGCATTTCTTCAAGTTTTTCGACCAAGCCAGATAAACGCTGGCGGGATTCTTCAAGTTGCTCAACTACGATGGAGAGGAAATAAACCGCCCAAGGCGTGATCAACAAACCAAAAAAGATGGAGCGGATTAAGTCAATACTCTCCACTTTTCCAGTCAGTACGGCTGTGACTGCCATCTGCATAGCTATAGCAAGGATAACCAAAGCTGATGCAAGCAACATAGAAAAACGCACCAGCCCCAGCTTCATCATCAAATCTACATAATATTGGGCAAGCCCTCGAATCAGCTTCATAACCGCTCCAAGTAAAATTATTCCCGGTAAAATCACCAAATTGAATCATAACGTAAAAAAGCCCCAACTTCGTTGAGTGATATCATCCTTAAACCCCATGAAGAATAAAATATTCAAAAAACAGAATAACTATGCAAATGGGTTTCAACCATCTTTTTTGTGATTAAAAAACAATCAATCACATTCTCTTGAAAAGAGAGAAATACACAAAATAAATCCAACTTAAAATAAATTATTGGTATAAAATGTTAAATATTTTGCATTTCAAAGCATATATAAAATAGATAATGTGGTAATTTTAGTGATATAAATCACACCACTTAAGAGGGTGATCTTGGTCACAAAAGACAAAAACTCGACATTTATTTATTAAAATCAACGAAATAAATAAAATCCTTCTACAAAAAACGCAATTTAACACTATTTGACCTACTCTATTTTTACCGTTAAGTTGGGAATTCACTGAAAATCACCTGTCGGATAATCATCCAACTCATATTTATGCAGTGACATATGACATAACATCATTTTGATTTACCGCTTGTGGATATCAATAAAACAAGTGGCGTTTAGCTGAGGGCGCGAATTAGACGCCTGTAGAAATAAATATATCTATACCATCTCGCGAGTGATGTGAGAGTCAGACAGAAAGAGTCGGACGGAACTTGGGGAGTTTTACAATGTTGTATAATAAATTGCAGGAAAAAGATAACTGTGGTTTTGGATTAATCGCACATATTGAAGGAGAGCCGAGTCACAAAGTAGTGCGCACAGCCATACATGCACTGGCTCGTATGCAGCACAGGGGCGCTATTCTGGCGGATGGAAAAACGGGTGACGGCTGTGGTTTGTTAATGCAAAAACCAGACCGTTTCTTTCAAATGATCGCCAGCGAGCAATCATGGCGGCTCGCTAAAAACTATGCTGTCGGCATGTTGTTCCTGAGTCAGGATGCAAAAATAGCCCAATCATGCCGTGACATTATCGAACAGGAATTGCAACACGAAACCCTATCCATTGTGGGTTGGCGGGAAGTTCCTATCAATCGCGATATTTTAGGTGATATTGCCCTATCAAGCCTCCCCCGCATTGAGCAAGTTTTCATCAACGCACCTGCCGGATGGCGTGCGCAAGATCTGGAACGCCGCCTGTTCGTTTCCCGTCGCCGCATAGAGAAACGCATTACCGACAACGATTTTTATATTTGCAGCCTGTCTAATCTGGTCACGATTTATAAAGGACTGTGCATGGCTGCGGATCTACCCCGTTTCTACCCCGATTTGGCCGACTTGCGTATGGAATCTTCTATCTGTTTATTCCATCAGCGCTTTTCAACCAATACGGTTCCCCGCTGGCCGCTGGCACAACCATTTCGCTATCTGGCTCACAATGGGGAAATCAACACCATTACGGGAAACCGTGAATGGGCTAAGGCACGGGCCTATAAGTTTCACACACCACTTATCCCTGATTTACATACTGCCGCGCCTTTTGTTAATGAAACCGGTTCCGATTCCAGTTCATTGGACAATATGCTGGAACTGTTTCTCAATGGCGGTATGGATTTAATTCGCGCCATGCGTTTGCTCGTTCCACCAGCATGGCAGAATAACCCTGATATGGATGATGACCTGCGTGCATTCTTCGATTTCAATTCCATGCATATGGAACCTTGGGATGGACCAGCCGGCATCGTTATTTCCGATGGGCGTTATGCCGCCTGTAATCTGGATCGCAACGGCTTGCGCCCTGCCCGCTATGTGATCACCAAAGATAAGCTGATTACTTGTGCTTCTGAAATCGGTATTTGGGATTACCAACCAGATGAAGTCGTCGAAAAGGGCCGTGTTGGGCCTGGTGAATTAATGGTCATTGATACCTATGAGGGCCGTATTCTTCACTCTGCTGAAACTGATAATGATTTGAAAAGCCGACACCCTTATAAAGAGTGGTTGGAGAAAAACGTCAAGAGATTGACTCCATTCGAAGAGTTACCGGAAGAGCGGGTCGGGCAGAGAGATTTGGATGATCGCCTGTTGGCGACTTACCACAAACAGTTTGCCTACAGTTATGAGGAATTGGATCAAATTATCCGTATCCTCGGTGAAAATGCTCAAGAAGCGACTGGCTCAATGGGAGATGATACGCCGTTTGCCGTACTTTCCAGCCGTCCGCGCATTATTTATGACTATTTTCGTCAGCAATTTGCTCAAGTTACCAATCCTCCTATTGATCCATTGCGTGAAGCCCATGTTATGTCTCTGGCTACCCGCATTGGACGAGAAATGAATGTCTTTTGCGAAGCGGAGGGACAGGCTCATCGGCTGTGCTTTGAATCTCCGGTTCTGCTTTACTCTGATTTTGTGCAATTGACGACACATCAGGAATCCTATTATCGCGCTGATACGTTGGATTTGACCTTCAATCCACAGGAGATCACGCTGAAGAGCGCGATTTCAACTTTATGTGGAAGAGCGGAAGAACTCGCCCGCAATGGGGCAGTAATGCTGGTACTATCCGACCGCAATATTTCACCAGAAAGAGTGCCAATTCCTGCACCAATGGCAGTCGGTGCAATTCAGCACTGCTTGGTTGAGAAAAACCTGCGCTGCGATACCAATTTGATCGTAGAAACCGCCAGTGCGCGTGATCCACACCATTTTGCGGTATTGATCGGTTTTGGTGCTACTGCGGTTTACCCTTATCTGGCCTATGAGTCACTGGGAAAAATGGTGGATGACGGCACAATCAATACGCCATACGCCCGTGTTATGCTTAATTATCGCAATGGCATTAATAAAGGGCTGTATAAAATTATATCCAAAATGGGTATCTCCACCATTTCCTCTTATCGCTGCTCGAAATTGTTCGAAGCTGTCGGCCTTCACTCTGATGTGACAAATATCTGTTTCAATGGTGTCGCCAGTCGTATTGAAGGCGCAGATTTCAGTGATTTTGAACAAGATCTGCGTAATCTTTCCAAACGGGCATGGTTACATCGCCACGCTATCGATCAAGGGGGGCTGCTGAAATATGTCCATAATGGGGAATATCACACTTATAACCCTGATGTTGTCAGCACATTGCAGGCAGCAGTCCATAGTGGCAATTACAGCGATTACCTGAAATATTCTGAACTGGTTAATGGGCGTCCCATCGCAACATTGCGGGATCTGCTAGCCATCTCCCCTAAAGGCGATCCCATTAACATTGAAGATGTTGAATCCGCAGAAGCCTTATTCAAACGTTTTGATACAGCAGCCATGTCAATTGGCGCACTCAGCCCTGAAGCCCATGAAGCGCTGGCAGAAGCGATGAATGCATTAGGTGGGTTTTCCAACTCAGGAGAAGGTGGAGAAGATCCTGCGCGTTATCACACCAACAAAGTTTCCCGCATTAAGCAGGTTGCCTCTGGCAGATTCGGTGTGACACCAGCATATTTAGCCAGTGCCGATGTGATCCAGATAAAAGTCGCCCAAGGCGCAAAACCGGGGGAAGGCGGTCAATTGCCGGGAGATAAGGTCACGCCTTATATCGCCAAATTACGCTACTCCGTGCCGGGAGTTACTCTGATTTCCCCACCGCCGCATCACGATATTTATTCAATTGAAGATCTGGCTCAATTGATTTTCGATCTTAAACAGGTGAATCCGAAAGCGCTGATCTCCGTCAAACTGGTCTCAGAACCCGGCGTAGGAACCATTGCCACAGGTGTCGCTAAAGCTTATGCCGACCTGATAACCATTGCTGGTTATGACGGTGGAACGGGGGCAAGTCCGCTCTCTTCTGTCAAATATGCGGGTTGCCCATGGGAATTGGGACTGGTGGAAACCCAACAAGCGCTGGTTGCCAATGGGCTGCGCCATAAAATCCGCCTTCAGGTTGATGGGGGATTGAAAACGGGTATGGATATCATCAAGGCGGCTATTTTAGGTGCAGAAAGTTTCGGTTTCGGGACTGGCCCAATGGTTGCCCTCGGCTGTAAATATTTGCGGATCTGTCACTTAAATAACTGCGCCACCGGTGTCGCTACGCAAGATGAAAAACTGCGTCAATCTCATTACCACGGCCTGCCAGAAAGAGTCATGAATTATTTCCGCTTTATTGCGCAGGAAACACGAGAACTGATGGCGCAATTAGGTGTGAAACAACTTACGGATTTGATTGGTCGAACAGACTTGTTGGAAATACTTGAGGGAATTTCGGCTAAGCAGAGCAAACTCAATCTTGAACCATTGCTGGAAACGGCAGAGCCTCACGTCGGCAAAGCACTGCATTGCACAGAAGATAATTCTCCTTTTGATCAGGGGACACTGAATAAATCAATCGTCGCTCAAGCGATGCCTTATGTGGAAAATTCACAAAGTAAGACGTTCTATTTTGATATCCAAAATACAGATCGCTCTGTTGGCGCCTCTCTCTCCGGTGAAATTGCAGCCCGGTATGGCGATCAGGGACGGGCGGCCGATCCGATCAAACTACATTTCAGTGGAACAGCCGGACAAAGTTTTGGGGTCTGGAATGCGGGTGGTGTTGAACTGACTTTAATCGGCGATGCCAATGATTATGTCGGTAAGGGTATGGCAGGTGGCTGTATTACCATCCTTCCTCCTATTGGTTCAGCATTTAAAAGTAACGAAGCCACTATCATCGGTAATACCTGCCTGTATGGTGCAACAGGCGGGAAACTCTTTGCTGCCGGACATGCCGGTGAACGCTTTGCAGTACGTAATTCAGGTGCCATCACCGTTATTGAGGGGATCGGCGACAATGGCTGTGAATATATGACCGGTGGGATAGTCTGTGTTCTAGGCAGCACTGGTGTCAATTTTGGGGCGGGCATGACAGGTGGATTCGCTTACGTGCTTGATGAATTTGATGATTTCCGTAAACGCGTCAATCCAGAGCTGGTGGAAGTTCTCTCAATGGATAGTTTGGCTATTCACAAAGAACATCTGCGGGGATTAATCACCGAACACGTTCGTCTGACAAACTCTCAACACGGCGAAAGCATATTGGAAAATTGGTCTCAATGGGTCAATAAATTTGCTTTGGTTAAGCCTAAATCCAGTGATGTCAGTGCGTTGTTGGGGCACCGCAGTCGTTCTGCTGCCGAATTGCGGGTTCAGGCACAGTAAGGAGTCAATTATGAGCCAGAATGTTTATCAATTTATCGACTTGCAGCGTGTCGATCCACCTAAAAAACCATTGAAAATCAGAAAAATAGAGTTTATTGAAATTTATGAACCCTTTTCTGAAATTCAGGCACAGGCACAAGCAGATCGCTGCCTCTCTTGCGGTAATCCGTACTGCGAATGGAAGTGCCCTGTACACAACTATATTCCGAATTGGCTGAAACTCGTCAATGAAGGGCGCATTATTGAAGCAGCAGAATTATCTCACCAGACCAACAGCTTACCAGAAGTCTGTGGGCGGGTTTGTCCGCAAGATCGCCTGTGTGAAGGTGCTTGTACACTAAATGATGACTTCGGTGCTGTCACCATCGGTAATATTGAACGTTACATTAATGACACGGCCATCGCGATGGGCTGGAAACCGGATATGTCGCATGTCATCCCGACAGGCAAACGTGTAGCCGTGATCGGAGCAGGCCCTGCGGGATTGGCTTGTGCAGATGTCCTGAGCCGTAACGGTGTACAAGTGGTGGTTTATGATCGCCATCCTGAAATTGGTGGCTTGCTCACATTCGGTATCCCCGCTTTTAAACTAGAAAAAGAGGTGATGATTCGCCGCCGTGAAATGTTCTCCGGGATGGGTATTGAATTCCGGCTGAACACAGAGATAGGCCAAGACATCACACTGGCTGAACTTACGACAGAATTTGATGCCGTATTTCTTGGGGTTGGAACATATCAATCCATCCGTGGAGGATTAGTGAACGAAAGCGCTGACGGAGTATATGACGCTTTGCCTTTTTTAATCGCCAATACCCGTCAGTTGATGGGCTACCCTTCTCTCCCTGAACAGCCTTATGTTGATATGAAAGGTAAACGTGTTCTGGTTCTGGGCGGTGGTGATACTGCTATGGACTGTGTCCGTACTTCGATTCGCCAAGGTGCAACCAGTGTTATCTGTGCTTATCGGCGGGATGAAGAAAATATGCCCGGCTCCCGTCGTGAAGTAAAAAATGCTAAAGAAGAAGGTGTAGAGTTTCGCTTTAACCTCCAACCAATGAGCATTGAGATTAACAACGCAGGACATGTTTGTGGTGTCAAAGTTGTGAAAACACAACTGGGTGCCATTGATGAAAAAGGCCGTCGTCAGGCTGAGATTATTCAAGGTTCCGAATTCTTGATAGAAGCTGATGCCGTGCTCATGGCGTTTGGCTTCAAACCCCATACCATGAGCTGGCTAGATGAACATCAAGTCAACCTCGATCAAAAAGGCCGCATTATAGCTCCTGAGTCCAGTAATCTGCCTTTCCAGACCAGTAATCCGAAAATATTCGCAGGTGGAGACGCCGTGCGTGGCTCTGATTTGGTAGTAACAGCCATTGATGAAGGCCGAAAAGCCGCTTTCGGCATTCTCGATTATCTTGAAGTGTAATATCCAATTCTTTTCCTTCTAATGACTTCTCCGATCCCTGAGTCGGAGAAGATCTCAAAAACATAAAAATCCCATCGGTTTTTTATTTTCTTTTTACTACCACACTAGTTGTATTTTTTCGATTTATACGACTATTCTTATATTCTAAAGTCAAATATACCGATTTAATCTCCCACTCATTATAACAATACAACAATAGTGCAACACCGTAATACAGCCATAAGGCTTATTTTTTTCGAAAAGAAAGTTGCTCAAAGTAACTGGTTAAATAGACGTGAAATAAAAGATATTAAAACGATAATAACAGGAAGAAATACATGCGATTACTCACACAGATACTCTTCTTCTCTTGCATGTCCTTGACAAGCTTGCCATCAATTGCAAAATTCTCTACGCCTGCCAAAATTATGCAGCAATTACAAGAAAGAGGTGTAAATTCTGTTGTGGCGGAGATAAATGAAAAATACGAACAGGACAACATGCTCCATAGTATTTCGACTGGTGATACACAATGGCTGCAAATTG
Organism: Xenorhabdus anantnagensis; assembly: GCF_028598555.1. GTDB lineage: Bacteria > Pseudomonadota > Gammaproteobacteria > Enterobacterales > Enterobacteriaceae > Xenorhabdus > Xenorhabdus anantnagensis. The sequence continues at coordinate 239,138 of NZ_JAQRFN010000002.1, forward strand.
CCTTTAAGCTCAACCCTAATGCCCATCCAAAATTTCCTCAGAAAATCATTAACGCTTTATCTGTTGCTTTGACTGAAAATCCTGTAGAGGTATTAGCACTGGCAAAAGCACACCGTACGCTTTCATTCACTGATATCTGCACTATTCCTAATACGCTCAATAAACTGGATAAAAAGAAAGAGTTTGCCAAAAAAATGATGAATAGCTTAAACGCAGCAGAAAAATCGAATACTGGGGAAAATCGAGATAATATCGAAATCTGTATGTGGGAATTTGAAAAAGCTCGTAACGCTTATTTCTAAACTAAAAATAAAGGAGATCAATGTCTCCTCTATTTGTATTTCCAATACGCCTCTTCACCTTTCAAGTTACAGCCTTGCTGACTGCAACTTAAAATCTATAAGGTATGAGCGTTAAGCAATTATTTTACAACGCGCAAAGTTGGACGACCTTTTGGCGGTTGAGGTGGCGGTTCGTCATCTGGCGAATCATCATCGTGAGAAGCTTTGTTACCATGCCTGCTATCGTGGATAAGTACCAAATTATCGGCTATTGGTGCAACTGTTTCTTCTGATCCAGTATCCTCATCATAGGCAAGTTCTGGCTCAAACATCATTCCCGCACCATTTTCACGGGCATAAACCGCAATAACAGCTGCCATCGGCACATTAACTTGACGAGCAACACCACCAAAACGGGCATTGAATCTCACTTCATCGTTAGTCAATTCTAAATTGCCAACCGCTCTCGGCGAGACATTCAAAATAATTTGCCCATTTTGCACATATTCCATCGGGACGCTAACTCCATAAACGTTAACATCCACAACAATATGTGGGGTCATGTCATTATCCAATAGCCACTCATAATGTGCCCTCAATAAATAGGGGCGGCGTGGAGACATTTGAGTCATCTCCATAAATTAACTCCGTGATTGTAAACGCATTTCACGTTCGGCTTCTGTCAGTGAGGCCAAGAATGCATCACGTTCAAACACACGCTGCATATAGATTTGAAGCTCTTTTGTGCCCGGACCTGACAACTCAACGCCTAAGGCAGGCAAACGCCACAGCAGCGGAGCCAAGTAGCAATCCACCAAACTGAACTCTTCATGCGCAAAGAAAGGCTTGAAAAGTGATATACAATCCTTACTCAGTAATTTCTCAGCAAGCTGTTTACGTGCAACATTAGCTTCCTGAGCATTTCCTTCCTGAATTTTGTACATCAGGGAATACCAATCTTTTTCAATTCTATACATCGCCATGCGGCACGTGCCACGTAAGACTGGATACACAGGCATGAGTGGTGGATGTGGGAAACGTTCATCCAGATATTCCATAATGGCGCGAGAATCATACAAGGTCAGATCACGATCAATCAGTGTTGGAACAGATTTATAAGGACTAAAATCAATCAACTCCTGAGGCAAATTATCTTCTTCAAGGGGATCAACATGTACAATATCTACAGTGACTCCCTTTTCCGCCAGTACAATTCGCACTTGATGGCTAAAAATGTCGGTCGGGCCGGAAAACAGAGTCATTACCGAACGTTTGTTGGCAGCGACAGCCATGAAAACCTCCAAGTTTATCTAAAAAAAGGAACGAACAGCCCTTCAATAAACAGCGGCTATTCTCGCTCATATTCTCATCCTGTTTCGCACTTATTATCCGAGGCTATTCCCTTCACTTTTCTAGTAACTGCTTTACTGGCTGTAACGAGAAATTTCTTGGAAAGACATTTAACCTCTGCCAAATCGGGCAAATTCATGGATAAGGCAAAAAATTATTACTACTCTATCAGATTTTGCACATTTTGTGGGGAAGTACATTGAGAATTAATGATGAAATATTGGAATTCAGGAATTTATCATTAAAAAGCGCTATTTATTTGCAAAAAATAGAGAGTTATTAAGGAATGAAAAAATCTGTAGGAATAAAAAAACCCACCATAAAAATGGTGGGTTTTTTAACTTTAACCCATTGCCACAACTGTGGCAATAAATTAACGTTTGGAGAACTGTGGACGGCGACGTGCTTTGCGCAGACCCACTTTTTTACGTTCAACTTCACGAGCATCGCGAGTAACGAAGCCAGCTTTGCGAAGTTCAGAGCGCAGAGTCTCGTCATAAGCCATCAGTGCACGAGTGATACCGTGACGGATTGCGCCTGCCTGACCAGAAGTACCACCACCTTTAACAGTGATGTACAGATCCAGTTTGCTCAGCATATCAACCAGCTCGAGTGGTTGACGAACAACCATACGTGCAGTTTCGCGACCGAAGTAAACTTCAAGGCTGCGTTGGTTGATTACGATGTTACCGCTACCTGGCTTAATGAAGACACGAGCGGAGGAGCTTTTGCGGCGACCAGTGCCGTAGTATTGATTTTCAGCCATTGCCTATAATCCCGATTAAATGTCCAGAACTTGTGGTTGCTGTGCCGCGTGGTTGTGCTCGTTGCCCGCGTAAACTTTCAGTTTACGGTACATTGCACGACCCAGTGGCCCTTTTGGCAGCATGCCTTTAACCGCGATTTCAATGACACGCTCAGGACGGCGGGCAATCATCTCTTCAAAGGTCGCTTGCTTGATACCACCGATGTGGCCAGTGTGGTGATAATAAATTTTGTCAGCACGTTTGTTGCCAGTTACAGCAACTTTTTCTGCGTTAACAATAATGATGTAGTCACCAGTATCAACGTGCGGAGTGTATTCCGCTTTGTGCTTGCCGCGCAGGCGACGAGCTATTTCAGTTGCAAGACGGCCCAAAGTTTTGCCGTCTGCGTCAACAACATACCAGTCGCGTTTTACGGTTTCTGGCTTAGCTGTAAAAGTTTTCATTAAAGCTTACCCAATTATAAGTTACATGTTGGTGAACACTCGATGTTCAGAAACTTTTTGGAGGTTCACACGACTCATGTCCAGCAAACCTACCCCTTCGAATAGCCTATGCCGGCACTAATGCAAGTTTTTTGGGAAAAAAAACCTGCTGTAACGTGGGGTCGCAAGATTATAGAGAACTCATCATAAAAAATCGACCCCAAATTCAATAATTATCCTATTGGTTGGTATTACTTTCATGCATTGGTATCCACAGGGGTATAAATAAATCAGGGTAAATGCGGAAGTTTCAGGTATTCCTCACTCTGCATTTCCTGTAATCGAGACAAGCAACGTCGATATTCAAACGTCAACAATTCACCTTGATAAATCTGTTCCATCGGCGCATCAGCATTGATGATGAGTTTTACCTGACGCTCATAGAATTCATCCACCAGTGCGATGAAACGCCGTGCCGCACTTTCATTCAATTCCATCATGACTGGCATATCATGCAGCAAAACAGAATGATAAAGCTTCGACAAAGCAATGTAGTCCAACTGACTGCGGGGATCTTCGCACAATGTTTTGAAATGAATGGCCAATACACCATCAACACTACTGATTGCAGGCATATTGCGATGATTGATCTCCAATACAGGATTCGGCTCTCCTGTTCGTCCAGCCAAACGCTGGAACATATGACGCATCTCCTGCCGATTTTGTTCCGTCAATGGCGTCAAATAAAGGTGAGCCTGTGTAAGTGTCCGTAAACGATAATCGATACCTGCATCGACATTCATGACATCACAATATTTTTTGATCTGCTCAATGGCAGGCAGGAACCGCGCACGCTGCAATCCATTTCGATATAGTTCATCGGGTGGAATGTTGGATGTTGCCACCAAGGCAATACCCCGTGCAAACAGCGCCTCCAGCAATGTACCGAGGATCATGGCATCCGTGATGTCAGACACAAAAAACTCATCAAAACAAAGTATATCCGTCTGTGCCTTGAAGCCATCAGCGACTATCTCCAAAGGATTTTCATGTCCTTGTAAAATTGTTAATTCTTCATGTACCCGCAACATAAAACGGTGAAAATGGAGACGCAGTTTCCGCTCAGTAGGCAAGCTCTGGAAAAACATATCCATCAACCACGTTTTTCCACGTCCTACACCTCCCCACATATAGAGTCCCTGAACAGGACGGCGCTGCTCAGGGGATTGCCGACCAAACAACTTGCCCAACATACCTTTCAACCCATTGGCTTGCGGAGTATGACAAGATCGGGCATTGATGAGTTCACGATGTATGATATCGAGGCGTTCAACAGTATTGCGCTGTACTTCGTCAGGTTGATACTGACCATCAGACAGCGCTGTTTGATAGAGAGATGAAGGTGTAATCGGTGACATGAAAGTAACAATCCTTAAAATTTTTATTCTCAATGCGTATCGTATGTTACAGCTCTGTTGACTACGCTCACAGCCCTTGCTGTCGCCCAGTAGTTAGAAATATATTAGTTAGAAACGCATCAGCTAGAAACGCATTAGTTAGAAATCCATTGAGTATAGATGCTTTTGGCTACGAATTTTTGACTACATATTTTGGTAAATCCGTATAAAATTAATATATTAGGCAATAGATAAATTAATTAAATAATAATCAATATTCCACTCTGACTAAATTAACGGTTATAGTGGTAGTCATGATACCAAGAGCCTATCCCAGTAGGCGTATATCCTTGCAAATAGAACTGCCTAATGGGATAAAGCTCTAATAGATTGCGAACAATTTTGATTGCAAAACATTATTGATTGCAAAACATTGCATAACATTACAGAACAATGATGTTACTAAAGGAGTTGCCATGACCTGGGAATATGCACTGATCGGATTAATCATTGGTTTTATCATCGGCGCGCTGGCTGTCCGCTTTGGCAGCTCCAAGCTACGCCAACAAAATGCGCAACAAGCTGAATTAGAGAAGAATCGGGCTGAATTGGAAGAATACCGCAAAGAGCTGGTCAGCCATTTCGCCCGCAGCGCTGAATTACTTGACAATATGGCGCGCGATTATCGTCAGTTGTATCAGCACATGGCTAAAAGTTCCAATGACCTGATGCCCAACATGCCAGTACAAGATAATCCTTTCAATTACCGTTTGAGCGAATCCGAAGCTGAGACAAATAAAGCGACTGCTAATATGCCTCCACGGGATTATTCTGAGGGTGCTTCTGGTCTATTCCGCCCAATTCAAGATAAGAAATAATAATGAACTTTGCCGTGGTAACCATGAATGCCACGGCTTTTTGTTGTGACTCTTCATCCAGCAGCCAAGATTTTGTTTTTTATTTCTAATTCACGTAAATACCTGTAAAGAAGTTCATTTAAACTACTTTATTAGTGAACTTTGCTGAATAGTTGGTAGTCATAACTGCATTGAAACAATTATGCTTAGAACCTATCCAAATACGCGTAATTTCTGAGGCAGCTAAATGCCCGGACGGGATGGGTATCTTAAGTAAAATTTCCATTTCTAGCTTAGGTATTAAGAGAACGTATTCATGAAAAGAAAAAATACTTTGCTCAGCGCACTCGCTATTAGTATTGGACTGTCTTTAGCTTCAGTTCCGGTGGTAAGTAATGCAGCCTTACCTGCTGCAATGGCCTCTCAAGAATTACCCAGTCTCTCCCCCATGCTGGAAAAAGTACTTCCTTCTGTTGTTACAGTTCATACCTCAGGTACAGAAGTACAAAACCAACGACTTCAATTACCCGACGATTTCCAATTCTTCTTCGGGCCAGCTTTTCCCCCACAAGAGCAAAGAAGCCGCCCATTTAAGGGACTAGGCTCAGGCGTTATTATTGATGCCAATAAAGGCTATATGCTGACCAATAACCATGTTATTGATAATGCAAATAAAATACGCGTTCAATTAAACGATGGGCGTGAATATTCAGCAAAACTCATTGGGCGTGATCCGCAAACTGACATTGCACTTTTACAATTGCAAAACGCCAAAAACCTGACCGCCATTAAATTCGCTGATTCTGACAAACTGCACGTTGGAGATTACGCTGTCGCAATCGGTAACCCATTTGGATTGGGGCAAACAGTTACATCAGGCATCATTTCCGCGCTGGGTCGCAGCGGCCTGAATTTGGAAGGTCTGGAAAACTTTATCCAGACCGATGCCTCCATTAACCGAGGTAACTCCGGTGGCGCATTGATTAATCTGAAAGGGGAGTTGATCGGCATTAACACCGCTATCATTGCCCCCGGTGGCGGTAACGTCGGCATTGGTTTTGCTATCCCCGGCAATATGGCCAAGACCCTTGCAGCGCAGCTTATTGATCATGGAGAAGTGAAACGCGGCATACTCGGTATCAAAGGAACCGAGATGACATCTGACATTGCCCAAGCACTCAACGTTGAAGCACAGCAAGGGGCATTTGTCAGTGAAGTCATTCCTAAATCGGCCGCCGCTAAAGCAGGCATTAAACCAGGAGATGTGCTGGTTTCCTTTGATGGCAAGAAAATAAACAGCTTTGCTGAATTGCGGGCGAAGATTGGTACAACCGTCGTAGGCAAAGAAGTCAGAATTGGTTTGCTGCGTAAAGGGAAGCCGCTTGAAGTCACCGTAGCACTTGATAACAGTGATGGCGAGTCAACCAAAGCGGAAAAACTGAGTATCGCCCTGCAAGGCGCGTCTCTGAGCAATGGCACCATAAAAAATACTCAAGGCATCAAAGTGGATTCCATTGCCCCGAACTCACCTGCCGCTATGTTTGGTTTGCAGAAGAATGACTTAATTGTTGGTGCCAACAATGTGCGTGTACGGAACATCAGTGAATTACGTAAAATCACTGAAGAGAAGCCTTCCGTTATCGCCTTGAACGTTTTACGTGGTGACGATAATGTTTATCTGTTACTGCGTAATTAATCTATTGAGTCTAAAGAACACAATCTATGCCCAATAGATTTCAAGTTGCGGCACAGCCAATAAAGCAGCAACTTGCAAGGTGACAAAAAGTATAAAATCCATACAGACACAGTATGATGCTGTGTCTGTTCACTTCTATGCTATCCTTCTTTTAATCATTTATTACTGAATAATGCCATGCTGATCAAGTTATTGCGCTCTATACTCATAGGCTTATTTATTGCAGCTATTTTGCTGATCGCTATACCGTCCCTACGCCCCAATGGCTTAAAAAATTTCCTGAGCGGCAACAACAGCAGCGATAGAATATCAAGTTTCAGCAAAGCAGTCCGCCGGGCTGCTCCTGCTGTAGTTAATATTTACAGCAGTAATATGGGAAGTTTTTCCCATGAAAGCCGGGAACTTCGCCCCTTGGGTTCTGGTGTCATTATGAGTGAGCAGGGTTATATTCTCACTAATAGGCATGTCATCAATAAAGCAGGTCCCATCATTATCGCATTACAGGATGGGAGCTTTTATGAAGCACTGCTCGTTGGCTCAGATGGCCCAACGGATCTGGCAGTCTTAAAAATCAGAGCCAAAAACCTTCCCGTGATCCCAATTAACCCTGAGCGAGTCTCCCATGTGGGAGATGTCGTATTAGCCATCGGCAATCCGTACAATTTGGGACAAACCATTACACAAGGCATTATCAGCGCAACTGGGCGTGTCAGTCTTAGTCAAACACGTCGCCAGAACTTCCTGCAAACAGACGCATCAATTAATAAAGGCAACTCTGGTGGTGCTTTGGTCAATACGCAAGGAGAATTAGTTGGCATCAATACGTTGACGTTCGATAAGTCAGAGTTTGGTATAACACCGGAAGGATTGGGATTTGCCATTCCGACGAAGCTGGCTACGACAATCATGCATAAATTGATCCGTGATGGGCGAGTCATCAGGGGATATATAGGCATCACCTCGCAAGAGTTACTCAATATTCGCTCATCAGGTAATAACATCAATCAAATTAAAGGGGTACGTGTTTTCCAGATCAAACCAAACAGTCCAGCTGAAAAAGCAGGCATCAAAGCGGGAGATATCATTACCAGCGTCAATCATCAGCCAGCAATTTCACCAGCCGAAATGATGGATCAAGTCGCGGAAATAGCCCCAGGTAGCGTTGTACCTGTTACCGTATTGCGAGATGGCACTTCCCTCACATTTAACGTCACAATTGATGAGTTTGATGATTACTAAATTTGATGATGGCTAAAACGGACACGGCAGAGCGCAGATCAAATGAAAAAAACCAATTGTCTGACCTTGCCTCACTCCTCGCCCACACATTGGGCTACTAACTCATGTTGGGCGAGGAAGAATATTAATTCCGTTTAATCAGAAGCCTTAATACGTTCAATATTTGCCCCAAGACCACGCAGCTTATCTTCAATGTGCTCGTAACCACGATCAATATGATAAATACGTTCTACGATTGTCGTTCCTTCGGCAATGCAACCAGCTAATACTAAACTGGCAGAAGCCCGCAAATCAGTCGCCATTACCTGAGCACCAGACAATTTTTCAACGCCATGACACAGTACTGTATTACTCTCAATTTCAGCCCGTGCGCCCATACGAATCAATTCAGGGATATGCATGAAGCGATTTTCAAAAATGGTTTCGGTGATCATACCTACACCATCTGCAACCATGTTCAATAAGCTGAATTGTGCCTGCATATCAGTTGGAAAACCCGGATGTGGTGCAGTGCGGAACGTTACTGACTTCGGCCGCTGACCATGCATATCAAGGCTAATCCAGTCCTCTCCCACTTTGATGTCTGCCCCTGCTTCACGCAGTTTGGCTAAAACAGTATCCAAAGTATCTGGTTGCGCGTGACGACAAATCACCTTGCCACGGGAAATTGCAGCAGCGACCAAGAAAGTGCCCGTTTCGATACGATCAGGCAGAACTCGATGCACACCACCACCCAAACGCTCGACACCCTCAATCACAACGCGATTAGTACCCGCTCCGCTGATTTTTGCTCCCAGCATATTGAGGAAATTAGCCGTATCTTCAATTTCAGGCTCACATGCGGCGTTTTCAATAATGGTTGTGCCTTCTGCCAATGTAGCGGCAGTCATGATAGTCACCGTTGCCCCAACGCTGACTTTATCCATAACAATGCTGGCGCCTTTCAAGCGGCCATCCACAGTGGCTTTGACATAACCTTCATCCAGCACGATTTTCGCACCAAGCTGTTCCAATCCAGTAATATGAAGATCAACAGGACGAGCCCCAATAGCACAACCACCTGGTAAAGAAACTTGCCCCTGGCCGAAACGCGCTACCAATGGCCCCAATGCCCAGATGGAAGCTCGCATTGTCCTGACCAGCTCATAAGGGGCACAATATTCGTTAACCCCACTGGCATCAATAAAAACAGAACCATTACGTTCTACTTTAGTTCCCAAACGATTGAGCAGTTTGATCGTGGTATCAATGTCTTTCAATTCAGGAACATTCTGTAATTCAACTGGCTCTTCTGCCAATAGCGCTGCGAACATAATTGGTAATGCGGCATTTTTTGCCCCGGAAATAGTAACCTCTCCCGATAGGCAGGCAGGCCCTTTCACACAAAATTTATCCATCTGTCATAATTCTCTTATTTAATTCAAAGTGTGCTGTTCGCGGCGAAGCAAACAGCCTCAAAATCCCTGAAGCTTGCGGTCTCGCTGCCACTGCGTCGGAGTATAGGCTTTGATTGACAACGCATGAATACGGTTATCAGCAATGTATTCCATCAGAGGAGCGTAAACAGTCTGCTGTTGTTTAACTCGGCTCAGACCATCAAAAAGTGCACCAACGACAATAACCTGAAAATGACTGCCATCACCGCTAACGATAACTTCATCAAGTGCCAAATTTTCCATCAGCACTTTTTTAATTTCATTAGTATCCATAAATTGCTCACATTCGTTGTTAGAAAATATTCTCGTTAGAAAATATTTGTCGTTAGAAAATATTTGTCGTTAGAAAATAATAGTAGATGCCTATCCTAATGGAATCTAGGAGACTCTTAAACCAAGAAAAACGCCCCTGTAAGTTTATGGCTTACAAGGGCGCTGATTATCAAAAAAAAGGAATTACACTTTAGGCTGATTATCGCCAAGAAGAGTTTGCAGTCCATACAACGTTATCAACGTATTTAAACGTTCACTGACGCCTGAAAATGTCAGTGTCCTGTCACGTTGTTGATATTCTCCCTTTAATCGGACAAACAGAGCCAGCCCCGTAGAATCCACATGATTAAGCGAGGAAACATCAATATTGTCGATTCCCTCCAGAACACGGTCTTTTTGTTGCCAAAGGGGAAGCAAACTATCACGATCCAATGTGCCTTTCAGAAACAATGTATTGCCCGTCTTTTCCCAGTCAATAGTTTCCTGATTGGCTCTTTCTTTACTTATCATGTTCTTTACTCGTCATGTTCTTTACTCATCATGCCGCTATCAGAAGTGCCTTTTCCATATCACTTTTTCTTTTCTAAAGTGATCGGTGCTTTCGCGCTGATGGTCAATTGTTCAGTCAGACCATTTATTCCTTTCTGACGCAGGATATCCACCCATTCATTCTGCTTGGTCGTGATCATACTCACGCCTTCCGCAATCATGTCATAAGCCTGCCAATTACCTGTCTTGCTGTTTTTACGCCATTGAAAGTCTAAGCGAACTGGCGGTTGCCCATTAGGATCAATAATCGTGACACGAATTGCCACTATAGACTTATCACCCAATGGCTGTTCTGGTGCAATCTGGTAATTTTGTCCATGATACATAGCCAAAGCCTGACCATATGCCTGCTCCAGATAGGATTCAAACGCCTTGAAATAAGCATCACGCTGCTCAGGTGTCGCTTGTTTGTAGTAAGGCCCCAAAACCAGTGCCCCTGCATATTTGACCTGCACATAAGGCATCAACTCCTGATGCACTATTTGGCGCAAGACTTGTGGATTTGCCTGAATCTGAGGTTGCTCTTTCTTCAAACGGGTAAACGTTTTTTCAGCGGCATCCTTCATCAATAAGTAAGGATTGGTTTGATCTGCTGCGCTGGCCAATGGCGCAACCACCAGCAACGCAACCATAAGTAATCGCTTAAACATAAGTATATTTCTCCTAAGCAGTGGATTGCTGGTTAGTGTGCTTGTGCAGGTGCCGAAGCGGATTTTTCCTGATTTCCGCCACCACTTTTGTACAAGAACTGACCAATCAAGTCTTCAAGTACCATCGCAGGCTTAGTATCCTCAAGACGATCCCCATCTTTCAGCATGGAAGTATCTAAATCAGGGTCATCAAACCCAATATTGAGGGCAATATATTGCTCCCCCAACAACCCTGAGGTTCGGATAGAAAGCGAACTGGTATTTGGAATATTGTCATATTGCGTGAAAATATCCAATTCAACTTGTGGCGTGTAGGTTTTATGATCCAGCCAGATTCTCTGCACTCGACCAACCACAACTCCGCCAACTTTCACCGGTGAACGTACTTTCAAACCACCGATATTGCCAAATGCAGCATATACACGATAAGTTGGCTGGCTGCCGAAAGCCCGGATATCTGCAACTTTCAGACATAAAAAAATGATTGCAGCCAACGCAATCAAGATAAAAGCCCCAATCCAAATTTCATTTTTCTTGCTTTGCATCGACTTAGTTCCCAAACATCAGTGCTGTCAGCACAAAATCCAAACCCAATACCGCCAACGACGCATGTACTACCGTGCGCGTCGTCGCCCTGCTGATCCCTTCCGATGTTGGGATAGCGTCATAACCATTGAACAGTGCAATCCACATGACTGTAATTGCAAAAGCGACACTCTTGAGAAAACAGTTGAGCAAATCTTTTTGCCATTCCACCACAGATTGCATGGACGACCAGAAAAAGCCGCCATCAATGCCTTTCCAATCAACACCGACCATTGCTCCTCCCAAAATCCCCACAGCAACAAAAATTAAGGAGAGCAAAGGCATGCTAATAAAACCAGCCCAAAAACGCGGGGCAACAACTCGGCGCAGCGGGTCAACAGCCATCATTTCCAGACTGGAAATCTGTTCAGTGGCTTTCATCAAACCAATTTCTGCGGTCAGAGCTGAACCCGCCCGCCCCGCAAACAATAGTGCAGTCACCACAGGCCCCAGTTCACGCAGCAGTGATAACGCTACCATCATGCCAAGGCTGCCTTCCGCACTAAATGTGCTCAAAACCAAATAACCCTGCAAGGCCAAAACCATGCCAATAAACAATCCTGAAACCACAATAATCAGAAGCGATTGAACACCCACGCTGTAAAGTTGCTGACGCAATAGTGCCCATTGTTTGGCCGGCTCTGGCTTACCAATGATTGCTCTAAACAACATGAAACCCGCACGGCCGAATGAAGCCGCAACCTCAATCGTACGTCGGCCTATTGCCGCCAATGCCCGTGTTAATATCAACATTCCATTATCCTAATAACTCAGTTTTGTAATCCCCGGCAGGGAAACGGAAAGGTACAGGCCCGTCAGCAATACCATCAAGAAATTGCCGTACCCGTTGATCCTGATTCATTCTCAATTGATCTGGAGTACCTTCTGCGATCACTTTCTTTTCAGCCACAATATAAGCATAATCGGCAATGCTCAGTACTTCAGGTACATCGTGGGAAACGACAACACACGTGACACCAAGCGCATGGTTAAGCTCATCGATCAGCTTCACCAAAACGCCCATCGTGATGGGATCTTGACCGACAAAGGGTTCATCAAACATGATTAAGTCAGGATCGAGTGCAATTGCCCTTGCTAATGCCGCTCGCCTTGCCATGCCCCCAGAGAGTTCCGATGGCATCAAGTGCGCAGCACCACGCAATCCCACAGCTTCCAGCTTCATCATCACCGTTGTGTGAATCAACTCTTCAGGCAGCTGGGTATGCTCACGCAGGGGAAAAGCCACATTGTCAAAAACATTCAGATCAGTGAATAAAGCACCTGACTGAAATAACATGCTCATTTTCTTGCGGGCAGCGTAAAGGCGTGGACGGGACAATGCCGGAATATTATCACCATCAAACCAGATTTCACCGCGTTCGGGGCGAATTTGCCCTCCAATCAGACGCAGCAATGTGGTCTTTCCTATACCAGAAGGCCCCATAATGGCGGTAATTTTTCCTTTCGGAACGGTCAGATTAATATCAGCAAAAATCAGGCGTTGGCCCCGGGTGAAATGCATACCGCAGATCTCAATAAGATTTGCTGTTTGTTGACTCATTATTGGTAGCCCCTAACCGTTAATAGAACTGTCTTCATTTACTGTATTTAAATCAGTAATAATGCATACTACAAAAAATTGCCTAATTTGCGTTAGCAAAGTTGTGACAAATTTTACTTTTTATCTCTTGATCGTCAGAATGTATAAGTCTAGCTGAATAAACGTTCCATGTTTAAAAATCAACCATTATTAGCATTATGCTCGGAATAAATCTTATTTAAGGAACACTCCATGTTTCTGACTATTGTACTGCTCATTACTGGGTTGATTTTACTAGTATATAGTTCGGATAGATTAGTTTATGGTGCGGCCGTTTTTGCCCGTGCCATGAAGATTCCCCCTTTTATTGTCGGCTTGGTCATTATGGGGATCGGAACCTCACTGCCAGAGCTGATGGTGTCTGTTACAGCAATTTTAGACGGATTGCCGAATATGGCTGTGGGCAATGCAATTGGTTCCAATATTACTAACTTGCTGTTAATTACGGGAGCGGCAGCGATCATTAGGCCAATCAGGGTAAAATCAGAAATTCTGCGGCAAGAAGTTCCCCTGATGTTGGCAATCACCGCATTTGCAGGGTATCAGCTATCGAATGGATACCTGAGCCGTCTGGATGGTATTCTTTTAGTGCTTTCAGCCGTCTTCTTTATCTCGCTGATGTTAAAAAAGACCGCGTTATCTCAATATAATGATGTTGATAGCTATACCCAAGAACGAAATTCAGAATTACCTGTTGAAGGCAATAAAGGAATTGCGCTTCTTTGGGTTGTCTTGGGTTTAATTATTCTTCCCATTTCCACCCGCATGGTCATTGATAATGCAACCGCCATTGCTCGTATTTATGGTATCAGTGAGCTGATTATTGGCCTGACAATTCTTGCCGTGGGAACCAGCCTGCCTGAACTTGCCACCACCATTGCTGCGGCCATAAAAGGCGAAAATGACATGGCAGTGGGCAATATTATTGGCTCGAACATCTTCAATATGACACTTGTTCTGGGTGTCCCCACCATACTTTCCCCCAGCACCATTGCAGATGAAGCATTTTATCGGGATTTTTGGGTCATGATGGCTGCTAGTATACTATTCACCGTATTTTGTCTGGGAAGAAAGCATAAATTAAACCGATTAAATGGCATCTTGTTACTGGGCTGTTTTATCGCTTATTTTGTCGTACTTTTTGTTTCTAATTATCACGGTACTGAGTAATTACCAATTGAATGGGAAAAGAGTGGGAAGTAAAAACATGCCTAAGATCGATTTTCAGCAAGCAGGTAAGCAAGTATTACATATTGAACTCGAGGGGCTGGCTGGCCTGGAGCAATATATTAATGACGATTTCAGCCAAGCCTGTGAATTAATGTTTGACTGTGAAGGGAAAGTTATTGTGATGGGGATGGGCAAATCCGGTCATATTGGGCGAAAAATCGCTGCAACATTTGCCAGTACCGGTACTCCTTCTTTCTTTGTTCATCCTGGTGAAGCCAGCCATGGCGATCTCGGCATGGTAACATCAAAAGACATCGTTCTGGCTATTTCCAATTCGGGTGAAGCAAATGAGATTCTGGCATTAATTCCTGTTCTCAAGCGACAAAAAGTCGCGCTCATCTGCATGACAAACAATCGCGACAGCAGCATGGGCAAAGCCTCAGACATCCACTTATGCATTAAAACCCCACAAGAAGCCTGTCCATTGGGGTTAGCCCCCACTACCAGCACCACCGCCACACTCGTCATGGGAGATGCATTGGCCCTTGCGCTTTTACAAGCCCGCGGCTTTACTGCCGAAGACTTCGCCCTCTCTCATCCAGGCGGTGCACTCGGACGTAAACTGCTGCTGATGACCAGCGATCTAATGACCACAGGTGATGACATTCCTCATGTTTCCCGTACAGCGACTCTGCGTGAGGCCTTGGTGGAAATCACCCGCAAAAAATTGGGCATGACGGTTATCTGTGATGACGACATGCAAATTAGCGGTATTTTTACTGATGGTGATTTGCGCCGGGTTTTCGATATGGGCATTGATTTAAATAATGCAAAAATCTCTGATGTCATGACTGCGGGTGGCATCCGCATCAAACCGAATGCACTGGCGGTTGATGCCTTAAACCTAATGCAGTCACGCCACATCACCTCAGTATTGGTCACAGAAGACGACAAATTACTTGGCGTACTGCATATGCACGATCTTTTGCAGGCCGGAGTCGTATAAAGTAAGTAAACTGATATAAATCTCAAGAGAATTTCTTAATGAGTCAAAAAGAGTATCTGGACACCTGTTATGGTCCAGTAAACAAAGTAATTATTGAAAAAGCCTGTCAAATTCGTCTTCTGATTTGTGATGTTGATGGTGTAATGTCTGATGGGCTTATCTACATGGGCAATGAAGGCGAGGAACTGAAAGCCTTTAACGTTCGTGATGGTTATGGCATCCGTTGTTTAATCACTTCTGGTATTGAAGTTGCCATCATTACTGGCCGTAAAGCAAAACTGCTGGAAAATCGGGCAGATACGCTAGGTATTACACATCTTTACCAAGGCCAAAACGATAAGGTTTTGGCGTATAAAGAACTGTTGGATAAACTAGCATTACAGCCAGAGCAAGTCGCCTATATTGGTGATGACCTTATTGACTGGCCTGTCATGGCACAAGTTGGATTATCGGTTGCAGTTGCTGATGCCCATCCATTACTGTTGCCGAAAGCAGATTATGTAACTCAGATTGCCGGCGGTCGTGGTGCAGTCAGGGAACTTTGTGATTTGGTGCTCTTCGCTCAGAATAAGCTAGAAGATGCCAAAGGGTTATCCATATAAACTAAAACTGAAAAAAGAATGAGTAAAATTCAATCCTGGCTGATCGCAATACTGGCACTGATCGCGCTTGCGCTGATTGGCTGGAATTTATCGAATGTCAATGATGATACCTCATCACCGATCGTGGATGATGGTTATCCCACTTATCAAACAAAGGAAGCTGTTACTTTTGTCTATGATCCGACGGGTAAGCTGGCTTACAAACTGGTCGCTGACGATGTTAAAAACTATACGGAAACGAAACTGACCTGGTTTACCAACCCTGTATTGACAACATTTGACCCGAATAGTGCTCCCGGAACCCTGATAGCCACATGGACAGTACGCGCTAATAAGGCCAAACTGACCAAAGATAACATGCTCTATCTGTATGGGGATGTCCAAGTGGATAGCCTGACCGATGCATCACAATTGCAGCGGATCACAACAGACAACGCGATCGTCAATCTCATAACACAAGATGTCGCATCCGATGACCAAGCTACTATCATTGGCGTCGGTCTAAAATCTGTTGGCATGAAAATGCGTGGCAATCTGCGAAACAAAACTGCTGAACTGATTGAAAAAGTGTCCACTCGATATGAGATTCCACATGAACAACCTAATCCGTAATACCGTTATTGCCAGTACACTGTTTGCAGTCAGCCTGCCCGTACTGGCCTTGAAAGATGATACAAAAAAACCCATTACCATCGACTCAGCAAGACAGTCTCTGGATTTAACGGGAAACATTGCCACATTTACGGATAGTGTTATCGTAAAACAAGGCACAATCGATATCCATGCAGATAAAGTCGTTGTTACCCGCCCGGAAGGTGATTCTAACAAGACAGTCGTTGAAGCTTATGGTAATCCTGCCACTTTTTACCAAATGCAGGATGATGGCAAACCTATCAAAGGTCATGCATCAAAGATGCGTTATGAGATGGATAAAGAGCTGTTCATCCTGACGGGTAATGCCTACCTTGAACAACTAGACAGCAATATCAAAGGCGATAAAATCACTTATCTGGTTCCGACACAACAGATGGAAGCCTTTAGTGATAAAGGTAAACGTGTCACCACCGTCCTGTTACCTGCTCAGCTACAGGAAAAAGGCTCCGGTGCTCACGGCGCTGATACTCATAAAAAGGGCAAATAACGACTGATGACAACACAATTGTGGCAATACTAATATGGCAATACTAAACGCAGAAAATCTGGCGAAAGCATATAAAGGCCGTAAGGTCGTTGAGAATGTCAGCCTGAACGTGAAATCAGGGGAAATTGTTGGCTTACTTGGCCCCAATGGTGCAGGTAAAACGACCACGTTCTACATGGTTGTCGGCATTGTTCCACGTGATGCTGGCTCTATCACCATTGATGAAGAAGATATCAGTCTGCTGCCCCTGCATGAACGTGCACGCCGCGGGATAGGTTATTTGCCTCAGGAAGCCTCTATCTTCCGTCGTTTGAGTGTATTCGACAATTTGATGGCTGTACTGGAGATCCGTAAAGATCTGACTCAAGAGCAGAGAAAAGAACGAGCAGAAGAGTTGATGGAAGAATTTCACATCTCTCACCTGCGTGACAGCCTTGGGCAATCACTTTCCGGTGGTGAACGCCGTCGAGTGGAAATTGCCCGTGCTCTGGCCGCCAATCCTAAATTCATCCTGTTGGATGAACCCTTTGCTGGCGTTGATCCAATTTCCGTACTGGATATTAAGAAGATCATTCAGCACCTGCGGGATTACGGATTGGGTGTACTGATTACTGACCACAATGTCCGTGAAACACTGGATGTCTGCGAACGTGCCTATATCGTCAGTCAAGGCCACTTGATTGCCCACGGTGCCCCAAATGACATCCTGAATAACGAGCAGGTCAAACGCGTCTATTTGGGTGAAGGCTTCCGCCTTTAACTTTCATCCTTCTGTCAGGTGCGATTCAAGGAACCATTCAGGCTAGATTAAGGAGAAAGTGGTAACGCTATGAAGCAAAGTTTGCAACTCAGGCTCAGTCAGCAATTGACGATGACGCCGCAACTCCAGCAAGCCATCCGTTTGTTGCAACTGTCTACGCTTGAGCTTCAGCAGGAGATTCAGCAAGCTTTGGAAACCAACCCTCTGCTTGAGCAGGATGACCCACATCAGGAAGTGGAAAATAAGCCACTTCCTGATGTGGAAACTGATGTCATGGATACCCGCGAAGCCCTTGAACAGAAGGATATGCCTGAAGAGTTGCCACTGGATACCAGTTGGGATGAAATTTACACCGCTGGCACACCTTCAGGAACCAACAGTGATTATAGCGCTGATGATTTCCCTGTATATCAGGGGGAAACCACCCAAACCCTGCAAGATTATCTCGTGTGGCAGGCAGAATTGACGCCATTCACCGAAACGGATGCTGCCATCGCCACTTCAATCATTGACGCAATTGATGACAACGGATACCTGACTATTTCCATTGAAGATATCCTTGCCAGTATTGGTGATGATGAACTGACTTTGGAAGAAGTCGAAATCGTCCTTAAGCGCATACAGCATTTTGACCCGATTGGGGTTGCCGCCCGTGACTTACGCGAATGCTTGCTTATCCAGCTTTCAATGCTGCCGCCAGAGACACCTCATCTGAATGAAACCAGACTTATTGTCAGCAAATACCTTCAACTACTGGGTAACCGGGACTTCCGTAATTTATTACGTCAGAGCAAATTAAAAGAGAGTGCTCTGAAAGGAGCAATTGATATCATTCAATCACTGGAGCCAAAACCGGGCTTGGTAGTCAATGCTGGTGAATCAGAATATGTTATTCCAGATGTGTTGGTGCAGAAAGAAAATGAAAACTGGCAAGTCAGGCTAAATACCGATAGCATTCCCCGTCTGCGAATTAACCAACATTATGCAGCACTGGGGCAACGGGCCAATAATGAAAGTGACAGCCTGTTCATACGCAATAACTTGCAAGAGGCCAAATGGCTGATCAAAAGCCTCGAAAGCCGTAATGAAACGTTATTGAAAGTCGCCAGCTGTATTGTTGAGCGACAACAAGATTTTTTTGAACATGGTGATGAACACATGAAACCGCTGGTACTGGCTGATATCGCCTATCAAGTTGATATGCATGAGTCCACCATTTCTCGTGTGACAACACAGAAGTACCTGTATAGTCCACGAGGGATCTTTGAACTTAAATATTTTTTCTCCAGCCACGTTAATACCGATAGTGGAGGTGAAGCCTCTTCTACCGCGATACGTGCTCTGGTGAAAAAACTGGTCGCGGCAGAAAACTCGGCCAAGCCACTTAGCGACAGTAAATTGGCCAGCATACTTGCTGAACAAGGTATTCAAGTGGCTCGTCGGACTGTCGCAAAATATAGAGAGTCGCTATCCATCCCGCCTTCAAACCAACGTAAAAAACTGGTTTGAACAACACAGAGAAGGAAAACACTATGCAACTCAATGTTACAGGCCACAATATTGAAATCACAGATGCACTTCGCAATATTGTGAACACCAAATGCGGTAAATTGGATCAATATTTCGATAAAATTAACCTCATCCAGATCATACTCCGGGTGGAAAAGGTGGAAAGAATCGCCGAAGCTACGGTGCATGTTAATGGAGGTGAGTTGCATGCAACCGCAGAACATGAAGACATGTATGCGGCAATTGATGCACTGGTAGATAAGCTGGCGCGTCAATTGACCAAACACAAAAGTAAATTGAGACAACATTAATAGCTTTCAGGCAACGGGGCTATCATAAAATCATCACTGTTCTATTTATTACACCTTCTATAGCGCCATAGTTCGATCTATGTAATCTTTCGCTCTATATAGAACGCGCTATAGTCCGGTTCTAGTGCAGTGCATCAATACCAGATGACTCACCAGTCATCTGGTATCATAAGGCCCTAAGTGAATAAAGAAATGAACAACGAAACAGATTTAACACTAAGATCAGTGCTTTTACCCCCATGTACACGCAACAACGTACCCTGCTCGAGTAAAAAGCGCGCCTTAGAGATTATCAGCGAACTAGCATCAAAACAGCTTAGAGTATCTGAAAACACCGTATTTGAAGCTATTCTTTCCCGCGAAAAAGTAGGCACAACAGGGATTGGCAACGGAATTGCGATTCCTCACGGCAAATTGGATAAAGAGAGTTCGGATGGTGCCGTTGGGGTATTTTTGCGTCTGGAGCAACCCATTAGCTTTGATGCCATTGATAATCAACCTGTTGACTTACTGTTCGCTTTATTGGTGCCCTCAGATCAGTGCCAGACCCATTTACACACACTATCATTGATTGCAAAACGCTTTGCAGATAAAAATCTTTGCCGCCGCCTGCGTTCAGCGCTGAGTGATGAAGAATTATATAAAATCATTACTGAATAATTAGCGATTACAATTGTAAACATTTAGGAGAGTCACCTCATGGTGCTAATGATAGTCAGTGGTCGTTCAGGTTCAGGGAAATCCGTCGCTCTGCGTGCACTGGAAGACATGGGCTTCTATTGCGTAGATAACCTACCGGTTGTGTTGTTGCCAGAACTGGCAACAACACTGGCTGAACGTGATATTTCGGCTGCAGTTAGCATTGATGTCAGGAACATGCCAGAGTCGCCAGAAATTTTTGAAGAAGCGCTGACGCAATTACCTGACAGTTTTTCACCACAATTACTGTTTCTTGATGCAGATCGCAATACCCTTATCCGTCGCTACAGTGACACTCGCCGTTTGCATCCACTTTCCAGCAAAAACCTGTCACTGGAAAGTGCAATTGATCAAGAAAGCGATCTGCTTGAACCCCTGCGTTCACGCGCTGACCTGATCATCGACACATCTGAAATGTCCGTTCATGAGCTAGCAGAAATGCTCAGAACGCGTTTACTGGGCAAACGTGAGCGGGAATTGACTATGGTGTTTGAATCCTTTGGCTTCAAACATGGCATTCCAATTGACGCAGATTATGTTTTCGACGTGCGTTTCCTGCCAAATCCTCATTGGGACCCGAAGCTACGCCCAATGACAGGCTTGGATCGCCCCGTAGCCGCATTTTTAGATCGTCATACAGAAGTTCATAACTTTATTTACCAGACTCGTAGCTATCTTGAACTTTGGCTACCCATGCTGGAAACCAATAATCGCAGCTACCTAACCGTCGCCATTGGTTGCACAGGCGGCAAACACCGTTCAGTCTATGTTGCAGAACAGTTGGCAGATTATTTTCGTTCCCGTGGCAAAAACGTGCAGTCACGTCATCGCACACTGGAAAAACGTAAATAATACAATTATAAATCGTATAAATTATGACACTCGACAACAGCAATCGACAATAGCAACCGGCAAAGCGAAGCATGACAATCAAACAACAGCTTGAAATTAAAAATCGGCTTGGAATGCATGCCCGACCTGCGATGAAACTGCATGACCTTGTATTGCAGTTTCAATCGCAGGTTATTCTACGCAACAGCAATAATATCCAAGCAGAAGCCCATAGCGTCATTGCCATGCTGATGCTGGACTCAGAACAAGGCAGCTACATTGATGTTGAAGTCAGCGGGCCGGATGAACAGCAGGCACTGGTAGCTATTGTTGAGTTATTCAATTCTGGCTTTGACGAAGAATAAAATCTTTTCTTTTTCTCCTCCATTGAGCAAAAAACATTCATTAAAAATGATGCTGGTGATCTAATTAATCGTATGTTTTGTTAAAAAATACAAACAAAGTAGATTATTTCTTTATTTACATAATGTACTATCTGACTTATATTGGTTTTGATTTACTTGGAAAATATAAAAAAAATGCCATGATCAAAAAGTCAAAAAAATATAATATCGATAGTCAGTTAATAGAATACATCAACTTAAATCTCGACCACGCAGAAAAATAATGGCAGCAAGTCCAGCACGAATTAAATAAATATAAAAATAAAATTAACACTTTAAAAACCACGTATGATGATAATATTCATCAACACACTGATATTAATAACAATCTTAATAACACAGAATTATTGCACTCCCATTACAATAATAACCCCCCTTTACTCCGACGTTTGAATTAGACAAAAAACTGATCGAAACTTTGATACTAAGCTATCCAATTTTAGAAAATAACAAACCTGAGGTTGGTGAATTTGTTGTATTTATGGCAGACATGAGGAATTCCAGTTCTCATTTTCAACACTCTCCTGAATCCCCTATAATTCTATCAGTAACAAAACATCTGGGTTTTATTTGTACTGCCTCTACCACCTTTAGCGATCCATTTATTTTAGCTCGACAATTTTTAACGCTGGATCATTTGAGCCACGGTCGGATAGGCTGGAATGCCGTTACTACCTATAATCCGGCCACCGCAAAAAACTTTGGGCAAATGCCATTATCCAGTTCAAAGCAAAAGTTGTTGCAAAAAATCGCAGTGAAAATTCACTAAAAATATTGCCGGGTTTATACCCCATTATCGGTTCAACGCTTGCTGAGACACAAGAACGAAAAGCAAAGATGGACGAGTTAAGAGATGTGAACGAAGATATTATCATGTTATCTCGGCAACTGGGATTAGAGTCTGACGATCTTAAATTACATGAACCGTTGCCTTATAGACTCATCGAAAAATCATCTAACGATATTATTTCCAAAGGTTTTTCATCAGAAATCATCAAATTAGCCCGTCCTAAAAACTTAACAGTTTATCAGCTTATTTTACAAAATCTGGGAACGCATCGAATGTTGTTAGGAACCCCGGAAATGATTGCTGATGATATGGAAAAATGGTTTTTGGAACATGCCGCAGATGGGTTTAATTTAAATTTTGATGTGTTTCCTGAGGCGCTTCAAATAATGATCGAACACGTTATCCCTTTATTACAACAAAAAAATCTCTTTCGCCTTGACTATACAGAACAAACAATTAGAGAACGTTTCGGTGTTATGTCATTGACCTTTTTATACTTTCTCCCCTGTTCCCATACTGGGCATGGGGGATCATCTCCCTTCCAAGTCCTATTTTTGTCCAAATATCACTCTGTATTTCTTTTATTATTCCCTCAGTCAACAATCAACCATAAAAGATCATATTAACACCTTAACCAATAAATTAATTTTATCATAATGTCTATTACAAATAGTCTTCCTATTACAATTAAAATTAACCCAACAATATTTAACCATATGAAATTATTTGAAAATATTTATTATTAAGAGGTATTTATATACGAATTTTTACATAAACAAATCCGAAGCTGGAGACTTACTTCATGAATTTTAATAAGACTGCACTCGCTGTCGTTCTTGGCCTGACTTTATGCCAAGGAGCAGCTCAAGCAGCACCTGAACTCTCTTTAGATAACACTCACGCAGAAAGCGTTGCAGCAACCAATAACGCTTGGGTTGAAGTCAATACCACGACTTTCGAAAATAATATTTATACACTGCAAAAAAAATTGAATAAAGACACCAAAATATGTGCGATTCTGAAAGGTGATGCTTATGGTCATGGTATCAACCTGCTGATGCCATCTATCATTAAAACTGGTGTGTCTTGTGTCGGCATCACCAGTAATGAAGAGGCTCGCATCGTACGTGAAAGCGGTTTTAAAGAGCAACTGATGCGCGTCCGCGCAGCCGATGTGAGCGAAATCGAAAGCACGCTGGGCTATGACATGGAAGAGATGATCGGTGATCTGAATCACGCTAAAGCCATTGATGCCCTGGCCAAAAAACACGGTAAAGAAATTCGCGTCCATCTGATGCTGAACACAGGTTTCATGAGCCGCAATGGATTGGAAATGAAAACTGAGCAGGGCAAACAAGAAGCTCTGAAAATCAATCAGTTGCCTAACCTGAAACTGGTTGGCATGATGAGCCACCATGCATTCACCGATTTGAATAAAATCCGTGACAGTATTAAAAATTTCGAAGAACAAACTTCTTGGTTGATCAAAACGGCCAACCTGAAAAGAGATGAAATCACTCTGCACGCATCAAGCTCTTTTGCATCAATGAGCATCCCAGAAGCACAATTCGACATGGCACGCGTGGGTAGCGCGCTGTACGGCATTCTGCCCAACAGCCATCCAGAATTCAAGCCACTGATTGAAGTAAAAACCCGTGTTGCTTCCGTTAAACCATATCCTGAAGGCAATGGTATCGGCTATGACAACACTTACATCCTGAAACGTGATTCCAAACTCGCTAACCTGCCTGTTGGTTTCTCTGATGGTTTAACTTCCAGAATGTCAAACAAAGCCTATGTTTTGATCAACGGTCACCGCGCGCCAATTGTTGGCAGCATTTCCATGAACACTGCTATGGTCGATGTTACTGACCTGCCTGACGTGAAGGCTGGTGACGAAGTGGTGATCTTCGGTAAACAAGGCAACGATGAAATTACTCAGTCTGATGTCCAGAAATGGAGTGATATGCACATTGCAGAGTTATCTTCCATTTGGGGAGAAACCAACCCCAAAATTGCGGTTACAGGACTCTAGTCAGCAGCCCCAAATGATATCTGGTTATTTCTTCTAACCTATGTTAAAGAGTCTTATTTCATTAGCGACACAAAACAGTTCGTGATCATGATCTCTTTATTTTCACGACAGAACAGCCTAATATCATTTTAATCACTTTGAAAATAACACCCCCTCCTTGCGATGCGGGGTGTTATTTTGTATTGAGCCTAATTTGGAGTGTGGTATGAAAAAACCTAAAATCATTATCAATGAACTGGATGCTGAACGTTTAGATTCTCTGTTAGAACTACCTGCATTTGCGAATACCAGTATTGCGGATGCTTTGAACAACGAGTTGGATCGAGCTGAAATAGTGGCTCCGGTAGATATTCCTGCCGATGTTGTCACAATGAACAGTGAAATTCGTTTTATTGATCTGAGCAGCAATGAAGAACGTGTTCGTACACTAGTCTATCCTGCTTCCCTGCAAGACAGCACCAAACAACTGTCAGTCATGGCTCCTTTGGGTGCCGCTCTTCTGGGTCTGCGGGTGGATGATGAAATAACGTGGGAATTGCCAAACGGTGAAAAAACCCGCATAAAAGTATTAGCAATCATTTACCAACCAGAAGCCGCGGGTGAATACCACCGCTGATTTCCAGCCAGCTCAGTTACCGAACTGGCTGCTGTTGATTGAGTATCCCTATTGACCGGCGATACTCATTTCCGGCAGCAACACCGAACCACACTGAATATTGCTGCGTGTTTCGATATCATTACCCATTGTCACCATATTTGCCCACATATCTTTCAAATTGCCTGCAATGGTGATCTCACTGACCGGATATTGGATCTCGCCATTCTCGACCCAAAAACCGGATGCTCCACGGGAATAATCACCAGTAACCGCGCTAACGCCTTGTCCCATCAACTCAGTGACGATCAGGCCGGTTCCCATCTCACGCAGCAAACCAGCAAAATCCAGACCTTGACCTGCAATGTGCCAATTATGAATTCCGCCTGCATGGCCCGTGTTTATCATTCCCAACTTACGAGCAGAATAGGACGTCAGCAACCAAGTCTGCAAAATACCCTCTTTAATAATATCACGTGGTGTTGTGCGCACACCTTCACTGTCAAATGGCGTTGAAGCCAATCCACGCAGTAAATGAGGATGCTCTTCAATCGTCAGCCATGAAGGTAAGATCTGTTTGCCCAGACTATCCAACAAAAAAGAAGATTTACGATAAATGCTGCCACCACTGATCGCGCCAACCAAATGCCCGAACAACCCTGTAGCCACTTCCGCAGAAAAGATAACAGGCGCTTTCATCGTTGATAGCTTACGCGCTCCCAGACGGGAAAGCGTACGGCGGGCACATTCTTGTCCGACCCATTCAGGTGATTGCAATTCGTCAAAATGGCGACCCACGGTATAGGCATAATCGCGTTCCATATTGCCATCTTGCTCAGCAATCACACAACTTGACATAGAATGACGGCTTGAGCTGTAGCTTTGCAGCATGCCATGACTATTACCAAATACCCGAATACCATAATGGCTGTTGAAACTTCCGCCTTCAGTATTGGTGATGCGTTCATCTGCCTGTAATGACGCTTGTTCAGCACGGGCAGCCAAAGCAATGGCTTTATCCGCATCCAGATCAGCGGGATGGAAAAGATCCAAATCAGGTGCTTCAAATGCCAATAACTCTTTATCCGCCGGCCCCGCATAAGGATCAGGAGAGGTATAACGAGCAATATCAATAGCGGCCTGCACAGTACGAGCAATCGCTTCAGGGCTGAGATCCGTTGAGGAAGCGCTTCCTTTGCGCTGCTGGTGATAAACCGTGATCCCCAGTGCACCATCGCTGTTAAACTCAACATTTTCGACTTCACTGAAACGGGTGCTGACGCTAATTCCCGTGGTTTTATTAACCGCAACTTCCGCAGCATCACAACCTGCTTTCGCTAATTCCAGAGCATGGGCAACCGCATCTTCCAGCGTTTTACGCTGCTCCGCGATTTGTTGATTAGTAACTATCATTAATTAACCGTAATCCAATGAATTAAAAAGAGAATTAGTCAGAAAAAATGCCTGCATTCGATTCATGACACGAATGCCGAGTGGTAATCAGGCAATTTTCCCAGTTACAATACACAATATTAGGATGTTAACACCCACCGGACGATAGGTCATGCTCCAAAACGCACCTTATCCGGCCTTTTTAGAAGGAAAACGATTATGGCAAAGCAGCCTGAAGATTGGCTCGACAATTATCCTGCTGAAGAGGAAGAAGAAGAGATAATCTGGGTCAGTAAAAGTGAAATTAAGCGGGATGCTGAAATATTGAAAAAGTTGGGGGCTGAACTGGTTGAACTCAGTAAAAACCAACTGGAGCGAATTCCTCTGGATGAAGATCTGTTGGCAGCCATTGAGCTGGCACAGAAAATCAAGCGTGAAGGACGCCGCCGTCAATTGCAGTTAATTGGTAAATTATTGCGTGCCCGCGATCCTGAACCAATCACCACTGCGTTGGATAAACTGAAAAATCGTCATAACCAGCAAGTCGTTATTTTACATAAGCTGGAAGAACTGCGTGACAAACTGGTTGAAAGCGATGATGCCCTTGAAGAAGTTGTCGCTCTGTATCCACATACTGATCGCCAGCAACTTCGTTCACTGATTCGTAATGCTAAAAAAGAGAAGGCAGCTAACAAGCCACCTAAATCCTACCGTCAGATTTTCCAATATTTGAAAGAACTATCGGAATCAGCGTAGTATTTCCCTACCGCCATTTCGTTAAGAATTGGCGGTAATGTCTTTCTATCCCTTCTTTTTCATTATCTTAACCAGACTAAGTTAACACTTTGAATCAAATGTTACAGCTTAGTAAAAAAATATAAGATAACCTTATTTTCTTTAATTATTTCCGTCCTGTTTCCCTACATCACTAAAAATTTATCTAAAGGATATCTCAAATGCCGTTAATTGTTATTCCTGATGATTATCAACATGCTACAAAACAAATTCAGGCCCTATATCAGAACAGTGACTTTGAGGTAGTTTGTCTTGGTGCCCTCGACCGTGATCCCAAAGCAGAAGAACTATTGTCCAAGGCTGATGCCCTAATACTGATTCGGGAAAGAACCTTTATTGATGCGAAATTCTTGTCTAAAACCCCTAACTTAAAACTCATTAGCCAGACAGGAAAGGTTGCTTACAATATCGATCTGGAATTGTGCAAACAACGGGGTATTGCCGTTGTTGAAGGTATTGGCTCACCTATTGCCGCAGCAGAATTAACCTGGCTATTAATTCAAAATTCTGTTCGTCGGTTTGTATCTTCGGTAGAAATGATGAAAAAGGGCCACTGGCAAACTGAATTTGGCGATACCGTAGCGGGAAAAATACTTGGAATAGTCGGTTATGGCAAGATAGGCCATCTCGTTGCCAAGTACGCACAGGCATTTGATATGAAAGTACAAGTTTGGGGATCAACCCGTGCTCAAGAGCAAGCTCGCCAAGAAGGATTGATCGTTCCAGGCTCCCGTGAAGAATTTTTTCAGACTTCAGATGTTATCACCCTGCATCAACGATTAGTCAAAGTAACCACAGGTAGCATCACGTTTTCTGATTTAAGCGGAATGAAACCTACCGCAGTCTTGGTGAACACAGCTCGCTCCGGGTTGATAGAAACAGGTGCACTGGAAAAAGCCCTTGATTTAGGAACACCTGGCTTTGCCGCTCTGGACGTTTTTGACATTGAACCTATCTGGAATACTGAACACTCTTTATTAAAACGAAATAACGTATTGTGTAGCCCACATATCGGTTATGTTACTAAAAGCTGTTATGACATCTATTTCAAAAGTGCATTTAAAAATATTGAGAAATATTTTTCTGGCGATGAAAGTCATGTCGTTAATAAATAAAAATTTCCGCTATACCAAATAGATTTTAATGTCTAAAAAATCAATATCTTTATTATCCAAAGAAATATAGGAAGGCCGAAATAGACTAGAGTGCGCATCAATGGAAAGAAATTATCTTGAAAGTAATAAGAACAAACTCATGTAGGGTATTTAATGACTTTCCACAAAAGAGACTCCCCGTTTTTTAAACGGGGAGTCTTCAACATAAAGGAAAGTTCAACCGAGTACATTAAATTGTAACTCCCCTTCCATCTCTTCTTTATCCTCAAGTTCGAAATACACGTTGAATTTACCATAGAAAGTATCCAGATCAGGGGATTGGTCAAAGTCGAATTCCACCTTTTTCATGTCATTACTCCAGTTAGGTAAAACTTTTAGTAGATTCTGTTAAATCTTTTGTATTGATTGTCCGTTAGATAAACAAGGCCATCACTAGAATAGATCAATTTGGCTTTGCTTCCTTGACCACACTGATAATCCACATTTGCTTCAAACCATGTACGATTAGGCTTTTGCGGCAATTTATGATCATGTCTGTTGTACCGATCACCGCCAATTGCCTTGCCCGGTGCTACGTCACATAAATTTCTTTTCTTAGGATCCCAACCAAGTTGAAAAGCCTTTCCTCTCTGAATGTAAAAGGGCGGCAGTCTGTGACGTTTATTAATGTAGGACGCAATAGCAGAGTGTTTCGTCAAACGCTCAATGTCCTTCTTAGAAGCTTGATCTGAAGATTTAGTTAAAGAAACTCCACCTTGTGGCGATTTATCTGAAGGCTTGGCTAAAGAAACTACGCTTGGCGGAGATTTTTCTGGAGACTTAGCTAAAGAAACCCCGCTTGGCGGAGTTTTTTCTGGAGACTTAGCTAAAGAAACCCCGCTTGGCGGAGATTTTTCTGGAGACTTAGCTAAAGAAACCCCGCTTGACGGAGATTTTTCTGGAGACTTAGCTAAAGAAACTACGCCTTGTGGTGTTTTATCTGGAGAAACAACGCCTTGCTTCGTAGCATTTGTGCCTTTGCTAGCTGTATTCAATGTACTTATGTTACCTGTATTTACAGTACTAGGAACAAATCCTCTTTTACTAAAGGCAAAATACACTATAGCCAAAACCAATAATAAAACCAAAATTGATACTACAGAAACTAATGTGCCTTTTTTCATGATGACCTCAAACTATACGATTATATCTATTGAGTTTAATAAATCATCAGGCTGTCCCACCTACGGTCAGGTTGTCTAACTTCAAGGTTGGTTGCCCAACCCCAACTGGTACACTTTGTCCCTCTTTACCACAGACACCTACACCTTTGTCGAGAGCCAGATCATTACCTATCATTGAAATTTGCTGCATGGCTTCAATACCAGAACCAATCAAAGTCGCACCTTTTACTGGTTTGGTAATTTTACCGTTTTCAATTAAATAGGCCTCACTTGTTGAAAAAACAAATTTACCGGATGTGATATCCACCTGCCCACCACCAAAATTTGATGCATATAGGCCACTATCAACACTAGCGATTATTTCTTCCGGTGTAAAGTTCCCTTTCAGCATGTATGTATTAGTCATACGTGGCATTGGCAAATGCGCGTAAGATTCACGGCGGCCGTTACCTGTCGGAGCCACACCCATCAAGCGGGCATTGAGTTTATCCTGTATGTAACCTTTCAAAATGCCATTTTCAATCAGCACATTGTACTGCCCCGGAACGCCTTCATCATCAATCGCCAATGAACCACGGCGCCCTTCAATTGTGCCGTCATCAACCACAGTACATAACTCTGAAGCCACTTTTTGTCCAATCTGACCAGAGAAAACAGAAGTACCACGACGGTTGAAATCGCCTTCCAGACCGTGCCCTACCGCTTCATGCAGCAGAACACCCGGCCATCCTGCCCCCAAGACGACTGGCATTGTACCAGCAGGCGCAGCAACAGCAGACAAGTTGATCAGTGCCATACGAACCGCTTCACGAGCAAACTGCTCGGCCAAAATTTGACCATCTTCGGTGCGCAGGAAGTACTCATAACCATAACGAGCACCACCGCCACTGGCACCGCGCTCACGCTTACCATCCTCTTCCACTAATACACTTACAGAAAGACGAACTAATGGGCGGATATCTGCTGCCAATGTACCATCTGTTGCGGCAACCAGCATCTGTTCATACACACCTGTTAAGCTGGCGTTTACTTCCTGAACCCTGGGATCTTCCGCTCGTGCGATTTGATCAACTCGATGCAACAAAGCAATTTTTTCTTCCCGGCTCATGCTCTGCAAGGGATTAATTGCTGGATAAAGTGCCTTATGTGTCACTGCACCTAACGTATGTGAAATCCCATTACCCGCTTCGCGTACAATGCTGCGCGCAGCCTGGGCGCTTTGCTGTAACGCATTTAGTGTGATTTGATCTGCATAAGCAAAACCCGTTTTCTCACCACTGATTGCGCGGACTCCCACACCTTGATCAATGTTATAAGAACCATCTTTGATGATGCGATCTTCCAATACCCATGTTTCATGATAACTGGATTGGAAATAGAGATCGGCATAGTCCAGACGGCGTTCCGACAATTGACCCAGAACAGAAAATAAGTCTTGATGATTCAAATTATTAGCCGTCAGTAAATATTCACTGACA
Source organism: Xenorhabdus anantnagensis (assembly GCF_028598555.1). Taxonomy (GTDB): domain Bacteria; phylum Pseudomonadota; class Gammaproteobacteria; order Enterobacterales; family Enterobacteriaceae; genus Xenorhabdus; species Xenorhabdus anantnagensis. Next base: position 270,036 of record NZ_JAQRFN010000002.1, read on the forward strand.
TAAGTTAAACTCATATTGATTACTCTTTATCTTGATTTGTATTCTTTTTTATCAAAGAAGTTAATTGTGGACGGAAGCGATTGTGTTTCACCACTTTGATCTGCTCACGCATGTGAGTCAAACTATCCTGACGGATATTAAGCTGCAATGCGCTGACTGTCAGAGGGTTTTTCTTAATAATCTCCCCCCAGCCATTCACCGCCATTGTGTGCCCCCATGTTCTGCGCGTACCGTGTACACCAACCTGTGCAGGCGCCAGAATAATACACTGATTTTCAATGGCACGGGCTTTCAACAGAGGCTCCCAATGCGCTTTACCAGTCAGGCGGGTGAAAGCCGCAGGAACGGAAATAAGTTCTGCACCCTGTTCACGCAATGCCTGAAAAAGACCGGGGAAACGCAGATCATAACAGATAGTCATACCCAAACGACCAACGGGTGTATCAACAACGGTAATATGTTCCCCACGCTGGTAAATAGTGGATTCATTATAGGCACCGTGTTCATCGTTGATATTGACATCAAACATATGGATTTTGTCGTAACGTGCTCTGATTTCTCCTTGATCATCAAACAACAGGCTACTACTTGTGATACGAGTAGGATCTTCCCGACTGACCATCGGCATAGAACCAATCAGCAGCCAAACACCGTAACGCTGTGCCATTTCGCTGATTGCCTGTTGCAATGGCCCGCTTCCCTGTGTTTCTGCATATTCACGGTAAGTATCTGCACCAGCGAACAACAGGGCATTTTCTGGTGTCAGAACCAGTTTTACTGTTTCTGGTAATTGCCTAATCTGCTGTTCAATTTGCGCTAAATTATGTTTAACATTTGTACCACTACATAATTGCAAAAGTGCAACATTGACGTTTCTCATGGCCCTTTATCCTCCTTAAGATGACGTAAAACTTCATCAATTTTAGGTTGTTCTAGGCTGCCGGTTAACCGATAGCGAATTACCGATATTTTACTCCACAGAGGCCTCAGTACTTTTGTCGCGGCAAAAACTGCCGCACCAGCAACAGGGTTGACCGCGAACGCCGTTGCGACGCCTACCGTTGTCGATATTTCTGGTGTAATCACCAATTCCATATTGATCCGGCGATGAACTAAATCTGTCTGCCCTGTAGCATTGATATCCGCAGCCAATCCATCAATAAGAAAATTATCGGTATACATAACACCATTTTTTATGGTTGCATCACCACTAATGGAATCAAAGTTGAAATCATTGCTGAATGTGTCACTGAAATCCAATTGTAATTTACGTAACAACGCATCAAAACTGATAAGCCTTAATAATTGCCCGGCTCTGCCACCACCCAATTTAGCAATAGCGCCCGCCTCTATTTCTCCAGTCAGATTCCCATTCAATGTCTTGAGATCTGGCTGCCATGGCACATCTTGCCACTTCAAATCAAAATCAAATTCGAAAGGCGCATCAACAATCGGAACGATAAACCCCAGATAGGCTGCCATATCATCGAATTTATTCCCCGATAAGTTCCCTTTGATATAGCTATGATTTCCGATATTGCTTTCATCCCAACGACCCGATAACGTCAAGTTTACAGCGCTGTTTTCCATTCGCCCATTGGTCAAAATCAGAGAATTAGCTTTTGGTATGATCGATCCAGATATTTTGCCGAGTTTTAGTCCAGCAACCCAGCATTCTGCGCATTTGACATCCAGTGCCGGCCAACTCCCCAAAGAATAATGAGGCGCAGATGCCTTGTCTGAGGTTAAGCTTTTGTCATCAATCGAAGAATCTGCCACAAACAGGGGATCGTAATAAATATAATTAATTGATGCCTGTATCGGTTTATTCTTTTGAATCAGAAGATTGCCATTAATCTCCTGCCCCTGCGCACTCACTTTCATTCCGCCGTTTTGTTGCACGACATTGAATGTCAATTGATTCCAACGCTGTCCAACCAGATCCAGTGAAGGTAATGAAATTTCAAATCTGTTTGGCCACAATAAACCATTATCTTTCGATGAATTCCAATGCACAGCTCCAAGCAACGCCAATAATTTGTCGCCGTCTGCTACGGGCAAATTTAATGCAGGCAAATTTAATGCCAATAACGATTTTTTCGGCAACTCAGGCATCCCATTACCATCCGTGTGAAAAATTCCTCGCTGTAATCTGGTATGCGTTTTTTCCAACATCCACTGAGTATTGAACGCATATCGTTTGCCGATTAATCCTTTTATCTGGAGCTGGTTCATATTGCCTTCGGCATGGATATTGAGCTTATTCCATTCTCTCAGGGATTTTGTGCCCAAGGAGGGTAATTTACTGTTCAAATGTGACAAATCTGCATTAACTGCGACACGATATTTCACATCATTCTTTTCATTCTTTGCAGGTGAATCACCAGCAGGTATCGTAATATTCACATCCCCCAGCCAATTCAGCGTTCCGGATAGCTTGTTCCGAATTTCCGCAGGAAGCTGTGTTAATGTCTTCGCCTCCCAGTGTGAATCCAATTTCACATTAACCTGATAATGCTTTGGCAAATCTTGGGTGGTAAATCTCAGAGACAAGGGATTTCCCAGCCAGTTTGCCGATAATGCCTCACTTTTTAAGTTACCATTGTCAAAGCGAAATTTTCCATTGAGATGCTCCACCTGACTATTCAGTGGCTTGATGAACAGATCCGCATCTTTCAGTACCACTTCTCCACTTGCAGCAATTTCACCATGATCCAAGGGAATGTCCAGATGGAGATTTCCATCCACCCTGCCATCAAGCTGCAAACTCTCCAGCGCAGCGCCAATCGAGTCCGCCATCGGGCTTTGATTGAAATAATCATGGATACTTTTTCCATTTCCAGACAATTCAGCATCAATAAACAACTTATGCTTGCCATAATCTGGAATTACTGCCGAAACTTGAGTGGCTTCAACTTTTCCCAAGCGCGCTTTCTGTGCCTGCATCCACAAACCGTTATTCTGGAAATTCAGATCGATATTCAAATCAAACAGAGCCGGCCAATCGGGTTGGTATTGAAAGGTCGCATGACGCAAGGGGACAAACACCTGAAATTGGCCATTATTCTGTTTAAATGGAAAATCATGAGGATCACCACGAAAAACCAAAGTGGCATTATCGACCTTTCCCTTAATCAAGGAGGAGGTCAAATAGTTTGTCAGGGATTCCCCCATCAGTGATTTGGGAAAATAGCGCCATGCTTCACCAAGGTCATTAGCTCTAATCCCTGCTAACATGGCTAAAACAGGCTGTTTATTGCGGGGTTTCAGGTAATGAAAATTTCCGTTGAGCCACAGTGATTTTGCCTGCAAATCCAGCCTCTGGCTCCATATCTCCATGCCATTTTGATCATTTCTCCAGAAGAGCTGACCTTCGCTGCTGACAATATCAAGTGGAGCCTGAAACATAGAGCCATAATCAATCATGCTGTTTTTCAATGCAAAATTGAGATTTCCCCACTGTTTATTACCATCTAACATGCCACTGAAATGGTTGATGGCAGGTAGTTCTTTCCAGCGTAACCAGCTTACATCCCGCCATTTCATGCGGATTCCCATATCATCAGGCAGCTCTGGCGTGATATCGAGGGCAAAATTGTCAATCATCCCTGTCGGCTGGCGGTGCTGCCAATCCTTGACGGTATCCGGTGTCACAAAGGAGAGTATCGGCAATATCCCATTCAAGTATTCAAGCCGGATATTTTCAGCACGGATACGCCAATGATCTTTAACCTGATAATGATCTTTACCCTGATCTTTGTATGCCTGCTTAACATACAGCGTCGAAATCTTCCCCTCAGGCCATTGCTGCTCATTCGTTTTCAGGCTTGCCAGATTCGGGATATCAAACAACCATCCTTCCCCTTGACGGCGCATTTGCAAGAGGAAATCATTAACTGCAAGCTGATGTTTTTCATTTCCGACGTGCCAGTTTGCCCCACCTTTCCTGAGCTGCAAACGTCCACTATCAATTCGCCCGTCCTTCAAAGTAATCCAACTGGCTAAGCTGAAATGGGCATTATCCAATCCTGTGCTATCCCTCAACCAACGACTTAACCACATCCGCATATCGATATCATCGGCCTGCAAATAAACAGTGCCACTATCCAAAGCCCCATTGATATCTTTCAGGTCAAACTTAACCTGAACAACACCTTCTTGCCCATTAATCGAAGAGAGGTTTACGCTGCCCTGTGCCCGATGGCGATTATCTTTATTCAGCCATGTCAGTTGCGGCAATAGCAGCTCAACTTTTTCACCAGATGGTGCTAAAAAGGTTAAGCGACTGTCATACAGGTCAAAATGATTGAATTGCTCAAGAAACAGGGTAGATAGTCTATCTGACTTAGAAAGCCTATTTTCACCACCTTGTCCAAACAGCGTCTTATCGTAATTGACCTGAAGCTGGTAAAAAGACAGATCACGAAAATACCAGCGCCGTTGTAAAAGTGAACGCCAGACATCCAAAGAAAGTATGATTTTTTTGGCATGAATATCGACATTTTCCGCTTTTGCGCTGATATCACGGATTTCCAGACTGGGGCCGAAGGGTTCCCAACGACCTTTGATATAACCAATATTGACAGGAACGTTCATCACGTCAGTAATTTTTTCTACTAATTGCTGACGATATTCATTGATATGTGGCAGGAAGAAACGCAACCCGCTGACAAGCAAAGCCACAATGATAATGACTATTGCGGCTGTCGCTAATAATATCCCCGGCAGTCGCCTCACGCATTTCTCCTTGGTTGTCAGCGCTATTTCTCTGCAAACCAGTCTGCTATAAACTAGACCTAACAAAAACCAGATCTTACAAGCCAGCCTTTACATATTCGACCTTATAAAAACTGATATTATAAAAACTGACCTTATAAACTGACTTTATAAACAAATTGCCTTACATCATAACAACGTCAAATTTCTCCTGACTGTAAAGCTGTTCTGTCTGCACTTTGACCTGTTTACCTACAAAAATTTCCACCTCAGCCAAGGCGTGGGATTCATCCCCTGTCAGGGCTTCACTGACGGCTGGAGAGGCATAAACCAGAAAACGATCAGCATCTATTGCTCGATTGACTCGTACAATTTCGCGCAGGATTTCATAACATACGGTTTCGACGGATTTTACCGTGCCACGTCCCTGACAAGTTGGACAATTATCACACAAAACATGTTCAATGCTTTCTCGTGTACGCTTGCGCGTCATCTCAACCAAACCTAATTGTGAAAAACCATTGATCGTTGTTTTCACTCTATCTTTACTTAATGCCTGCTCTAAGGAAGCCAATACACGGCGGCGGTGTTCTTCATTACCCATGTCAATAAAATCAATGATAATGATACCGCCCAAATTACGAAGCCTTAATTGTCTGGCGATTGCCTGTGTTGCTTCGATATTGGTATTAAAGATAGTTTCATCCAAATTGCGATGCCCAACAAAAGCACCGGTATTAATATCAATTGTCGTCATGGCTTCCGTCTGATCAATAATCAGATAGCCACCCGACTTTAATTCCACTTTGCGTTCCAGCGAGCGCTGAATTTCATTTTCCACGCCATACAGATCGAATATCGGCTGATTGCCCTGATAATATTCCAGTTTGGCGTTCATCTCAGGAATATATTCATCAATAAATTCCTGTAATTGGGTAAATGTTTGGCGAGAATCGACTCGAATGCGATCAAGGGCAGCACCAACAAAATCACGCAAAACACGCTGAGCCAATGCCAATTCGCCATATACCTTATTTTTGGTGATATTACGTTTCTTACGTTCAATCACCTTACTCCACAGACGCTTCAAAAATGCTGCATCTTGTACAAGTTCTTCTGTTCCCACACCTTCAGCAGCCGTGCGGATAATAAAACCCCCATTCTCATCACAATAATCCATGACGATACTTTTCAGGCGCTCACGTTCTTCTTCACTCTCTATACGCTGTGAAACACCGACATGCGATGCTCCCGGCATAAACACCAAATAACGTGAAGGTAAGGTGATATCTGTCGTTAAGCGGGCACCTTTTGTCCCCAAGGGATCTTTCACTACCTGAACAATTAAATCCTGTCCCTGATGGACTAATTTGGCAATGTCCCTGACATGGAAATTCTTCCGTTCTTCACCTGCAATACATTCAGTATGGGGCATAATATCTGAAGCATGCAAAAAAGCGGCTTTCTCCAGCCCAATATCCACAAAAGCCGCCTGCATTCCGGGCAGAACCCGGCTCACGCGCCCTTTGTAAATGTTCCCGACAATGCCTCTTCTGGCTTCCCGCTCAATATGAATTTCTTGTAAGATACCGCCATCAATATAAGCAACCCGCGTTTCGGATGGTGTTACATTGACTAATAACTCTGCTGTCATGAATAGCCCTTCCCATCAGCTAACGCTAAAAATCGTGTGATTAATTCATACGTTTCCACCAGTGGCAAGCCGACAACAGCATGGTAACTGCCATTCATTTTTCTGACAAAACAACCGCCTTTACCTTGAATGCCATAAGCACCGGCTTTATCCATTGGTTCCCCAGTTGCGATATATTCCTGTATTTCCTGTTGGGATAACTGGCGGAATATCACATCTGTAATGACTATCTCACTCAAGATATGTTGATTGTTCGATAAAGCAACAGCCGTCATCACTTGATGGCACTGGCCTGACAAAGCATTGAGCACTTCCGCAGCGTGTTGTTGATTTCGCGGTTTTTCCAGAATCTGGTTATTCAATACAACAATGGTATCAGCCCCCAGAACGGGGTAATCATGTGGCGCAATTGCTACGCCAGCCTGTGATTTTTCTCTGGCCAATCGAGTAACATATTGCTGTGGGGACTCCCCTTCACGCCATTTTTCTTCGACCTGAGGTGCCAGAATTTCAAAGTTAAAATCCAATAATCCCACCAGCTCACGTCGTCTCGGTGAGCCAGAAGCTAAGTAAATGGTTTTCATCGTGAATTATCCTTAGGAATCTATCTCATCAGCTTTTTTATTTATTATGTACCGTCACCTTTCAAGTTGCTGCTTTTTATTAGCCGTTTATTAACTGCGCTGTAACTCGAAATCTATCAAATATAGGTTCTGGTAATTTGGATTGATTAAATACAACAATTCATCTTTAACGAACTGAAAATTGACGACGGATTTTCCGCATTAATAAGAATAGCCAAGGCCAGAGAATACCATTGACCACCCCATTCCAGAACACTTCTGGGTGAAAGACAATCTCTGGGTAAAGGACACTCTTTGGAAACGAGGCATGAGCCAGAAAAACACAGAGATTCATCAAGGTTGAAAGCCCGGCCACAACCAGAGCTTGCTGCCAAAGCGCCATATTGCGGATAAGCTGAAATTTGAAAGCCACCAGAAAACTGATAATGCTAAATGCCAGAGTGTTCGCTCCCAGAATACTGCCGTGCAACAAGTCAGTAATAATGCCCAATACAAAACCAGTCCCCACGCTGACGCGATGAGGAAGTGCAAGCAACCAGTAAACTAAGCACAACAGCAATAAGGTAGGCCGAAACATAAAAAACTGCTCCGGCCACGGCATAATCTGTAGCACCATTGCAATCAGGAAAGATAACCAAATGACCCATCCTCCTCGGCGATGATATTGACTCATTGACGATTTCCTGTAGCTGATGATGATGGTTTAGGTGTTGGTTTCGCTACTGATTTTGTTGTAGACGATGTTTGCGTCTGACTGGTTGGCGCCTGACTGCCATCTTTTGCTTCATCAGATTTTGTTGCCAGTAACTGCTGAGTCTCATTTGATGGATTTGACGATACCTTTGGTAACAGAGGAATCAAACGTTCATTGGCAGCTTCAGATACTTTTTCAGGTGGCAAGGGTTTAGATGGGTTGTTATCAACACCCCACAATAACAATAAATAGCGCAAACGCCGCAATTCAGCGGATGGACGGGCACGAACTACCGTATGGGCTCGCTGATTATCAATTTTGACAGAAGAAACTACAGCGACAGGATAACCTTCCGGAAAACGCCCTCCCAACCCCGACGTCACGAGTACATCACCAACGCGAATGTCAACATCACTTGGCAAAGGCTCTAGCAGGAGATCGTCCGTACACCCTGTGCCACCAGCGATAACACGAACATCATTACGTAACACCTGTACAGGAAGTGCATGCGATGGATCACAAATCAACAATACCCGGCTGCTCAAGTGGTTCACGGCCGTGACTTGCCCCACCACACCCCGATCGCTGATAACAGGCTGCCCTTCATACACACCATCTTTAGTCCCTTTATCAAGGACAATTTGGGCGCGATAAGGATCCATACTCCCCGAAATTACCTGCGATACCATCATGTGCTCCTTATGAAGCAGAGGTGAAACCAGTAATTCCCGTAAACGAGAGTTTTCTTGTTGCAGATGCCCCAACAGCAGCAATTTACTGTCTTGTATAAGCAATTTATTACGCAGGTCTTTATTTTCCTGCTCAAGCTGACTGCGCTTAGACAAAGATTCTGACAAGCTGTCCAGTAACTGGCGCGGGCCGCTGGCAAGAAAATAGAAAGGACTCACAGCCGTATCCATGTAGCTACGGACTTTATTAAAGACACCAAGGCGACTGTCTACCACAATCAAAATAATGGCAATAACGATAGCAAAAAAGAGTCGTAATTGCAGAGAAGGTCCCCTGCTGAAAATTGGCTTCATAAATGGCGTATTGTCGAGCTGTATTGTCTCATTAATGATAATCCCCTGAACAATCAGCAAGGAGGCTCCAATAAAACATGTTCACCTCCCAGCTCGCAGAGTTACTTTCAATCTTCGCTAAACAGATCGCCACCATGCATGTCGATCATTTCCAGCGCCTTGCCACCACCACGGGCAACACAAGTCAATGGATCTTCAGCAACAATGACAGGAATGCCAGTTTCTTCCATCAGCAAACGATCAAGATTACGCAGCAATGCACCACCGCCAGTCAGCACCATGCCTCGTTCAGAAATATCGGAGGCCAATTCTGGTGGGCACTGCTCCAGCGCGACCATAACAGCACTCACAATACCCGTTAATGGTTCTTGCAGAGCTTCAAGAATTTCATTGGAATTCAGAGTAAAGCTGCGAGGTACACCTTCCGCAAGGTTACGGCCACGCACTTCAATTTCACGCACTTCATCCGTTGGATAAGCAGAACCAATTTCATGCTTGATGCGCTCTGCCGTCGCTTCCCCAATCAGGGAGCCATAGTTGCGACGAACATAATTGATGACGGCTTCATCAAAACGGTCACCACCAATACGTACAGAAGAAGAATAAACAACGCCGTTGAGGGAGATAACGGCAACTTCGGTGGTTCCCCCACCAATATCTACCACCATTGAGCCAGTGGCTTCGGAAACAGGTAAACCAGCACCGATGGCAGCCGCCATGGGTTCTTCAATCAAAAATACTTCCCTGGCTCCTGCACTTTGGGCAGATTCACGAATGGCACGACGCTCAACCTGAGTCGCGCCCACAGGGACACAGACCAACACGCGCGGGCTTGGACGCATGAAACTGTTATTGTGAACCTGTTTGATAAAATGTTGCAGCATCTTTTCAGTGACATAAAAATCAGCAATAACCCCATCCTTCATAGGGCGGATAGCTGCAATATTACCCGGAGTACGTCCCAGCATTTGTTTTGCTTCCAGCCCTACTGCTGCAACGCTTTTTGGTGAACCAGCCCTGTCTTGGCGAATAGCTACGACAGAGGGCTGATCCAATACTATTCCTTGACCTTTGACATAAATAAGGGTATTGGCAGTACCCAAATCAATGGACAAATCGTTGGAAAACATGCCACGAAATTTCTTTAACATAACGAAAGGATAATCCTGCAAGCTGGGGACGGAGATTGTCCGTCTACTCTACCAACCACATGAAGCAGCGACAAGGCGCATAATTAACTACTTTTACTACTTCAATAAAAGTGGCTACGTTATTCACATTAGAAACACGATATTCTACGTTACTTTTCTCTAACGGAGCAGAAAAAAACTGCATAAAAATGGGCTAATTTCACCCATAACCTCATCGCAGCACCCCAAAAACACCTAATACATCAAAAAACCAACATTATAGTGCATATTGAGATACGGCTACCCCGCTTTTCAAGATTCTATATTGCTTTATCGCCATTTCAGTAAGTTCGACTAATATTCATATTTTCTCAAAAACTTTCCTCTCCCATGAACCCGATGGCAAATGGCACCATGCCGATAACTTCAAGATATCCGCAATTTTTATGGTTATGCAATATCCGCGAATACGTTCTAAAAAGGAATAACTTAAAAAAGAAGATTCCAAAGTGAAATAATTTATTAATTATAAAAGCAATAGATGAATTTGGTGAGTTTTGGGCGAATATTTGAAAAAATATTGCCAGCTTCAAAGGCAATCAACAAAAATAAGGATTATTCTGCGCCTATTAGCGAAATCACTCCCCGTATTGTTATCCTATATATTATTATCTTTTTACAGTGCCATCCTGAACAAAAATAAGTAACCACAGTTTTCCCACTCTCTATCACAATATTGTTGCTTGCCCGTTTCAGTACATCGGATTTTATCTATATTGTGGTAACGCTAATCATTGTAGTAATACTCGTCATTGTGGTAATACCCTTCGCGGTAATAGCCAAAATTACAGTGATATGAAACAGGTAACGGTGCCAGACATACCCAATCCAAGAGAGAATGATCATGAAAGCCTTATTGCTGGAACAACACGAAACATTATCAGCATCGATTCAAGATATTGATGCATCTCAATTACCATCAGGTAATGTGGTCGTTGATATCCATTGGTCAACACTCAATTACAAAGATGCCCTTGCCATTACCGGCAAGGGGAAGATTATCCGCCAATTTCCGATGGTTCCGGGAATCGATTTTTCTGGTGTTGTCCATCATTCCGAAGATCCCCGCTTTCATGTAGGGCAACATGTTTTGCTGACTGGCTGGGGCGTGGGGGAAACTCACTGGGGTGGGCTGGCAGAACAAGCCAGAATATCTGGTGAATGGTTGACCCCATTGCCGTACGAATTAAGTCCCCGGCAAGCAATGATCATCGGTACGGCTGGTTTTACTGCCATGTTATGTGTCATGGCGTTAGAACAAGGAGGCGTGACACCTGAAAGTGGAGAGATTGCCGTCACAGGTGCCAGTGGTGGTGTTGGCAGTACAGCAATAACCTTGCTGTCACAACTGGGCTATTCTGTCACCGCGATTAGCAGCAAATCCGACAGCCGAGATTATCTGCTCTCACTGGGTGCGAAAGAGGTTTTACCCGCCAGTGACTTCAACCAACTATCACGTCCATTGGAAAAACAACGTTGGGCTGGTGTGATAGATACCATTGGTGGCACGGTATTGGCGACCTTGCTGGCACAAGTGAGTTACAACGGTACAGTAGCCGCCTGTGGTATGGCGGGTGACATCCAACTGCCCACAAGCGTGATGCCGTTTATCCTGCGTAATATCCGCTTGCAGGGAGTGGAGTCCGTGACTGTTCCGGCCTCTAAACGTCCTGCTATTTGGCAGCGGTTGCAAAAGCTGTTGCCAGATTCCTTTTATCAGCAAGCAGCCAATGAGATTACATTAGAGCAAGTGATCGAACATGCCAGTAAATTGATAAACAATCGAATTACTGGCAGAACAATCGTCAAGATACGCTGATAAGACCAGTATTTAGCTGCTAAATGCCACGATATGTTTATAATGTCGGGCTTTATCGTCAAATTTACAATTCTAGCTATCAGAAAGAGATGACAAACCGTTGACATCGAGTTATCTTGATCGATTGTTGACAGATTGCCGGAGATACCCGCACAATGGCAGACAAGTTTCGCATTTTACTCTTGAATGGCCCCAACCTTAACCTGTTGGGAACACGAGAGCCAGAGACCTACGGCAAGTTAACGCTTGATGACATCGTTAACCAACTGTCACAAGAAGCTCACCAATCGGGAACTGAGTTATCCCATTTGCAATCCAACGCAGAATCTGAATTGATTGAGAGAATTCATTCAGCACGGGGTAATACGGATTTTATTTTGATTAACCCTGCGGCATACACGCATACCAGCGTGGCATTGCGCGATGCACTTCTGGCGGTAGATATCCCATTCATTGAGATTCACCTTTCCAACGTGCATGCCCGTGAGCCATTCCGTCATCACTCATATCTTTCCGATATTGCAGTAGGCGTCATCTGCGGATTGGGGGCGGATGGTTATAGCTTCGCATTACAGGCAGCGGTCAACCGCTTGTCAACATCCAACTAATAGACTAAAAAGTACGGAACCACACTCATGGATATTCGTAAGATTAAAAAACTGATCGAGCTGGTTGAAGAATCTGGCATTTCTGAACTGGAAATTTCTGAAGGCGAAGAATCAGTACGCATCAGCCGCACTACAGTAGCTCCGGCAATGCCTGTAACCCAGCAATATATTTCTGCACCTGCCCAGCAACCTGCATTTATACAGCAGTCAGCGGCACCTGCTGCCGCTGACAAACCAGCGGAAATCAGCGGTCACACCGTTCGCTCCCCAATGGTTGGTACGTTCTACCGCTCACCAAGCCCAGATGCGAAAGCTTTCATCGAAGTCGGCCAGCATGTAAATCAGGGCGAAACCCTGTGCATCGTCGAAGCCATGAAAATGATGAACCAGATTGAAGCTGACAAAACTGGCGTCGTGAAAGCAATTCTGGTTCAGGATGGTCAACCTGTTGAATTCGACGAGCCACTGGTCATCATCGAATAACGAGGCGTCCCCATGCTTGAAAAAATTGTCATTGCTAACCGCGGTGAAATTGCACTGCGTATCCTGAGAGCCTGTAAGGAGCTTGGGATCAAAACGGTTGCTGTGCACTCTGCGGCAGACCGCGATCTGAAGCACGTCCTGCTGGCGGATGAAACCGTCTGCATCGGCCCTGCGGCCTCAGCAAAAAGCTACCTGAATATTCCAGCCATTATCTCTGCGGCCGAAATCACCTGTGCACAGGCGATCCATCCGGGTTATGGCTTTTTGTCTGAAAACGCTGACTTTGCCGAGCAAGTTGAGCGTTCCGGCTTTATTTTCATTGGCCCAAAAGCGGACACCATCCGTTTGATGGGGGATAAAGTTTCTGCTATCAGCGCGATGAAAAAAGCGGGCGTACCTTGTGTTCCCGGCTCTGATGGCCCATTGGGTGACGATGCTGAGAAAAACAAAACGGTTGCAAACCGCATCGGTTATCCGGTGATTATCAAGGCATCAGGCGGCGGCGGCGGTCGTGGTATGCGCGTTGTACGCAGTGATAAAGATCTGGAACAATCCATCGCCATGACCCGTGCAGAAGCCAAAGCAGCCTTCAACAACGACATGGTGTACATGGAAAAATTCCTTGAAAATCCACGTCACGTTGAAATTCAGGTTTTGGCTGATGGTCAGGGCAACGCACTCTATCTGGCTGAACGCGACTGCTCCATGCAGCGCCGTCACCAGAAAGTGGTGGAAGAAGCACCAGCACCGGGCATTTCACCAGAACTGCGCCGCAGCATCGGTGAACGTTGTTCCACTGCCTGTATCGAAATCGGCTATCGCGGAGCGGGTACGTTTGAATTCCTGTACGAAAACGGTGAATTCTACTTTATCGAGATGAATACCCGTATTCAGGTTGAGCATCCAGTGACAGAAATGATCACTGGCGTTGACCTGATCAAAGAGCAGCTGCGAATTGCAGCGGGTATGCCGCTGTCCATCAAACAGGAAGATGTCGAAATTAAAGGTCATGCGATCGAATGCCGTATCAATGCGGAAGATCCGAAAACCTTCCTGCCAAGTCCGGGCAAGATCACCCATTTCCACTCACCGGGTGGGTTTGGTGTGCGTTGGGAATCCCATATCTATGCGGGATATACCGTGCCACCTTACTATGATTCCATGATTGGTAAGTTAATCACTTACGGCGAAACCCGTGAAGTGGCAATTGCGCGTATGAAGAATGCGCTGGCCGAATTGATTATTGATGGCATCAAGACCAATATCGATCTGCAACTGGCGATCATGAATGACGAGAACTTCCAGAAAGGCGGAACCAATATCCACTATCTGGAGAAGAAACTGGGCTTGCAGGAGAAGTAAGATTTCTTTGACTCTTGCCCTGAGTTTGCTGATTTGAGTGAATCAAATCCCATCTTTTTAAGGTGGGATTTTTTTATATGACCTCATATGCAAGTGAATACTTTACGTTATTCTATTCCTTACAGAAGGAAGAGTATTTATCTGTCGATGTTTGGTGACGATCTTTCCTTCCATTATGCAAATCAACACCAAACCACCTATCTGCAATATTACTTACTGGCTCATTCGACCATACGGTGAAACGCTCATTGGTCGGCCAGCCATATAAAATGCCATTCATAACGACCGCTACCTAATGGCATGTTTACCAACCTTTGTGATTAACACTATCGACCTCAAGCAATATCTTGGGTTGATAACATTCATGTCTACCTTCTATATCTAATAGACTTTAAATAAAGGCAGATGACCCAGATAATTTTTTCATCCATGAGACCAATTCATTTATTACGCCAGAAAAAAATTCTTATCAAACTCTAATAATAAAAATCATGTAATTAGACAACAAAAAGACACACAAATATAAAAAACCATTTTATTTAAAAAATAACATTAAATTAAAAATAGAATAAAAACCAAATAGCAACTCAAAAAAAAACAATAAAAGACATTGTTATAATATGAAATAAAATAAATAATTCATTTAAAATCATGTTGTTATAAATAAAAACAAAAAAACAATAATCTTCTTTGTTCATATTAATACAGGAGTTTTAGGTTAACATTTAATATCTAAATGTCATCTTAATCTCATTTAAACCATCAGAACAAGATGGGAGAATGGTACTTATAAAAACATCATAAACCAATAAAAAAACGTCCAATTACATTTAAACTTCAAGCTTGTTTTTATCAAAAAACAAAACTTAACCTGACATTATTAACAAAAAGACAAAATACATTCAGACTCCTATTAAATATTAATTTCTGAAAATTCAGACAATATTTTGATTTTATTCTGATTTCCAAGGCACATTTTTCCCCTGAATAAATCAGCACATTACCGTACAATTCCCCTCATATTGTTTCATGTAAGTTACCCGGAGAACGGATGGACGGACGATTTGTTCAATCCCACAAAGAAGCACGCTGGGCAGTATTCCTGACGTTGGCTTATCTTATTGGTTGGCTGCTGTGTGCCTATTTACCCAGTGATACCAACGGCTTAACTGGATTGCCGCGCTGGTTTGAACTGGCTTGCCTGCTGCTACCCGCCTTATTTATCATCCTCTGCTGGTTGATGGTGAAGTTTATATTCAAGGATATTCCGCTGGAGGATAATGATGCAAAGTGAAGTGATTCTGCCTCTCGTGGGATATCTGGCATTGGTTTTTCTGCTGTCAATCTATGCCTATCGCCGTCGGCAGACAGGCGAATTCTTGAACGAATATTTTCTCGGTAACCGCTCAATGGGTGGTTTTGTGCTGGCAATGACCATTACAGCAACCTATATCAGCGCCAGCTCATTTATTGGTGGCCCTGGCGCAGCTTATAAGTACGGCATCGGTTGGGTGTTGTTATCATTGATCCAACTGCCCGCGATATGGCTTTCCCTTAGCGTATTGGGTAAAAAATTTGCTATCCTTGCCCGCCGTTACAACGCGGTCACACTCAATGATATGCTTTATGCTCGCTATCAGAGCCGCTTTTTGGTCTGGTTTGCCAGTATAAGCCTGTTGGTCGCCTTTGTCGGTGCAATGACAGTACAATTCATTGGCGGGGCACGTTTGTTGGAGACAGCCGCAGGTATTCCTTACGATACCGGATTGCTGATTTTTGGCGTCTCTATCGCCCTTTACACCGCATTTGGCGGATTCAGGGCCAGTGTCCTCAATGATGCCTTGCAAGGGCTGGTAATGCTACTGGGAACAGTGTTATTGCTGGCTGGAATTATCTACAAAGCCGGCGGGTTATCAGCAGCAATTACGACACTGCGCACTATTGACCCGAATCTGGTATCACCTCACGGTGCCGATAATATTCTCACAGGGCCATTTATGGCATCTTTCTGGGTACTGGTCTGCTTTGGTGTCATTGGGCTGCCACACACCGCTGTGCGCTGCATTTCTTATAAAGACAGCAAGGCAGTTCATCGCGGTATTATTCTTGGTACGATCGTGATGGCAATCCTGATGTTCGGTATGCACCTTGCTGGCGCTCTTGGCCGGGCCATCATTCCTGATCTGACCATTCCCGATCAAGTAATCCCAACCTTGATGATCACCGTACTGCCTCCTGTTGCCGCCGGAATTTTTCTGGCTGCACCAATGGCGGCGATTATGTCCACCATTAATGCCCAACTGCTGCAATCTTCGGCTACTATCGTCAAAGATCTCTACCTAAATTTGTTCCCACAACAGATTAAGCATGAGAAAAAGCTATCGCGCATTTCCAGCTATTCCACCCTGTTTTTAGGCGCACTATTGCTGCTGGCCGCATGGCATCCACCTGAGATGATTATCTGGCTGAATCTGCTGGCATTTGGTGGACTTCAAGCCGTTTTCCTCTGGCCGCTGGTTCTGGGGTTATACTGGGAAAAAGCCAATGCCTACGGGGCAATCAGCTCAATGCTAACAGGTGCTGCAAGCTACACTTTGCTGGCAACTTTCAATATCCAGCTTCTTGATTTCCATCCCATCGTGCCATCTCTATTGTTGAGTTTACTGGCATTTTGGATAGGGAATATGATGGGTAATAAACACACACAACAAACCGCTGCTCCTCAATAATTACAGCGTGATTCACAGAAAGAGAATTTTTTATGCCTTGGATACAATTAAGATTAAACACCACGGGACAACAAGCTGAAGCCTTGGGCGATGAGCTTATGGAAAGTGGCGCAGTATCGGTAACCTTTCAGGATAGCCACGATACTCCTATTTTTGAGCCTCTGCCGGGAGAAACCCGGTTATGGGGCGATACCGATGTGATCGGCCTGTACGACGCTGAAATGGATATGAAAGCGGTTGTCAGCCAACTGGAACAGATTCCACAGCTAGGCCAAGGTTTTATCCACAAAATTGAGCAACTGGAAGATAAGGATTGGGAGCGTGAGTGGATGGACAACTTCCACCCAATGCGCTTTGGCAAACGTCTGTGGATTTGCCCTAGCTGGCGTGAAGTGCCAGAACCAGAGGCAGTTAACGTTATGCTTGATCCCGGTCTGGCCTTCGGCACCGGAACTCACCCAACCACATCCCTTTGCCTGCAATGGTTAGATGGCCTTGATATAACGGGTAAAACTGTGATCGACTTCGGGTGCGGCTCAGGCATATTGGCTATCGCAGCCCTGAAACTGGGAGCGAAACACGCTATTGGCATTGATATTGATCCACAAGCGATTCAAGCCAGTCGGGATAATGCCGAACGCAATGGTGTATCTGATCAATTAACTCTCTACCTGTCTAAAGATCAACCTAAAGACCTTGAGTGCGATATCGTGATTGCCAATATCTTAGCTGGCCCACTACGTGAACTGGCACCTATCATCGGCTCACTGCCTAAATCTGGCGGGTTATTAGGTTTATCCGGTGTTCTGGCAAGTCAGGCTGAAGGAGTTGCCCAAGCCTATAACAATGAATTCATTATCGATCCTATAGCGGAACAAGAAGAATGGTGCCGCATCACAGGGATTAAAAAATAATCACTTAATGTCTATTGAAAAGCGAGATTATCCACTAAAATGATCACCTAGGAGGTCAATTGGTGATAATCCGCTCTCTTTGTTATTAGAAATATAGGTAATAATAAATTTCGTCAATAACACGTAACCATATGTTATTTAAGAGTAATTAACCGCATTTGAAAAAATCAACTGGAAAAAATCCGTTATAAATATCGATTCGCTCAAAGTTTGGCCTTTCATATCTTGTGAAAAATGCGTAATATACGCGCCCTTAGTCACAGTTGACCACTCTTTCTTCGTCTATGCGTATCGGACAATACCAGTTGAAAAACTGTCTTATTGCAGCCCCTATGGCAGGCATAACAGATCGCCCGTTTCGATCTCTTTGCTACCAGATGGGCGCAGGAATGACAGTCTCAGAAATGCTTTCTTCCAATCCTCAGGTTTGGAAGACGGATAAATCCCGGCTGCGTATGGTTCATAGCGACGAACCCGGAGTGCGTTCTGTACAAATTGCCGGTAGTGATCCCGATGAAATGGCAGCAGCAGCGAAAATTAACGTCGCTAATGGTGCTCAGATCATCGATATCAATATGGGGTGCCCAGCTAAAAAGGTGAATCGTAAGCTGGCTGGCTCTGCATTACTGCGTTATCCAGAATTGGTTGAAAAAATCCTTTCTGCGGTAGTCAATGCGGTTGATGTGCCTGTCACTTTGAAGATCCGAACAGGGTGGTCACCGGAAGAACGTAACTGTGTAGAAATTGCCCAATTGGCCGAGCGTTGTGGTATTCAGGCTCTTACGATACATGGTAGGACACGAACCTGCCTGTTTAATGGTGAGGCCGAGTACGACAATATTCGGACAGTTAAGCAGACTGTTGCCATTCCAATTATTGCCAATGGCGACATTACTGACCCGCTAAAAGCCAGAGCAGTGCTTGAATACACCGGGGCTGATGCCCTGATGATAGGGCGCGCTGCTCAGGGAAGACCCTGGATCTTTCGGGAAATCCAGCATTATCTGGAAACAGGAGAGTTGCTGTCACCGATGCCTCTTGGCGACGTGCAGCACTTAATGAGCGAGCATATACGAGAGCTGCATGACTTTTACGGTCAAGGCAAAGGAGTTCGTATTGCACGCAAGCATGTATCTTGGTATCTCAAGGAACATGCCCCTGATGACCAGTTTCGGCGCACATTCAACGCCATTGAGGATGCCAGCGAACAGCTGGAGGCGTTGGAGGCATACTTCGAAAATTTTTGCGTAAATTAAAGAAAAGAGCTGACAGAACTATGTTCGAACAACGCGTAAATTCTGATGTACTAACCGTTGCTACTGTAAATTCACAAGATCAGGTAACTCAAAAACCTCTGCGTGATTCGGTTAAACAAGCACTGAAGAACTATTTTGCTCAACTGAACGGTCAAGATGTTAATGACCTGTATGAGCTGGTACTGGCTGAAGTAGAACAGCCACTGTTGGACATGGTGATGCAATATACCCGTGGTAACCAGACCCGCGCAGCACTGATGATGGGAATCAACCGTGGTACTCTGCGTAAGAAACTGAAAAAATACGGCATGAACTGATCCTAATCTAGTAACATGTTGTTAAATTGGCACTTTTTACCATGTAGAAAGTGCCTTTTTACTTAGAATTACCCCACCGATTACCCCACCGAAAAATTCTCAGCACAAAAACTCACAGAACAACATGAGTACCAAAGAAAAATAATAATTAGATGTGTTATAGAAGTCGGTACACCAAACGTTCCAACCTTGTGAAAAGTTACGATGTATTTCGTCTGGAATCATTGAGATGAAAGTTACAGATGTTTCTACCAGTGAGAAGATACCCTGTTACGGCTATCTTCCCGATGATTTGCAAATGGAACTAATTATTTTTATGATTTATCCCGAACCTTGCGCTCAATCAATTCACCATACGAATCAAAATAGCGGCTCGGCCAGATTTCAGATGGGTGTATTTCGAGATAGTTAGCAATAATCCATTCGCCTTTCGGCCACGGTCTGCTAAGAGTATTTGCCAGTGTAGATGAACTGAGTCCAGATTCACGAGAAACAGCCGCTAAGGTTGTACCGCGCTTACGTAATGCAGCGATGATATCGGCTTGATGCCAGTCGTTTTTGGTATTGAACATTCCTGCTACCCCTTCCATTAATTGAAAAAATTGATGGTGGCGATTCAGACAGGGTTATCACAACCGGGAACGATCGTCCGGCGAGGCATAGGCCTCCCCTGCCTGAACCGCCATTGAAAGGGCGATAGCAGACACACTGGTAGAAATTTCCTACCAGTGGATCGTTCTTACAAGGGTGATAATCCTTGACCACTAGATTTTGCTAATGGCGGAGCTACTTTAACTGATTGGTTTATCTGGTTCAATAAGCGAATCAGTATAAACACTTAACTTTTTGCGTTATATGCTATTAAACAGCTCAGTGCCAGAAGCAGACATTACAGACATCCGTGTGTTAATTAACAGAGAGCAGGTCAGGTCATAGACTCATTAGAGTACCTTAAGGGTAAAACTGCCAATAGGAATCATAAGCCAGGTAAAAAAAAAATTTGATAGCCACTACTCATCATTGTATAGTGAACATACTCTTTAGCGTATGGGCTTCAATTTAGCCTTGTCGGGCGATTCGCCAGACACAAACTTATTGTTTAGATTTAGGGTTGCGCCAGATGCAAATCGGCCGATCCTGCTCACACGATCGGCCGATTTGCATCCGCCGCATCCTTTAGTAAAGAGTTAAAAAGAGACTTTGTGTCTCTTTTTTATTTGGAAATTTAGATGTACGAAGAAACTATAAAAGATACATTTAAAAATCTTGATGTTGAAAATTTTTCTGTTAACAACAGTATCCTAAATTTAATATTTGTTTGCGGAGGGCTCGTAGATGTAAAAGAAGCTATTCCTTCTAGTATGCGCGGACAGCTTTACGCTTATACCTCCTCTGAACATGAAGAGTTTCATAATTGCCTCCGGATGGCTGAGTCTTTCAAAGACTATATAGAGTCTGGTCAATATGATGATTTACTCCATTTTGAGCATGACATCGCTAAGATATCATCGCAAGTACTGTTATTTCTTGAAAGTCCTGGTTCATTAGTTGAATTAGGAATATTTTCTTCTTTCGAAAACCTTTATGATAAAATTTGTGTTATTGCACCTGAAAATCATGTAGAGAGCGAGGACTCTTTTATTTTTCTAGGACCTCTCAAAAGAATATCCTCTTACGTCAGCAACGCAGTACTCATTTATCCATATGATTCAGAAAATGGAGAGTTTGATAAGGATGTGTGGAAAGAAATCTGCGAAGATATATTTGATAGGCTAAAATCTAAAGTCAAAGTTGAAAAGTTCAGAAAAGATGATGATGGTCATTTATGCATGCTAATACTTGAAATAATAAACATCTGTTTTCCTGTTCAACTTTCTGAGATAGAATCAGTTCTTTCATTATTTCTAATAAAGATATCGCAAAAACGCCTTTCTCAACTGATATATTTATTATTAACCCTAGAACTAATACAAAAGAAAAAAAGAAGCACAAACACTTATTTTTTTCCACTCAAAAAACTCGAAAGTGATACTTATATAAAATTTGGATCTTATATAGATAAAAAACCATTCGATAAGTCAAAAAATAAAATTAAATTAAAACAAGAGCTTGTTATTAATTTAAAAGATAAAGAGCAACGACGTATTCGTGTTTTAGCTAAGTATGGTGAAGAAAATGTCTAATAATCCAAAATCATTCCGCAAGCTTTTACAAAGCACTCTATTTTTGAGTGATGAACTCATCAATACATTTATCGCCACTGCTCCTTATCGATATAAGATTTATGATATAGCAAAAAGGAACTCCAATGAAATGCGCAGGATTGCTCATCCTTCAAAGGAATTGAAATTTATTCAACGTATTATAGTTAAAGAACTGTCTAGTCTGTTACCTGTACATGAATGTGCTTATGCTTACAGGACTGGACGGGGAATAAAAGAAAATGCACTTATTCACTCAAAGAACAGTTATTTATTAAAGTTTGATTTATCAAATTTTTTCAATTCTTTGACGCCTGATATATTCTTTGCTGAGTGCAAAAGAAATAACATTTATTTCGATAAAGACAATGCTTCTATCATATCTAACTGTTTGTTCTACCGTGAGCATAGGAAAGCGAGCTTAAAATTGAGCGTTGGCGCACCCAGTTCTCCTTTTATTTCTAATGCAATTATGTACTCTTTTGATAAGAGTATTGAAAAAGCATGTAATAACAAAGGAATAAATTTCACTCGCTATGCTGATGATATGACATTCTCCACAAATACGAAGCATGTACTTGTCGGCTTTGATAGTATCGTAAAGGATGTTTTATTTGATCTTTTCAGAGATGCTATTTCTTTAAACCATGATAAAACCATTTTTTCCTCTAAAGCTCATAATCGTCATATTACTGGTGTTACCATTTCTAATGATGATAACATCTCACTTGGGCGAGATAGAAAAAGATATATTTCATCAGCTATTCATCACTTCTCTTTAGATAGGCTGAATGAAAGTGAAATTAATAAATTAAAGGGTTTATTAGCTTTTTCAGAATATATTGAACCTGCATTTGTGGCTAGAATGGTAAAAAAATATGGTGCGGAAGTGATCAAAAAACTAAAAAAATAGGTGAATGATATCATCTACTCCGAAGGCGTTTGCACCACTCAGTTACCCATCACTATATGTTCTAAGCCATCATCTGATGATGGCCGGATCTGCTCCCCTCCCCATTGATTAACATACTACAATGTTAGGTCTGCTCTTCGCCCATAGCTGATTGTTAGATAAGAGTAGCGACTAATACAAATAAAAGTGTGATATCTAACCTTCTGAGCATTTGATTTCATTAATTCCTAACCAGCATAGGTATTAAAAAAAATCAATTAGTTATCTAAATTCCATCAAAGCCATCCAGTCGCTGTTGTTGCTCATCACTAAGACTAAACGCAAACTCTTCATGCTCAATCTGCCATGTGCCAAAACTCATCAAAAACGCAATTGCAGGATCGATTTTATTCGCAGATTTATTTTTATTCGGCTTGATATTTGCGTTAGAATCGGTTTCCATCACGACATTGGCTATCGCCCAAGCAAGCACCGGATCGCCGTTATTACGAATGATTTTGCGGTTAACAAACACCTCAGCGGATTTGGCTACCGGACTAAAACGCATATAGGTTTGCGGGAACGGCTCAACGTCTAAGCCTGCGCCCTGTAATTGAGTGCGTAGGTGTGTGGCGTTCCATGTATCAAAACCCACCAGTTTGATATCAAAGTGCTGGCTGTCTTTGAGAATATCATCACGGATACGATCATAATCAATGCAATCGCCTTGCGTGGTGCGTATCCAGCCCATTTGTACCCATTGACGGTAGATTGCCCGATTCTTATTGGCGGGGTTTTGTAACTGGGCTTCGGGTAGGTAATGGCGGGTCAGCAATAACAGTTCATTACCCACGGGGAACGTATAGCAAATACTGGTGATATCGCCTGTTGAGGATAAATCTAATCCGGCGTAACACTCCAAGCCTTTCAGGTTGTTTTCGTCATAGTCGAGTTGGCAGGCTTTCCATGCACCTTCACCCATCCACGGTGTTTCGCCCTGACACCAGATATTAAAGCGTTTGGTTAACATCTCTGTCCATTGTGAGGGAATGCCCCGTGCTTTCTGGATAGTGTCATGTAAAGCAGCGCTATCCACGGAAATATTCAGATTGGGATTGGCCTTTATCCAAAGGCTTTCATCATCAATCTCATTTTCGTTGTCCAACTCATAAATCAAGGCAAACAATGATGCGTTTTGCTCCTCGCCATCCAGTATCTGGCAACAATAATTATAATGCTGTTTACAGGCAGAGATTACGTTACTGCCTGCCGTGGTGATGGCAAACAAAATACCTTCGGGACGTGCGCCCATTCCCAGCTCAAGGGCAGAGTACACAGCGTTATCAGGGTGTAAATGATATTCATCGACAATAGCAAGAGAAGGGTTTGTACCCTCAATCGTGGCAGCTTTGGCTGCCAGTGGTTTTAACAGGCTGTTACTCTTCGGGTAATTCACTTTGTGTTGCTGGATAGTCACCCGTTTTTTCAGCGGCTTTGATAACAGGCACATCTGGCGGGCATCATCGAATACAATACGCGCCTGATCACGGCTCACAGCGGCGGTGTAAATATCCTGCTGGCCTGGCTCCATCACGAGAAACCAGTTAGCCAGTATCGCGGCAACCGTAGACTTGGCATTTTTGCGCGGCACTTGAATGTAAGCACTGCGGTATTTTCGACGTCCGGTCGCTTTGACTTTGAAACCGAACAGATTAGCAAACGCGAACTGCTGCCACGGCTCCAGAATAATCGGTTTGCCCCGCAAATGGCCTTTGACGTGCGGACAGTAACGGGAAAAGGCAATAAACTGCGTTACCACCTCCGAATCAAATAGATAAAATGGGTTATTAAGGTCGTTAAAATAACGTTTCACCGCCTGTTTTACCCGCTTACAGGCCGGAATTGTGCCGTTTTCGATATCAAAAGCGTATTGTTCCCATGCGTTCATAGTCGGTCTAGCTCGTCCTCTTCTTCCGTTTCCACCGGATTTTTCCGCCGTGATACCGGATCAAAACCCAGTAATGAAGACATTTTTATCATGATTTTTTCCGCATCAGCTTTGGCGCTCAATGATGGATTACGGCTTTCACTGCCCTGACTGTTCACAATGCTAAAGCCTCTGATATCAAGGTCTGCCACCGCTTTTCGGTAAATGGCGTAGTTGACACAGTACAGTTCTAAGTTGTTCCAGTCGGCGGCGTTCAAATCTTCCCGCTCGCTTAAGATTTTACCTTTGGCTCTCCATTGACTGGTGGCAATCTCATTTAAATAAGTGGGCGGTTTGGGTGCTCTTGCCATAATGTTCTCTGTTCCTTGTGATTTATTTTCAAAAAAATTGCCGTGCGTAAAAATTGAAGGAGGGGGCGGTTCCGTTCAGAGGGGTGTTTGTCATTTTTGATACCCCCACTCCGTTATTTCAGTTTGTTATTATTCCGAAGTTAACCAACCGTGCCGCTTCTGCTTCCTGCTCCCGATAAGAACCTTGTTTGCGCTTGGCTTTGGTGATGGGGTCTGTCTGGACGGTCTTACGATTATGGCAGGCATGGCATAGTGCTTGATGATTAGATGCAGGCCAGAACAACACATCACTATCACTATTAATTGGGATAATGTGATCCACAATGGTGGAGGGTGTGTAACTGTTTTGTTTGAGACAATGGGCACATAAGGGATAGGCTTTCAGGTATTGCAGTCGATAACGTCCCCACCGGTTACTGTAGCCACGTTCGGTACGTGTACCGCGCTGCCCGTTCTGTTCCCGCCGATGTTCCTCACAGCGACCAGACTTTACCCGTTGCTTACAACTGGGATAGCTACAACGTCTTAACGGTTGCCACGGCATCAGTAGATCCCCATATCACGATAGACAGACCATAACGATTTAATAGTAAAGGGCACTTCTTTCAGTTCAACATCCGTTGCCATTTCCCGATTCTCATACAGCAAGCCGATATAGAGCAGGCAACCGACTTTAATCGCTGGGGTAAAATCCAGACCATCACCGAACCGCTTACCAATATGTTGCTGGCAGACTTCCAGCGCTGCGGCGGCATAACCCGTTAATAGGGCATCATCAAGGGTGTGATCTTCTTCCAGTCGGCAATGCTGTTTAATTTCACTCAGGGGAATTTCAATCCGGCTCATCGGAATATCCCTCCCTTGCAAAGCAACTCTAGGCGGGTGTATTTCGCATCGGGGATGACCGCCATAATGCTAAAAGCTGTGCCCGTCGTGTTCGCTCCGTGAAAGGTAATGCTGTTCGCTGTGGTCACATCAGCACGATAACGCAGCCAGATACGCACGGTGGCTTCTGAAAACACGGCGCCGGAGGCCACCAGCTCCCGCCCGCTAATCGCTTTGACTTCTGCCCAGACCGTGGCTAAATCTACCCAGTTGTTGAGTACTTCACCAAATTTACCCCGACTGGCTTCATTTTTTCGAATTGTCACCCGATGCCGTAATCTGCCTGCTCTCATTCGTTACTCTCCTTGTCTTGTTTGATTTCCACGGTTTGCTTCCATGCCTGACTGAATTCATCGCCACCGGCACGGGGCGATAATCCTTCCCGTTCGCGGGCTTCATTCGGGCACATCACACCGGATTTAATCGCCGTCTCATAACTCTGGAAGCGTTCTTTCGGATTGGCGCGCAGTAAATCGGCGGTGTCGAATTCAACTTGGTAGCGAATGCCTTGTTTTGGTGAGTTCATCAGCAAAGCGGATTTGATTTGCTGCTCGAAATTGGCAAGCCACGGGCGCATGGTGATCGTCAGAAACGCACGTGAGGCTTCGCTAAAGTTACTGTAGGTACTGTTCGAATACTCTTGCAGAAAGATCGGGCTGACATTGAACATGCGGGCGATATCTTCAATAGTGAAACGGCGGGAGGCCAACCACTCCGCATCCTGGTTGCTCATTCCCAATTGCTGGTATTCCATCCCACCTTCAAGAATGGGCGTTTTGCCTGCATTGCGAGCACCTTTATAACGTTCGAGGGCTTCCAGTGCCTTACTGCCCTTGATGCCATCTAGCCAGTCAGTGGCTTTAATCACGCCCGCTGCCATCATGCCCTCTTTCATAATGCTTGCCCCGTGGCGCTGCTGTGCCAGCCCTAAACCCAGTGTTTCACGGCAAATCGTGACAGGGGAACGCCCAAAAAAACCATCTTCGGTGGCATAACGCAAATGCAACACTTCTTCCTGTAAATAGATTCTGATCTTGCCGCTATAGGGTTCGGTGATGGTGTAAGCAAACCGATGATCGGATAATCGTTGCGCTACCACGGCTGACGGCTGGTAAGGGTGTAATGATTGTGGCTGACCATCTTTGCCCCAGACTATGACTGCATACGCATTGCCATTCAACAGACAATGGCGCATCAGCGTTCGCTTAAACTGAAACGGTGTTTGGCAATCGTTCGGGCATTCATTGAGCAGGTAATCAACTGGATGATCACTTAACCACTCTCGGGACTCTTGTGCCGTGACTATTTTTCACTCGATAGAGATAACAGGGCATTGTTGCTACTGCTTCACTAATGACGGTAACAGCATTCATCACAGCAGGCAGGCTTTCGGCGGTTGAGGGTGAAACATACTCACCGGATTTCGTATTGGGAATACCTGCCAGAGAAAGTAGCTCATCAATGCTCATGTTCCGGGTTTCCGGGGCTTTGCGCGTAAAAGGCCACATCATCACACCTCAGACAGTCGCAGCCAGTAATGATACAAATCCGCATTGCAGGGCTTCACCGCATTTAGCGAACGTTTGGCGATCTCTACGCCGCTTTCAGGATAAGCAGGTAAGCTAGTGATCGTAATTTCTCGTAATTCAGCTTCTAAGACAGTTCTGATATACGGCTCTTGACTTGTATCCCATTGATCTTTTATTGCTCTGAATCCAAAACTCATTCCGGCAATATCACCCCGCTCAACCAGTGTCAGCACATCGCGTCCTAGCTGCGTATCAGGCGGGGTGAGTTCGAAACGTAATCCGGTGGTATCTTCACTAAGTTGCAATGTACCGGACGTAGTGCGGCCTAACAGGTTCATATGATCATGTTCATAAAGTGCCCTGATATCAGCACTTGCCGCTAAACTGGCGCTAAAGACGTTAGGGGCGAATTGTTCTACAAACTCATCCCACAAGATATGTGATCGGCTGTTCCACTTAATCACATAGCCTGTCAGTTTCTTATCATTGGCAGATAATGAAGCGGTACGGATTTCAAAATCATTCTTCATCGATAAACTCCAAGATTATCAATAGGATTTGATTTCCAGCACCTTGATTGCGTTGGAGTCCACCAGCCCACCGCCCAGATATTTATCGGTATGTACCTTATAAAATCCCGGCTCGGTGATATTGTCAGGATGAGTACGAATGCCCGTTTGATGGTCAACGATGAAGTAACCGCGTTTGAAGTCACCCAGAGCAATGATGTTATCCGGCATGAATTCGAGATAATGGACAGGTAAGCCCAATAACATATCGGGATCACCTGCCTGTAAACGCTCCCGCCAGATATAATCGCCATTACCATTTTTCAGCTTTTGAACTTGCGCGGCAGTTGTGGAATTCATCACCCACACCGCATTTTTACGATATTTGTTCTTTAGCAGGAATTTCAGGTCAATCAGGCTATCAGCTTCAAGACTGGTAACTTCCAGCTTTTGCAGCGTACCAAATGCGCGTACCTTGTCAGCTTGGGTGTCACGGAGATAAGACAAAAAGCCTTTCGCTTTTTTGCTACCGTCACCGCTAACCAGATCTGTTTCTTCGGTATCAACGAAAGTATCTGCGATCTCAGCAGTCAGCCAGCCTAAAATATCCACATCACTAAAGTCGATAATTTCCTGTGTGGTTTTGGGGTAGGCATAGATAGGAAATAGTTTGATGCTGACTTCTTCCATCTTTGGTGTCGCAGTCTCACTACGCTCCTTGCCTTCTTCCCCGTGGGCAACGGCTGCGCTGCCGACCGAAACAAGCTGTTTATATTCATTGCTGCGCGTGGTCTTAATCGTACAAATCCGGCGCATGACCGACTCATCAGCCAGTTGCTGCATGATTTGCTTGTTCAGTTCTGGGATAACGGTATAGCCGCCATCAGACGGAACGCCCGTGGATAAGGTGCGGGTTTCGCCAGTCAGAATATAGTGACGCAGCTCGTCATTGCTGAGTGTTTTATTGATCGGCTGCTTCTTGGTCTGATTGGTCTGATTGCGTTCTTCATCCGATAACGCCTCATAACGGGCGATTTCTGTATTGAGTGCATCGGACTGAGTGCGCAGCTCGTCAAACTGTTTCGCTTCATCCGCATTAAGTGAGCGTTTTTCATCTTCGGCTTTGGTAAGCAGCGAACGCATTTGTTGGGTTAAATCGGCTTTTTGTTGGCGTAGTTCGAGTAATTTTTTCATGTGCTTTTGATTTATTTATTTTTCCAATAAATAATTTTTTAACACTATGATAAGTAATGAAAGGATTCTGACTCTGTTGAGTAAGCACACAACTATCATTTCACACCTAATTTAGAAATTAATTTTGTGTAAGATATTTTTACTTAGGCAATAATAATGTAATTAAATTTTACCAATATTAATGAATATTTTATTACTGGAAAGTAAATATTAGGTAATAATGCAAAGCTAGTAGTTTTTGAAACTTATAATCACCATTTAAAACTAGTCTTATTTAATATTTTTGATAAAGACTGATGCTTAGAGTGAATTTATATTTAAAATACGTCACTTACTAAAAAGTGAGATTGGGATTTACTAATCTACTATGTAATTATATTATCTATACTCTATAGAAATTTATTGTTTGGTGTCAGGTAATAAAATAGTAACTTCTTGTTAAAACGTTTCTATAGACAGTAACTTAATAATTTTGCGTATTATCATATACCTAAAATTTTATGGCGTACTTAACTAAATTACAGGAGTTTTCATGAGTAGTAGAAGTGATGTCATAGAAGGACGGTTAGTTTATACCGAAAAATTAGGGTGGGTAGATACTGGGCATTCAAAAGGTAATGATGCCAGAATGTTAATGATTGCTATAAACTCAGGTGATGATACTAAGGAATCATACTTTACCATTAAATACACACAATACATGGGTCTTGGATTAAAATATGGCACATCTAAAATAACAAGATGGAGGGTTAGAAGAGGATTATCTTTAAATGATAAAAAGAGAGTTGCACTTACTATTATGATGTATACCACTCATCTATTTGAAGCGCATCAAGATTCATTTCCCTTTAATTGGTATACAGATAGTGGGTACAGTGGTGAGGATTTAGTTTCAAATCTACTTGGTTTTTATCAGGCTATAAACGGAATTGATTATTTACCTCAGCTTCAACCTATAAGTAAAGAAGATGCACTAAAAAGATGGGATTATTATGGCGCTATAGGAAAGTATAAAAATAAAATGTTTAAGCCTTTATTGTTCCCTGATCCCAAAAAATACCCTAATAATGCTAGACCATATTATTCTTCCTTACCTACATTTCTTAATACTATATCCCCGATCACTGATATAGATAGGAGTCATTTGCTAATACATATTGAAGATAGAACAGGATATAACATACATGCAGTAAGAGATGTGGGGATTGAACTTGAATAAGATTATTAAAATTACATTTATAGCTCTGTTTTTTTTAGGGCTGATTTTTACTATCCCTATTTTATTTGTAGATAATCATTTTTCATATACAAAAAATGACTTTATTAAGTATAATTTATTTACCTTTAATGAAGTTAAAAACATTCCTATTATTTCAAATGATTACATTATATCCTATGATTCACCAGATGGTGTAAAACCAATGGCTAATTCAATTCTATTTTCAAATGTAAATCCAAATAGTAAAGTAGAATTAATAAATTATATTGAAAAATTAGGTTATATAAAAGATATAAACGCATATTGGAATACAAATGGAAGCGAATCTTGGAGTAAAGGGAATTTGTTTATACAGATAAAACAAAATGATACTGACCGTACCATTTTGTTTTTAGTTGAGAAGAATTAAAATACATTCTCTTCTCTTATACTGTAGCCTGATGTGCCAGCGATGTGATGTGTCCATGTTATGCTATCATATGAAATTGTTATACTTTCATATGGTTGCATATCATTATGGCTTAGTGAATTAGGATAATGGCTAGAGATGTTTTTTATAGTGGCATTCGTTAATTTGATAGAGTAAAATTTTTCTAATCCCCCGGCTGAACTATTCCTATATATATCAAGCAGACAATCTAAATGCTCATTATTTGATATTGAAACTCCTAATAATGGCGATGATTTATCTATTGGCTTTGTTATTATTATAGGTTGGTGATTTACATTCTGTTCTCTACTGATATCGTGATCTATAGAGTAAACCAATATTTTATCTTTATTTTCTTCTTGATATTTATTACCTATTGAATCATAGGTTGAACAACCTGCTGATATCAACCCTTGCTTTTTGCCGTTTAAGGTCATGTAAATAATGTTAGCCATTTCCTTTCCTTGTGTTTGTTATTTATTCAATCCGAAATATATAACTATTCTCTTATTTGTCAATAGCCGAATTCATAATTTACTATAAAACAAAATGACAATGATAAAAAATATAACTTAGAAATCAAAAACACTATAACTTAACAAGAGTTATATATTACTTTGAGTGATTTTGATAATTATTATATGAAATAATATTTTTTCAGATAGTTCTTAGTGAGTTATTTAAACTGATAATTTTAATTATGTGTTGATGTATATCAAGACATAAAAATATTTTTATGCGCTAATTACTCTCTTAAACAAGAACAATGATCACTTAAAATTAGGAAATTTAGTCTTCCTACCAGAGATAGCCCCCTATAAATCTTTTTCATCCTCTTAGTTATGCACCCTCTGCACATTCTTCTCAAAGCCTTGCTACATCTGGGTTTGCAGTAATTAATATGATATTCACTGACTGTATCCCCTGTTCACCCTTTTTTATCCTAATGAAGAGAATGTATATTTGATGTATAGCTAAGAAATAACTATACATCTATTATTTTCTTTTAAATACAGATAGATATTTAAAATGATGTATGGAATGCAGACTTAAGCCCAAAAAGTTTATAGTGGGGATTTAAAGCCTCGGCATTCAGGCAATGACGGCAACCACTCTTCGGCTTCTTCCGATAACTCAACGTTATAAGAGTAACCTTTCTTGGTTCGTACTTTCCGATACTCCTTTTTGTATTCCAGCATAATTTTGGGGAGCGATTCGCCGAACTTGGTCAGTGTTAACGGGCGTTCAAAGCCATGTGCTTCCATAAAGGAAAGATAAGCATGATACAGATACAACCTCGGCGCTCGTGGGCTAATGTTCTTAGTGCCCATCTTCATCCCAGTTGCATCATTGACGGTTACCAGATAACCACAAAATCGATACAACGGATCGGAATTGCTTTTCACCGTTAATGCTTCGTTAGAATCGCGTTGTGCCTGTAGCAGCTTTTTAGCTTTGTTCTGGTCGGCAAATTCGTTTAATAAATGGCGGATTATGACGGGCAGTTCCCGACTGATTTTCTCCGGTAAGTGTGGATCTTTCTCTGACTCTTTGACCGGAATGTTAAACGGGAATATCACCCGCCGCCGTGCAATACCGCCATTACGCTCTGTAAAACTCATTGGTTCGTTATTGGTGGCTAATACCACGGCCTTAATGACCGTAGAAAATTGCTTCTCATATTTTCCGTCCACTTCAATCAAATCACCGCCAGTAATCGCCTTAATGCCAGCACCCTCACCGACATATTTAACCTGATCGGGCAGCGTAATCAGGCTCTTCCCGACAAACTGATAACGGCCTCTCGCCTCATCCAGTGCCCGCATATTGCCACTGGCAGTATTGTGCTCTCCTGCCAATAAAGTGGCGATATAGGTAAAGATACTTTTGCCGCTGCCACCTTCACCCGTCACTTCAATAAATAACTGCCAGTCGTAACGGTTTGCCAAGATCATAAACAGAGCTGCTTTAATGCGATTCATCTTGTTTTCATTACTTCCCGCCGCATGGGATAACCAGCGATAAAAATCTGGGGCATGGTCTGGTAAATTTTCACCGACAACAGGCGGGGTGAATGCAATACCGTTATGATTCATTAACCAATGTTCCGGCTGGTGCAGGGTAAACTGTTGAGCCGATAAATCATACACACCATTACGGAACCCGATTAAATCCTGGCGTTGTTCCCCGATAACCGGCACTTGTAATTTCATGGCATAGATAGCGTTATTGATCCCGTTCGGGCTGTAAGGGGTTTCGTGCTGGTCAAAAATTGCCACCATTGCGCGGCGCAGCTCATTATCCGACACGGTTTCCCATGTTGTACCGTTATAGTGGTAAACCATTTCGCTATCAGGATTAACTGCCACTTTGCCGTACCGCTCAACCAATAGTGCCCCGCGCTGACTGGCTGCCATTTGTGCCAGATTGTTATTGGCTTTTTTGGGCTTCGTTTCGTGGATAATCACCGCTTCTGCTTCCATGAGTTTTTTCTCTCCCACCTGATATAACCCGTTGCTGAATGCCTGTTTTGCTGCCTCAATGCCGTGACGCTGGCGATAATCGTCCCAGTCAGATTTCAATGCCGTAGGCGGTAGCGTGACCCATCCATTAATCGCTATAGCGGCCTTTTCTGCCGCTATCTTACCGACGTTCTTTTTTAACCTACCATTTTTGTCCCGCTCTTCCGGTTCGTGCCAATCGTTATCAGCAGCAAGAATAATTTTCGCATCTGGCCACTGGGTTCTGACCTGTTCGGCAACCGTGAGTAAATTACTTTCATCAATCGCCGCCAGTACCACACCCTCATGTAGCTGGCTGACCGTTAACGCCGTGGCGTAACCCTCAGCAATAATGAAAGTATCGGGCGTTCCGGTAATCTCTGAAACGGGAATAAAACTACCTTTTTTCTGCGTGCCTGTAACAAGGCGTTTTTCACCGTTCGGCTTGATGGCTTGTGCGCCTGTGATCGTGCCGTCCAGCGTTTGAACCACCAGTAATAAAGAGCCATCTTTCAATAACCGCTGATTGGGGCATTGCAGCCCCTTTTTCATCAGATATTGAGATTCGCCCGTAATAGCTGTAGCGAGCATTGTTACGATACGTTCAGCAATAGGTTTCGCTGTTCGGGGCTGTTCTTTGGTGGACTTGGGTTCAGGTAAAGGAAGTGCCAGCGCGTCAGCTACCAACTTAGCGGCGGCAACGACTGTGATCCCGTTGGTTCTTGCCACTAAATCCAGCCCATCACCATGATTCGGCGCATCACATTGGCGACAATGCCAGTCACCATGATGGTTATCATCGATAAAGTGAAAGCGGTCAGTACCGCCGCATATCGGGCAAGCACCATGTTTACCTTTTGCCGGAACATCAACACCACAGGCTGGCAACAAGTTTTGCCAATGACTGACTGCGGATTGTTTTACTGCACGGATAAAGTCAATCGGACGGTTTTTTGGGTTATTGTTTTCCTGACTCATAATCACTCGTCCTCACCATTAACCGCCGCATAAAGCGCATGGTAAACTTCCTGATTGATATCACAGGCCAACGAAAGCAAATCATGTAACTCTTCCGAGCAATGCTGGCTGGCCTGCTCAAGAATAACCTCATACAAAGAGGTGCATAAACCTGCACGAAACGAGGATTGCCCTAATGGATCTCTTTCCCGGCGTATAAGGCAATTAACTAATTTATTCACTGGATTCTGTGGGACATGTATCGACAAGTCGCGATAAACCTCCTGATGAATGCCGTGTGCCAATACAGTCAAGTTATTTAAGTTGGTTTCGCAGCGTTCATCTTTGGCTTTTTGGGTAATGAACGTGAAAAGTGAAATACCCAGACTTGCACGATGCAGCGCCTGTTTTAGTGAGATAGGTTTATTGCTCATGATTTACCCCCTGAACGGAGGTAAGGCGCATAGGAAAGATTTTAGGTAAACGGGCTTTGCCCTTTCCGATTAGAAAGGTATATTGATACATAGCTACCTCGATACTATTACTATCGTTGGTTGTTAGATGCCTCGTCGGTGTTCCAGCACTACGAGGCATTGTTATATTTTCAATCAAAGATTGCTTTAACAAGATATGGTAGTTACCATATTCACGTTTATTATAAAGATGGTAGTTACCAATGCAAGAGAAAAAAGAAAAAAAATCATTTGATCGTTCAAGCAGCACAATGAAACATATTCGATTCGAAGATGACCTACTGTCACAAATAGATTTTGTTGCAGGAAAAGGTAACTTTAGCGCATGGGTTAAAGATGCTTGCCGCGAAAAACTCCTAACTTTAGGAATAAAGCCTAAAATCTGAACCAACCAGTAATAACTGTGATTGTTAACTAACCCTCTTAGAGAGGGTTGTTTATCAAATTGATGATTGCTGAATTTCAAAGAATCTCTATAGCCAATATCTACCATCACACTACCTATTTTCCCAATTAAGCTGTTTTTAGGATGAGTTTGACCGCTGCCAACCAAGACAGTTAATTTTTCATGATGCTATTCTTTAATTAGCAGGCTTGCGGCTATACGGATTATTTATATTGTCTACTGTAGGCGGATTACGTACCCAATGAAGCAGATCACTAAGCAACCAAGCACACGAATTACGGCCTAATGGCTTACGGGCAGGGAAACGGCCTTCATTTTCCAGCTTCCATGCTGACGTTCTGGAAATAGAAGTGATGTGCTGGCGTTCTTTTTCACGTATAAGACGATCATAAGGTTCACCATATTCAGAAAGGATAGAGCGGCGTTCTTCTGGTGTCGGAGTACTGTATTGCATGGTTGTGTTACCCTCACTGTTTAATTGTTTTTGTGAGGGTATTTTACTTAATAGAAATTATTACGAAAGAAAGCCACATTTGTTACGTATATATCACAATTATCATGCTCATCACCCAACTCATTAATTCCTATGATTGAACTGCTTTTAATATAACCACATTTTCATAATTTCCCGCTAATACATCCAGTCGCTCACACCACTTGTTTAAAGCGTCTAGCTTCTCTGGTAGGTATTGGCTTCTGTTATAAATTGCCATTACTCCCGGCAAAGAGTGTCCTAATAGCTGCTCAACAATATGCGGAGCTATTCCCATATCATTTAACTTCGTCGCAAATGTTCGTCTTAAATCGTGTAACGTCCATGCTTCGGAATGTTCAAATCTTTTCCATAAGTTACGACCAAATTGAGAAATAGCTTCTGGCTTTTTCAATTTGCCCAATAAATAACCGCTGTTTTTATTCAGATTGTACAGTTCAGTTATAAATACCCTGATATAAATAGGGATTGGACGAATTATTTTTTCATCTGTTTTCGTGTGCTCTCTTGGTACTGTCCAAAGCCAATTATCAAAATCCCATTCTTTCCACTCTGATAATCTGGCTTCATGGGAACGACAGCCGAAAATAACCAGTACTCTCAGTAAATAGTTATAATAGGGAATATGCTTATCTTCGTTTATCGATTCCCATAATTTCCCTAATTCTTTATCAGTTAATACCCTATCTCTCTTATTTTGCTTTTTACCAACATCAGGAATAGTTAAATCATCAAGAGCATTACTTATTGCATATCTTCTAACCCTGCAAAATTTCAATGCTTGCTTGCACATTTGAAATATATAGCCAGTAGCTACAGGGGATTCATTTCTTGCACGGTCAAAACACTTTAGCCAATAACGAGTTTCACAGTCACTTAAAGCCATCTCACCTATGTAGGGGTAAATGTGTTTTTCAAGCTGCGCTATATGACGAATAACATTAGCTCTGTTATCCTTGGCATAATTTTCAATCCAATACTCCAAAGCATCTCGAACCGTGACAGGTTTAAGAGATTCTTGAATTTCTAGATTTAATTGTAGTTTTGGATCTTTGCCTGATGCTAACCAATTACGACATTTATCCCGTAGCTCTCTGGCTTCCTTTAGACTCATATCAGGATAGCGCCCTAGTGTTAAACGGTTTAATTTCTTACCATCTAGCCTGTATGTAAAAACCCAGCTAACGCCACCGATTACAGATACTTTAGCACTAAGCCCCGCGCCATCTGCTACAAACTCAATTTTAGGCACTGGTTTTCCATAAAGTGCCTTAACCTTTTTATCACTTAGCTTATTCAGTTCATTAGCCATGATCACCCAAAATATTTATACAAATGTTTATACACAGTTTGTTGTAAAAGTGGGTAAACGTCAATAAACACTGAAACAATATACAGTATATTATTTAACTATCACTTTGATTTTATTTGAATTTAAAACAACACTTGATAGCATGAGAACTTAAAAACTGAAAATACGGCATGAACTGATCCTAGTCTTAGATCATGTTGATATTAAAGCACTTTCTCTTTTTGAGGGGGTGCTTTTTTTTGTTATGAGTACCCCACCGAATACCCCACATAAAAATCCTCAGCATAAAAATTCATTGGAAAACATAGAGACAGAAAAGATGTGAAAAAAAGAAAGGCGTTAGTGGGGTCACTAATTTACCCCACAGAAATAAGTCTTTTTAAAATCGAATTTGCGCTAGCTGGAAACGTTTCTGACTTTGCGTTCAATGAGCTGGCCGTTAGCATCAAAGTAACGACTAGGCCAGATTTCTGAAGGGTGTATTCCGAGGTAATCTGCAATAATCCATTCGCCTTTCGGCCACGGACGATTTAATACATTTGCTAGTGTAGAAGAACTCAATCCCGCTTCACGAGAAACAGCCGCCAAGGTTGTACCACGCTTACGCAATGCAGCAATAATATCGGCTTGATGCCAGTCATTTCTAACGTTATTCATTCCTGCTACCCCTTCCATTAATTAATCATTGATGGTGGCGATTCAGACAGGGTTTGCAGTACCGGGGACGATCGTTCCGGCTCGGCTGGTTCCACTTAATCCCAATGCCTGATTGCTCAAACAAGGTGAGGTTTCCAGTTTCTCCCTGCCTGCCATGCGGAAAATATTACGCAATGTAGACATTTCATTTTGTACCGTTCGTTTAGCAATCCCCTGAGATAAACGGGCATCAACGTAATGTTCCACATGCTTGGCTTTTAAATGGCTGAGACTTTTAACCTGAATATTCAGGCTCAATAACAACGCGCCCAAACGCCCTGCAATCCGAGTGCGATCATGACAGGTTTTATGGCTACCTCCCCCTTGTCGGGCGAAGAATTTCATTTCTTTAATCAATCGGCTCATCTGCTTATTTCTCCCTAACCTTATACCTGACAACATGCAATCTCTGGCGCGCGACAATGCTGACAAAACAGGAAACACCTGCTTTGTCCTTGACGGATATCTGTGCGCCAGAGTGAACGCGGGTTGAGGTATTGCGGGGTATCGGTTGAGTACGCTGTACTGCCGCCTGAATAAACAGGTCATCCCCACCGGCAAGAAGCCAGCCTCGATATCGTCAAGTTCTCCTTTTGATGCTTTTTTAATCTTAAATTGCAGTGTCAGATGCACCGCGCTGTTAAGCAGGCGTGAGCCTGTAATAGCCATGTTGTCCTTTTGCTGCGGCGTCACTTTCAGCGGTAAATCTGCAAAAAGTGACGCCTTAAGCCCCGTAAACGGTCAGCAAAAGTCGTGCGAGCATTGAAATGCCAATAAGCACAGAAAAACGCCGCAAGGTAAAGTGTCAAACGATAGCAATAAGCTAATTGTTTAGTGTAGGAAACCGTCCACTGAATATCTCAAGCAGACATAGCTAACCCGAATTCCGCTTAAGCCATCACTGGAAAATCGTCTTCTGAGTAGAAATTTTTAAGTGATGGCTTTTTCAATTTAAGGCAGTAAGCAATCACACCCCCTAAAACAGTTAACAGAAATCCTTTTATACTTCGGTGGCGCGAGTGTTCTATTTGAGAAATGATTTTTAATTGTCCATTAATTGTCTCAATGATAAAGCGCCTTGATAACATTATCTTATCCCATTCAGCTTGCATGTGAGCTTTCATATTTCGGCGCTTTTGGGTGATGAAAGTGATCCCCGTTTTAGCTAAATCGTCAGCCAGCTCTTGGCTGAGATAACCTTTATCACCATAAAGAGAACCCGTTAATTCTTTTGTTAATTCGCGAACAGGTTCTCGATCATCCACATTACCCGCCGTCACTTTAAGTGCCAGAATTTCCCCCTGATGGTTTATAACCAGGTGCAATTTGAACCCGTAAAACCAACCCATTGAGGTTTTTCCTCGTTGCGCTATCCCTTCAAAGACTTTATGGCGGGGAATCCGGATGTTATGACAAACGCGCAAACGCGTGGAATCAATAAAAGCAATGCCTGTGGGTTTTCCTTTTAATTGAGTCAGATAACTGCATAGTGGCATCAAAACCAAAGGGACAACACTGATAAAACGGGGATAACTGAGCAAAGCGGGAAAATCGTTGTGATGATATTTCCAAATCTGTGCCAGATAAAAATGTTTAAAATCACGGTAATGTGACAGATGAAAGAGGATCAAAATGGTCATGATTTCACTGGGATACATGCGACCTTGTCGGCGACGTAGACGGTATCCGTTATCAAGGCAAAACTGCGTCCACTGAGGGATGAAAAAACGGCAAAAATCGGCGACATCGCAGAAAATTTCAACTAAGTTATTCATAGCCTGTTCCTCCCCGGAGCTGTTTTCGGCGTTCACCAAAACTTTGCTCCCGGAACAGGCTTCTCGTCAATTTCTTATCCAGAATTCGGGTTAATTAGGCTTGACGGCATTCAGCGAGCGCTTGGCAATCTCTACCCCGCTTTCAGGGTAGGCGGGCAAGCTGGTGATGGTGATTTCCCTCAGTTCCGCTTCTAAAACGGTTCTGATATACGGTTCTTGCCCAATATCCCACTGATCTTTCAGTGCCCTGAACCCAAAGGACATACCGGAAATATCACCACGTTCAACCAGTATCAGCACATCGCGCCCCAATTGGGTATCAGGCGGGGTTAACTCGAAGCGTAGTCCGGTGGTATCTTCGCTAAGCTGCAACGTACCCGATGTGGTATGGCCTAACAGGTTTATGTGATCATGTTCATACAATGCCCTGACATCAATCCCCAAAGTTAAGCTGGCGCTAAAAGCATTTGGGGCAAACTGTTCAACAAATTCATCCCATAAAACGTGGGATCGGCTGTTCCATTTCACCACGTAGCCGGTGAGTTTTTTTTCACTGGCAGAAAGTAAAGCGGTGCGGATTTCAAAATCATTCTTCATATTATGGACTCCAAGACTGAAAAGGGGCGTTTTGCCCCTCTTGCTTATTTACTGGCTGTTTTCACTTCCAGTACCTTAATCGCGTTGGAATCCACCAGCCCGCCACCCAGATATTTATCCGTATGTACCTTATAAAATCCCGGCTCGGTGATATTGTCGGGACGGGTACGAATACTAGTTTCGTGGTCAACGATGAAATAACCGCGTTTGAAGTCGCCCAGACCAATCACCTCATCCGGCATAAATTCAAGGTAGTAGAC
This sequence comes from Xenorhabdus anantnagensis, assembly GCF_028598555.1. Lineage (GTDB taxonomy): Bacteria > Pseudomonadota > Gammaproteobacteria > Enterobacterales > Enterobacteriaceae > Xenorhabdus > Xenorhabdus anantnagensis. The sequence goes on from NZ_JAQRFN010000002.1 coordinate 310,032, forward strand.
AGGCAAGCCCTATAACATATCGGGATCACCCGCCTGTAAACGTTCCCGCCAGATATAATCCCCATTGCCATTTTTCAGCTTCTGCACTTGGGCGGCAGTCGTGGAATTCATCACCCACACGGCGTTCTTGCGGTATTTATTCTTAAGCAGGAACTTAAGATCAATCAGGCTATCGGCCTCAAGCGTAGTGGCTTCCAGCTTTTGCAATGTGCCAAAATCACGCACCTTGTCGGCTTGGGTGTCACGAGGGTAAGACAGGAAGCCTTTCGCTTTTTTGCTACCGTCACCGCTAACAAGATCGGTTTCTTCGGTATCAACAAACGTATCTGCGATCTCAGACGTCAGCCAGCCCATGATATCCACATCGCTAAAATCGATAATCTCTTGGGTAGTTTTAGGATAAGCATAAATCGGAAACAGCTTGATGCTGACCTCTTCCATTTTGGGTGTAGCAGTCTCACTACGTGCCTTGCCTTCTTCTCCGTGGGCTACGGCTGCGCCACCAACTGAAACAAGCTGTTTATACTCATTGCTGCGCGTGGTTTTGATAGCACAGATTCGGCGCATAACGGATTCATCAGCCAGTTGCTGCATGATCTGCTTGTTCAGTTCTGGAATAACGGTATAACCGCCGTCTGCTGGGACACTTGTAGATAAAGAACGAGTTTCACCCGTCAGAATATAATTGCGCAGTTCATCATTGCTGAGTTTGCTATTGGTCGGCTGGTTTTTGGCTTGATTGCGTTCTTCATCAGACAATGCCTCATAACGAGCAATTTCCGTATTCAGAGAATCAGACTGATTGCGTATTTCGTCGAATTGTTTGGCTTCATCGGCAGATAAAGAACGTTTTTCGTCTTCTGCTTTAGTAAGCAATGAGCGCATTTGATGGGTTAAATCGGATTTTTGTTGGCGTAATTCGAGTAGTTTTTTCATGGTGTTTTATGGTTAATTTATTCTTTTCAAAAAAGAATTTTTAACACCATGAAAAATAATATGAAGCTATCTATTCATGATGGGAAGTCACACAATAATATGGATAGAAAAGGAAATCATATAATTATCTCAGATAATATCTTTTATCTTCTACCAGATCACACTCTAAAAAACACTTTAAGATGTTCTGTAATATCTCCTATATAAAATCACATTAACTCATTGTTATAGTTTTAATTTTAACGATTAATACTCTTTTTACTAACTGCATACCCTGTTATTATCTTATTTAGATTAATGTATAGATAACTATAAAATATTTCCTTTGACCGAAAAAATGAGTAGTATAGAAAGAAAAATTATTTCTTGAGAAAATTTTCAGCAATTAAATTAGATAATTATTAAATATTTCACATGGCTACTGGAGTATGAAAAATGCATGACCAAGACTCGTTAAACCAATATATAGATAAAATTCAATCAAAAAAGCAAGATAACATACAATTCAATGACATAAGAATGGATATATCAAATTGCAAAATAATACTCAACCATTTTAATGCAAGATATCCAGATATGAATGCTCATAACTCCATTATAAATGTACATGATTTTGCTAATTACATAAAAGAATTATGTTTAGATAATAATAAACACAAAAGATTTATTATTAACGCTGGTGGTGGTAAAACGCACTTCGCTGCCGCCAATGTTTTTAAAGATATGAAAAATAATATTTCCATCATTTTTATTGATTCAAGTTTAGGGAAAAATCAATTTATTTTTTCTATATTACACTTCGCCCTTAACAATATATCAAATATAAAAAAATTTATATTTACAACCAAATACAAAATAGTGAGGAAGATTGTTTACTTTTTTCACTTCATTTTTTGAAAAAGATGTATAAATATAGTGATCACTTTGTAAGTCTTCATGAAGATCTTTTTAGTGAGAGAATAGAATTTATTAGAGAAAATAATGCAACTTTTAATCCACCAGCAGTACTTGAGGATGATGCATTAAAGACAGCTCATGTTGTATTTTTTGATCAAGCAATAAAACTATTACCTATTGATTTTTTTAAACATGCACAGTCAATGAAGCCAATTAATGCTTACTTAGAAAGACATTCTGATGAAATCAGTAAAAAAGTAAATAAGTGGGAAGGAGGGGAGACATTGATAGACAGATATAATCGACATAAAGTGACCCGTATGATTGACAAAAAACAACGAACCTATAGTAGCTCTATTGAAGAAAAAAGACTTAGTCTTGCACAGGCTGCGCTACGTTGGCTTGGTGAATAATTAAAAACAGTAAGTGATATCGATAAGTTTATAATATCCCATATCTTGAGTTACCTCTTTGACTGGGAAATTTCGAGAGAGGAATCATTTTTTACTGTTACAAGTCCATATCTAAAGTGAAATTCATATTCAATAAGGTTAGTTTGATCAAGGATGAAAATAAATTTGACCTTGCTTCTTGCCTTTTAACGATAAATAAATGATGGGTGACACCTTGTCTCCCGTGATCTGACTTCCGATAAATATCAGATGAATGAAACAAGATACAACAGGATTATTTATGTATTCCAACATGAGTAAAAATCCATCAATAAAATTGTGATTAACGTCTGTTCTTAAATGAAATCAGATAATTAACCTGAGGTTTGCTTAAGAAGGGAACTAAGTGCCTGAGGCACGATCAACGTTTTTGTCAAAGAAAACAAAATCGTGGAGATCCTCAGGCATGTCTAATTTAGAAGAACTTTACTGCTGCGTCGATGACTTTTGCCAAAAATTTATTCCTCTCTGGCATCAACAGTTAATTGAAAATGGCTTGCTCAAACGTCGCCGCGAAGCGTCCCTTTCTCTCAGTGAAGTGATGACGCTCCTCATTTTATTCCACATGAGCCATTATCGTGATTTTAAAACGTTTTATATTCAGCATGTCAAACACTATCTTAAAGCCGATTTTCCCAGGTTGGTCAGCTACACCCGTATGTTAACCTTAAAGCAAAGGGCGCTCATTCCTCTATGTGCTTTTTTTTCGTCACGCAAGGCTGAAACCCAGGGGATCGCCTTTATTGATTCAACCAAAATTGCTGTTTGTCACAACCTCCGTATTCCCCGTCATCGCGTATTTGAGGGCGTCGCACAGCGAGGGAAAACGCGTACAGGCTGGTTTTATGGCTTTAAACTTCATTTGGTTATCAATGATTGTGGTGAACTTTTAGCGGTTAAGCTGACCTCAGGAAATAAAGATGATCGTCATCCCGTCAAAGCACTGGTACAAGGGTTAACAGGATGTTTGTATGGCGATAAAGGGGATTTGTCACAGGCCTTGTGCGATGAACTGGAAGCAGAAGGAATAACGTTAATCACTCATGTCCGGAGTAACATGAAGGCAAAAGCGTTATCTCTCTGGGATAATCTGATGTTGAGAAAGCGATTTTTGATAGAAACGGTCGTGGATCAGCTCAAAAACATTTCTCAGATAGAGCATTCAAGACACCGTAGTCAGCTCGGTTTTTTATTGGAAATCGTCGCTGGCTTAATTGCTTATACATTCCAACCTAAAAAACCGAGCTTGAATTTACGGGATTGTGATATCGCTATTTTTAAACGAAGCTGAGGTTAGATTAATCTTTCAATCAATGACCTGATGCTTTGGATGATATAGAAGCAGACAAGGGCAATGATATAGGTTTTAAATTTTCATAAAGCTATAAATATGAATATAACCTATTGATATTAAAAAATTCCCGCTCGGTGATAGAGAATAAGAAAAATCCGTTACACAACACGTTGACGTTAATAACGTATCAACAATTACTGAGCTACGAACATAGACCTGTTGTATTTATCTGGTATGGCTGGCCGTTTTGAGAAAGGAGAAGTTGTTACAAAATCGTCCGTGAGTACCCGGGCAAATTGCACTGGACGCTATTTTGCCATTACTTGCATCATTGCAAGTGCATAGTCTCCCCCAGCATGAATTTATTAAAATTTTTAGCTTAATCAGATCTCGTTTGGCATCCACAAAAAGAACAAATCAAATAACGTGTTGTAAAAATACATATACATATGTACTTTGCGATTTGAAATATCTCAGAGAGAAATCACCTCATTATTGGCTTATACAGCAAAAAACTCCCTCAATTTGATGATTATTCATAGATAAATCGCAAAATAAAAAAATATATCGCTTTTCAAAAAGTATCCAAGCCGATCCATAAAAAACTTATCTATTTGTTTTTACTTGAAAAATATAACAAATCACCTTTTATTAAACGAGATATCTCCTTCATTTTAAATAATCTCGAAAGTACGAATGAACTCCAATTTTAGATAAATTAAAAGCCCATTTAGTAGAAAAGGTAACAATAAGTAATATTTTTAATGAAAACTTGGCAAATCAACCACAATAATCAATTAAAATGTTTAAATGTTTTTATATAATCCAAATCAATAAAATTTGATTAAAAAACA
>NZ_JAQRFN010000020.1 GCF_028598555.1 Xenorhabdus anantnagensis
TGACCGTCATTGCCGTTACTTTCATCGCTTATTAAGTAAAGAAGCGTTGCTTTATACGGAAATGGTCACAACGGGCGCGATTATTCATGGCAAAGGGGATTATCTGGCTTATAACGAGCAAGAGCATCCATTGGCATTGCAATTAGGTGGCAGTGATCCTGAAGCCTTGGCGCAGTGTGCCAAAATCGCGCAGGAGCGGGGTTACGATGAAATCAATTTGAATGTTGGTTGCCCTTCTGATCGTGTGCAAAACGGTCGCTTTGGTGCTTGTCTGATGGGAGAAGCGATGCTGGTAGCCGACTGTGTTAAGGCGATGCAGGATGTAGTAGATATTCCTGTTACTGTCAAAACCCGTATCGGCATTGATGAACAGGATAGCTATGAGTTTCTGTGTGATTTCATTGATACCGTCGTGAAAAACAGCGATTGCGATAATTTTGTTATCCATGCGCGTAAAGCGTGGCTGTCTGGTTTAAGCCCAAAAGAAAACCGCGAAATTCCACCTTTGGATTACCCGCGAGTTTATCAATTGAAAAAAGATTTCCCACAATTGACGTTCTCCATTAATGGCGGAATTAAATCACTGGAAGAAGCGAAGCAGCATTTGCAGTATGTTGATGGCGTGATGATTGGGCGAGAGGCTTATCAAAACCCATCCATTCTGGCACATGTGGATCGTGAATTGTTTGATCAAACAATTTCAGTGACCAATACGGTTGATACGGTTAAAGCGCTTTATCCTTATATCGAACAGGAATTGTCTAAAGGCACTTATTTAGGGCATATCACTCGCCATATTTTGGGGATTTTTCAGGGCATTCCCGGCGCACGTCAGTGGCGTCGTCATTTAAGTGAAAATGCCCATAAACAGGGCGCTGGCATTATGGTTGTTGAAAAAGCACTGGAAATGGTAACAGAGCGGATTTAATCCGCTCTGAAATTAGAAACTATAGGATCAATAAGAACTATAGGATCAATAAGAACTATAGAATCAATAAGAGCTATGGGATCAATAAGAACTATGGGATCAATAAGCTGGAACCGTGGGTTGCACGGCTTTCCAGTGTCCTGTGTGCTCTTATTGCTTCGCTCAATGGGAACTTCTGGCTTTCTGGAATGTCCACATTGATTTTGCCGCTGGCAATAAAATCAAAGAGTACTTTGCTGGCTTCATTCAATTCATCACGGGTAGTGATATAACCAGACAGAGAAGGCCGGGTGAGAAACAGCGAGCCTTTCTGGTTGAGGAGTCCTAAATTTACTCCTGTTACAGGCCCGGAAGCATTACCAAAGCTGACCATCAGCCCTCTGGGTTTCAGGCAATCGAGAGAATCCAACCATGTCGCTTGACCGACAGAATCGTAAACCACATCCACTTTTTTACCATCAGTGATGTCCAAAAGACGTTCCACGATATTATCGCGATTATAATTGATGGTCTGCCATGCTCCTGCTGCTTTGGCAAGGTCGGCTTTTTCATCTGAGCCCACTGTCCCAATCAATTTTGCTCCCAATGCCTTTGCCCATTGGCAAGCAATCAAACCAACACCCCCCGCTGCTGCATGAAATAGGAAGGTTTCCCCTGCTTGAATCTTGTGGGTTTGATAGAAAAGATAATAAACAGTCAGACCTTTCAAGAATGATGCGGCGGCTTGTTCGAATGATATGGCATCTGGCAATAGGGCTAATTTGTTTTCTTGTACATTATGTACTTCACTGTAAGCACCAGAAGCGGATAGGGCATAAACCACACGATCGCCGACCTTAATGGACGTTACATTTGCCCCAACTTTAGTGACGATACCTGCCGCTTCTGTTCCCAGCCCACTAGGTAGATTAGCTGGCGGATATAACCCGCTACGTATGTAGGTATCAATATAATTAATACCGATAGCTTTATTCTCAACTTGTACTTCATCAGCTGTAGGATCAGCAGGCGTAAATTCACAATATCGGAGTACTTCTGGGCCGCCAGTGGCGGAAAATTCTATATGTTTTGCCATGGTAACTCTCTCATCATGTTAGAAGTGTTGGAAACAGCCTCGCACGTTTACATTGCAATTGTTGCAAACTGCGTTAATGTGTCCGAAATCATTACAGACTATATATATTTACTTTGTGTTCTGAAGTTTGTCCATAATTATTATTTTCATATAAATATCAAGTAATTAATTAATCATTAAACTGTATGTTGTTACAGTGTTTATTGACGTTTTCTCACCTTTGCAGCACACTATGTATAAACAATTGTATAAATACCTTTAGCGATCATGGCTGCCGAACTAAACAAGCTCAGTGATAAAAAACTTAGAACCCTGCACGGAAAAGAAAGGGGCAATATTGAATTTTTTGCCGATGGTGCGGGGTTGAGCGCCAAAGCATCTAAAGCTGGTGGAATTAGTTGGGTTTTTACGTACCGACTTGATGGAAAAAAGTTAAACCGCCTTACCATTGGGCGCTATCCTGATGTGCCTCTGAAGCAGGCTAGAGAAACGCGGGATAAATGTCGTAGTTGGTTAGCATCTGGTAAAGATCCAAAGCTGCAATTTAACTTAGTGATGCAGGAATCATTAAAACCAGTCACTGTGAAAGACGCTATTGAATATTGGATAGAACACTACGGCAGAGAAAATCGAGTCAATATTGATACCCTTATTCTGCAATTAGAAAAACATATTTATCCTTATATTGGTGAAATGGCATTGTCTGATTGCGAAACAATATATTGGCTGCAATGCTTTGATAGAATGAAAAAGAAAGCTCCGGTGGCTGCTGGTTCTGTATTTCAATTGTGCAAGCAAACTCTAAAATTTTGCCGGGTAAGAAGGTATGCAGTCAGCCATGTATTGGATGATTTAACTATTCAGGATGTTGGAAAAAAACAAAATAAAGGCCAGCGATATTTAGACGATCATGAACTTGGTCAATTATGGGACTCCATAAATACAGGTATTTACCTACCTTATTATAATAATTTATTGAAAATTTTGGTTGTATTTGGTTGTCGGACAAGGGAGATCAGGTTATCTAAATGTTCAGAATGGAATTTGAATTCTATGTTATGGACCGTCCCAAAAGAAAATAGCAAGACAGGTGAGAAAATCATTCGTCCAATACCAGAATATATGAAGCCATTTTTAATGGATATTATTCACCAAAACCATAAAAGCGGTTATCTCTTAGGGGAAATTAAAAAACTTGAAGCAGTCGCACAATATGGCAGAAAAATATGGAAAAAATTAGAGCATGACGAGGAATGGTCTTTGCATGATTTAAGGCGAACGTTTGCAACTAAATTAAATGATATAGGCATCGCACCTCATGTCGTTGAGCAACTGTTAGGCCATGCACTGCCGGGCATTATGGCGATATACAACAAGAGCCAATATTTACCAGAGAAGCTGGACGCTTTAAACAAGTGGTGTCAGCGACTGGATGTATTGGCGGGTAATTATGAGAATGTGGTTATATTAAAAGCAGCTCAATAATGGGAAGTAATGAGTTGTGAGAATGACCATTGTGATATACACGTAACAAATGTGGCTTTCTTTTGTAATAATTTCTGTTAAGTAAAATACCCTCACAAAAACAATTAAACAGTGAGGGTAACATAATCATGCAATACAGTACTCCTACACCAGAAGAACGCCGCTCTATCCTTTCCGAATATGGTGAACCTTATGATCGTCTTATACGTGAAAAAGAACGCCAGCATATCACCTCTATTTCCAGAACGTCAGCATGGAAGCTGGAAAATGAAGGCCGCTTCCCTGCCCGTAAGCCATTAGGCCGCAATTCCTGTGCTTGGTTGCTTAGTGATCTGCTGCATTGGGTGCGTAATCCGCCAACAGTAGAGAACGTGAATAACCCATATAGCCGTAAACCTACTAACTAAAAAATAATGCAATGAAAAATTAACTGCCTTAATTGGCAGCGGTCAAATTCACCCTAAAAGCAGCTTAATTTCGGGAATAGTTGGTGTGATGATAGATATTTGCTATAGAAATTCTTTGCTATTAAATAACCATCAATTTGAGAGACAACCCTCTTTAAGAGGGTTAATTGATTATTCTTGCTCAGATGATGCTTTGGATTTGCGCTGGCGGCGTTTAATTTCACCTGTCATAGCCGAAATTATGAATTGTGCGGTACTTTCACCCTCTTCTTTAAGTTTTTCCATTGAGTCAACAAGTTCATGCGGTACACGTGCTTCTAATTTTTTTGACTTTGCATTTATTGCTTTCGTTGCCATATCTGTATCCATTAGTAGTTGGTGGCTGACAGTATACACAAAAAATTTTCGTGAAAAAGGATTGACGTGGCTGACACCTTGAGTCATTCAAGGAACAAAAACAGCGACGCCCCGAAGTGCGGTAACACTATCGAGGCGTCTAACCACAACATTATCGGAGCTAATGCTATGGCTGACATACAGTCTAACCAAACTCGCCTAAAATTTACATTCCTAATTGCATCCGGCACTCAGCGGCTGGCTGGTATGTCCTCACTGATCTTCGTATCACGTCAGGAGACACACCATGAGTAATAAACCTATCTCATTAAAACAGGCGCTATATCGCGCAAGTCTGGGTGTTTCACTCTTCACATTTATTACCAAAAAAGCTAAAGATGAATGCGAAATCAACTTAAATAATCTGATTGCACTGGCGGGCGATATTCATCAGGAGGTTCACCGAGCTTTGTTGAAACATTCGCCACAGCCTCTTGTGAATAAATTATTAAATTGCATTGTGTATAGGAAATCCGACCGATTAGATCAGGCCGCGTTTCGGGCGGGTTTATGCATCTCTTTATATGAGATCATTCTTGAACAGTCTAGCCAGCACTGTTCCGAAGAATTACATGATTTGCTTTCACTGGCCTGTGATATCAATCAGGAAGTTTACTATTCGCTTTATGCGGCTGTTAATGGCGGGGACGAGTGATCATGAGTCAGGGAAATAATATTCAAAAAAGCCGTCCGTTAGATGTTATTCGTGCAGTGAAGCAATCCGCCGCCAATCACTGGCAACTTTTGTTACCCGCCTGCGGTATTGACGTTCCGTTAAAGGGTAAGCATGGTGCTTGTCCGATATGCGGCGGCACTGATCGCTTTCATTTTATCGATGATAACCATAACGGTGATTGGCACTGCCGCCAGTGTGATGATCCCAATCACGGTGACGGGCTGGATTTAGTGGCAAGAACTAAGGGGATCGCCATCTTTTCCGCCGCTAAGTTGGTAGCTGATGTGTTAGCACTTCCCTTGACTGAACCTAAGCCAGCCAAAGAAAAGCCCAGAATGGCAAAACCGATTGCAGAGCGCATCACTGCACTGGTCGCAACCTCTGTTACGGGTGAATCCCAATATTTGGCTAAAAAGGGGCTGCAATGCCCCAATCAACGATTGTTGAAAGATGGCTCTTTGTTACTGGTTACTCAGACACTGGACGGTACGATAACAGGCGCACAGACCATCAAGCCAAACGGTGAAAAACGCCTTGTTACAGGCACGCAGAAAAAAGGGAGTTTTATACCTGTATCCGAGATTGCCGGAACACCGGACACTTTCATCATCACCGAAGGTTATGCAACAGCATTAACTGTCAGCCAGTTACATAAGGGCGTGGTATTGGCTGCAATTGATGAAAGTAATTTACTCACGATTGCCGAACAGGTCAGAACCCAGTGGCTAGATGCGAAAATTATCCTTTCTGCTGATAACGATTGGCACGAACCGGAAGAACGGGACAAAAACGGCAGGTTAAAAAAGAACGTTGGCAAAATGGCAGCAGAAAAGGCCGCTATAGCGATTAACGGCTGGGTCACGCTACCGCCTACGGCATTGAAATCTGACTGGGACGATTATCGCCAGCATCACGGCATTGAGGCAGCAAAGCAGGCATTCAGCAACGGGTTATATCAGGTTGGAGAGAAAAAACTCATGGAAGCAGAAGCGGTGATTATCCACGAAACGAAGCCCAAAAAAGCCAATAACAATCTGGCACAAATGGCAGCCAGTCAGCGCGGGGCACTGTTGGTTGAGTATTACGGAAAAATCGCGGTCAACCCTGAAAGTGAAATGACCTATCGTTATAACAGAGCAACATGGGAAAGCGTGCCGGATAGCGAGCTGCGCTGCTCTATGGTGGCAATCTTCGACCAGCACGAAACCCCTTACAGCCCGAACGGCATTAATAACGCGATTAGTGCGATGAAATTACAAATTCCTGTTATTGGTGAGCAACGGCAGGATTTAATCGGGTTCAGTAATGGTGTGTATGATTTATCAGCACAACAATTTATCCCACACCAGCCAGAACACTGGCTAATGAACCATAACGGCATCGAATTCACTCCGCCTGCTATTGGTGAAAATTTGCCGGATCATGCTCCAGATTTTTATCGCTGGCTGTCTCATGCAGCGGGGAGCAATGAAAACAAGATGAACCGTATTAAAGCCGCCCTGTTTATGATCCTGGCAAACCGTTATGACTGGCAGTTATTTATTGAGGTGACAGGCGAAGGTGGTAGCGGGAAAAGTATTTTTACTTATATAGCGACCTTATTAGCGGGCGAACACAATACCGCTAGTGGCAATATGAGAGCGTTGGATGAAGCGCGAGGGCGTTATCAGTTTGTTGGGAAAAGCCTGATTACGTTGCCTGATCAGGTTAAATATGTTGGCGAGGGCGCAGGCATTAAGGCGATTACAGGCGGCGATCTGATTGAAGTTGACGGGAAATATGAAAAACAGTTCTCCACCATTATTAAAGCTGTGGTATTAGTCACCAATAACGAACCGATGAGCTTTACCGAACGTAATGGCGGTATTGCACGGCGGCGGGTGATATTCCCGTTTAACATTCCGGTCAAAGAGTCAGAGAAAGATCCATACTTGTCGGAGAAAATCAGCCGGGAACTGCCGGTCATTATCCGCCATTTATTAAACGAATTTGCCGACCAGAACAAAGCGAAAAAGTTGCTACAGGCACAGCGCGATTCTAACGAAGCGTTAACGGTGAAAAGCAATTCCGAGCCATTGTATCGTTTCTGCGGTTATCTGGTAACCGTCAATGAGTCCACTGGGATGAAGATGGGCACTAAGAACATCAGCCCACGCGCACCGAGAGTGTATTTATATCATGCTTATCTTTCTTTTATGGAAGCGCACGGCTTTGAACGCCCGCTCACACTGACCAAGTTCGGCGAATCTCTTCCCAAAATTATGCTGGAGTACAAAAAGGAGTATCGGAAAGTGCGAACCAAGAAAGGTTATTCTTATAATGTTGAGTTGTCGGAAGAAGCCGAAGAATGGTTGCCGTCTGTGCCTGAGTGCCGGGATTTTAAATCCCTTATATAAACCTTTTGGGCTTAAGTCTGCATTCCATACATCATTTTAAATATCTATCTGTATTTAAAAGAAAATAATAGATGTATAGTTATTTCTTAGCTATACATCAAATATACATTCTCTTCATTCGAGTCAAAAAGGGGTGAACAGAGGATACAGTGAATGAATATCATATTAATTACTGCAAACCCAGGTGTAGCAAGGCTTTGAGAAGAATGTGCAGAGGGTGCATAACTGAGAGGGTGAAAAAGATTTATAGGGGCTATCTCTGGCAGGTAAATAAAAGTCGGATGATAGGAGACAGTAAAATAAGGTATCAGCCTGATTTGGTATTACCAGAAATTTAAACGATGTAATATTCTGATTTTATTTAAGAACAGAGATTAATCACAAATTTACTGCTGAATTTTTCTTCATGCTAGAATAGATAAATATTCCTGCTGTATCCTGTTTCATTCATTCGATTTTATCGGAAGTCAGATCACAGGAGACAAGATGTCACACGTTATCTACTTATCACTAAAAGGCAAGAAACAGGGATTAATTTCAGCGGGATGTTCAACGCCCGAATCCATCGGAAACCGCTATCAGACAGGAAGGGAAGACGAAATACAGGTACTGAGTGTCAGCCATTCAGTGAGCCGCGACCAGAACGCGCATCATCACCCGGTCAGCTTTACCAAACCCATTGATAAGTCCTCACCACTGTTAGCAATGGCAATCGACGGAAACGAATTGCTGGAAGCACGCTTTATGCACTACCGGACAAGCCCGATGGGACAACTGGAATTCTTTTACGAAATTAAACTGACAGGCGCAACGATTGTCGATCTGTCCTACAATTATCCCCATTCCATCAATGACAACGGCGCAATCCCCCATGAAGTGGTGATGCTCGATTATAAATCTATCTCATGCCAGCATATTGCAGCGGGGACGTCGGGCTACAGCATTACACAATTAGCCGGGCGTGAAGAAGGCAGGCCGCTTTTGTCTGGGTTCTCGAATGTGAAGCCACTTAAGAAGCCGCTGGTTGAAGAAACTCCGGTAAAATCCGCTAAACATCATGCCCGCTATCGTTGTGTGGATGATGACGGCAATCTTTTAACCGAATGCAAGTATCGGGTTTGCCTGCCGGATGGACAGATAAAAGAAGGAAAGACGGATAAACAAGGTTATACCCAATGGCATCTTACGGATGACAAACAGAACCTGAGTTTTCATATTTTAAAGGATTAATACCATGCCAACTTATACTGTCTACACAAAAATAGAGTCAAATGTACCTGCTGAACACTTGCTGTACGATTTAATCATTTATCGTAAGGACGCAAAAGGAAACCATCATATATTGCTTGATATTTTTCAGGCACAATTACAGAGTAATTATGAAACTCAACAGCATGTCACTGAAGAAACAGACGATGATCTTTCCGTGACGTATATTATGCAAATCATGCTTTACCGCAAACATGGTTCAAATACGATTCAGGCATTACAAGCCCCTTTTAAAAAGATGTATACATTGGGAGAATTCGTAGCAGGTAAAGCCTGCTCAGATAAAAAACGAGAAAATGCCTGTTATTTTGAAAGTACGATTGAAACAAAACCTGTCAGCGAGGGTGATAATACCGTTGAATTAAAACTGACTATTCCTGAAAGGGCGTTTATTGCGAAAGAATATCCAATGGGTCACAAAGATGATCCATTTGAAAAAAGTAAATTTGAATCAGAACTCCAGAACAGGCTTTCTAAAAGAAGCGTTCCCGATCAGGGTGGTGCAAGTTTATGTGGTCCTGCGGCATTTTTTTATTGCTTACAAATGGATAGACCAGATATTTATGAACAAGCTGCTCGTGAGTTATGGGAACATGGCAGAACTAAAATTAGTCAATTGGAAATTGAACCGGGTGATGGTTGTCGTCATCCTAAAGGAACTTTTTATAACGAGTACGGTGCAAGAATATCTGGGTTAGACTGGTTGACATTAGCAAGTTTAAGAGATTCAGAAAATATCATTTTTAGCTATGATGAAGTTGATGATCAGGTTGCTGGTATTACAATGTGGGGAATGTTAACAGAATGGTTTGAAAAGGCTGGGTATGAAAAAATATTTAGTAATGTAGGATTATCTCATTGCAATATGAATGACTTAATGACTCTTAATGATTATGCATCGCAAGGATATAAAGTAGTTACATTGATATCTGACACTATGTTAGGAATGGGAAGAAATAATGGTGTTACATATAAAAGTCATTGGATTGTATGGAATGGAGTAGTGAAAGAAAATAAGCAACAAGTTGAACTTGAATTATTCTCATGGGGTAATGCATATCAACAAATAAAAAGAAATACTACAATGGATTCTTTTTTGAATCAATTATTTGGAGGATTGGTTTTTAAACCATTAAAATAAAATGAATAAACATTTAATGATAATGGCTGTTTTCTTTCTCACTGCCTGTGGTAGTTCCGTTTCATTTTCACCTAAAGAAAACGAACTACCTGATGCTAAAGTGGGTGAGTCGTATTATAGCACTATAAATATAGAGGGTGGACGTGTTATAGGGATGCTAACTGGTAATAGTGTAAAACCGGATAATTTAGGACTATATGCCCAACATTGTGAATTACCCAAAGAGGTGATAACAAAAAATACCATATCAAAAAAGGATAATAACTGTATCATAATAAGTGGTATTCCTGCCAAGGCAGGAACGGCAACAGTTAATATACATGGAGCTATCTATGGTAATATGTTTAAAAGCTCCGAGGAATTTAATAAAGTCTACACTATAAAAATAAATAGCCATTAGCAAAATGGCGATTTAAGTCGCCATTTTTGTATGCTATCCCAACATAATAAGAATCATTTATTATTATTTTTTATGATGTTAAAAAGTTATTTATTGAAAAATAACTATTCCGAAACACACCATGAAAAAACTACTCGAATTACGCCAGCAAAAAGCCGATTTAACCCATCAAATGCGCTCACTGCTCACCAAAGCCGAAGACGAGAAGCGCTCACTTAATCCCGAAGAAGCCAAACAGTTCGACGAATTACGCAATCAGTCTGATGCACTCAATACGGAAATTGCCCGTTATGAGGTTTTATCTGATGAAGAACGCAATCAGGCAAAGAACCAGCCAACCAGTAAAACACTCAATAATGACGAGCTACGCCACTATATTCTGACGGGCGAAGCCCGCTCCCTGTCTACAAGCGTTCCGGCAGACGGCGGCTATACCGTTATCCCTGAGCTGAACAAACAAATCATGCAGCAACTGGCTGATGAGTCGGTCATGCGCCGGATCTGCACGATTAAGACCACGCGCAGCAACGAGTATAAACAGTTGGTTTCAGTCGGTGGCGCAGCCGTTGCCCACGGGGAAGAAGGTAAGGCACGCAGTGAGACGGCAACACCGAAGATGGAAGAAGTCAGTATCAAGCTGTTTCCTATCTATGCCTATCCTAAGACTACCCAAGAAATCATCGATTTTAGCGATGTCGATATTCTGGGCTGGTTAACCTCAGAAATCGCTGACACCTTTGTTGATACCGAAGAAACCGATCTTGTGAGTGGTGACGGCAGCAAGAAAGCAAAAGGCTTCCTGTCGTATCCCCGTGATACTCAAGCCGACAAGATACGTGCGTTCGGTACACTGCAAAAGCTGGAAGCAACCAGCCTTGAAGCCGATAGCCTGATTGACCTGAAATTCCTGCTCAGGAACAAATACCGCAAGAACGCCGTTTGGGTGATGAACTCCACGACCGCCGCCAACGTGCAGAAGCTGAAAAATGGCAATGGGGATTACATCTGGCGCGAACGCCTGCAAGCAGGTGATCCTGATATGTTGCTGGGCTTGCCTGTCCATTATCTCGAATTTATGCCGGATAACATCATTGCTTTGGGTGACTTCAAGCGCGGTTACTTCATCGTTGACCATCAAACGGGCATCCGTACTCGTCCTGACAATATCACCGAACCGGGATTTTATAAGGTACACACTGATAAATATCTGGGCGGCGGGTTGGTGGATTCCAACGCAATCAAAGTGCTGGAAATCAAAGGCACTAAAGCGAATTAACGATAAAGGGGCATAAATCCCCTTTTCAGTCTTGGAGTCTATTGATGAAGAATGATTTTGAAATTCGTACCGCTTCGCTTTCTGCCAGTGATAAAAAGCTGACAGGCTACGTGATTAAGTGGAACAGCCGATCACAAGTTTTGTGGGATGAGTTTGTCGAGCAATTTGCCCCGAATGCGTTCAGTGCCAGTTTAACGGCAGGCGCAGATATTAGGGCACTTTATGAACATGATCACATGAACCTGTTAGGCCGTACTACGTCCGGTACATTGCAACTTAGCGAAGATGCCACCGGATTACGTTTCGAACTCACCCCGCCTGATACGCAACTAGGACGCGATGTGCTGACACTGGTTGAGCGGGGTGATATTGCCGGAATGAGTTTTGGATTCAGAGCAATAAAAGATCAATGGGATACAAGTCAAGAGCCGCATATCAGAACTGTCTTAGAAGCTGAATTACGGGAAATCACGATCACTAGCTTACCTGCTTATCCTGAAAGCGGCGTAGAGATTGCCAAACGTTCGCTAAATGCGGTGAAGGCCTGCAATGCGGATTTGTATCATTACTGGCTGCGACTGTCTGAGGTGTAATGATGTGGCCTTTTAAGCGAAATTCTCCAGAACGACGTAGCATGACGGTAGATGAATTTTTTTCTCTGGCAGGTATGACTAACACCAAATCCGGCGAGCATGTTTCACCCTCAACAGCCGAAGGTCTGCCCGCGGTGATGAATGCTGTCACGGTGATTAGTGAAGCCGTGGCGACCATGCCTTGTTACCTGTATCGGGTTCGGCACCAGAACGGCAAAGAGTCCCGCGAGTGGCTCAGTGATCACCCGGTTGATTACCTGCTCAATGAATGCCCGAATGACTGCCAGACCCCGTTTCAGTTTAAGCGGACGCTGATGCGTCATTGCTTACTGAATGGCAATGCGTATGCGGTCATAGTTTGGGGAAAAGATGGTCAGCCACAATCATTGCACCCTTACCCGCCTTCGGCTGTTGTTCCGCAACGGTTATCGGATCACCGATTCGCCTATACCGTCACCGAACCTTATAGCGGTAAGGTCAAAACCTACCTACAGGAAGAAATCTTACATTTGCGCTATGCCACCGAAGACGGTTTTCTTGGTCGCTCGCCTGTCACAATTTGCCGTGAAACGCTGGGTTTGGGGCTGGCACAACAGCGCCACGGGGTAAGCATTATGAAAGAAGGCATGATGGCGGCAGGCGTGATTAAAGCCGCTGATTGGCTGGATGGCATCAAAGGGAATAAGGCACTGGAAGCCCTTGAACGCTATAAAGGTGCTCGCAATGCAGGCAAAACGCCGTTTCACTATTGAAGATATCGCCCGGATGTTCAACGTTAGTCCTATCTTTCTGCAAGAATATTCGAACAGTACCTACAGCAACTTTAGTGAGGCTTCCCGTGCTTTTCTGACGATCACCATGCGCCCGTGGCTAGCCAATTTTGAGCAGCAAATCAAATCCGCCTTGCTGCTGAACTCACCAAAACGAGGCATTCGTTATCAGGTGGAATTTGATACTGCCGATCTGCTTCGCGCCAATCCGAAAGAACGTTTCCAGAGTTATGAGACGGCGATTAAATCCGGTGTGATGTGCCCGAATGAAGCCCGCGAACGGGAAGGATTATCGCCCCGTGCCGGTGGCGATGAATTCAGTCAGGCATGGAAACAAACAGTGGAAATCAAACAACAATCGGAGGCCAAAAAATGAGAGCAGGCAGATTACGGCATCGGATAACGATCCGAAAAAATGAAGCCAGTCGGGGTAAATTTGGTGAAGTACTCAATAACTGGGTGGATTTAGCCACGGTCTGGGCAGAAGTGAAAGCGATTAGCGGGCGGGAGCTGGTGGCATCCGGCGCCGTGTTCTCAGAAGCCACCGTGCGTATCTGGCTGCGTTATCGTGCTGATGTGACCACAGCGAACAGCATTACCTTTCACGGAGCGAACACGACGGGCACAGCTTTTAGCATTATGGCGGTCATCCCCGATGCGAAATACACCCGCCTAGAGTTGCTTTGCAAGGGAGGGATATTCCGATGAGCCAGATTGAAATTCCCTTGAACGAAATCAAACAACATTGCCGATTGGATGAGAGCGATACCCTTGATGATGCCTTACTCATGGGCTATGCCGCCGCTGCGCTTGAAGTCTGTCAGCAACATATCGGTAAGCGGTTTGGTGATGATCTGGCTTTTACCCCGGCGATTAAAGTGGGTTGCCTGCTGTATATCGGTTTGTTGTATGAGAATCGGGAAATGGCAACCGATGTTGAGCTGAAAGAAGTGCCTTTTACCATCAAATCACTGTGGTCTGTCTATCGTGATGTGGGGATCTACTGATGCCGTGGCAACCGTTAAGACGTTGTAGCTATCCGAGTTGTAAGTAACGGGTAAAGTCTGGTCGCTGTGAGGAACATCGGCGGGAACAGAACAGGCAGCGCGGTACACGTACCGAACGTGGTTACAGTAACCGATGGAGCAGATACAGATTGATGTATCTCAAAACGCATCCCTTATGTGTGCATTGCCTCAAGCTGAACTGCTACATGCCTGCAACCATTGTGGATCATATCATCCCGATAAAAGGTGAAGCGGATGTGCTGTTTTGGCCTGCATCTAATCATCAAGCGTTATGCCAGACCTGTCACAACCGTAAGACCGTCCAGACAGACCCCATCACCAAAGCCAAGCGCAAACAGGGAAGCTATCAGGAGCAGGAGGCAGAAGCGGCACGATTGGTTAACTTCGGGATAATAACAAACTGAAATAACGGGGTAGGGGTATCAAAAATGACAAACTCCCCTCTGAGCAGAACCGCCCCCTCCTTCAATTTTTACGTACGGCAATTTTTTTGAAAATAAATCACAAGGAACAGAGAACATTATGGCAAGAGCACCCAAACCACCTACTTATTTAAATGATATTGCCGCCAGTCAATGGAAGGCCAAAGGTAAAATCTTAAGCGAGCGGGAAGATTTGAACGCCGCCGACTGGAACAATTTAGAACTGTACTGCGTTAATTACTCTATTTACCGAAAAGCCGTGGCAGACCTTGATATCAGAGGCTTTAGCATTGTGAACAGTCAGGGCAGTGAAAGCCGTAATCCATCATTGAGCGCCAAAGCTGATGCGGAAAAAATCATGATAAAAATGTCTTCATTACTGGGTTTTGATCCGGTATCACGGCGGAAAAATCCGGTGGAAACGGAAGAAGAGGACGAGCTAGACCGACTATGAACGCATGGGAACAATACGCTTTTGATATCGAAAACGGCACAATTCCGGCCTGTAAGCGGGTAAAACAGGCGGTGAAACGTTATTTTAACGACCTTAATAACCCATTTTATCTATTTGATTCGGAGGTGGTAACGCAGTTTATTGCCTTTTCCCGTTACTGTCCGCACGTCAAAGGCCATTTGCGGGGCAAACCGATTATTCTGGAGCCGTGGCAGCAATTCGCCTTTGCTAATCTGTTCGGTTTCAAAGTCAAAGCAACCGGACGGCGGAAATATCGCAGTGCTTACATTCAAGTGCCACGCAAAAATGCCAAATCCACCGTTGCTGCGATACTGGCAAACTGGTTTCTGGTGATGGAGAACGGGCAGCAGGATATCTACACCGCCGCTGTGAGCCGTGATCAGGCGCGTATTATATTCGATGATGCCCGCCAGATGTGCCTGTTATCAAAGCCGCTGAAAAAACGGGTGACTATCCAGCAACACAAAGTGAATTACCCGAAGAGTAACAGCCTGTTAAAACCACTGGCAGCCAAAGCTGCCACGATTGAGGGTACAAACCCTTCTCTTGCTATTGTCGATGAATACCATTTACACCCTGATAACGCTGTGTACTCTGCCCTTGAGCTGGGAATGGGCGCACGTCCCGAAGGTATTTTGTTTGCCATCACCATGGCAGGCAGTAACGTAATCTCTGCCTGTAAACAGCATTATAATTATTGTTGCCAGATACTGGATGGCGAGGAGCAAAACGCATCATTGTTTGCCTTGATTTACGAGCTGGACGATGAGAACGAGATTGATGATAAATTACTCTGGATAAAGGCCAATCCTAACCTTGATATCTCAGTAGATAGCGCCGCACTGTATGACACTATCCAGAAAGCGCGGGGTATTCCCTCACAATGGACAGAAATGCTCACCAAACGCTTTAATATCTGGTGTCAGGGTGAAACGCCGTGGATGGGTGAAGGCGCATGGAAAGACTGCCAGTCAGACTATGACGAAAACGACCTCAAAGGCTTAGAGTGTTACGCCGGGTTAGATTTATCCTCCACGGGCGATATCACCAGTATCTGCTACACGTTCCCCGTGGATAACGAACTGTTATTACTGACCCGCCATTACTTGCCCGAAGCCCAGCTACAGAATCCGGCCAATAAGAACCGGGCAGTGTATCGCCAGTGGGCACAAATGGGCTGGATACGCACTACGACAGGCGATTGCATTGATTATGACCGTATCCGTGATGATATTCTCAAAGACAGCCAGCACTTTGATATCAAACTGATCGGTTTTGACACGTGGAACGCCACCCACTTAAGAACTCAGCTACAGGGAGCAGGCTTGGATGTTGAGCCATTCCCGCAAACCTATATGCGATTTAGTCCCGTTGCCAAATCAACCGAGGTGTTTGTTAACCGCAAGGTCATTCGTCACAATGGCGATCCGGTTCTCTCATGGGCAATGTCCAATGTGGTGATAGAGACCGACGCTAACGCCAATATCAAACCGAACAAGAAGAAATCGGCGAACAAAATCGACCCTGCAATAGCGTTCCTGATGAGTTTTGGTACATGGCAGAGTGAGTATGATGATTTTGCGTTTAGCTTGAGTGAAGAACAGCAGCAGCGACTGGATAACTTTGACGGGATTTAGATAACTAATTGATTTTTTAATGCCTGTGCAGTATGGGAATTGATGAAATCAAATGCTCAGAAGGTTAGATATCACATTGGGATGAGTCGCTACTTTATCTGACCGTATTCTGTAGAAAAGAGCGACTAAATCTGACAGTCAGCGCTATGAGCGAGAAGCGGATTTCTCCCGGATAATCTCCTCCGCTCAGGAGAACGAATTAGCGATTTAGGTTACATTGTTTACCACACTCACTAACCATGAAACTTATTGGTTGGCAAATACGCTTCACCTGTTTGTGAGGCGTGCCGCCTTACTCTTGAAATTATTTCTCCGAAACTCATAGCACCTGACAAAAATAAATAAAGATGACTAGCATCCATTATTATTAAAGTCGTTTTACTTCCTGATGCCTCAGATATTGCCACACTACTGTAGCCGCTGATAGATACCATTATCCCCATTGTATTATCAGCCATTTTATTAACTTTTGCTTTAAGCGAATCAATTTCTTGGGCTCCAGACTGGTCTTTGGTAAACTTTAACTCTACGAGATAGGTAGTACCTTCATAAGTTAAAGAACCATCTATTTGTCTACCATCGGTTTTATATGGCTTTCTGTTTTGTATCTCACAAAAGTTAAGTAACTGATAAAACCATTCTTCAAACTCGTAACCACCTTCTTGCGTGCCAACTCTTGAATGCATAACGTCTAATAGTTGTTGAAGTTTTCTCTTGTCCATTAGAGAACGTTGAATAAGCTCTCTTTCAATACGAGCTCGCTCCTTGATCTCTGAGCGTTCCTTCTTACTCTGAGCTTCTTCATCTTGTTGTTTTAAATATACTTTAAGTTCTTGCGCTGCTTTTTGAGCATCTTGTATTTTTTGTGTCGAGTCTTCCCAGTTTCTAAGATCTGGAAAAGAGGACTGTTCTGACAAACTGCGTGCCATTAGAGAGATAACAGCTTTTCCCTTATCTGTGGTTTGCAACTTTTCGAAAAGACGATCAAGAAGGTCACGCTTAGACTCATCATCTGGCCACGCTGAAACAAAACTATTGGAAATATTTGATGCCAAGAGAAATTTTCGAAGAGCATTTCTCCTCCAGTAAGACTTGAGCACAGCCTCATAAGTTAGCTCAATCAGGCGGGGGGTGATTTGTGTAGCCAAAACAGAACCTTCCTCTCTACGTTTGTATTTTGCGCACCATAAAATGTGAGCAGTGGCTTTACATTATGATTTGGCTGAATATTATGCCAGTACTTTATTAAAATATCTGAGAATGAAACAGCAATAATAGAGAAGAGTTTTGATATTTTCCAATGTCCGCTTCTGGCACTGAGCTGACTGTCATATTTGCTTGAATCCAGAGTAGCAAGAGTGTCAGCTTGCATGAGCTGTTTAATAGAATATAACGCAAAAAGGTAAGCTGTTTTTACTGGTTCGCTTATTGAGTCCGATAAACCAATCAGTTAAAGTAGCCCCGCCATTGGCAACATCCAGTGGTCAGGGTTTCGCAGCCTTGTAAACATACCCCACTGGTAGGAAATTTCTACCAGTGTGTCTGCTATCGCCTATTCAATGGCGGTTCTGATAGGGGAGGTTTCGGCCTCGCCGGATGGGTATGTTCCGGTACTGCGAACCCTGTCTGAATCGCCACCATCAATTATTAATTAATGGAAAGGGGTAGCAGGAATGAATAACGTTAGAAATGACTGGCATCAAGCTGATATCATCGCTGCATTACGTAAGCGTGGTACAACCTTAGCGGCTGTTTCTCGTGAATCTGGCCTCAGTTCATCTACACTGGCAAATACTCTCAGCAGACCGTGGCCGAAAGGCGAATGGATTATTGCTAACTATCTCGAAATACATCCCTCAGAAATCTGGCCTAGTCGCTATTTTGATTCGTATGGTGAATTGATTGAACGCAAGGTTCGGGATAAATCATAAAAATAATCAGTTCCATTTGAAAATCATCGGGAAGATAGCCATAACGGGGGTATCTTCTCACTGATAGGGACATTCTTTCCTGTGACCTCAATAGTTCCCGACGAAGTGTGTTGCAACCTCTCACAAGGTCAGAACGCTTAGTTTATTGACCTGGCTTTATTGATCACAAATTCACTTTCATTCTTTCTTTCCTTTCACTTTGTTTTTATCTTATGCTTTGTTTATAGATTTGTTCAGTGTTCTATGTATAAACAATTATATAAATAAACAAGAATAAACTCGTTGAAAAATGAGGTTTATTTATTCAATATCAATCGGTTGTGTTTTAATTGCGAGTATATACTATATATAATTATTCAAGGTTGTTCTCATGGCGTATACTGATGCGCTATTTCGTTTTTTGTTTAGTGAATTGATGCGGTATACATGGCTGGAAAAAAACCAACTAACAACAGTATGGCTGAACCAAAAGATCGCCAAATGGAAGGGCTGAAACTTCCACCACACTCTTTGGAAGCAGAGCAATCCGTGTTAGGCGGTTTGATGCTGGATAATGAACGTTGGGATAATGTATCCGAGCGGGTTACCGGCAATGACTTTTTCAGCCGACCACACAGGCGTATTTTCTCTGAAATGCAGCGTTTGCTTGAAAGAGGCAAACCTATCGACCTGATTACATTATCTGAATCTCTTGAACAGAATGGTGATCTCGATAATGTTGGCGGGTTCGCCTATCTTGCCGAATTGTCAAAAAATACTCCAAGTGCAGCGAATATCAATGCTTATGCCGATATCGTCCGCGAGCGTGCGGTAGTACGCGATATGATCGCAGTAGCAAATGAAATTGCAGATGCAGGTTACGATCCACAAGGCCGGACCAGCGAAGAACTCTTGGACTTGGCAGAATCACGCGTATTCCAGATCGCAGAAAATCGGGCGAATAAAGATGAAGGCCCGAAAGGTATAGAGCAGATCCTGGAAGAAACCGTTGAGCGAATTGAGCTGCTCTATCAGCGCCCACATGATGGCGTAACGGGGGTTTCGACGGGCTACCAAGATTTGGATAAGAAGACCGCTGGCTTACAAAAATCAGATTTAATTATCGTGGCAGCGCGTCCTTCAATGGGTAAAACCACCTTTGCAATGAACCTGTGTGAAAACGCAGCGATGATGCAGGATAAGCCTGTTCTGATTTTCAGCCTTGAGATGCCCGGCAATCAGATCATGATGCGTATTCTGGCATCCCTATCCCGCGTAGATCAAACACGTATTCGTACCGGTCAGCTTGATGATGAGGATTGGGCGCGAATCTCCAGCACCATGGGGATTTTGCTGGAAAAACGCAATATGTATATTGATGATTCATCCGGTTTGACGCCAACAGAAGTGCGTTCCCGTGCGCGACGGGTTTTCCGCGAGCATGGCGGACTCAGCTTGATTATGATCGATTACCTGCAATTGATGCGGGTGCCTTCTTTATCTGACAACCGAACACTGGAAATTGCGGAAATCTCCCGCTCACTGAAAGCATTGGCAAAAGAGCTTCAAGTGCCGGTTGTCGCACTCTCCCAGCTAAACCGTAGTCTGGAACAGCGAGCCGATAAGCGACCAGTTAACTCCGACCTGCGTGAATCAGGCTCTATCGAACAGGATGCTGACTTGATCATGTTTATTTATCGTGACGAGGTTTATCACGATAACAGTGAACTAAAAGGCGTGGCTGAAATTATCCTTGGTAAACAGCGTAACGGCCCTATCGGTACAGTAAGGTTGACGTTTAATGGTCAATGGTCACGATTCGATAATTACGCTGGGCCAAATTATAGCGACGAATAAATCTAAGCACCTATCGCTTATGTTCAAATGACTGAATAATCAACATCGAAGGTAGGCTGTTATTTATCAAACCTGACCGAAAAATTATAAAAAGGGGATGAAATGAAAGCGGCAACTGCTGTTATCGACCGCCGCGCTCTGCGACACAATTTGCAACAGGTGAGAGTACAAGCTCCTGACAGTAAACTGATTGCAGTTGTGAAAGCAAACGCCTATGGACATGGTTTATTAGAAACTGCGTACACAATGGAAGACGCTGATTGTTTCGGTGTCGCTCGAATTGGGGAAGCGCTTGCCCTGCGTAGTGGTGGAATTGACAAACCCATCTTACTGTTGGAAGGTTTTTTTGAAGCGGCTGATCTGCCTATTTTAGTCATCAACCATATTGAAACTGTGGTGCATTGCATTGAGCAGCTTGAAGCACTGGAACAGGCGGATTTGTCCTACCCGATTAAAGTATGGATGAAACTGGACACAGGTATGCATCGCTTAGGTGTCAGGGTCGATGAAGCAGAAGAATTTTATCAACGCCTGAGCCGCTGCCATAATGTTGAACAACCCGTTAATATCATCAGCCATTTTAGCCGTGCAGATGAGCCTACGGTTGAAACGACGCAACAACAAATTGATTGCTTTATGGCATTTATTGCGGATAAAGCCGGAGAAAAATCTATCGCTGCCTCCGGGGGGATTTTATTGTGGTCACAAGCGCATCTGGACTGGGTGCGTCCCGGCATTATGATGTACGGTGCTTCACCAACGATAGATAAAACGGCTACTGACTTCAATTTAGTCCCTGCGATGACACTAAAATCCAGCTTAATCGCAGTACGTAAGCATAAAGCAGGGGAGTCGGTAGGATATGGCGGCACGTGGCGCAGCGACCGTGATACCTGCCTTGGCGTTGTGGCGATGGGGTACGGTGATGGCTATCCCCGTAGTGCACCAGTCGGTACACCTGTATTTATCAATGGCCGGGAAGTGCCGCTTGTTGGTCGCGTATCTATGGATATGATTACTGTGGATCTGGGGCCTGCATGTCAGGATAAAGTTGGGGATGACGTTACACTTTGGGGGAATGTTCTGCCAGTGGAAAGAATTGCAGAGCATTCGGGGATCAGCGCTTACGAGCTGATTACGAAGCTGACCTCACGTGTTGCAATGGAATATCTAGACGAATAATCCGGTAAGTTATATTGTTTGCTATTGTATCTTTTATAAACTCACTAGCAGGGAGTATAACGTAGTGTTCCAGAATGTTGATGCGTATGCGGGTGATCCTATTCTGTCGTTGATGGAAGTATTTAAAAACGACCCCCGTGCAGAAAAAATTAATCTGAGCATCGGGCTATATTACGATGAGCAGGGTATAACACCAAAATTGCAGGCTGTTGCGGCTGCCGAAGAACAAATGCGCGCTTTGCCACAGTCTGCTTCCCTTTACCTCCCAATGGAAGGGTTGTTTGCCTATCGCGTAGCAATTCAGGAATTGCTGTTCGGCAAAGATCATCCATTGCTAAACCAGAAGCGTATTGCAACCATTCAAACATTGGGTGGCTCAGGTGCACTAAAAATAGGAGCCGATTTCTTACGCCGTTATTTTCCAGATTCTGAAGTATGGTGCAGTGATCCAACTTGGGAAAACCATGCTGCCATTTTTGCCGGAGCTGGCGTCAAGGTGAACTATTACCCTTATTTTGATGACAAAACCAAAGGGGTGAAATTTGACGAAATGCTGGCAACATTCAAACAACTGCCTACAAAAAGTATCATTTTAATGCATCCTTGCTGCCATAACCCAACAGGCTCAGATCTCACCAATGATCAATGGGATCAGGTGGTTCAAGTTGCCCAAGAGCGGGAATTGCTGCCTTTCCTTGATATCGCTTATCAGGGTTTTGCCGATGGCATGGAAGAAGATGCTTATGCGATCCGAGCAATGGCAAATGCGGGGTTGCCTTGTCTGGTCAGTAATTCATTCTCGAAAATTTTCTCACTGTATGGTGAGCGAGTTGGTGGGGTATCAGTTATCTGCGACGATACAAAAGTGGCTGAACATGTTTTAGGGCAATTGAAAGCGGGAGTGCGCCGTATTTACTCCAGCCCCCCAAATTTTGGGGCGCAGGTTGTTGCCAGAGTATTGAGTAATACCGAGTTAAAAAACCAATGGCTGGAGGAAGTAGAACGGATGCGCTTGCGTATTCTGGAAATGCGGACAGTATTGGTAAATGCATTAAAAAAAGCCTTGCCGGAGAAAAACTTTGACCACTTACTGAAACAGCGCGGCATGTTCAGCTATACCGGATTCAGCCAGAAACAAGTTGATAGATTACGTGAAGAGTTCGGTGTTTATTTGGTTGGTTCTGGTCGCGTTTGCATGGCTGGAGTGAATCACCATAACGTACAGCGTATTGCAGAGGCATTTTCGGCGGTGAGTTAGTGATTTTATATCACTGGTAGAATTTCAAGTTGCGGCTAATAAAGCTGCAACTACTAAATCCCAATCGAATATTTAACTTAATCCTTCTTTATGAAAGGATTAAATAAATGGAAATAAAGAAAATGTAATACCAACTCTTGAGCTCTTTCATCGGTCATTCAGATGAACATTAGTCTGTAAAGGTGCGATTGCGCTTTTATTGGGATAATTATCAAAAGAGTCAAAGCATTATGGATATGCAATCAAGAAAGTATGGAAGAACGTTCCATTATCCGTTCTCGCCAGGCACGACCAGTGATGATCGTATTAATCCTCATTGGTGGCACGATATGAAAAAAATTAAGCAGCTTATTCATACCGAAAAATTGGACGGTGAAAATAACTGTTTGAATCGCTATGGTGTATTCGCCCGTTCACATGCAGCACCAACCCAATCAGCATGGACACAACAAATTCGTCAGCGTTGGCAATTGCTCAAAGACGATTTAGGCGATATCGAGATCTTTGGCGAAAATCTTTATGCCATTCATTCCATCGAATATCGTCATATTGAAGAATATTTCTTTGTATTTGCGGTGCGCATTAAAGATTGCTGGCTCAGTTGGGAAGAAGTCAAATTTTATGCCGCATTATTCGATTTTCCGACAGTGCCTGAAATCAATATTCCTGAAACATCGAATGAATCTGCATTTATGCAAAATATTATTGAAACGGCAAGGCAGGGAAGTTGTTTTTCTTCTTGGGATACACAAATTAAGCAAGAGTGTTCTATGGAAGGCATTGTTAGCCGAGATGCAGGGGAATATGTGATAACTGATTTTGCACATCGTGTTTTTAAATATGTACGAAAAAATCATGTTAAAACGGATATGCATTGGAAACGTCATTGGCAAAGAGCACCTCTATATTTCGAACATCTTTCTGGTTCAAATAAAAGTATTTTTGGTTCAAATAAAAATAAGGCAAAAGGAGAAAGAGAATGAGTTGGGTATTCAGCCACCATAAGTCATGGGATTATTTATCCTCAACCTTCTCTTTTATCGCTGATATGAATGGTGTTCAGCAAGATCCCATTCATCATGCCGAAGGCGATGTCGCAATCCATACTCAAATGGTATTGGCGGCATTGGAGCAATTGCCCGAATATTCATTATTGGCCCCGGAAGAACAGGAAATTCTTTGGACAGCGGCATTATTGCATGATGTAGAGAAGCGTAGTACGACGCGGATAAATTGGGATGGACGCATTATTTCTCCGGGACACGCCCGTAAAGGAGAATTAACGGCCAGAAAAATTCTGTTTCAGCAAATACCCACACCCTTTGCAATCCGGGAACAGATCGCCGCACTTGTGCGTTTCCATGGATTACCATTGTGGTTAATGGAAAAGCCCAGTCCACAAAAGGCATTATTGGCGGCATCATTGCGTGTTGATACTTATTTGCTGGCTCTACTGGCAAAAGCAGATGTATTAGGGCGCACATGTCATGACGCACAGGAATTACTGGAACGTATTGAGCTGTTTGAGCTTTACTGTCGTGAACAGGGTTGCTGGCGGGAATCACGGGTATTCTCATCCAGTGAGGCTCGTTTCCATTACTTTTTTACGGATAGTGAGCAGCCAGATTACCAGCCTTATGATAACTATGGCAGTCAGGTAATCTTGTTGTGTGGATTGCCGGGGATGGGTAAAGACCATTTTATCCAACTATATGGTGAAGGAATGCCTGTGATTAGTCTGGATGCGATTCGTCGTGAACATCAAATTAGCCCAGAAGATAAAAATGCCAATGGTTGGGTTGTACAGCAAGCAAAGCATCAAGCCAAAGATAGATTGCGCAGCAGGCAAAATTTCATTTGGAATGCCACTAACCTGACAGGACAGATACGCCAGCAACTCATCAAATTATTTGTGAGTTATGATGCCAAAATTAGGATTGTTTACATTGAACAAGGCCATAAGCGCTGGCGTCAACAAAACAGCAATCGTCAATATGCTGTACCGGATAAAGTGATGGATCGGATGCTTGGTAAGCTGGAAGTTCCGACACCAGAAGAGGCACATGAAGTTTGCTATTTCATTGATTCGGAGCTTTTGAATCGATAATCACAGAATATATTTCTGGTAATTTCGCTGAAAAGATCTTATTGGAAAAGCTAGAATTTAGAAAAGATAGAAGTTAAAAAGATAGAAGTTAGAAAGATAGAAGGCTGTTGGAATTATATAGCCTTCTATTTTAATGATTTCAGTATGAACGAATTATTTCTTTAGTAATTGATAGAACGTCGGGTTGTCATCACATTGTCCGCTGCCACATTCCAATATGGTAGAAACCAAATTGGCTGCAATTAAAAATGCGAATAATCCCATAGCAATTTTGCCCAATATTGGTGGCGTATATTTTGCTGAATCAGTATTACCTGCTTTCAGAGGCATAATAACCGCGATGGCAATGATAGTCAGAATAGACAGAATTGCGGCCCAAGTATAAAAATGCAGGCCGAAGAAAGTTGAACCATATCCCATATCTCCCGGCAGGATATGGAGAGAAACCTGACGCATGGCAACGAAACCAGTCACAATACAGCCGAGTAATGAGAAGCTATAATGGGCGTTTTTTATACCGAAGTAAATATTAAACAAAAAGCCGAAACCAATCATGATAATGCCTGCACGCTGCAATAAACATAATGGGCAGGGAAGTTCAGAACGCGCTAGCTGATAATAAAACGCGACTATCAAAATTACACTAATACCGAACAGACCGAGGATATTCAAGGCCATTGCGAGGTTAACATTACGTGGTGCTGACATTATATTATTCATTACGGCCTCCGATTAAAAAGAAAGGTTCAATGCATCAGTTGCATGATATTTAAACCAAAATACCGTAATGATGAATAAAGCAAACCAAAGCATATACGTCAGCTTTTTCTTGGCAGTAATAACAGTGACGATTGTAACTAGCGCAATTAAGAACGGTAAAAACATATACATGTTTAATCTCCATTGTAAATTTAAAGCATATGTTATGCCATTATGGCATTAATACATCGGTAATATGATCATTAATAATATTAGAACAACAATACAAAATGCTGATTTATGGAAGGTTGTTTCATTCGAAATAATAGTAAGAAAAGGCTTTCTTGCGCGTATGAAGGTGATCTTGGTTAACAATTGGTTAGAAAATGAATAAAAAAACTCCCCATCGAATGGGGAGGATTGTCGATAATTTAGTTGCAGAATGAGTAAATTAATCTTCCTTAAGTATCGGCTTCAAAAAACGAGCTGTGTAAGATGTTTCGCACTGGGCTACTTCTTCTGGCGTTCCCGATATCAGTATCTCACCGCCGCCGCTGCCGCCTTCAGGGCCAAGGTCGACAATCCAGTCAGCCGTTTTGATGACATCCAGATTATGTTCGATGACTACAATGGTGTTTCCTTGATCCCGCAGTTGATGCAGAACAGACAGCAATTGCTGAATATCCGCAAAATGCAGACCCGTTGTTGGCTCATCAAGGATATACAGGGTCTGGCCTGTACCCCGTTTGGATAGCTCCCGCGCCAGTTTTACCCGTTGTGCTTCCCCGCCTGAAAGTGTTGTTGCGGATTGTCCCAGACGAATATAGGAGAGGCCAACATCTATCAAGGTTTGTAGCTTGCGGGCAAGGGCTGGGACTGCATCGAAAAATTCACGGGCCTCTTCAATGGTCATATTCAGCACTTCATTAATATTCTTGCCTTTATATTTGATTTCCAGCGTTTCGCGGTTGTAACGCTTGCCTTTGCATTGGTCGCAAGACACATAAACATCAGGTAAGAAGTGCATCTCAACTTTAATTACGCCATCACCCTGACAGGCTTCACAGCGCCCACCTTTAACATTAAAACTGAAACGCCCCGGCGTATAACCACGGGTTCTGGACTCAGGAACGCCAGAGAATAATTCCCTTACTGGGGTGAACACCCCCGTATAAGTAGCAGGATTTGAGCGAGGGGTTCTGCCAATCGGGCTTTGATCGATATCGATCACTTTATCAAAATGCTCAAGACCCTGAATATCGATGTAAGGTGCCGGAGTAATATTTGTTGCTCCGTTTAACTGGCGCTGGGCGATAGGAAATAATGTATCGTTGATCAACGTTGATTTGCCGGAACCAGAAACACCAGTAATACAAGTAAACAGGCCAACAGGCAGTTTTAATGTCACCTTTTTCAGATTATTGCCTTTTGCACCAATCAATTTCAGCATTTTGTCTGGATTGGCTGGCACGCGCTGTTCAGGAATGGCAATTTTGCGTTCACCACTCAGGTATTTTCCTGTGAGGGATTTTTGGCTCCCCATAATATCGTCGATAGTCCCTTCGGCAACAATCTCACCACCATGTACCCCTGCTCCTGGCCCGATATCAATAATATGGTCAGCCGCACGGATGGCGTCTTCGTCATGTTCGACGACGATAACGGTATTGCCCAAATTGCGCAGATGCAGCAACGTTTCCAGCAAACGCTCATTATCCCGTTGATGCAGACCAATGGAAGGTTCATCCAGCACATACATCACACCAACAAGACCAGCGCCAATCTGGCTCGCCAGACGGATACGCTGCGCTTCCCCGCCAGAAAGGGTTTCTGCTGAACGAGAGAGAGTCAGATAATTCAATCCAACGTTAACCAAGAATTTCAGGCGATCAAGGATCTCTTTCAGGACTTTTTCGGCAATTTTGGCCCGTTGTCCACTCAATTTGATATTTTGGAAAAACTCCATTGCATGACCGATACTGAAATCCGAAATTTGCGGCAGCGTAGTATTTCCGATAAAAACATGACGGGCTTCTTGACGCAATCGAGTTCCGTCGCAAGAAACACAGGAACGATTGCTGATATATTTTGCCAACTCTTCCCGTACTGAGGTGGATTCCGTCTCTTTATAGCGGCGTTCCATATTATGCAAAACACCTTCAAACGGATGGTTACGCACGGTCACATCGCCACGGTCATTGGTGTATTTGAATTCGATAGATTCTTTATCTGAACCGTATAAAACCGCTTTTCGAATGGCCGGGCTTAACTGATTAAACGGTGTTTCGATATCAAATTTGTAGTGTTCAGCCAGCGATTTCAGCATCTGGAAATAATAGAAATTACGGCGATCCCAACCGCGGATTGCACCACCTGCGAGGGAAATATCTTCATTCTGAACAACACGCTCAGGATCGAAAAATTGCTGAACGCCTAAGCCGTCACAAGTTGGGCAAGCACCAGCGGGATTGTTGAAGGAAAACAGACGTGGCTCCAGCTCGCTCATACTATAGCCACATATCGAACAGGCAAAATTGGCGGAGAAAACCAGTTCTTCGGCCTGGGTATCATCCATATTGGCAATGACGGCAGTGCCACCGGAAAGTTCCAACGCAGTTTCGAATGATTCCGCCAATCGTTGAGCGAGGTCAGCCCGTACTTTGAAACGGTCGATGACGACTTCGATAGTATGTTTTTTCTGTAATTCGAGTTTTGGTGGATCAGAAAGATCACACACTTCACCATCAATACGGGCACGGATATAACCTTGTGCCGCGAGATTATCCAGCAGTTTGGCATGTTCGCCCTTACGCTCTTTGACGACAGGAGCCAGCAGCATCAGGCGTTGACCTTCCGGCAGTGTCAGGACGTTATCCACCATCTGGCTAATCGTTTGTGCCGCCAGCGTGATATCGTGCTCAGGGCAGCGCGGCTCGCCCACTCGTGCAAATAGCAAACGGAGATAATCATGAATTTCAGTTATCGTTCCGACTGTAGATCGCGGGTTATGGGAAGTAGATTTTTGCTCAATGGAAATGGCCGGGGATAACCCCTCAATATGATCGACATCCGGTTTTTCCATCAGTGACAAAAATTGGCGGGCATATGCAGAGAGTGATTCAACATAACGACGTTGGCCCTCTGCATACAGGGTATCGAAAGCCAGAGATGACTTACCGGAGCCAGATAGCCCAGTAATGACTATTAGCTTGTCACGGGGAATTATTAAATTGATATTTTTGAGATTATGGGTGCGGGCGCCCCGAACTTCGATGTTATCCATAGACCACTTCCCAGATTATTGATGGTGCAAGACTCTATTTATAGTGCAAAACTCATAAATGCGTCATTATTGCACAAACATTGCTGAATGGATATACAGTGTTTAATGGAGAGTTATACTGTAACCCTGACAATGTAAAGTACGATGAGCTTCGCAAAGTATAATATAACGGCTCTCTGTTTAAACTTAGTCCTCGCATGGTAAACTACTTCGCTTATAATTAGAGAAGTCCATTTTTTAGCAAAATTCATTTCATCAGGAGTATTCCCAATGGCCAGCAGAGGCGTAAACAAAGTTATTTTAGTGGGTAATTTGGGGCAGGACCCGGAAGTTCGCTATATGCCGAATGGCGGTGCAGTCGCCAACATTACTCTAGCAACGTCTGAGAGCTGGCGTGACAAGCAAACCGGTGAGATGAGAGAGAAAACCGAATGGCATCGCGTAGTGATATTCGGCAAATTGGCAGAAGTCGCCGGTGAATACCTGCGCAAAGGCTCTCAGGTTTATATCGAAGGTTCTTTACAGACTCGCAAATGGCAGGATCAGAGTGGTCAAGATCGTTATACCACGGAAGTTGCGGTCAATCCTATAGGCGGCACTATGCAAATGCTAGGCAGCCGCGGCGGTGCAGCAAGCCAAGATGCACCAGCACAAGGTGGTTGGGGACAACCACAGCAGCCACAAGCAACATCTCAGCAATTCAGCGGCGGCGCTCCATCTCGTCCGGCACAGTCTCCGTCTCCTGCACCACAGAGCAATGAGCCATCAATGGATTTCGATGATGACATTCCGTTCTAACGTTTACTTAAGAGTATTTAGGTAAGTTTCTGTCTATAAGGCCCCGTTTATACGGGGTTTTTTGTCTTTACGTAATGTTTTTTATCGGTTTTTTGGCATAAATAGGTTTATTGACCATCTTTGGAAAGGTAATTCGAGTGCGCAAAGTCAAGTTCTCCCGCTCAATACGTTGAGTAAAAGTCTTCCCGACGAGATGCTGGCTTTTTAGTAATAGGTTGTAGGCCTTGAAATTATCGGTACACCAGAACACAACATTGAACGAGGCGAGCTTTTTAAGCCGTTTCCTGAGCGGGACAACGGCATTAATACTGATATGTCATGTACGGGCAGTATCACAGATACCTGCGTTGTTCATGGCAAGATCAACGGCTATGTGATCTATACATAAGGCACCCATGCTAAATATCGCTTATATTTTTCAGCAGAAAATCAAACAAATAAATAGCATGAGCAGATATAAATATATTGAGGTTATTTACCCAATATATTTACTCAATGATTTTACCCAACGATTGGCGAATATAATAACCTGTACCTAATAACCCCGGTTTATCATGGGTAATCAGATACACGGGAATATCCTGCAAATAGTTTGTAAACCGGCCTTTGCTTTCAAATCCCTGCCGAAAGCCTGATTTTTGGAAGAAATCCAGGAAACGTGGGACTACCCCACCCGCAATATACACGCCACCAAATGCACCAATATTCAGCGCTAAATTTCCGCCAAAGCGCCCTAATGCTGAACAAAAGAGTTCTAACACCTGTTTGCAGGTAGGGCAATTTCCGCTCAGCGCACGGTCGGAAATATCGCGTGGGGTAAGCTCTTCTGCGGGTTGACCGTTCAACTTCATCAAAGCACGATAAATATTCACCAAGCCAGGCCCGGAAAGGACACGTTCGGCGGAGACATGACCATATTCTTCCCGTAGTACACTCAATATATGATCTTCTTCTGTGCTGTCCGGTGCGAAATCTACATGCCCACCTTCGCCGGGCAGGCTCATCCATTGGTTTCCCGTATGAATAAGATGGGCGACACCCAATCCAGTACCTGCTCCATAAACCGCGATGGGACGTTTGGCTTGAGGTTGCGTTCCACCAATCTGAATCACATCATCAGCTCCCAGAACCGGAATGGCGAGGGAAACAGCGGTAAAATCGTTAATCACCTCAAAACATTCCCATCCCAGCGACGCTTTCATTTGACTAACGGAAAAACGCCAACTGTGGTTGGTCATACTGATAACATCATCCGTTACCGGACAGGCAATGGCGATGCAACCATAATTGACTTCACAGTTTTGCTGTTTCAGGTACTGGCGGATAACAATTTCAAGCGATGCATAATACGCACAGGGATAGACTTCGACTGCGCTCAGTTGCCCAGTATCCACATCACATAATGCCAGTCGTGCATTTGTACCGCCGATATCGCCTACCAGGGCGTAAGTTGTCATGGTTTATCTCTCCTTAAGTCTTACAGAACTCTATATCCTAATGAACCAGTCAAAAGTCGAATTGAGGGGATTTTACACAAGGTCAGGCGCAAAGACCGCATAAAAATATATCGATATTTCAGAGGAACCTAACACCGACAGAGCTATCGGTGTCAGGTTGGCGCTTTAATTCAAGCTAAGACCACGTCGCCCAATGGGGGTTAAATCGTCAGTAGTAAAACGGTTTTTCCAGTTCTTTTCATAGTCTTCTCGGGGGAAATCAGCCGGAGATGTGCCATCTTCAAGCGATTTTGCCACCTTATGGGCATAAGCAAGATTTCTGTTACACAAAGGGGCAGCAGGGATATACATCACATTTCCCCAGCCTTGCTGATTTTTCACAGGCGCAACGGAATGGATAAGATCACAGTGCCACCAGACAGAATCACCCGCCTGTAAAGAGGGGATGCTGCATAGCCCATTAATGAGATGAGGATGCCATTTCTCCAGAGTTGGCAGCGCCTTACCGGGAGCTACGCCACAAAGTTCATCGTCAGGTACATCATTCAGTAAAGGTCGTAACAGCAGATAGGCCATTGCTTCTGGCACGGGAACGACATGCAATAATCCCTGATTGAGTGTCATATCTGATAGCGCTGTCCAGCCTTGAAAGGTGCGAAAAACTGAGCATCGGGTTACGTTATCCAGCTCGTATTCATTTATCTCTGGGCGATACGCCGCATCCCAAGGATCGTATTTTGCAAATTGGTTATTAAAAATATGTCTAAATACTTTTTGGTAAGCAGGATGTAGCCAACGTTCCAAAGCACCAGAATCAGTATGGGCACCAAGCCCTTTGGATGTCGTGCCCGGTGGTCTGCGGCGAATGCGGTCGGGGTAAATAATGCTGATATCAGGATCAAACCAACGTGAGCCATCTGATGATTCAAATTTCCACAAACGATTGAGAAAAGATTGTACCTGCGCGATTTCTTTACTTTGTCGGGCTTGCATTTGTGCTTGAGACCAGTAAATGGAGTAAATTTCCGGACGAGATGCTTCAAGGTTGCCAAAATAGTTATCACCAGTGCCTTGATAAACGCTATCAAAGTTATTGATCGCAAGGTAATCAAGCATGGATTTATCCCATGCGAGTGCGGTATCGCGGGGAAAGTTTCCTCTGACGACTAAACATCCTCGGCGTTTAATCTTTTGTACCGTTTCTGCTGTGACTCGATTGTTTGCCAAATCATATAAGTGGATTTCAGGCCAAGCGCTGCCTGTATTTTTTTCATCTTCTCGAGCCGCTGCGAGCTCTTGTTCTATTTTATCGCAAACTTGTTTGAACAAACCTTCGACATTACCAATTTGCTTGCATATGGCTTGTTTCATTTGACGGATATTCTGGCGGTAATTATCAGGAAAGCGGGGAGAGATAAAAGATGTGTCCATAGCAGATCCTATTTGTTCATCATGATTGGTGTAGTTTTTAAAGCGTTTATTTTTAAAACCGTTTATTTTTAAAACCATTTACTTTTGAAAACTGTTTACTTTTTGATGTAACAGGCTCGAATCGTGGTTAGCCCTTTTTTAGGGTACAGGAATTAAATAATTTCTTGATTAGATGACCAGAGCGGTTGTGATTCAATGGATATTGTCAGTTCTTTTTGTTTAAGACGATCACCGAATAGCACTATCGCTTCATCGCCATATTGCTTTGATGCCCAGGTTATCGCTTGAGCTGATGGGGGTATCTCGGTAGATTTGATAAGGTATAGATATTGTTGATATGGTTTATATCAATTACATTAGATGCCCAAAATCTCACATAAATACTCCAAGATCCCAGCACAAAATTTGTGATTATCGCTTGATTCTTATCCCTGATTCACTGGATAATCATTCGCCTCAAATTTTCTCACCATCTTTTTGCCTTTAAAGCCAAACGATTGCGTAAATGAATGGCTGAACCAGTGAGTACAGCACGGAGTTTTGTTGTCCGGTGACGTAATCGTTTTCGTTAGGCTTTTGTCAGGTGAAGAGAGGGAGAAAAGCGGTAGATTTTAAAGCGACATATTCAACAAAAGCAGGGGAAAAACATGTCTGGTATGCAGGCACCAACTCAATGCAAACTCGATAGGTATTTTAAGATTACTGAACGCGGATCAACGGTACGTCAGGAAATTCTCGCTGGATTAACGACATTTTTGGCGATGGTCTATTCCGTTATTGTGGTTCCGGGGATGCTTGGGCAAGCCGGATTTCCTCATACCGCCGTGTTTATTTCTGTTTGTTTAGTGACCGGAATCGGTTCATTATTAATGGGATTGTGGGTGAATTTGCCAATGGCAATTGGCTGTGCGATCTCGTTGACGGCATTTACCGCGTTCAGCTTGGTATTGGGGCAGCAGGTAAGTATTCCTGTGGCACTCGGTGCGGTTTTCTTAATGGGATGCTTGTTTACGATAATTTCAGTGACGGGTGTGCGGGCGTGGATTTTGCGTAATATGCCAATGGGCATTGCACATGGAACAGGTATTGGCATCGGGTTATTTTTATTGTTGATTGCGGCCAATGGTGTTGGTTTGGTGGTTAAGAACCCACATGTAGGCTTACCTGTTTCCTTTGGTTCATTGACTTCATTTCCTGTGGTGATGACGTTATTGGGATTGGCGGGAATTATCGGCCTGGAACGAAAGAAAGTGCCGGGTGGTATTTTACTGATGATTATCGCGATTTCTATTATTGGCTTGATTTTTGATCCGGCCGTTAAATATCAAGGTTTTTTTAAGCTTCCCACGTTAGGGAACGATGGTCTGTCCCTGATGTTCAGCATGGATATTATGGGTGCTTTGCAGCCTATGGTATTACCCAGTGTTCTGGCATTGGTAATGACAGCAATATTTGATGCGACGGGAACAATTCGGGCCGTAGCGGGGCAGGCGAATTTATTGGATAAGGGAGGCCAGATTATTAATGGTGGCAAGGCACTGACCGCTGATTCTGTCAGCAGTATTTTTGCAGGAGTTATCGGCTCTTCCCCTGCTGCGGTTTATATTGAGTCCGCCGCAGGAACTGCCGCTGGTGGTAAGACGGGTTTAACTGCCTCCATTGTTGGTATTTTGTTCCTGTTGATTTTATTCTTGTCTCCGTTGTCGTATCTGGTGCCTGCCTATGCTACGGCTCCCGCCTTGATGTACGTCGGGTTATTGATGCTGAGTAATGTGCGAAAGCTAAACTTTGATGATTTTGTTGATGCGATGTCAGGTTTGCTGTGCGCTGTATTTATCGTTCTGACTTGTAACATCGTGACAGGTATTATGCTGGGCTTTAGTGCGCTGGTTGTCGGACGTATTTTTTCTGGTGAATGGCGTAAACTTAACATTGGTACGATTATTCTTGCCATCGTATTAGTTGTATTTTATGCCGGAAATTGGGCCATCTGATTAAAATAGAATGCGCAAATGATAGGGTTTGCGCATTCTTTCCATCCTTATACATACATCTAAAATGTGCTAATTTTCCAACACACTTTCGCCGATAAGTATAAAATATACGAATGAGTTGATGCTCATTGATTCGCAGTGTGATTGCTTTTTGATTTCCTTTAATAACTGCCATATTTATAGTTATTAGCGCTGTTATTAATGATAAAAAACAGTCACAATCTTTTTATCGACGGATTTTTGGCAATTTGTAAGGGTAACATGGAAATATTCTTTACTATCTTGATCTTGATTTTGGTGGTGTCAGTTTCTGGAGTTCTTAC
Source organism: Xenorhabdus anantnagensis (assembly GCF_028598555.1). Lineage (GTDB taxonomy): Bacteria > Pseudomonadota > Gammaproteobacteria > Enterobacterales > Enterobacteriaceae > Xenorhabdus > Xenorhabdus anantnagensis. The sequence goes on from NZ_JAQRFN010000020.1 coordinate 34,674, forward strand.
TAAAATGATTCCGTTCCGTGTCCCCTTGCCTATAGTGCAAATAGCAATGGGGGCTTTGCTGGCCTGGCCTCATTTTGGTTTACATGTTCATTTTGATCCTGAACTATTCCTCGTTTTACTTATCCCCCCTTTGTTATTTGTTGATGGTTGGAAAACGCCGACTAGAGAGTTTTTCCAGCATGGACGTGAAATTGTCATCTTAGTTTTAGTGTTGGTATTGGTGACGGTCGTTGGCATTGGCTATTTGATCCATTGGTTATTGCCAAGTATCCCACTTATTGCTGCTTTTGCACTGGCGGCGGTCTTGTCACCAACGGATGCGGTGGCATTATCCTCGATTGTTGGAAAAGGACGCATTCCTAAAAATATGATGAGCGTGCTGGAAGGGGAAGCATTAATGAATGATGCTTCTGGTCTGGTGGCGCTGAAATTTGCTGTGGCGATTGCCATGGGAACGATGGTCTTTACTGTCACTGGCGCAACGATAGAGTTTTTCAAGGTTGCGATTGGTGGTTTGTTATCGGGTATCGCTGTCACATGGTTGTACAGTAAATCACTACGACTGATGAGTCGCTGGAGTGGGGATGATCCCGCAACTCAAATCATGTTTATGATGTTGCTGCCGTTTGCCTCCTATATGATTGCTGAACATATCGGTGTTTCAGGGATTCTGGCTGCGGTTGCAGCAGGTATGACTATCAGTAAGGCGGGAGTCATCCGCAATGCACCACTGGATATGCGTCTGCGTGCCGATAACGTATGGGGGATGCTGGCCTTTGTCTTCAATGGCCTTGTGTTTATCATGCTGGGGCTGCAATTACCGGGTATCTGGGAAACATCGGTGTATGAGGCTGAGATTGATTCACAAGTTGAAACCTGGATGCTATTCGCTGCCGTTGGGATCATTTACTGTGCACTGTTATTACTGCGATTCAGCTGGTTATGGCTGATGAAAAATACCAGCAAAGTGTTGATGAAGAAGAAACCAATTGAGTTTACTTCCTATACTACCCGTGAGTTGTGGTTGGCTTCATTTGCTGGTGTTCGTGGTGCAATTACGTTGGCGGGTGCGCTGTCTGTGCCATTGTTTTTGCCGAGTGGTGAGTCATTCCCGGCACGTTATCTGCTGGTTTTCATTGCTGCGGGTGTGATCCTATTCTCTCTTTTTGTGGGCGTTATCGCGTTACCTTTGCTGCTGCGCGGCATGACGATAGGTGATAAGCAGGCAGACCTCAATGAAATCAGAATGGCAAAAGCTGCAATGGCTGAAGTTGCTATTGTCAGTATGAATAAGATGGAAGAGCGTCTGTCGGCCAGTACTGAAGAACAACTGGATGCTGAGGTCATTAGTGAAGTTGCATCTCGAGTCACAGGTCATTTGCGGCGTCGCACTGCGGGAACAGATGAAATCGAGCATAATCTGATGATTGAAGAGCTGGAGCGTCGTTTCCGTTTGACGGCATTAAGGGCTGAACGAGGAGAGTTATATCACATGCGTGCAACCCGTAAGATCAGTAATGAAACACTACAAACGTTGCTGCATGATCTTGATTTGCTAGAAGCGCTTTTAGTTGGTAAAGAACAATAAAAAGGTAAAAGATCAATAAATTATGTGGCTGTTAACGATCACAACATTCTTGTGGGCTGCCTCATTTAGCCTGATTGGCGTTTATCTCGCTGGTCAGGTTGATAGCTGGTTTTCTGTTCTTGTCAGAGTAGTGTTGGCAGCAATGGTATTTTTACCATTTTTGCGCTGGCGTGGGTTATCGCTGAAAATTATTTCACTGTATATGGCTGTCGGTGCCTGTCAGCTTGGTGTGATGTATTTATTTGTATTTCATGCCTACCACTATCTGACGGTGGCAGAATTTTTACTCTTTACCATCATGACGCCGCTCTATGTCACATTGATTTATGATCTGATGGGGCGCCAACGGCTGCGCTGGGGTTATGCCTTGAGTTCTTTATTGGCAGTGGTTGGTGCAGCAATTATTCGTTATGACCAATTGAGTGAATCTTTCTGGATTGGCCTGATATTAGTGCAATTGGCAAATATTTTCTTTGCGGTTGGTCAGGTTGGTTATAAGCGTTTGATGGAAGTTCATCCGATCCCGCAGCAAGTGGCATTTTCATGGTTCTATCTGGGCGCTTGTGTTGTCGCCAGCATTGGCTGGTTGATGTTTGGTGATCTGCAAAAATTGCCAACAACTGAGCTACAGTGGGGAGTCCTGATTTGGCTGGGCATCGGAGCGTCGGGTATTGGCTATTTTATGTGGAATTATGGGGCAACTCAGGTGGATGCCGGAACACTGGCAATTATGAATAATATGCTGGTTCCGGCGGGTTTGTTGGTCAATTTTGCAATTTGGCAGCAGCATCCTGATTGGCTGAATTTTACCATTGGGGGCAGCCTGATTGTTGCATCACTTTGGGTGCACCACCGCTGGATACTGAAACCTGCTTCACAAACGGCAACTTATCCACCGCGTGCTGGCGCGCAGAACGAATAAATGTATCAATAGCGGGTTGACGTTGTTCTCCTTCACGGTTGGCAGCGTACAATCTGCTCCATAATCCCTCTCCCAACGTTTGGGTTACAACCAACCCTTGTCGTTCGAATGTTTCCACTGCCCAGTGCGGTAATGCGGCGATACCCAATCGGGCCGCAACCATTTGAATCAACAATAGCGTATTGTCGACAGTTTTTAATGTAGGAGTCACTCCCGCAGGCTGGAGAAAACGTCGCCAGATGTCAAACCGTTGTCGTTGGACAGGATAGATCAGTAAAGTTTCAGCAGCGAGATCTTGTGGACTAATATCGCGTTTATTTGCCAATGGATGATCCGGTGCAATCACCAGCTTCACTTCATAATCAAACAATGGCGTATAATGCAGATTGCTGTCCGCAATAATGTCAGAGGTCAGAACAATATCCAGCTCGCGTTTTTGCAGTGCGGGTTGGGGATCAAATGTCACGCCAGATTTGAAATCCACATTAACCTGCGGCCAACTTTCACGAAAACGCTTAAGCGCTGGAGTCAGCCATTGAATGCAGCTATGGCACTCAATGGCAATGCGTAAATTTGCCTCTTCCGGCTCATGGCATTCACGTAAGGAAGCTGTAATCAGGGGTAAGACTTGATTTGCCAACTTTAATAATACCTCTCCTTGAGACGTTAGCTTCAAGGGTTGGCTTTTACGAATGAATAACTTAAATCCCAGCCGATGTTCTAACTCACTGAATTGATGTGAAAGAGCAGATTGCGTCTGATGCAGGTAATTTGCCGTTGCTGCTAGTGAGCCACAATGGTTCAGTGCTTGTAGTGTTTTTAAATGTTTTATTTCGATCATGAAAAACCTTCAAGATGATAATGAATAATTTGCGCTTGTGGTTTATACACTACCTGTTGATTATAGAAGTGTAAACATCTAGACGGCTAAAATTTTATGGGTGACGACATGACGGTTTTGAATCATACACTAGGTTTTCCACGTATCGGATTGAAAAGAGAGCTAAAAAAGGCGCAAGAAAACTATTGGGCGGACAAAATTTCCCAACAGGAATTGCTGGAAACAGGCCGTGAATTACGTGCACGTCACTGGCAGCAACAAAAAGAAGCGGGCGTTGATTTAGTCCCCGTTGGTGATTTTGCCTGGTATGACCAAGTATTGACCACGAGCCTATTATTGGGCAACGTTCCTCCGCGTCATCAAAATGAAGATGGAAATATTGATCTGGATACTCTGTTCCGTATTGCCCGTGGCCGGGCACCAACAGGTACACCTGCGGCTGCTTCGGAAATGACTAAATGGTTCAATACAAATTATCACTACATCGTGCCTGAATTTCAGGAAGGGCAGGAATTTAAGCTGGGTTGGACTCAATTGTTGGACGAAGTTGATGAAGCTCTGGCATTAGGACACAAAATAAAACCTGTTCTTTTGGGACCAGTGACCTACTTATGGCTTGGTAAGGTAAAAGGCAAAGTTTTTGATCGCCTGTCTCTGTTAAAGGATATCCTTCCGGTATACCAGCAAGTGCTGGCAGAGCTGGCAAAACGTGGCATTGAATGGGTACAGATTGATGAACCTGCGCTGGTACTGGAACTGCCTGAAGAGTGGCTGGCGGCATTCTCCACGGCTTACCAATCACTTGAGGGACAAGTGAAATTACTGCTGACGACCTATTTCGATAGCATCGGTCACAATCTGGAAACAATAAAATCGCTGCCAGTGCAAGGATTGCACATCGATTTGGTTGCAGGGCAGGATTCTCTTGATAATTTGGATAAATCTTTGCCGGAAAATTGGCTGCTTTCATTGGGTGTGATTAATGGCCGCAATGTTTGGCGTGCCGATTTAAGTGAGAAATACCAGCTTGTTGTGCCATTGTTAAATAAGAGAAATATCTGGATCGGCACTTCCTGTTCATTGCTTCATAGCCCCATTGACTTAAATGATGAAGCTGGGTTGGACGAAGAAGTGAAAAGTTGGTTTGCTTTCGCCTTGCAAAAATGCGCGGAACTCTCTTTATTGTCACAAGCATTGAATGCGCCAGAAGGCAATAAACAGGCTGAGCTTGATGCCTATAGTGCTCCAATTCGTGCTCGTCGCAGTTCTACAAGGGTGAATAATCCATCGGTTGCTGAGCGTATTGCGACGATTCAGCCACAAGACAGTGAACGTAATCAGATATACCCTGAGCGTGCCAGACTTCAGCGCCAACGGTATAACTTACCGTTATGGCCAACAACAACCATTGGCTCATTCCCGCAAACAACGGAAATTCGTGGCTTGCGTCTCGATTTCAAAAAAGGTCGGGTAGATAGTACACATTACCGAACCAATATCAGTGAACATATCAAACAGGCGATTCAGGAGCAGGAGCATCTGGGGTTGGATGTATTGGTACATGGTGAAGCTGAACGTAATGACATGGTGGAGTATTTCGGTGAGCACTTTGATGGCTATGTCTTTACCCAAAATGGTTGGGTGCAAAGTTACGGCTCTCGTTGCGTGAAACCACCAGTGATCATTGGCGATATTAGTCGTCCAGAAGCGATAACGGTAGATTGGGCGACATATGCACAATCTTTGACTGATAAACCAGTCAAAGGCATGTTGACGGGACCAGTAACCATTCTCTGTTGGTCATTCCCAAGGGAAGATGTCAGCCGTGAAACCATCGCTAAACAGATTGCACTGGCTTTGCGTGATGAAGTTGATGATTTGCAGAAAGCGGGCATTGGCATCATTCAGATTGATGAACCTGCATTGCGAGAAGGTTTACCCCTGCGTAGAGAAGAGTGGAAAGAATATCTGGATTGGGCGGTAGATGCTTTCAAACTGAGTGCAGCAGTTGCGAAAGATGATACCCAAATCCACACCCATATGTGTTATTGCGAGTTCAATGACATCATGCCATCCATTGCAGCACTGGATGCAGATGTGATTACCATTGAAACCTCTCGCTCGGATATGGAGCTGTTGGATTCGTTTGAAGATTTCTCATATCCAAATGAGATAGGGCCTGGTGTGTATGATATTCACTCACCAAACGTCCCTAGTGTTGAATGGATTGAAGCATTGCTACGCAAAGCGGCTGACCGTATCCCGGTTGAGCGTTTGTGGGTAAATCCGGACTGCGGCCTGAAAACTCGTGGTTGGACAGAAACCAGACAAGCACTGGCAAACATGGTAGAAGCAGCAAAACGCCTGCGTTCTTCAGTAAGCAGTTAATTTAACATCAGTTTAAACTTAAATAAGTTGAAGACACCCGCCACATTATTTCATTCACTGTGGCGGGTGAAAGGCGAGTAAAAAGTAACTCATTTCCCTAACCGTTTATTTTTCAATTAGTTCGCTAATTCCTCTCTGATCCTCAACCCAATCTATCATATGCTGGAGCTGCTGATTTTTCCCGCGACTCAGCATATTGGCAATTTGATCAAAAAAGCCCATTGTGGCTCTCTCTCATCAGTTGAGGTTTTATCTGTATGACCCGATAAAGCACTTATTTAGGTACGTTTACAGGGATATGTGACCGGCGTGTTGGATAAAATCATCCTCTTCATAAGTATCCTATCGACCACAGCATTGTGCTGTGGTCGATAGAGTCATGAATGTTTCTTTTTTCATCATGTAACGAGAGAGATTTTACAATCTGCTTGTATAATCTGCTTGTATATTAGAAGCGCCAGGTAGTTGACAGATTTCCTGATACCGAGTTGTGGCCAGAACGGTATACCTCACTGGTAACTCCAGCTCCCAATTCAATGTTCTTGTTTATTTGATAACGCATACCTGCTTTCAAACCCAGCGAGTCACGTCCAGCCACTTGATTTTTACTACTAAAACCTACGTTTCGGTAGTTGGCAAAACTCGCATTTTGCACCAAATCAGTATTAAGCAGTTCATGATTCCAAGCTAGTTGCAGATCGGTTGTGACTACTGCACCAGAAGAGAGCGGTAAACTCCAATTGCTGTTCACCCCAATGCTGGAACGCAGCGAGTTGAAAGTATTCGAATCCAATTTCAGGCGGCTGCCATCACTACCTGTTTCCGTCATGCCACGGCGAGATAAGGTGGTGTAATTCAATGAAGCTGTTGGTCCGGCACTCAATTTTTCGCTCAACGCCCAGCGGTAGCCACCGCCTGCCATGAATGAACCACTCAATCCTTTCCAGCTGGCATGGTTGCTTGCCGTGTAGTCATTCACATGTATGTTGCGATCCATTCGTCCGTCTTCAATGCCAAATCGACCATTACCGAACATATAAGCGCCAGCCAATGGATTGACGGCGTAACGCGCTTGTATACCTAGATTGAATGCGGTCATTTTACCAGTACCGCTTTCTGGTAATTTAATGGTGGCAGATTGGCCACTGATGGCTCCGTGTAAGCCAAATATCCAGTTGCGATAACTCTCACTTTGTTTTTCAGCACCAAATACAACTCCATAGCTAGAAGCGTTATACCCTACGCTATTGCCTTGGTGCTTCTGGCTTAAGTTACTGACAAACGGCACGGCAAAACTCTGCCATTCATTTTTGACTAATTGCATTGGTGCTATGACGGTATGACGCCCGCTGATGATATTGGCTATCTGTTGCTCACGATTAAGGGAGTTGGCAAACATAGCGCTGTAGCCTGCGGGGGAAAGTTGGTCCAATGTATTGCTGATAGCACTGCCGTCTGCGGCAGAAAAGTCCAGCACGCGATACAGTTGCTGTATATCCGGCTGTGCGGTTGACACTATGCTATCCAATGCTTTTCCCACCTGATTCGCATTGTTGTCCTGTGCATACTGGCTGTAGGCATTTCGCGCCCGCAGCATAGTAAGCTGCCAAGCTCCATTCCTTTGCGGGGTTGTTTGCAGTCTCAGTGTTGGGGAGTGAAGCTGGCTATTCACTTTGCTGAATTCACCACTACGTGACTTTGTTTTTAACAGGCCGCTTGAATCCAGTTGCCAGTTTGCGGCGTACCAATCACGCTGCGGTACAAACGTCAGTTGACCATTGAGTTCGGCATGACCATTGACAATAAAGGTATCATGTCCGCCGCGGCCATCTACCTTAAGCTGCAATTGGCCATTCTTGCGTTGTTGATAGTTTCCTGCCACGGTGATCTTTCCCAACGGATTATTCGGATTGTCAGGAGCGATGATCCCATTATTTACAAAACGACCCTCTTGATTCAGGGTGTAGTCACTGTTCCCGGATAAAGTGGCTTTAGGGGCAATATACATACTATAAATCTGATGGTTGCCGTTAAGCGATGTCACCCCACCGAGAGCATTCAAATCCAGATTGTTGATACCTTTGATGTTACCTTTGTAATGCAGCATGAAATGGGGATCTGCCTGATCTGTTGCGCGCCCCTGCGAGTCAGCCAGACGTCCAAAAGAAAGCTGTGTCAGACGTTGTCGACCATACGCATCCTTCTGGTCATATTTAGAGTCAATGTTACCTTCCAGCTGAGCACCGTTTAATATATTAATGTTGCTCACCAGCGCATTCTTCGACATATAAATAGCCGCCGTTTTACCGGCAACACGTCCGCTGATATCGACATTATCCACCAGCGCACCATTCAGCTCCGGTAATAACTTTGTGGACTTTTCCTTCTCTTTGATAACATGGATATAGGAACCACGGTACTCCTCCTTATTTCCCAATGAGTTATTACCAAAGTCAAAGCTGATAGCCACACCATTATTTCCTAATGCCTGAATATCTCCGCGCTGAATCAGGTTGTGACCTTTGCCATATGTGAACATCACGCCACGACCATTGTATCCATCGGCATAGATACGTGTCTCTGGTTCAATGCTCAGAGTGTTATTTTGCCCGTCTACACGAATACCGGCGGCGCCAGCACCCAGAGTTAACAGATCCGCTTTTTGGAAGATCCGGTTATTGCTGCCATAAACATGCAAACCGAGGCCTCGCTCAGCCATGTTGTATTTACCGGGCACATATGCATTACCTTGCGCATTACGCAGGAAATAGCCATGTCGGTTAATCAAAGTCTGTCCATTATCATATACTGAGAATCCGAAGAAATTACGCCGATCTATTTGATAACCCATATCCTGCATCACGGCCAGTTCTGCTTCCATAAAGCCTGTGTAGTTACGGTAGTTCTGGTGGCTCATCAGGCTGTTTTTCAGCTCGATATGGCTCATGTAATTATCGTCAATTGAGCCATAATCACCCAGTATTTTTATCGGTATACCGCTCATAGCACCTGCCAGAACTTCATTTACGTGCTGGCTAGTGAAATATCCTTTATCGCGTCGTAAATCGAATCCTTGCGGATCATTGGTATTATTGCATCCTTTGCACAGTATCACCTGCCCGGGTTTTGCTGGATTTCTATTGTCGTCGTGTAAGTGTTTAGTCCAGGAGTTAAAAGGCCTATTAGAATCAAAAACGGGGGCTTTTTCACCATTGCGATCAGATACCATACTTAAGATACCCAATGCATGAGCTAATTCATGAGTTGAAGTACTTACTAAGTCTGCCTTATTTGTAGGGGGTAATTGTGAGGGTATATAAGTTGAATGATCACGGTCTAGTTCCCCGAATTTCCCTATTATAACCTGACCATGGGCTCCAAATTCTAATTTTCCAGGATCCTTACCGTTCAACGCTGCCTGCAACTGTGTGAGGCTAATTGAGCCATCCTTTACAAGGTCACTCCCCGCTTCGGCGTTATTTTCGTCATACGTACCTACATTTATGATTGCAGGTAATTTTTCTGGCTTGGGTTGGATGATATTTGCCCAGTAACGTATTCCAGCCAATATTTTTGCTTTATGTTGTTGATCCAGATTCCATGTCGATTTTTGCGGGTCGGACGCAAAAGGCCCATCATCAACATCAAAGAAACGAACTTCAAATACAGCCGTATTCTGCGAGTTGTAAACCAAATGGCTGTCGTATTTTGCATACAAATGATGACTGGGTAACATACATACCAATGATATGGCCAATGAGAGTTTTTTCATGTTAGGCATCCTTGTAGTTAGTCTTAGAACAGTGATATTTGCTTCGTATATTGAATATCATTCCTTACATAAATAAATAGTAAACAGATTAAATATTCGACAATAAAAATAATTAAATGAGTTCATGAATAGCAGTTCTGGCACAGGAGATGATCAAAATTGTGACTTTCAGCACTGAATTGCTAACATCCGAATATTGGGAACTGTATTTCGCAGGTATGCCCGAACAAGATTGAAATGGGGTTTTATGATGGAGTTTTACATTCCAATTATTGGATTGGGAGTGGCGGTATTTACGCTGATTTTTCTGGTCTTACGCACTCGTGTTCACGTACTGATTGCCATGCTAATTGTTGCAATAATCGCTGGTACATCTGGCGGTTTAACGATGGGCAACATTGTTGAAGTGATCTCCAAAGGATTTGGATCAACATTAGGCAGCATCGGTATCGTGATTGGGCTGGGATGCATGATGGGGCGAATATTGGAGGTTTCAGGGGCAACTGAACGAATCGCCTATAGTTTGATTAAATGGTTGGGTAAAAGACGCGAAGAGTGGGCTTTGGCGATTACCGGCTATATTGTCAGTATCCCTATATTTGTGAATTCAGCTTTTGTGATCCTTTATCCTCTGGTGAAAGCACTGGCAAAGAAAGGTAAACGAAATGTATTGACGCTAGGGGTATCACTGGCGGGAGGGTTGGTGGTGACTCACCACATTGTCCCTCCGACACCCGGGCCACTTGGGGTCGCAGGGATATTCGGAGTGAGTATAGGTTCAATGATGCTGGCTGGTATGATACTGGCCGTGCCATGTGTCATTGGGATTACCTGCTATGCAAAATGGCTGGAGACTAAATATCCTGAATATCAGCTTGATGATACGGAAGAAAATGCAGAAAATTTGCAACAAGTTCATCAGCGTTATATGGAAGAAAAAGAGCAAAAATCGCTACCGAGCCTGTTTCTTTCCCTTTTGCCCATCGTTGTGCCGATTGTCCTTATTTTGGTCGGTGTAATTAATGGAATGCTACTGAAAACCGATGCATTTGCAGGAAAAGAAAATGATTTCTATTTTCAGATTCTTAATTTCCTTGGGTCACCAATTATTGCGCTGGCAATCAGCGTATTACTGGCGGTTTATACGCTAATGCCAAACGTTAGTAAGCATGAAGTGATCGAACATTTGGAAACAGGGTTAAAAACTGTAGGCATTATTTTGTTGGTGTCAGGAGCTGGGGGTGCGTTAGGAGCCGTGCTGAACGAAGGCTCGACGGGAACAATACTGGCGCAATATATTGCCAGCCTGCCAATAACACCTGTTTTGATCCCATTTATCATTGCAACGCTAATACGCATAATTCAAGGTTCTGGTACGGTAGCAATGATAACTGCTGCCTCTATCTCTGCGCCTGTTATCAAACAGATACCGGATGTTAATATGCTGGTTGCCGCTCAGGCTGCCATGATGGGTACACTGTTTTTTAGTTACTTCAATGATTGTTTTTTCTGGGTAGTTAGCCGGATGATGGGCATTAAAAATGTGCGGCAGCAGATTATCGTCTGGTCGATTCCTACCACAATTGCCTGGGGAATTGGATTGTGTGGCGTGCTGCTTCTCAACCTTATCATGTAGCTTGTCATGCAATTTGTGATGTAAATAGTGATGTAATTAGTAATATAAATAGTGATGGCGCTCTGTAAAGGGCGCTTTTTTATTTTCAGGTTTCGTATTTCAGGTTTTGTGATTGTTCTTCGAATATTGTTTCCATTTCCGCTTTATGCTCACCATATTAATTCCTTGTTTAAATGTGATTTATATCACAAATATATGTATGTGTTTCTTTTATATATTAATTAAAGGTGATTTTGATCACTAAAAAATGTCAGAGTATTGATTAAATTTAGATATCCATATTTTGAATCATGTCCGTTGAGGAGTCTGATATGTCTGATGTATTTCACTTAGGTATCACCCAAAGCGACCTGCAAGGCGCGACTCTGGCAATTGTGCCAGGCGATCCTGACCGTGTTGAGAAAATTGCGCGACTGATGGATAACCCAGTACATCTGGCTTCCCACCGTGAATTTACAACATGGCGTGCAGAAATCGACGGAAAGGCTGTTATTGTCTGCTCTACAGGAATTGGTGGCCCCTCAACGTCAATTGCCGTAGAAGAGTTGGCGCAATTAGGAGTACGTACTTTCTTGCGCATCGGAACAACGGGGGCGATTCAGCCACATATCAATGTAGGAGATGTATTAGTAACGACCGCTGCGGTTCGTTTGGACGGTGCCAGTTTGCACTTTGCTCCAATGGAATTCCCTGCGGTTGCTGATTTTGAGTGTACAAATGCACTGTGTGTGGCAGCAAAAGCATCAGGTTCTGCGACTCATGTTGGTGTTACAGCATCTTCTGATACTTTCTATCCGGGACAAGAGCGTTACGACACTTATTCCGGCCGTGTTGTGCGCCGTTTCCAAGGTTCCATGAAAGAATGGCAAGAAATGGGCGTAATGAACTTCGAGATGGAATCAGCAACATTGCTGACTATGTGTGCAAGTCAGGGGCTGCGTGCTGGCATGGTGGCTGGGGTTATCGTTAATCGTACCCAACAGGAAACCCCAGATATTGAGCTGCTGAAGAAAACTGAAAGCAATGTATTAGGAATTGTTGTTGAGGCTGCTCGCCGCCTGCTGTAATGCCTTTTATCGAGGGTCGGAGGATTCTGGCCCTATCGTTTGTGCGATCTTCACTTCCCTTCATTTCAAAATCTGATAATGTCATAACATTTTGCACATAACTTGAAAGATGAAAGGTATCTTTTAATCTCAATAAGAGTGACTATGACCACAACATTTCTATCTCACCCTTCACTACTTCCTCTGAATGGTGGCATTAATTTCCGTGATTTAGGTAATAAGACACTGAATAATGGTGCCAAGATCAAGTCAGGACTGCTTTTTCGTTCCGGTTCACTGGACAGACTGACAAAAAACGATCAGGCTTTTTTAGTGGATCAGAATCTTTTTCAGATCATCGATTATCGTGATAGCAGTGAAATTATGGATAAACCGGATCAAGTATGGCATGGGGCGCATTACCACCATGCTCCGGCTAATCCTCTTTCCAAAGAAGTGAATGCTAATCTGGATAAGCTAGATAAGGAGATATTGGAGCAATTTGATGCAAAAGTATTTATGTCACGTCTTTACGAATTGCTGCCCATTAATAATCCAGCTTATAAAACATTAGCGGCATTGTTGTTGCAACCAGAGAAAGGTGGAATTGTACAACACTGCGCGGTGGGTAAAGATAGGACGGGAGTTGGCTCCGCACTAGTTTTACTCGCATTGGGTGCTGATCTGGATACGGTAATGGAAGATTATTTGCTGACCAATATTACGCTGGCACCATATCGAGACTATTTATTGAGTGAACACGCAAAAGTCATGAGTGAAAGTGTTGTTGAAAAATTTTCTTATGTTTATTCAGTGCGGGAAGAATTTTTACTGACTGCCCTTAATAGTATTAATCAACATTATGGCAGCGTAGATATTTGGCTGGAAAAAGATATCGGACTCAATATTGCGGCGCGTGAAAAACTACAATCCTATTTTCTTGAATAAAAATAATAGCTTAGCATTGAGTTGGTTGTGCAGTGCTAACCTATGACATGTTACTGATAACACAGGAAAGACTAATGTGAGCTTGCATGAAATTATCGAACTGGTCACAAACTTTGTAAAAGCCCATGAAATTTGGGCAATTCCAATTGTTTTCCTACTTGCATTTGGTGAATCGTTGGCGTTTATTTCCCTACTGTTGCCGGCAACGATTATTTTGTTAGGGTTAGGGGCATTGATTGGTGAAAGTGGGTTAACTTTCTGGCCAATATGGGTAGCCGCAGCTGCCGGAGCTTTCTTTGGAGACTGGGTTTCTTACTGGTTTGGTTTCCATTACAAAGAGAATGTCGGCAAGATGTGGCCACTTTCTCGCCATCCTCAAACTTTAGTTCGCGGCCATCGATTTTTCGGACGATGGGGAGTATGGGGCGTTTTCATTGGACGTTTTTTTGGCCCATTGAGGGCTGTTGTACCACTGGTGGCGGGAATCTGTGCCATGCCACAACGTCATTTTCAGCTCGCTAATTTTGCTTCTGCATTAATTTGGGCATTCGGTATTTTAGCACCGGGAGCGTTTGGTCTGCGTTGGCTGGCCGAATGGATGGGATAAGTGAGAAGTGGCTGGAATTAGTGAAAATGGATGGAATAAGTGAATGGCGTAATTGCGAGCCGCTTTGCAAACTGAAAGAAAGCTATTGAATACTCTGGACATCTATACAGCATCTATTTAACTTACATTGAGGCTGGTAAGCCCCAAAAGTTGACCTAAATTTAGCGACAATGGTGTTAGTGAGGGTGTATAGGTGGATATCCAGTGGTTATATATGCTGATTGGTGGATTAAGTGGATTGCTGGGCGGAGGGATCTTCGTCTGGCTTTCTGTTCATCAGCGAATCCAGCAAAAAGAGCAGGAATTGCGTGAATTATACCGCCAATTGGCTGTCAGCCATGAAAAGCTGGAACAATCCCACCATTGGCGCACTGAATGCGCTCAATTAAATCAAGAGTTATTGGCTCAACGCGAAATTAATAGTGTGCAGGAGGCTGAGCTGCGGGAATTGAGTACTCGGCTTGAAGAAAGCAGGCTGGCAGCGGAAGAAAAACAGCGTTTACTGATCAATAGTGAACAGCGATTGAGTATCCAGTTTGAAAATCTCGCCAATCGTATTTTTGAACAGAATCGACACCGTACCGACGAATATAATCGCCAAAATCTCAATAACCTTCTGATACCATTTCGCGAACAACTTGAAGGGTTCCGCCGTCAGGTACAAGACAGCTTTGGGCAGGAAGCTCGTGAACGCCATACTCTGACTCATGAAATTCGTAATCTTCAGCAACTCAATGCACAGATGGCAAAAGAGGCGATCAATCTTACCAAGGCCCTGAAAGGAGACAATAAGATACAGGGAAATTGGGGAGAGATGGTATTGACCAGAGTTTTGGAAGCTTCCGGTTTGCGTGAGGGGTATGAGTTCGATACACAGGTCAACATTAAGACCGAGAATAGTGAACGTTTTCAACCTGATGTCATTGTGCATCTGCCACAGGGAAAAGATGTGATTATTGATGCAAAAATGTCGTTGGTCGCTTATGAACGTTATTTCAACAGTGATAGCGAAGAGCAGCAGGCACAAGCATTGCAGGAACATATCCACTCCATCAAAGGGCACATTCGCGGCCTGAGCCGAAAAGATTATCAACAATTACCCGGGTTGCGATCACTGGATTATGTTTTGATGTTTATTCCAGTGGAGCCTGCTTATCTGGTTGCACTCAATCAGGCTCCAGAGTTACTTGATGAAGCATTGAAGCATAATATTATGCTGGTTAGTCCATCTACTTTGCTGGTTGCTGTTCGTACAATCAATAATTTGTGGCGTTATGAATATCAAAGCCAAAATGCACGTCTGATCGCTGATAAAGCGGCCAGGATGTATGACAAAATGCGGTTGTTTGTGGATGATATGCAAGGGTTGGGGCAAAGTCTCAACAAAGCTCAGGCAAGTTACCATTTTGCAATGAAAAAGCTTGTTGAGGGAAGAGGGAATTTGATCAGTCAGGCAGAGGGGTTTCGTGATTTAGGCGTGGATGTGAAGCGTCCTATTGATTCACAGTTTATCGATAAATCTTTCCAATCGTTGCAGGTGAATGAGTGAAGTCTGGATAGGGTTTTATTGGAAAGGCTGGTACACTTGCTATCATTTTTTTGAATAAAAAGCGGACAAATAACATGGCAGATCAATCAAAAGAAACCACTGATTTTGGTTTCCGCACCGTAGCCAAAGAAGAGAAAAAAGAGATGGTGGCAGAGGTGTTCCACTCTGTGGCCTCGAAATATGACTTAATGAATGATTTGATGTCATTTGGCATTCATCGTATCTGGAAACGTTTTACCATTGAGGCAAGTGGTGTCCGCCGTGGTCATAAAGTGCTTGATCTTGCAGGTGGAACAGGTGATCTAACCGCGAAGTTTTCCCGAATTGTGGGGGAAAAAGGTCAAGTTGTTCTGGCTGATATCAACGATTCGATGTTGAAAGTCGGACGTGAAAAATTACGGGATATCGGTATCGTAGGCAATGTCAGTTATGTTCAAGCCAACGCTGAAGAATTACCTTTCCCGGATAACCACTTTGATTGTATTACCATTTCCTTTGGCTTGCGTAATGTCACGGATAAAGAAAAAGCCCTGCGTTCCATGTGCCGGGTACTTAAGCCGGGAGGTCGCCTGTTGGTGCTGGAGTTTTCCAAACCTGTATTGGCACCGTTAAGTAAGGTTTATGATGCCTATTCATTCCATGTTCTACCTCGAATCGGTCAGATGATTGTGAAGGATGCGGAAAGTTACCGTTATCTGACAGAGTCCATCCGTATGCACCCTGATCAAGAAACCTTAAAAGGCATGATGGAAGAAGCGGGTTTTGACCAAGTTTCTTACTCCAACATGACCGGTGGAATCGTTGCACTGCACAAAGGGTTCAAATTCTGAAATGGAAACACCCTCATTAAGCCATAGCGTGAGTTCTGCGGTGTCAAATGATAAGGTGCTGTTTACGATATTGACGGCTTTTCTGGAAACAACCCTGAATCATTTGTTATACCGTGAAACGGTATTAAAACCAGCCCGTTTGAGACTGGCAGGAAAAATACTGTCTATTGAACTGAAAGAAATCGAAACACCATTTGTGCTGATATTCAGTGAAAGGCAAGTGGATGTTTTAAGCCAATGGTCAGAACCAGCGGATTGCTCAATGAAAGCAACGATACCCGCGTTACTCAAGCTACGGGATCGTCAGTGTCTTTCAGCTTTGATTAACAGCGGTGAAATTGTCATTGAAGGGGATATGCAGGTTATTCAACAATGGTCAGCTTTGCTGGACATGTCAGAGTGGGACCCTGCTCATTATCTTTCCCCTTATGTCGGTGATATTGCCGCAGAAGGTATCAGCCGGATGATGAAGAAAAGTTTTGAACTTGCCAGCAATACCATTGCAAGGAAGAAAACGTACTTCGCTGAATCATTGACAGAAGAGTGGAAAATGGCTCCCAGTGCATTGGAAGTGGCCTATTTTAATGAGGAAGTTAATGCCGTTGCCAATAAAATAGACCAGCTCGAAAAACGGTTGGCGGCACTGGAGGGAAAACATGAGACCCAGTGAAATTAAGCGACTTTACTTTATCATCCGAGTCTTTCTTTCCTACGGGCTGGATGAACTCATCCCCAATATTCGTTTGACATGGCCGTTGCGTTTTGGGCGTCATTTACTGTTTTGGATACCTAACAGGCATAAGGGTAAACCCCTTGGTGAACGTTTACGTTTGGCATTACAAGAACTTGGTCCTGTGTGGATCAAACTGGGTCAGATGCTCTCCACGCGCCGTGATTTGTTCCCTACTGCGATCGCAGATCAACTTTCGATGTTACAAGATCGGGTTGTTTCCTTTGATGGTGCAATAGCACGAAAATCGATTGAAACTGCATTAGAGGGTTCTTTGGAAACGTGGTTTGAGGGATTTGATCCACAACCACTGGCTTCTGCTTCCATCGCTCAGGTACATACTGCCCGGCTGAAAGAGAATGGTAAAGAAATTGTCCTGAAAGTCATTCGTCCAGATATTCTGCCCGTTATTAAAGCTGATGTCCGGTTGATGTACCGTTTGGCGAATCTGGTTCCTTTTTTACCAGATGGTCGCCGTCTTCGTCCGCGTGAAGTTGTGCGTGAATATGAGAAAACGCTGCTTGATGAACTGAATTTATTACGTGAAGCAGCAAACGCAATCCAACTACGCCGTAATTTTGAAGATAGCTCAATACTCTACGTACCCGAAGTGTACCCTGATTATTGTCGGGAGAATGTCTTGGTTATGGAGCGCATTTATGGCATTCCGGTGTCAGATATTGCTACTCTGGAAGCGCAGAACACCAATATGAAGCTGTTGGCTGAGCGTGGGGTTCAGGTATTCTTCACCCAAGTATTTCGCGATAGTTTTTTCCATGCAGATATGCATCCCGGTAATATTTTTGTTAGTTATGAAAAACCGGAAGATCCTACTTATATCGGCATTGATTACGGGATTGTTGGTTCTTTGAATAAAGAGGATAAACGCTATCTGGCCGAAAACTTTATTGCTTTCTTTAACCGTGATTACCGTCGGGTAGCTGAATTGCATGTTGATTCTGGCTGGGTGCCGGCAGATACCAATGTGGAAGATTTCGAATTTGCCATTCGTACCGTTTGTGAGCCGATTTTTGAAAAACCACTGGCTGAGATCTCATTTGGGCATGTTCTACTGAACCTTTTCAATACCGCCCGTCGTTTTAATATGACAGTTCAGCCTCAATTGGTTCTGCTGCAAAAAACGCTGTTGTATGTGGAAGGCTTGGGGCGTCAACTTTATCCTCAGCTTGATTTGTGGAAAACAGCCAAACCTTTTCTGGAAGATTGGTTACATGATCAGGTTGGGCTTCCTGCTATTGTGCGTGCCTTTAAAGAAAAGGCACCTTATTGGGCGGAAAAGCTACCAGAGCTTCCAGAGCTGGTGTATGGCACGCTCCAACAGCACCGACGTTTGCAGACCAGCATTGATCAAATATCGCAACAATTCAGAGGCCAACAACTCAGGCAACGTAAATCTCTTTACCTATTGGGGATTGGTGCAACTCTCTTTATCTGTGGTAGTTTATTTTTCGTCATAGATCAGAAGCATCTGGCATGGGGGATGATAGGGGCTGGCGTTGCATCATGGGGATTGGGTTGGAGTCACTTAAATAAGCGTCAATGATGATGGGTATTAACCGTAACTGTAGATAATTCTGCTACGACTCTGGGTATGATCGCGTTATTTTCCGAATACAAAGTTCGTAGTTTATAATTAAATCACTAGTAATATTCTGATGAATAGAGGTAGGTCAGTATGGGTGGTATAAGTATTTGGCAATTACTCATAATTGCTGTCATTGTCGTACTGTTGTTTGGTACTAATAAGCTTCGTACTTTGGGTTCAGACTTGGGAGCATCCATAAAAGGCTTCAAAAAAGCAATGAGTGAGGATGAAAAGCCAGAGCAGCCGGGAAAAATGAGCCAGGATGCTGATTTCGAAACGAAAAACCTCACTGAAAAGTCTACGGCTGCACAATCTGAAAAATCAGAGAGTAAAAGTAAAGATAAAGAGCAGGTATAAACCGTGTTTGACATTGGCTTTAGTGAACTGCTGTTGGTGATGATCATTGGCTTGATTGTTCTGGGGCCAGAACGTTTGCCTATTGCGGTCAAAACAGTGGCTGGGTGGATTCGGGTATTGCGCTCTCTGGCAGCTAATGTGCAGAATGAGCTGACTCAGGAATTGAAGTTGCAAGAACTTCAGGACACTCTGAAAAAAATGGAAGAAAAAGCCGATTTGCAATCACTGTCTCCAGAATTGAAGGCATCAATGGAAGAGCTAAAGGCAGCGGCTGAATCATTGAAAAATAAGTACCAATTAAAACCGGATGAAATGAGGGAATTGGAAGAAGATGAAACTCATTTTCATTCTTCTATGCCTCAATTGGTTGAAAAGCACTCGGATTCAGACCGGTTAAGTTCAGAACCGTTAATTTCAAAACCCGTAATTTTAGCGAAATCGAGCGAAAAACCAGAGCAGCAAAAAAAACCTGAACAAGCAAATGGCGAACACTGAAACATGTCTGTGGATGATACTCAACCCTTTATCAGTCATCTGATTGAACTGCGTAAGCGGATTTTAAATAGCTTAGTTACTGTGCTGATAGTGTTTTTGGCATTGGTTTATTTTTCCAATGACATTTATCGGCTTATTGCTGCGCCTTTAATGGAACAATTACCTAAAGGCGCAAATATGATTGCGACAGATGTTGCATCACCTTTTTTTACACCGATCAAACTGACCATCATGGTGTCTATCTTTGTTTCGGTACCCATGATCCTCTATCAAGTGTGGGCATTTATTGCACCAGCATTGTATAAGCACGAACGGCGTTTGGTTATGCCCCTACTGTTTTCCAGTAGTGTATTGTTTTATCTGGGAATGGCATTTGCATATTTCGTTGTCTTTCCCATTGCGTTTGGTTTCTTTATCAATACTGTACCCGCAGGGGTTGTAATCTCGACGGATATCAGCAATTACTTAAGCTTTGTGATGGCGCTATTTATGGCTTTTGGCGTTTCATTCGAAATACCAATTGCCATTATTCTGCTGTGTTGGAGTGGGATAGTGACGCCGGAATCGCTGAAAAGAAAACGTCCTTATATTTTAGTCGGGGCGTTCGTGGTTGGTATGCTGTTAACACCCCCTGATGTTTTCTCACAAACTTTGCTGGCTGTTCCCATGTATTTGTTATTTGAACTGGGGATTTTGCTTTCGCAGTTTTACGTTGGCAAATTAGGCAGACGTAAATAGCCAATCCGGAAGATGAATTAGATAGTAATACTGATAGTAATTTTAAAAAATAATCTGAATTAGTTAGCGATGGCTATTAACCCAGCGTCTTGTCGCTGGGTTTTACATTAGGAGAACAGTATGAGCTATGTATTTCCGGGGGCATTTCCCGGTCGTCGTATGCGCCGTGTGCGCCGTCATGATTTTTCCCGCCGCTTAGTTGCTGAAAATCAACTTACCGTTAATGACCTGATTTACCCTATATTTGTTATGGAAGGAACGAATCAGCGTCAGGAAGTATCTTCAATGCCAGGAGTGTATCGTCTGACAATCGATCTTTTGCTGAAAGAAGCGGAAGAGATTGCCCGACTGGGTATTCCTGTTTTATCTCTGTTTCCGGTTATTGAAGCCGACAAGAAATCATTGGATGCGAAAGAAGCTTATAATCCAGACGGTTTGATTCAGCGTTCTGTTCGCGCTTTGAAAGATGCTGTTCCTGAGTTGGGTCTTTTGACGGACGTAGCACTTGATCCATTTACTACCCATGGACAGGATGGTGTTATTGATCAGGATGGTTATGTTATCAATGACATTACCAAAGATATTCTGGTTAAGCAGGCATTGTCCCATGCTGAAGCCGGGGCTGAGATTGTCGCACCAAGCGATATGATGGATGGTCGTGTCGGTGCTATTCGCGAGCAGCTTGAAATGGATAATTATGTCAATACCCAAATTATGGCTTATTCTGCCAAATACGCCTCTTGTTACTATGGGCCATTTAGAGATGCCATTGGCTCCAGCGGCAACCTGAAAGGTGGTAATAAAATGACCTATCAAATGGATCCTGCAAACAGTGATGAAGCGTTGCAGGAAATTGCACAAGATTTGCAGGAAGGTGCTGATAGCGTCATGGTTAAACCTGGTATGCCATATTTGGATGTGATTCGTCAGGTGAAAGATACTTTTGGCGTGCCGACATTTGCTTATCAGGTTTCTGGTGAATATGCCATGCATATGGCAGCCATTCAAAATGGTTGGTTGAAAGAACAGCCAGCGATTATGGAATCACTATTGTGTTTTAAACGAGCAGGTGCTGATGGTGTACTGACTTATTTTGCCAAGCGTGTAGCACAGTGGCTGCATGAGCAAAAATACTAAGTTTACTCAATTTATTATTAAAGAGAGTAAAGTCAGCCAATATCAAAGAGTTGGATGATGAAAGAGTACAGCAGCATACAGATGATAAATACAATGCTGATAATAAATACAATATAAATGATAAATACAATATAAATAATAAAAACGGGCAATTTTGCCCGTTTTCTGATTAAATTTTGGTAAAGTGCTTATTATCCAAGGCCTTAGGGACTTCTTTATTGAGGATTTTCAGCAAAAGGATGGATCGTGTTTCCCCATCTGGTTCGTTATAAATTGCTTGGATGCCTTCGAAAATTCCCTCAGTGATCAAGACGATATCACCAGTAATTGGGGTCTCAGGTGCAATATATTCCTGCTCTGTGATAGACATTAACTCATCAATTAATGTTTGTGGAATGGTGGCAGGTGTATTATTGAACCGAACGAAATGATTTACACCACGTGTTGAGTTAATTGTAGTGGTATGAATAACCTCTTCATCAAAGTAAACAAACAGATAATTAGGAAACAGTGGTTCAGTAACGGTGGTTCGTTTACCCCGAATGATTTTTTCAATTTTGGCTATCGGTGTCAGACAAATAACGCCTTGTCTTTCTAAGTGCTCTATTGCTCGAAAGATTTGTCCCCGCTTACAGTAAAGAAGACGCCATTTCTCCATAATATTTCGACTCCATTGCATAGAATGCCTAGCATAACAAAACTAGTACTAAAGGGTCATCAATAAAGATAGAAGTTATCTAAAGTGTAAACTGTATTTTTCGATAGTCTACAGCGCTTATCTTCAATGATAATGCAATGTGTTGCGTTATGGTGGAAAGATCAGCACTCATCATGAATGATATGATTATCTGATTTTCACAGAGAAATCTGATCCACAAGATTTCGCTAAGTCCATTGCTTTTTGGCAAGATATGAGTTTACCTTGTAACCCTCATGGGAGGGCTTATAATGGCTCTCCCTCCTGAAAAATCGGCACAAATGAACAATATGAAATATCGCGATCTAAGAGACTTTCTTTCCTTGTTGGAACAATCGGGTGAATTAAAACGAATTAGTATGGAAGTTGACCCATACCTGGAAATGACTGAAATCGCAGATCGTACTCTTCGTGCCGGTGGTCCAGCCTTATTATTTGAAAATCCTAAGGGATATTCGATGCCCGTGTTGTGCAACTTGTTTGGGACACCTCAGCGTGTTGCCATGGGAATGGGGCAGAATGATGTTAAGGCATTGCATGACGTTGGTAAGTTATTGGCCTTCCTTAAAGAACCTGAACCACCAAAAGGTTTTCGTGATTTGGTAGATAAGCTGCCTAAATTTAAACAGGTTTTGAACATGCCAACCAAGCGCCTTAGTTCTGCACCGTGTCAGGAACAGATTTGGGCAGGCGATGAGGTGGATCTCACTCGTATTCCAGTTATGCATTGTTGGCCAGAAGATGCCGCTCCATTGATCACATGGGGATTAACAGTAACTAAGGGACCTAATAAAGAGCGCCAGAACCTGGGTATTTACCGTCAACAGGTATTGGGTAAAAATAAGCTGATTATGCGCTGGTTATCACATCGTGGTGGTGCACTTGATTTTCAGGAATGGTGTCAGGCACATCCGGGCGAACGTTTTCCTGTGTCCGTTGCATTAGGGGCCGATCCTGCCACGATATTGGGAGCGGTTACCCCAATTCCTGATACTTTGTCAGAATATGCGTTTGCTGGATTATTGCGTGGACATAAAACGGAAGTCGTTAAATGTATATCCAATGATCTGGAAGTGCCTGCCAGTGCTGAAATTATCCTTGAAGGCTACATTGAACCTGGTGAAATGGCACCGGAAGGGCCATATGGTGATCATACCGGCTATTACAACGAAGTAGATATGTTCCCAGTATTTACAGTGACCCATATTACTCAGCGTAGCGATGCCATCTATCATTCCACTTACACAGGGCGCCCGCCGGATGAGCCTGCGGTACTGGGAGTTGCGTTGAATGAAGTTTTGGTGCCAATATTGCAAAAACAGTTTCCTGAAATTGTAGATTTTTACCTGCCGCCAGAGGGCTGCTCTTATCGACTCGCTGTCGTTACAATGAAAAAACAATATGCAGGCCATGCCAAGCGAGTGATGATGGGAGTTTGGTCATATCTGAGGCAATTTATGTACACAAAATTTGTTATCGTTTGTGATGATGATATCAATGCGCGAGATTGGAATGATGTCATTTGGGCGATAACAACGCGAATGGACCCGCAGAGAGATACTGTCTTAATGGAAAATACACCAATTGACTATCTCGATTTTGCATCTCCTGTTTCAGGGCTAGGCTCAAAAATGGGGTTAGATGCAACGAATAAATGGCCAGGAGAGACACAAAGGGAATGGGGGCGTCCGATAGTGATGAGCGATGAGATTCGGACCCGTGTCGATGAAATTTGGGATCAATTAGATATTTTGAAGCGATAAGAGGGAACGCATGACAACATTAAGCTGTAAAGTAACATCGGTTGACTCCATTACAGATACAGTTTATCGGGTTCGTTTATTACCTGATTCGCCTTTTTCTTTCCGTGCAGGACAATATTTGATGGTGGTTATGGATGAAAGGGATAAACGCCCTTTCTCCATGGCATCACCACCATCAGAAAAACAGATAATTGAGTTGCATATTGGCGCTTCTGAGCTAAATCTCTATGCGATGGCAGTAATGGATAGAATTTTGGATCAGAAAATCATTGATATTGATATACCACATGGTCAGGCATGGTTTCGTGAAGACAGTGAAAATCCTATATTATTGATTGCCGGTGGAACAGGCTTCTCATATACACGTTCTATCTTATTAGCTGCGTTGGAAAAAAATCCCAATCGAGAAATTTCTATCTATTGGGGGGGACGAGAGTTACAACACCTTTATGATTTGGGGGAGTTGCAATCATTGAGTGAGAGTTATCCTAATTTAACCGTGGTTCCTGTAGTTGAACAGGTTGATGAACACTGGTGCGGGAGAACAGGCACCGTTCTGAGTGCGGTTTTGGAGGATTTCGGCAGTTTAGCAAATCATGATATCTATATTGCTGGTCGCTTTGAGATGGCTAAAATTGCTCGTGAACGGTTCTGTAGTGAACGTGATGCATCTATCGATCACATGTATGGCGATGCATTTGAGTTTATTTGATCTGTTTGCCGATAAAATAAAACGATAAAAATAAAAAAACCCGCCCCTGACAGGCGGGAAACTACGGCAACAACTTATTAGAGTGGTGCAATAGACAAGACAGACAAGGGAAAAAACTATTAAATTTTAATTAACAGTTACTCTATAGCTAAGTTTTAATCGCTATACTCTTTCAATAATTGTGGCAATGCCTTGGCCTAACCCGATACACATGGTTGATAACCCAAACTGGGCATCTTTACGTTCCATCAAGTTAAGCAGGGTGGTTGTAATACGAGTACCAGAGCACCCCAATGGATGACCAAGAGCAATTGCACCACCGTTCAGGTTGATTCTGTCATCCATACTATCCAACAGATTCAGCCCTTTCATGCAAGCTAAGGATTGCGCGGCGAATGCTTCGTTCAATTCCATTACGCCAATGTCTGCAAGACTTAATCCGGCTTTTTTCAAGGCCATTTGTGTTGCAGGCACAGGGCCATAACCCATGATGGAAGGGTCACAACCGACAACCGCCATTGAGCGGATACGAGCGCGAGGTTTTAATCCTAATTCTCTAGCTTTGCTTTCGCTCATGATCAGCATTGCAGAGGCGCCATCAGAAAGCGCTGAGGAGTTCCCCGCAGTAACGCTTCCGGTGACAGGATCAAAAGCAGGACGCAGTGTAGCCAAATCTTTTAGATTGGTGTCTGGGCGGATCACTTCATCAAAATTGACGAGTTTTAGATTCCCATCAGCATCATGTCCATAAATAGGAACAATTTCGCTGGCGAAAGCTTTTGACTCGGTCGCTTGTGCTGCGCGTTGATGAGAACGCAAGGCAAATTCATCTTGCATTTCGCGGCTAATATTGTGCATTTTGGCCAGCATTTCTGCCGTCAGCCCCATAACACCTGCTGCTTTCGCCATATTACGGCTTAATTTGGAATGAAAATCGACACCGTGTGTCATGGGCACATGCCCCATATGCTCAACACCGCCGACCATAACAATACTGGCATCGCCAGTCATGATCATGCGGGTGCCGTCGTGCAATGATTGCATTGAAGAACCACAAAGGCGGTTAACAGTCACAGCGGGAACGGAATGGGGAATACCCGCCAGCAAAGCAGAGTTCCGTGCAATATTGAACCCTTGTTCAAGCGTTTGTTGCACACATCCCCAAGAGATATCATCAATATCTTCAGGCTTAACAGAAGGATTGCGCTTGAGTATTGATTTCATCAGATGTGCGGAGAGATCTTCGGCACGGACCTGACGGAATACACCACCTTTTGAGCGCCCCATTGGGGTACGGATACCATCAATAATAACTACGTTTTCCATGTTTTCAGACCTCACGCTTTTTCACCTGGATTAACAGCAAGTTCTGCTGGTGCAGGGTAGTAACTTTCATTGCTTTCGGATTTTGCTTTCAGGCCAGCGGGTACGTGATAGAGTGCTCCCAAGTGAGCATAACTTTCTGCCATCTTCACGTAGGCTGCGGTTCCCATGGTATCCAGGTAACGGAAAACACCACCATGGAATGGAGGGAAGCCCAAGCCATACACCAGTGCCATATCTGCTTCTGCCGGGCTGGCAATGACACCTTCTTCTAAGCAGCGAACAACTTCGTTAATCATTGGGATCATGGTTCGAGCAATGATTTCTTCGCCAGAGAAAGTATGTTTCGGTTTACAGATGCTTGCCAGTAACTGATCGGTAGTTTCATCCTGCTCTTTTTTCGGTTTGCCTTTTTTATCTTGGGTATATTTATAGAAACCAACGCCATTTTTCTGACCATAACGCTGATTTTCGAATAATACATCAATGGCATCCCGGTAATTGCGACTCATACGGTCTGGGAAACCCTGAGCCATGACAGTTTGTGCGTGGTGGGCAGTATCAATGCCGACAACATCAAGGAGATAAGCAGGACCCATTGGCCAGCCAAATTCTTTTTCCATGATTTTATCGATTTGACGGAAATCACCACCATCACGCAGCAACATGCCAAAACCAGCCAGATACGGGAACAATACACGGTTTACAAAGAAACCAGGACAATCGTTGACAACGATTGGTGTTTTACCCATTTTACTGGCATACGCGACAACGCTTGAAATGGCCTTGTCTGAGGTTTTTTCCCCGCGGATGATTTCAACCAACGGCATACGATGTACCGGGTTGAAGAAATGCATACCACAGAAGTTTTCTGGGCGTTTTAGCGATTTTGCTAATTCGGTGATTGGGATAGTGGAGGTATTGGAAGCCAGAATACAGTCATCGCTGATGTGTGATTCTGTTTCTGCCAAAACTGCCGCTTTAATTTTAGGATTTTCAACGACCGCTTCGATAACGATCTGAGACTGCTCAATACCCGCATAATTAAGAGTAGGTTGAATGGATGCCAGAATTTTGGCCATCTTCATGGCATCTAAGCGTCCACGCTCAAATTGTTTATGCAGCAATTTAGCCGCTTCATTGATACCTAAATCCAGCGCTTTTTGATTGATGTCTTTCATCAAAACCGGAACACCCTTGCGCGCTGATTGATAGGCAATGCCTCCGCCCATGATCCCTGCACCCAGTACTGCTGCATGTTCAGGTGTTGTGACGGTTTGAAGATGTTTTTTCGCTAACCCTTTGACATATTGGTCATTCAGGAATATGCCGACTAAAGCACGGGCAACGGAAGTGTGTGCTAATGATACAAAACTGGCAGATTCCAGCTTTAAGGCTTCATCGCGACCCAGTGTAGCGGCTTTTTCAATGGTTTTTACCGCAGTAATTGGTGCTGGATAATGAGGACCAGCAACCTTCATTACCATACCTTTTGCTACGGTGAAACTCATAGTACGTTCAATCTCATTGAGGTTCAGTGGCATCAGTTTAGGCTGACGGGCTGCCTTCCAATCCAAATCTCCACGAATAGCTTGTTCCAGAACTGAAACGGCAGAATCAACCAGTTTTTCGGCAGAAACTACGGCATCGATTAAACCATTTTTCAGTGCTTCCTCTGCGTTAATATCTTTTCCTGCGGAAATGATTTCGAGGGCGTTATCTGTACCAATCAAGCGAGGCAGACGAACAGAACCACCGAATCCCGGCATAATGCCCAGTTTAGTTTCTGGCAACCCGATGCGAAGATCTGGGGATGCAACACGAAAATCCGTTGAAAGTACCAATTCACATCCACCGCCAAGAGCGTAGCCATTGATCGCGGAGATAGTCGGCACAGGGAGATCTTCTATACGATTAAAGATATTGTTGGCGAGATTCAGCAGTTCATGTAGCTTTTCTGCTGGTGCATTGAATAATGATAAAAATTCTGTGATGTCTGCGCCGACAATAAAGGCTTGTTTTTCAGAGCGTAATAGCAACCCTTTTAGTTCAGGCTCTTGCTCAAGGGCGGCAACAGCTTTATCCAGCGAAGTAACTGTTGTGGTATCTAATTTATTAATTGCAGCTGGTGCATTGAAGATTAATTCTGCAATGCCATCTTTCAGCCATTTTACTTGAATAGTTTCACTTAGGTAGAGCATGTCATTCTCCTCAATGAGTACATACCATCTGGTATGACCAGATGAGGTTGATTGTGATTACTGTGTTAATTTAATGCAAATCAATGATTAATTTTTTGTAGAGCGGATCACAGCTAAGATTTATGACAGATAGCCATATATTTTGTTAGTGTTTTGAAAAATATAAATATAGTTGCTTAGTTTTAGATAATGGGAATTTTCACGTGATAGCTCTCATAATAACGAGTTGTGGTAATATTTAATTCCCGCCAGAAAATCAAAAGGCTAATTAAAATGGAAAAGTTGGCATCTCTGTACCAAGAACATATTAAAACCTTACAAAAACGTGCCCGCGAAATCTTGGCACGAACTCAGCTTGACGCCCTGCTTATTCATTCAGGTGAATCATTACGGATTTTTCTTGATGACAGCTATTATCCATTCAAGGTAAACGCACACTTTAAGGCTTGGGTCCCTGTGACTAAAGTGCCAAATTGTTGGTTATGGATTGATGGTATCAATAAACCTAAACTCTGGTTTTATTCGCCGGTAGATTACTGGCATAGCGTAGAACCACTGCCCAATAGTTACTGGACTGACGAAATAGAAATGATTCATTTGGCAAAAGCTGAAGATATCAGTGCAAAACTGAATGGATTATCAAAACAGAATGCAGCTTATATTGGTGAACAAACTGAACGTGCCAAATCTTTGGGAATTCTTGAGCACAATATCAACCCGAAAGCTGTCTTGGATTATTTGAGTTACCATCGTTCATATAAAACAGATTACGAATTGACTTGCATGCGTGAGGCTCAGAAAACGGCCGTTAATGGTCATCAGGCAGCCTATGATGCATTTTTGTCTGGTGTGAGTGAATTCGAAATCAATATGTTTTATTTGATGGCAACGGGACACCGCGATACCGATGTTCCTTATAATAATATTGTTGCCTTGAATGCAAATACTGCTGTTCTGCATTACAACAAATTACAACAGAAAATCCCTTCTGAAATTCGCAGCTTTTTGATTGATGCTGGAGCAGAATATAATGGCTATGTAGCAGATATCACTAGAACCTATTCAGCAAAATCTAATAACGATTTCGCTTCACTGATAAAGGATCTGAATGAAGAGCAGCAGGCGATAATCGGCACAATTAAAACGGGAACCAGATATACCGACTACCATATTAATATGCATCGACGTATAGCCAAGATCCTGAAAAAACATGACATTATTAATGGAGTCAGTGAAGAGGGCATGGTTGAGAAAGGATTGACAACCCCATTTTTCCCACATGGACTCGGTCATCCTCTGGGTTTGCAGGTGCATGATGTTGCTGGATTTATGCAAGATGATAGTGGAACCCATCTGGCTGCCCCGGAAATGCATCCTTATCTGCGCTGTACCCGTATTTTGGAGCCAAGAATGGTTTTGACCATTGAACCCGGTATCTATTTCATTGAAACCTTATTAGCGCAGTGGCGTGAAAGCGAATATCGTCAACATTTTGATTGGGAAAAAATCGATATGTTGAAACCTTATGGTGGTATTCGCATTGAAGATAACATCGTTATCCACGATGGAAAAATTGAAAACATGACCAGAGATCTACACTTATCGTAATGAAGCCTTATTTAATTCCTGCGGCTTCAGTCAGCTTTACTGAAGAAATAAAAAAGAGCCGTTTCATTACCCTGCTGGAGCACACCAGCGGGGTGAATGAAGCTAAGTTATTTATCCAAGGCATTAAAGAACAATATCCTGATGCTCGCCATCATTGTTGGGCATTTGTGGCTGGTGCACCGGACGACTCCCAACAATTGGGGTTTTCTGATGATGGTGAACCTACCGGAACAGCCGGTAAGCCCATGATTGCTCAGTTAATAGGAAGTGGGCTAGGAGAAATTACCGCTGTATCTGTTCGCTATTTTGGTGGCATAAAACTTGGTACAGGAGGGTTGGTAAAAGCCTATGGCAATGGTGTGCAGCAAGCTCTGAAACTGCTGCAAACCGAATTTAAAGTACCGCAGAAACTGTATCAGCTACAGTGTGAATATTCACATATTTCAATGGTAGAACAATTGCTACATCAATTCTCCGGGCAAGTGATCGCCAGTGATTATGCTGAAAATGTCACATTGCAAGTTTCATTGCCAGCTACCCTTGCAGAGGAAATAGGTGATAAATTACGGAACTTAAGCCGTGGGGCTTTGTTTTTAACACCAAAATCATGATGATTTCGTCATACCGGATTTCTAAGGAACCAGCCGAATGCATTTTCGTGCCATAACCCGTATTGTTGGACTACTTGTCATTCTTTTCTCTGTCACGATGATTATTCCGGGGTTGGTGGCATTAATTTATCGAGATGGTGCAGGTAGAGCATTTAGTCAGACATTCATCTTTGCCCTCATCATTGGCCTAATATTGTGGGTGCCCAATCGCGATCAAAAATATGTTCTTAAACCGAAAGAGGGTTTTTTGATTGTCGTCCTATTTTGGACTGTATTGGGGAGTGTGGGAGCATTGCCGTTTATTTTCTCTGAAGAACCCAATCTCTCAGTCACAGATGCCTTTTTTGAATCATTTTCTGGTTTAACGACAACAGGAGCGACGACGCTTACTGGTCTTGATTCTCTTCCTAAGGCCATTTTGTTTTACCGACAAATGTTGCAATGGTTGGGAGGAATGGGAATCATTGTTCTGGCTGTGGCAATCTTACCTCTGCTTGGTGTTGGGGGAATGCAGCTTTATCGGGCAGAAATGCCGGGACCATTGAAAGATAATAAAATGCGTCCTCGTATCGCAGAAACAGCAAAAACGCTTTGGCTAATTTATGTCTTGTTAACTATAGCCTGTGCGATAGCACTGTGGGCTGCGGGGATGTCGGTATTCGATGCAATTTCTCATAGTTTTTCTACTATCGCTATTGGTGGGTTTTCCACTCATGATACCAGTATCGGCTTTTTCAATAGTCCGACCATCAATACTATCATTGCCATTTTCTTATTGATTTCAGGCTGTAATTTTGGCCTGCATTTCGCCGTCCTTTCTGGAAGAAGCTTGAAAGTGTATTGGCGTGATCCAGAATTTCGGATGTTCATTACAATTCAGTTAGCATTATTAGCAATCTGTATGCTGATATTATGGCAATGTTCCATTTATACATCAGGATTGGATGCATTGAACCATGCTTTTTTTCAGGTTGTCTCTATGGCGACAACTGCTGGATTTACAACCACAAAATTTCAAGAATGGCCCCTATTCTTGCCTTTTCTGTTGTTATGCTCTGCATTTATAGGGGGGTGTGCTGGTTCAACGGGGGGCGGGCTCAAAGTTATCCGTATCTTATTATTGTTCCTGCAAGGTTCTCGTGAATTAAAACGATTAGTGCATCCGAATGCGGTGTATACCATCAAATTAGGGCAGCGGGCATTACCGGAACGAATTATTGAAGCAGTATGGGGATTTTTTTCAGCTTACGCACTTGTCTTCATTATTAGTATGTTGTTACTGATCGCAACGGGTCTTGACGATCATTCTGCT
Source organism: Xenorhabdus anantnagensis (assembly GCF_028598555.1). Taxonomy (GTDB): domain Bacteria; phylum Pseudomonadota; class Gammaproteobacteria; order Enterobacterales; family Enterobacteriaceae; genus Xenorhabdus; species Xenorhabdus anantnagensis. Next base: position 66,091 of record NZ_JAQRFN010000020.1, read on the forward strand.
TTTGCTGCCATTGCTGCAACATTGAATAATTTGGGACCAGGATTGGGAACGGTTGCTGATGACTTTACGAAAGTGACTCCGGCAGCCAAATGGATATTGGTTGTTACTATGTTATTTGGACGTTTGGAAGTGTTCACATTATTAGTCCTATTTACACCAACTTTTTGGCGCGAATAATGATCTGTTGAATTTGTATATGTGAATCGCTGTTTAATAAGGACGTACCTATGAGTTATTTGTTGCTCTATTCTACTCAGGATGGACAAACTAAAAAAATTATTACCCGTATCGCAAAGAATCTCCGTCGTGCTGGTATCGAGTGTGATTTAAGAGACCTTTCTACAGTGAAACAGGTCAATTTGATGCCTTACCAAAAAGTAATGGTAGGTGCATCGATACGTTATGGGCGCTTCAATTCTGCATTGCATAACTTTGTCATTCGCCATCAACAACAGTTGAACCAAATGCCAACAGCTTTCTTTGGTGTCAATTTAACGGCGAGAAAGCCAGAAAAAAGAACACCAGAAACGAATGCTTATATACGTAAGTTCCTAATCAAAAGTCCATGGCAACCTGATTTGTGTGAAGTCTTTGCAGGCGCTCTGCTTTATCCGCGCTATCGCTGGTTAGATCGCATTATGATTCAATTCATTATGCGAATGACTGGAGGAGAAACTGATACAACAAAAGAGATCGAATATACTGATTGGGAACAGGTAGATTGTTTTTCTGAGGCGTTTTTGCAAATATCGTGTGATAAAGAGCCTCAAAAATAGCCTTTTTGCTGATAGTTACATCATTTTGAGGAAAAAAAACACGAACAGAAAAAAAATCAAAAAAAACTATTG
>NZ_JAQRFN010000021.1 GCF_028598555.1 Xenorhabdus anantnagensis
AAAAGAACCGCATTTCTGCGGCTCTTTTTCAGCTTCTAAAATGAAGGTTCTAAGATGAAGGTTCTAAGATAAAAATTCTAAGACAAAAGGCATATCAATGTGCCTGATCCCAGTTATCGCCAACCCCAACATCCACTTTTAACGGCACATCAAGCAGCATACTTTGTTCCATCAACTCCCGGATTTTCTGCTCTGCTGTCTCCAACTCTGATTCATGTACTTCAAATACCAGTTCATCGTGAACCTGCATGATCATGCGCACATTTGGCTGTTCACTGACAATCCAGTCATCTACCGCAATCATTGCCAATTTGATGATATCCGCTGCCGTACCTTGCATCGGTGCATTGATGGCTTCACGTTCTGATGCCTTGCGACGCATGGCATTACGCGATTTGATATCCGGCAGGTACAACCGACGGCCTTCCAGTGTTTCGACAAATCCATGATCAGCCGCTTGCTGGCGTGTGCGTTCCATATAAGCCAATACACCCGGATAACGCTCAAAATAGAGATCCATATAACGTTGTGCTTCGCCACGCGGAATGCCTAACTGACGGGATAAACCAAACGCACTCATGCCATAAATCAAGCCAAAGTTAATTGCCTTAGCACTGCGGCGCTGCTCGCTGGTCACTTGTTCCAGTGGTAAACCAAACACTTCCGCAGCCGTTGCACGGTGGATGTCTTTGCCTTGTGCAAATGCCGTCAGTAGCCCTTTGTCCTGTGATAAATGAGCCATAATGCGCAGTTCAATCTGTGAATAGTCCGCCGCCATAATTCGGTAGCCTTCCGGCGCAATAAATGCCTGACGAATACGTCGTCCTTCCTCATTGCGGACAGGAATGTTTTGCAGATTAGGATCGCGGGAAGAAAGGCGCCCCGTCGCAGTTACCGCCTGATGATAAGAAGTATGGACACGATTAGTCAGTGGATTCACCATCTGAGGCAGTTTATCAGTATAGGTGGATTTCAGTTTTGCCAGACCACGATGCTCCAAAATCACTCTTGGCAATTCATGGTTCTCCGCCAATTCTTCCAACACTTCTTCATTCGTTGATGGTGCGCCATTCGGCGTCTTTTTCAGTACAGGCAAGTTCATTTTTTCAAATAGAATGACTTGTAGCTGTTTTGGTGAAGCCAGATTGAATTCTTCCCCCGCCAGCTCATGAGCCGCTTTTTCCAGCTCATCCAAACGGGCAGTGATTTCCCTTGAATGTTCTGCCAGCGTTTTAGCGTTGATCAATACTCCTGTTCTTTCCATGCGGGACAGCACCGGCACCAGCGGCATTTCGATCTTCTGGAAAACTTTTTTCAGGGTTGGGACGCTTTCTAACTGAGGATACATAGCCTGATGCAGTCTCAGAGTCACATCCGCATCTTCTGCTGCATATTTTGAGGCTTCCTCTAATGAGATTTGATTGAAGGTAAGTTGTTTTTTGCCCTTGCCCGCAATTTCTTCAAATGTCGTGGTTTTATGGCCCAAGTGACGATCAGCAAGGCTATCCATGTCATGCCGTCCTCCGACACTGTTCAAAACATACGATTCCAGCATGGTATCAAAAACAATGCCATCCAAAGCAATGTCATAACGCGCCAGAACACCACGATCAAACTTCAGGTTTTGACCAATCTTGGGCAAATTTGCATCTTCCAGCAGCGGCTTTAATGCGGCGAGAACTTCATGTAGATCCAATTGCTGTGGCGCATCCAGATAATCGTGCCCCAATGGTAGATAAGCGGCTTCAACTTCTGATTTTCCCGCTTCTGATTTTCCCGCTTCCGATTTCCCCGCTTCTGATTCCCCTACCACAATGGCAAAAGACATCCCCACCAGATTGGCTGTTAGGGTATCCAGGCCGTCGGTTTCAGTATCAAAAGAGAATGCCGGGGCCTGTTTCAGCTTTTCAATCCATTCATCAAGGGATTGACGTTCAAGGATGGTTTGATAACTTTCCGGCGATATTTTGACAGCAGTTGGTGATGCTGCTATCGGTTCTGGCTTGCCTGATTCTACAGGTTTCTGTCCGTTCTTTTCCAACCAGCTGCCATTTTGTACATCACTGATCCAACGTTTGAACTCATAATGACTGAATAGCACCAGCAATTCATCCGCATCCGGTGGCATCACGGAAAGCGCCAGACAGGTCGTATCCAGCTCAACGTCGGTTTTGATGGTCGCCAATTGGTAGGAAAGAAAAGCCACCTCTTTATGCTGCTCCATTTTGTCGCCCAATGTTTTGGCTCCACGGAAACCGAGTGTGGCAATTTCATCAAGTCGGGTATAGATCTCATTCAATCCACCGATACCCTGCAATAGCCCCTGAGCTGTTTTTGCACCCACTCCCGGCACACCCGGAATATTATCGGAAGAATCTCCCATTAAGGCGAGAAAATCGATAATCAGTTCAGGAGGAATCCCATATTTTTCGGTAACCTCTTCCGGCCCCAAAATGGTGTTGGTCATAGTGTTAATCAATGTGATATTTGGCGTCACCAATTGCGCCATATCTTTATCACCTGTGCTGATCAGAACCGAACGGCCTTCTTTTTCAGCCTGCAAGGCCAATGTACCGATAACATCGTCAGCCTCAACGCCCGGAACAACCAAAATTGGCAACCCCATTGCCTTGACCATCTTGTGCAACGGCTCAATCTGCGAACGCAAATCATCCGGCATTGGCGGTCGATGGGATTTATATTCAGCAAATAGTTCATCACGGAAAGTTTTGCCCTTGGCATCAAACACGACCGCCACATGACTCGGTTTGTACTGCATGATTAAACTTCGCAGCATGTTCAGCACGCCATACATGGCGCCCGTCGGTTCTCCTGAACTGTTTGTCAGTGGAGGAAACGCATGGTATGCACGATAAAGGTATGAAGAACCATCAACCAAAATCAGGGGATTGTCTGCTATCTGTGCCATAAAATTTTCTTCGTCGTTCTGTGGGATGAATAAAGAATAGAATGCCATACTGCGTCGCTATAGACGAATTTTGCGGTAATTTTCTCGTACTGACGTGCATGTTATGACAAATATTTTGATGAATGCGCTGTGGATAACTTTGTGCACAAAAAATGGCACATAAAACAGATTTATGTTTATAACCATAAAGAGTAAATAACAAGAGGTTAAAATCAATGAATTACGCGTAAAATTAAAGAACGATTACAACCGCTTTAAAATCACTGAGTTGTGGATATTACCGAAGTTTATGTTATGAAATGTGTCTTTTGGCAAGTATTGTGCCAACCTTATCATGGTTAGCACAATACCTATGTTATTTTATATTAATACTAGCGTATTATTTTCTTACGCTACTATCTTGTGACTTATTTTTTGTTCACCAGATAGTTAACTACCTCAGAGAATTTCTGACCATAATCCAGAGTGGAACTGGAGTCGATGCCGGCATTGTTAATCAAATATTTACCCTTAACAAAGACAGCCGGAACACCTCTCAAGCTAAGCTCTTTAGCCGCCTGACGCTCTTTGTTTGCTACAGATTTTACAATAAAGCTGTTCAATGCTGCATCATACTCTTCACCCGATACACCAGCTTTGATGAAAGCATTACGGATGTCTTCCTTACTCTTGATAGTTTGATTTTTTTGAATCCCCTCAAACAAAATTGGTGTGACTTTATCCTCAACTTTCATGACAATAGCGACGGCCCAAGCATCAGTCAATTCTTTACCCAAAGGCCCCAGAAAATCAACGTGATAACGTTCATTCGTCACACCTGCTGGCAAGTTTTTCTTAATAGTTGAACGAACATGGTAAATGTTTTCAAACTGATAGCAGTGAGGGCAATAAAAAGAGAAAAACTCTAACACCTGTGGCTGATTCGCAACCGGATTTCTTAACTCAGTATACTGCTTGCCCTCAGAAAAACCGGAAGCGGATGCATTAAATACCATGAACGCTCCTACCAGAACTAACCAAAATTTTTTCATCGTAGTCTCCAAAAAAATTAATACATCGGATTGAGTTGTAAAGGTGGTTCCTGCAACAACCGGACTTGTTCAGAAAAAAGACCCACTTGCTTATGCCAAAAATCACTCTCAGCCATCCACGGAAACGCTTTTGGAAAAGCGGGATCTTGCCAGCGACGAGCAACCCAAGCTAAATAATAGATCATTCGCATAGCACGCAGAGGTTCTATTAATGCCAATGCCTTGGGATCAAATTCCATAAACTGACTATATGACTCCAGTAAAATATCCAACTGGATCAGTCGCTCTTGCCGTGAGCCATTGAGCAACATCCACAAATCCTGAACAGCAGGGCCATTACGGGCATCATCAAGATCTACAAACCATGCTTCATCGCGCCACAAGATATTGCCAGCATGACAATCCCCATGCAGCCGCAATACTTGCCAGTTATCGTGCCATTGGCTTGCTACTGCCTGATTTAATCCATCCAGCGCAGCCAAAAATCCCTGTTTATGTTTAGCGGGGATTAGCTCACATTCAGCCAAATATTGATACGGCTGATATAAATATTCATTCAAATTAAGCGTAGGACGCGCAGAAAATGTTTTTTTCACTCCAATTTGATGCATTCTTCCCAACAATCGACCAACATCCTCCAATTGGTCAAAATTGTCTAATTCGTACTGGCGACCTCCCACACTGGGGAAAATGGCAAAAAAGAAACCGCCGTGATTCAGTACGGTCTTTCCGTCAAACGCCAATGGAGCCGCGATTGGCAAATCGGCTTGCTGCAATTCATGCGCAAGATCATGTTCCTCTTGAATTTGCTGTTGGCTCCAACGCAAGGGACGATAAAATTTCACAACATAGCGTTTGCGGTTCTCATCCATGAACTGATATACACGATTCTCATAGCTATTCAGTTCGGTCAAACCAGAATCAAGATACAAGCCAGACTGCACCAACGCATCCATAATTAAATCTGGCGTAATATTCTGAAAATTAAAAGCCTTCGGTTCCGTCACAACACAGTTCTCTCTTCATCAATCTTTAATAATGCCCCGGGCACGCAGTAACGCAGTCTTAAAATCTTCTTCATAATCTTTTTTCAATCCGGGGATTTCTGCATGGCTATCCGTACCACGCATTTTCAGATGATAAATAAGAATATCATCCGTTAATTCAGACAACTGCCCTTTGAATCCCGCTTCATCAGCCAGTTTTTGCAAAAGCTCCACCAAATTTAGATCCGACTCATTCTTCCATACTGGATGTAAAAGTTCGATAACTTCATTGAGGCGGTGATACTTCATTTTTAGTTCCTTATAAATGGCTATACAAATTAGCAAGGTTAATGGTTCTGAGAAAGCATTGGTCTGTCAATCAGTGTAAAGTTATACTGCCACTTCAAAGCAGCATGGTTAGATATTGATTTACAACGGTTATATACCCAAACATTAAATATTTCATTGCCCAATATCAGGTGATTTAACATGACGCATCCAAAAATCAGTGGCGCAATTCTGGCTGGAGGGCTATCCACCCGTATGGGCGGAAATGACAAAGGATTGTTGCAGTTCGATGGCTTACCCCTATACCAACACATCGCCACAAAGTTGCAGCCACAGGTTCATGAGTTGTTGATTAACGCCAATCGCAATCTGGGGATTTATCAGCAAAGTGGCTATCCAATCATACCGGATATTATTACCGATTTTTCTGGGCCATTAGCTGGAATGTTGGCAGTTTTAAAGAAAGCCCTTAATGAATGGGTGGTATTTGTTCCATGCGATGTCCCCGACTTCCCTGAAGACCTTGTAGCAAAACTGTGGCACTACAAGCAAAACGCTTGGGCCGCTTATGCACATGACTGCGAGCGCGCACATCCTACCTTGGCATTAATGCACCGCAGCCTGATACCGCGTCTGGAAAGCTACCTCGCATTGGGGGATCGGAAGCTGATGTTCTTTATGCAGATGATTAAGGCAAAAGCGGTCTATTTCCCTACCCCTAACGCTTTCACCAATTTAAATACACCTGAAGAGCACCGTAACTGGGAATGCCAACATTGGGAACTCCTTCAGGAGTCAGCATGAATCTCAATACCAGTGACACTACACTGCCCATTCTGGGGATCACTGCTTATAGTGGAACCGGAAAAACGACGCTATTAAAGCAGGTCATTCCATTATTGCGCCAACAACACATCCGAGTTGGGTTGATTAAGCATACTCACCATAATATGGATGTCGATAAACCGGGCAAAGATAGCTATGAACTGCGTAAAGCGGGCGCGACTCAAACGTTGGTCGCCAGCCAGCAACGTTGGGCATTGATGACTGAGACTCCAGATTTGCCAGAACTCAATCTTTACTACCTCGCCAGTCGATTTGATGCCAATTCACTGGATATGATTCTGGTGGAAGGATTCAAACAAGAACCGATCCCAAAAATCGCGTTGTATCGAGATAGCCTAAGCCGAAATGACATAAACCGAAATAACATAACCCCTGATTTTGATGAAATCCTAGATCCTTATGTACTCGCCATTGCCAGTGACATCCCACTGGAGACATCACTTCCACAGCTCGATATCAATCAACCAGAACAGATCACAGCCTTTATTGCTGAATGGTTGTCTTCACAAAAAACCAGAAAGTATTAAGGATGATAGGCAGTTAACCAAGCACAAAAGAAAAAATAAGCAGAAACAATCATCTATGGATGGTATGAAAAATAAAACAACGATAACGGGAAAACAACGCCATGAAAGATCCGATTCGCGATGCTTCGCTGTCTGCGGTTAAAATCGCCAACGAAATCGCATACAGCTATGTCAGTGAAGTTCGAAACCAACGGGTATTTCCCGATGCTGATGCGTTATCAGGCCTGCAACATTTCGATAAGCCATTACCTACAACAGGAACTGACAGCCAACAAGTGCTCGAACAACTCCATGCATATGGTTCACCAGCTACTGTAGCAACAACTGGCGGCCGATATTTCGGCTTGGTTGTCGGTGGCTCAACCCCTGCCGCTCTGGGGGCAAACATCATAACCAGTGCCTGGGATCAAATCGCACTGATGGAATCCTCTTCCCCTATAGCCAATCAATTAGAAAAGATCGCCGGACGTTGGGTATTGGAACTACTGAATTTACCCTCAGAGGCATTCGTCGGTTTTGTGACTGGTACAACGATGGCGCATGTCAGTGCCTTAGCTGCTGCACGGCATTACTTGTATCAGAAACAAGGCTATGACCTTGCGGAACAAGGTTTACACAATGCCCCTGAATTGAAAGTTGTGCTCTCCGAAGAAGCCCATATTTCCGTTTTGAAAGCGCTCAGACTACTCGGCTTTGGTCGTTCACAATTTATTTTTGTGCCATGTGATCAGCAAGGACAAATTATAGAGAGTGCGGTTCCCGACTTTGCAGACAATATGATTCTGGTATTACAGGCTGGTAATGTTAACTCTGGCAGCTCAGATAACTTTCACGCCCTGATCCCCAAAGCCAAAAAAGCGGGTTGTTGGGTACATGTGGATGGTGCCTTTGGACTCTGGGCGCGGGCATCGAAGGAAAAATCCGCTTTAGTCAAAGGCGTTGAAGCTGCTGATTCTTGGGCCGTGGATGCTCATAAATGGCTTAATACCCCGTACGATTGTGGCATGTGTATTGTGCGTAATAAGCAAATGCAAAGAGAAGTCATGACAACCTCTGCTGCCTATGTAGAGACGCAAGATATGTGGCAGGCAAAAGACATGCTGCCAGAGTTCTCCCGCAGAGCGAGAGCAGTTGAAGTCTGGGCGGCAATTGCAGAGCTTGGCTCACAGGGAATCGAGGCACTAGTTAATCGTTGCTGTTTATACACAAAAATATTGGCAGAAGGGCTGGAATCACTCGGTTTTACCATTCTCAATAACATCGTGCTTAATCAAATCGTAGCTTGCTTACCTGATATCCATTTGCAGCGCGCAATGTTACACAAAGTGCAGCAATCCGGTGAATGCTGGTTTGGACAAACAACGTGGCAAGGGCAAGAAGCCATTCGTCTCAGCGTCAGCTCTTGGGCGACTACGGAAGACGATATTCAGCGCAGTTTGAAAGCAATCTCTGCTACCATTGACGAGATTAAACAGCAGGCTATTTGAAATTTGCTTTTTCTGCCTCATACACTAAAGCAATAATTCTTGGAAAGGATTCGGTTAAAAATCCAAACGCCCTGATAGTCGTATCAAGGGCGTAAATCATATACATATAAACAAACACTCATATAATCCACAACCATATAAAATTAAAAATAAAAAAACAATGAACAAAATAAAAAAACAAAAAAATATTATCAAATACATCTACTTTTCAATATAGAAAATGAAACCAGAAATAACTAATCGTTATTGCAACTCAAGTAAAAACTCCTTAAGTTAGCTACGTTCTTTATTTTAGATAACTTAATAAAAAATATTAATGAATTTTAAAGCTACTTTAACTTTTACCTAATAAGGATTTGAGCATGAGAATCTTAACAGCAATTATTTTTATATTATTGACAAGCATATCATTTATATCCAAGGCAGATACTGCATCTTGGAAAAAATGCCCTTCAACTTGGGAGCTAGATCCTGAAGATAAGAAGAGTATGCAATGTACATATGTAAAATCCTCGATAGACCATAATAATGCAAAAGAAAATCATTTCGTAAAATTAGCAGTAGCGAAACTCCCAGCGATCGCAAGTAAAAAAGGCACCATAATCCTGATATCTGGTGGTCCCGGTCAGATGGGCTTACCTCTGTCTATTGATGAATCCCCTATAACGAAAGACCTGAGAAAATATTTTGATATTGTCACTTATGATCCCAGAGGGATCGGCGAATCTATACCCAAAATAAAATGCAATACTCAAAAATCCACAGATAAAAATGAAGAAATCACTTCAAAAAAATGGCTATCTTCCTGTATCAAGAACAGCGGGGCGGCATTAATAAATAATATGTCTACGTATAATGCTGTAGATGATCTGGAAGAAATAAGGAAAGCCTTGAATGAAGATAAAATAACAATAGTTGCATACTCCTATGGAACAGCTGTTGCTCAGCTTTATGCGTTAAAATACCCGAAACACATCAGTAGTATCGTTAATGATGGTATTGTTGACTTAACAGAAGATCATGAATCTATGCTATTAAATCAAAGTAGAGGATTTAACTTAGCCTTTGAAAAATTTTCTGTTTACTGTGCAAAGAGAAAATCATGCCCATTCTATCACTCACCAGAAAAGCCCCTCGATATATATAAAGAAATTTTAGAAAAAGCAAATAAAAATAAAATAAAAGACAAAGCAGGAAAAATCATTACCAATGACAATATAAATGAATTTACTCTCGATAGCCTGCTTTGGGAATCACAGTGGGGTAATCTGATATCTTTTTTAGATAAAGCTTACAATGGAAAAACAAATCAGATAGACAAGGGATCATTATCGATTTTTGGTGATTCAAGTAATGATGAACTTAATATTATAGATTGTTCTGATTATGGAAAATTGGATCCTTCCAAGATTGAATTACTTCTGGAAGATACTTTTGCCTCATCTGCCGACTTTTTTAAAGAGAAAAAAGAGAAGTGTAGTTCCTTTCCTATTAAAAAACCGCTTATGCCAGCGTTAATCCCTGACCATAAAAACATGCCAAAATTACTTTTTGTGGCTCAAACGGGTGATCCAACAACACCCTATAGCAATGCAACAAGAATGTCTGCTATTTTCAGAAGTCCATTGATAACCAAAATTGGCAATGGTCATACATTTGTCCTGAATGGTGATGACGATTGTGTAGATAAAAAAGTTGTAAAATTCATACTGAATCCGAATTTACCTATATCTGACTCCTATTGTTTACCTACCCATAATTATTGAAGCAGATACATGAAACACCGGTTAACCGCCATCTGAAAGACTATTCCAGTCAGGGAAAATAGAAACCTGAAATGGCGGTTCCGAATTCTGTTTGATATCACTCTTCAAGAATAAGCTCCAATTACCCTCTGCCCTTACTGTTACTCAAGATAAACAGAGGGTAATAATGACAAGTGAAATATCACCTGCCATTTATTCTGATATACTTTTGCCTTACTTACCTTCCGGCATCAAACCAATAAACGTGGTCTTTTTCCGTGGCTCAGTCATCAATGCTTCCAGTTTTTCAACACAACGCAAGTAATGGGGGGTTTTCTTATGCGCCGCAACAGCCTCTTCATCGTTATAGGCTTCATAGATATAGAAGCGAGTCGGGATATTCTCATCACGCAGTACATCAAACCGTAAATTGCCCGGCTCTTTGACAGAGCCAAGGTGATTATCCCGAAATACTTCGATAAATTCGTCTATCTTGTCAGCTTTAACATTAATCTCAACTAATGTGACGTGCATATTATTCTCCCTTGGCTTTTTCACTCAGGAAAAACTCATAAGCCTGAGCAGGTTTCTCATTGTGATGTACCACTGCCTGCACCGCTTTCAGCATTGCAACAGGCGCTTCCGATTGGAAGATATTGCGCCCCATATCCACACCAGACGCTCCCTGATCAATCGCCTGATAGCACATATTCAGTGCATCCAGCTCCGGTAATTTCTTACCGCCCGCAATCACAATCGGCACTGGACAACCCGCCGCAATCCGCTCAAAACCGCTATCAACATAATAGGTTTTGATGATATTAGCTCCCATTTCGGCTGCAATTCGCGTCGCCAGCGAGAAATAACGTTGGTCACGAGCCATATCTTTACCGACACCCGTGACTGCCATCGTTGGCATCCCATAACGCGTTCCCTGATCCACCAGCTTGATAATGTTCTTGATGGATTGGTGTTCGTGTTCTGAACCGATATAAACCTGTGCCGCCACCGCACAGACGTTAAGACGAAGTGCATCTTCCATCGCCACCGCAACCGCTTCATTGGATAGCTCAGTCAGAATTGAATTGGCACCAGACGCGCGTAAGACCACAGGTTTATTGGTTGCAGGCGGAACCTGACTGCGCAGAATTCCACGGGTACACATCAGTACATCGGTATGTTCAAACAACGGGGCGATATTAATATCAATACGTTCCAAACCCGTCGTTGGCCCCTGAAAATAACCGTGGTCAAATGCCAGCATCACCGTTTTATTGGTAGCGGGATTGAAAATTCGAGACAAACGGGACTGCATACCCCAATCCAGCGCACCACAGCCTTTCAGTTCAAACAGCGTGTTCTTTTGCGGTGTATCAATGCCAAAATCTTTACCGTCTTTGATATCATCTAAATCTGCCATTTCTTCCTCCAGAAAGGTGTCAGAGTCAGGCTGCATGTCAGCCCCATGAATCAGAAATCGTCTTAATTAGAAATCGTACTGATTGATATTGTCTTTGGTGAAGATCACCCGCTCCGGCATAACGACGATACCATTGCCTTTCGCTTCATAACGGTATCCCTGCACGCTGTTAGGTGAAATTTCAACATTGCCAACATCAGGAATATTCAATTTATCTCCCACATTCAAATCGCCTTTTTGCAATATCTCATTGGCAACATGAATAGCTATTTTTCCCTGCTTGACCACATCCCACAGAGCGAACTGTTTGACCGTACCATTTTCAACATAAGGGCGCATTACATTTGGGGTGCTGAACCCAACGATCGCAACATCCTGCCGCTTCAGGTTTTCTGCTGCCTGAGCTGCCGCTGGCAAAGCGTTGGCATCAGGAGCAATAATCGCATCCAAATCCTCCCATGCTTTCAAAATGCCTTCCGCTGTCTGTAAAGATTTAGTGGCATCGTTATATCCAAGCCGCGTAGTGACAATTTCCCAGTCAGGATATTCCGCGGTGATCTTTATCTTGGCTTCTTTTACCCACTGGTTCTGATCTGCCACCGTCGGGCTAGAATAAAAAAATGCTACCTTCGCTTTTTCTTTTTTTACCTGATTAGCGACCATATCCACCAGAAGCCCTCCCAACTGTTTTGATGTTCCTTGGGTGATATAGATAGAGCGGCATTCTGGTGATGTATCTGAATCCCACGTCAATACTTTGACACCACGCTTCATTGCGCGTTTCAAGGCAGGGCACAAACCATTCGTTGACACCGCTGATACCACAACCGCGTTATAACCTTGATTGACGAATTTATTGATAAGCTGAACCTGCTCCACCATGCTTGATTCTGTCGGGCCATCGTAAGTAACTTCAACTCCCAGTGCCTTGCCAGCCTCCACCGCACCTTGGCCGCTACTGGTAAAAAAACCAACACCGACCAATTTAGGTATAAATGCAATCTTCTCTGCCGCCTGAGCCCAAGAGGCATTCGCCATACTTAATGCGGCAACCAAAGCTAGCTTTTTTATCGTTGGTGCTTTCATACTTATCTCCGTCTATTCTTGTCTCAATATCATGTGTCAGGAGTGTCTTTTACGTTTCAAAAATATGTTGCTATGAAACAGAACCCTACCAGTGTTGCTACCAACCACAAATTTAGGAACGATACTGATAAAATTACTGACACTGAACAACAATATATTAATATCCAGTATCCATAGATTAACCATGCCAAACAGTAGTATTTCCGCCACCAAGAGCACCGTTCCAGCCATAACGTTGCTGATATAAATCCAGCTTAACGACTCTGCTCAAGCACCTACCCAGTACCAACCTCACCAGTAAGACAAGGCTGATTAGTACATTGTCAGTAAAATTCACCGTCAGTTTCAGGAAAAACGGATTATCTGCATTAGTGATGGTATTACCATGTAACATCATTGTAATTTATGGAATTCCGAGCTTTCGTTTCTGACACTAATACAACTAAATATGAACATTTATTTATTAAAAATATTTTTGTTCAAAACTCTAATTCATAATTTGAAAATATTGCAGTATTTCGATCACATTCTGTGGAAAAGTTAAAATTATATTAAAATATGTTCAAATTTTTACAAAAAGACTCTGGCACATCAGGAACTTTCGTGCTTATTCTTTCTTTGTGGATAAAGATAAAGAAGGTGTTATGTCGGCCAAATCAACCAAGAAACAATTAGTATCAGAGAGAAATATGTCAACTGAAGAAAATGACTATTCAAGTCACAACTATCCAGGAAACAGCATGAGTGAAGAAGAACTAATGGCCCGAATTGCCTGGTTTTACTATCACGATGGTCTGACGCAAGGGGACATCGGTGAATTGCTTGGCCTCAGTCGCCTCAAAGTCTCCCGTCTGTTAGAGAAAGGGCGGCAGTCTGGCGTGATCCGCGTTCAGATCAATTCACGCTATGAAGGGTGTTTGGAATTGGAAGATGCCTTGCAAAAACGCTTTAATCTCAAACAGGTTCGCGTGTTACCTACCCTTGATGGCATGAATCTGAATGCCCGTCTCGGTATCGGAGCCGCTCACCTGTTGATGGCGCTGATTGAGCCTTATCAGTTATTAGCGATTGGATTTGGTGAAACGCCCATGTGCACTTTACAGCACCTGAGCGGTTTTATCTCATCCCAGCAAATTCGACTGGTGACACTATCGGGAGGTGTTGGCTCTTACATGACTGGCATAGGTCAACTTGATGCGGCCTGTCCTGTCAGCATCATTCCTGCACCACTGCGAGCTTCCACACATCAAGTCGCGGCAACATTCCGCGAAGAACGCAGTGTACGGGACGTGATTTTGGCTGCCTGTGCAGCCGATACTGCCATTGTCGGTATTGGCGCTATCAAACAAAAGCAAAACGCAACGATCATGCGTTCCGGCTATATCAGTGATGGCGAACAACTGATGTTTGGTCGCAAAGGTGCTGTCGGAGACATTCTTGGTTACTTCTTTAATACAGAAGGTGAACTGGTCAGTGATATTGATATTCATAAGGAACTGATCGGTATCTCCTTGCCAGAAATGAAAACCATCCCGAATGTGATTGGTGTAGCGGGAGGCATCGAAAAAGCGGACGCTATTGTTGCTGCACTGAAAGGAGGCTACATCAATTCACTGGTGACAGAAGAACAAACCGCAAGAGCTATGCTGATTTGATCGACTAATAATCTCTATCCACCCCCTGTGCCATATCGAATAATGATAACGACAGACGAGGGTAGCATCATGAATCAACGCGCCCATGTTCACCCATCAAGAAAGTATCTGATGGCGCTCGATGCAGGAACTGGCAGTATCCGTGCAGTTATATTTGATCTCGAAGGGAATCAAGTTTCCGTTGGACAAACTGAGTGGGTACACCAACCTGCACCGAATGTTGCGGGTTCGATGGAATTTGATCTAAAAAACAACTGGCAACTGGCCTGCCAATGTATTCGGCAGGCGCTGCAAAAAGCGGAACTACCTGCCAACGCGATTCAAGGCGTTGCCGCCTGTTCAATGCGGGAAGGCATTGTCCTTTATAATCGCGGTGGCGATCCTATCTGGGCGTGTGCCAACGTAGATGCCCGCTCCAGTCATGAAGTCAGCGAGCTGAAAGAGCTTTACAACAATACCTTTGAGTATGACGTCTACCGCTATTCCGGCCAAACATTGGCATTAGGGGCAATGCCACGCCTGCTTTGGCTGGCGCATCACCGTCCTGATATCTATCGGCAAGCCAGCACCTTAACCATGATCAGCGATTGGCTGGCATATATGTTAAGTGGCGAGCTTGCTGTCGATCCTTCTAACGCGGGCACAACAGGCATGCTGGATTTAGTCAGCCGCAATTGGCGCCCCAACCTGTTGGAAATGGCCGGACTGCGCTCCGATATCCTCTCCCCCGTCAAAGAAACAGGAACCTTGCTCGGCTATATCACGGAACAAGCAGCAGCAGAATGTGGCCTAAGCAGCGGCACACCCGTGATTATGGGCGGTGGAGACGTTCAACTCGGCTGTCTCGGCATCGGTGTCGTCAAACCCGCCCAAACCGCAGTACTCGGCGGAACATTCTGGCAGCAAGTTGTTAACCTGCCGGAACCGATCACGGATCCAAACATGAATATCCGTATCAACCCGCATGTTATTCCCGGCATGGCACAGGCTGAATCCATCAGTTTCTTTACCGGCCTCACCATGCGTTGGTTCCGTGATGCTTTCTGCGCAGAAGAAAAATTGCTGGCGGAACGATTGGGCGTTGATACTTACAATCTGCTGGAAGATATGGCAGCGCGGGTTCCTGCCGGAGCACATGGTATCATGCCGATTTTCTCCGATGTCATGCGTTTTAAATCGTGGTATCACGCAGCTCCGTCATTCCTCAACCTCTCGATTGATCCAGAAAAATGCAACAAGGCAACGCTATTTCGCGCATTGGAAGAGAACGCAGCTATTGTCTCAGCGTGTAACCTCGATATGGTTTCGTCATTCTCTGGCGTTCAACCTGATTCACTGGTCTTTGCAGGAGGCGGCTCAAAAGGCAAACTCTGGAGCCAAATTTTGTCTGACGTTACCGGGCTGCCAGTACGAGTACCCGTGGTTAAAGAAGCAACTGCCCTGGGTTGTGCGATTGCCGCAGGTGTTGGCGTTGGGTTATATGACTCACTGCCCGCCACAGGAGAAAAATTGGTGCGTTGGGAGCGAGAATACCAGCCAAATTTAAGCCACCGCGGGGTTTATCAAAAAGCGAAGAAAGATTGGCAAGCGGTATATGCAGACCAATTGCATCTGGTGGATGATGGGCTGACGACTTCATTGTGGAAAGCGCCGGGATTGTGATTCCCCATTTACAAGTAAAACAGAGCAAGTGTGGTGGCTTGCTCTATTATGATAAAGACATATTACTGACCAGACATTAGCTAAACATTCTACATCCTTGCATAGCTACGTTCTTCTGTTTGCAAGCAATCAATCAACAATAGCATTCATAACAATTTCAGGCACTGTTGGACGCCCATTCACTAAACAAGTCGCCACGAACGTTGCATCAGCGTATACAACACCATCGACCAAAATTTGTTGCTCGAAATTAACCCGATTACGCTTTTCGTTCTTGGTAACCTTACAGGTGACTTCCATTTTATTTCCTTGTTGGAGGCTTTTTCTAAAACGCAGACTATATTCAAGAATGATATGCATGCGGCCAGCTTTGAATTCCTCTTCCAAGTCTAAGCCTAACGCCTCTTTCATAAATGCTACATTCCTGAATGTGATTGAACTTCCCCTTTAATTGCATGCTCTACAACTGCAGATAAGTGATTTTCTGAAAAAGTTACATTAGAGTTGCAACTAAATGGGCCATCAGGATTTTTCGCTATAGTATAGGCATATTTTTTATTATTCCTGATACCAATTGGTGCATCTTCACCATATGCAATATATGGTATGGTTTGGCAGTTATATATCCCTCCAAAATTCTCCAGAAAGTTAGCAGGGCCGGACGGACTTATTCCCTTCACATTCGCAAAAGTCATAATACCAAGAACAGTCTTCTTATTCGTTACAAGGTTTTGAATAGAAAATTCAAAACGTTCTACCCCTACTGATAAATTCTTTTGATGAATATTTTTCACACTAATTCGATATGTTGTTCCATCAGACATGTCAGTTTGAGCAAGCTTGCTATCATCATTTATTAGGCATTGTATTAACCAACCTGTTCTAGATTCAGGACCTCCATGCTCCGTATGACAACTTGATTCAGAACTAGCTGAGTACGATATTAATCTATCTGAGCGGTTATACCAGACAGTCGCTATTGCTAAAGTTCGGCGATTATTATCATTGCCACCATTAGATTGAGGGCCAATATATCCAGTAAGTTTTGATTCTGATGTATCTGAATTGATTGCAAAGGTATGTGCGTAATACATAAAAGATAGAGGTCCTGGATTTTTAATCATCCGGAAGAAAAAATTCAACTCGTCAAGTTGAGAAGGTATATTTGGTGGTGGGTTAAATGAAAGATATCCCCCCATTGCTGCTACTTTGTTGATACTCAATATCGTAAAAGAGAGAGTCAGGATACAAAAAAAATTAAGTAATTTAAGTAGTAATGTATGTTTCATCGTTGGTTACTCCATTAATGATATTACAGGTCTGAGCTGATGGGCATATCCAACACCCTTTAATTTAACAAAAAACCAACATTTTATAAACAAGTTTTGTTCTTTATATTTGGATTACAAGTGAAATAGAATTATTCTTTTGTTTTTAGTTTAATTTTCAATATATTAATTACCCAACAATGGAGCTTTTTTAATATTCATAAATGCAAAAAAGGTCAAAGCACTAAAGCACCTGACCTAATTATCAAAATACCAAATTGTTATTTTTCGAAAAGCAGTGGATGGCTTTTCTACAAAATTACCTCATGGTAACAAACTCTTCCGCAGCAGTCGGATGGATCGCAACCGTATTATCGAAGTCCTTTTTCGTTGCTCCCATTTTCAGGGCAACCGCAAAACCTTGCAGCATTTCATCCATTCCAAAGCCAATACCGTGGATGCCGACTATCTTCTCATTGGCTCCCACACAAACCAGTTTCATGCGGCATGGCTGGCGGTGTTGTGTCACGGCAGTATACATTGCGGTAAATGATGATGTATAAACCTTAACCTGATTTTCACCATACTCAGCCTTGGCCTGTGGCTCCGTCAATCCCACGATGCCAATGGGTGGGTGGCTGAATACCACTGTTGGTATATTGGAGTAATCCAAGTGCTCTTCTGGTTTATTATTAAACAGACGCTCTGACAGACGACGCCCGGCTGCAACCGCTACTGGTGTCAATTCCACCGCACCTGTATTATCACCAACCGCATAAATACCACTGACATTTGTGTTCTGATATTTGTCGACTTGAATATAGCCTTTCTCATTCAGCTCAATACCTGTCGCAGCCAGATCCAGCTTATCCGTCATTGGTTCACGCCCAATCGCCCAGATTAACGTATCAACCGTCTGCTCCCGGCCATCTTGCAATTTAACCGTCAGGCTGCCATCACTATTTTTAATCACGGATTGTAATATTGCTTCCGTATGTAGTCTCGGCCCTTCATTTTTGATGACTTCCAACAGTGTTTCCACAATCATCGGGTCGAAAGAGCGCAGAGGCGCATGTTTACGGACAAATAGATGGGTTTCACTGCCCAACGCATTCAAAACACCGGCGATCTCAACCGCAATATAGCCAGCACCCACTACGGCAACACGCTTCGGCATTTCATCAAGATCGAAGAAACCATCCGAATCAATGCCATATTCTGCACCGGGAATATCAGGGCGTATTGGGCGGCCACCTGTTGCGATCAGAATGTGGTCTGCTGTGATTTTTTCACCATTAACTTCGACAGTATGTGCATCAACAAAACGGGCAAACCCTTGAATGACATCTACCTTATTGTTCCCCAATACGCGCTCATACGATTGGTGAATGCGATCAATATAGGCAGTGCGGCTGGCAATCAGTTTTTTCCAGTCAAAACGATTGACGGTGGTATCAAAACCATAATCGGGACCATATTGATGAATAGATTCCGCAACTTGGGCAGCGTGCCACATCACTTTCTTCGGTACACAGCCCACATTAACACATGTCCCACCTAATGCCTTTGCTTCAATCAGGGCACATTTCTGCCCATACATGGCAGCACGGTTAATGGAAGCAATGCCACCACTGCCGCCACCAATTGCAATATAATCGTAATGTTTATTCATCTTAGGTCACTTCCGTCTAATCAATTAAGTTACTGCTAAAGTTCAACCTGACGTCTATTATTACAAAAAGTTATCACTGACAGAGGACGATTCTAACTCTCATTACCATAGGCCACGGCTATTGAGTGATATCACACCATAATGTACTCATAGATAACCCGTTGAATAACAATGTATTTAATGAAATACATCTAATGATAACGCCATGCGGAACCCTTACCTTATTCAGGTACAATCCACTCTACTGATGTATGCCCTATACCTTCAGGAACCAGCACCTGATGCAGCCAAGGCAATATTGCCTTCATCTGCTGCTCCAATTTCCACGGGGGATTAATGACGATCATGCCTGATGCCGTCATGCCACGTTGATCACTATCAGGACGCACGCCAAGTTCAATTTGCAAAATTTTGCGAATGCCTGTTGCTTCAAGCTCCTTGACCAAGCGTTTAATTTTCTGACGCAGAACAACGGGATACCACAGTGCATAAGTGCCTGTCGCAAAGCGCTTATACCCTTCCTGAATGCCCAGAACGACATTTTGATAATCCGATTTCAATTCATAAGATGGGTCGATCAGCACAAATCCACGACGGCTTCTTGGCGGCAGTTTTGATTTCAACTGCTGGAAACCATTTTCCCGCAGGACACGAGTGCGTCTGTCGCGGGAGAATTCTGTACGCAACAAAGGAAAATCACTGGGATGTAATTCACTCAGATTAAGCTCATCATATTCCCGCAATAAGTGACGAGCAATCAGCGGAGAACCCGGGTAATAGCGTAAAGAGCCAGATTGATTCAACGCTTTCACGGCATTTATGTACGCCGCCAATTCTTCCGGAATATCATCACGCTGCCAAATACGGGCAATACCTTCCAGATACTCTCCCGTGCGCTCAGCATGTTCCCCACTCAATTGAAAACGGCCTGCGCCAGAGTGAGTATCCAGATACAGGAAAGGTTTTTCTTTTTCTTTCATTGATTCAATGATCAGGCTTTGCACTGTGTGCTTTAACACATCAGCATGGTTGCCGGCATGGAAGCTGTGACGATAACTTAACATTCGATTTAACCCCGAGAGCAGAATATTTGATAACTTGCCTGATGCCCTACCAGACAACTAAAGAGGCATTATAGCCTTATTCTCAGCAAAAAAGATAAAAGCCTCCTTCTGCTCCCTCTTCGTTGTGAATCCAGAGGAATTTTCAGGATTAAATCAAGATCAGAGTATAAAATTTTGGATAAGTAATCTCAATAATCTTAGGAATAATCCATGATGTCGAAAACTGTGATCTTATCTGTATTAATCGTTTTCAGTATGGGTGCAGCCTATGCAAACCAAGGTAAGGCGGGATGTGAAATTAAGAAAACAACGCTGGAAAAACAGCTTGAGTATGCTCAGGCGGATAAAAATGAGCGTCTGATAAAAAAGCCAATTTCGCAAATCCACCAAAAGCAGCACAATAAAAACAAAAAAAGAAGAAGTGCAGACCAATGAAAAATAGCAAACCTGCACTCAATCTTGTAATTTTGCTCATTTTCCTAAATAAGCCGGAGAAATTTACAAATTTCCCCCTCTAATTTGCTGTGCATTAGAAGGGGAAATTTTGTAGTAAACTTTATCGCTTATAAATGGCTTATGTTCAATTTCTACTGAAATAATGGAATTATTTTTTGAGATAGCATAGTGGCTGAAATAATTTTCTTTTCTTTCATAGGGATAATAAAAGTTAGGCTTGATAAATTTTTTCTCGTAAGATTTATCCGAAGAATTATACTTATCTGAATAAACTACCTTATTATCTCTGACAAAGATAATTTTATAAAAAAGGCTGGCTTTCTCATTAAATGTCGCACCGATAATGTCCTCTATATCCTTAGGTTCCATTTCTTTATCAATGATATACATTTTGTCCCAGTCAAAAGGAGTGATTTCGTTCATGTCAATCAAACAGGCTTCATTCTTCTGACAATGCTTATCGGCGTAACCAACAATCCTCACGCGACTGTTATCAAAAGATAAAAATAAAATGGCAATCCCCAATATTAAAGTAAATATGATAATATTATTTTTGCTGACAACATGGAAAAACATCATTCCCCCCTTCATATTCAAACCTGATATGAGAAAACGGCTATGGAATTTTAACCTTGAAAATCAACCAATTAACGTCAAACCTGCAACTTAAGCTTTATCACTATTTCCTTATATCACGAAGGTATATCTTGAGTTGTGGAGACAACTTAGCATCACTTATTCGTTATAAGCGATTGTTATACAATTGCTATTTGATATCACAAGTGAAGTTTACAAGATAAAAAATTGACACTTATTTCTGTTTTTCATCCCGAGGACACGATAAACAGAGACTCTGGAGCGTGAAAAAGTACAGTAATTGTACTAGCAATTTTTTTGATTTCAAATAGAAAAATATGGTCAACAAATAATAAATGAATTAAATAGTTGCTAACGTGATTTAATCATAGTTTTATCCAGTGCGCCGTAAAACCTCGGCCTTTAGAGGGTGTCGCAAAAGCTCATGTTATCCATTAAAATCTGCGTTCTTCCTTTAGGCGCAGAGCTTTTATGACCTTATTCACTCGAAAACAGGAACCGTCTGCTTACACCAAACGTCAATTTGTCAAAGCGCAGCAGTTACCTGTATTGGATGGCTCTCTTTCCCTTTGTGATTATCTCAGGCAAATGGGAGAACACCGTGCATTTATTGTCGCGGAGATCCTGGATAAAAATATTACTGACAATAAAAAGCCTCACCCGAAAAGGTAAGGCTTTGCAAAATTAAGCTAGCTTACGCTAAACCAATAAAACAGAAATTACTGGAGCAGTGAAATATCCGCAACACGCAAGAACAGGTCACGCAGTTCGCTTAACAACGTCAAGCGATTGACTCTGACTTGGCTGTCTTCATCCATCACCATCACATTGTCGAAGAATGCATCGACTACTTCGCGCAAGGACGCTAATTCAACCAGCGCATCCTGATAGTTGCCTTCGGCAAACAGAGGAGCCAGTTTTTCTTTCAGCACAACAAGGTGGGTCGCCAGTTGGATCTCTTCTGCCGCTTTCAATACTGAAGCAAGAACAATGTCATTCAACTGTTCTTCTGATTTCGCCAGAATGTTGGAAACTCGCTTATTGGCCGCTGCCAGAGAAACCGCTTCATCCAGAGTGCGGAAATGCGTCACGGCTTTCATGCGGGCATCAAAGTCTGCGGGTTGGGTCGGACGACGCGCCAATACCGCCTGAATGGTATCAACACTGTAACCCAATTCCTGATACCAAGTGCGGAAACGACCGAGCATAAACTCAACCACATCATCCACAACTTTGTCATTGGTCAGCTTATCACCATACAGACGCACAGCTTCTTCTGCCAAAGTCTGGAGGTCGAGAGGCAGTTTTTTCTCCACGATAATGCGCAGAACACCCAGTGCCGCACGACGCAATGCAAACGGGTCTTTATCCCCTTTCGGATGCTGACCGATACCGAAGATCCCCGCCAACGTATCCATTTTATCGGCAATCGCTACGGCACAGGAAACTCCCGTTGATGGCAGTTCATCACCAGAGAAACGTGGCTGATACTGCTCGTTCAGTGCCAATGCCACATCTTCAGCTTCGCCATCGTGACGAGCATAGTGCATCCCCATCACGCCCTGTGTATCGGTGAACTCAAATACCATGTTGGTCATCAAGTCACATTTGGACAATAAACCGGCACGAGTCGCATGATTGACATCGGCACCGATTTTTTCCGCAATCCAGCCAGCCAGAGCCTGAATGCGATCCGTTTTGTCACGCAGTGTTCCCAGTTGTTTCTGGAACAGTACGGTTCCCAAACGAGGCAGATTGTCTTCCAGACGCTGTTTACGGTCAGTTTTGAAGAAGAATTCTGCATCCGCCAGACGTGGACGCACAACTTTTTCATTACCGGAAATGATTTGCTGAGGATCAGAAGATTCGATATTGGCGACAAAAATAAAGTTTGCCATCAATTTGCCAGCGTTGTCGTAAACCGGAAAATATTTCTGGTCGCCTTTCATGGTGTAAACCAGTGCTTCAGCAGGAACTTCCAAGAATTTTTCTTCGAATTTAGCCGTCAGTACAACCGGCCATTCCACCAGAGAAGTCACTTCTTCCAGCAAGTTGTCACTCAAATCAGCTACACCACCAAGCTGCATAGCAGCCTGTTCTGCATCACGCTTGATCATCGC
The DNA here is from genome assembly GCF_028598555.1 of Xenorhabdus anantnagensis. Classification (GTDB taxonomy): domain Bacteria; phylum Pseudomonadota; class Gammaproteobacteria; order Enterobacterales; family Enterobacteriaceae; genus Xenorhabdus; species Xenorhabdus anantnagensis. The sequence continues at coordinate 22,840 of NZ_JAQRFN010000021.1, forward strand.
TTTACGTGCTTCGTAATCTGCGATAACGCGACCACGCTCGTGCAAAATGGCCGGATACTGTTCTGCATTCTCAATGGTAAATTCCGCTTCACCCATAAAGCGGTGACCACGAATAATGCGATCCGATTTAATTCCCAGAATTTCGCCGTCAATCACTTCACTGCCCAGCAGCATGGTGACCGTATGTACCGGACGAACAAACTGAGTTTCTTTATCACCCCAACGCATCAGTTTGGGGATTGGTAATTTACCCAGAGAACTGCCCACCATATCCGCCAGCAGTTCTTTGGCTTCACGGCCTTTGACCTGAGCACGATAGAGCAACCATTCCCCTTTATCCGTTACCATGCGTTCAGCCTGATCAACGGTGATACCACAACCACGCGCCCAACCTTCGGCCGCTTTGGTTGGTTTACCTTCTGCATCGAATGCCTGAGCAATCGCAGGGCCACGTTTTTCAACTTCACGATCAGCCTGTGCAGCCGCCAGATTTGCTACTTTCAGTGCCAAACGACGAGGCGCTGCAAACCAGCTAACCTCACCATGACCCAGATTGGCGTTATTCAGTTCTGCTTCAAAATTGGCCGCAAAGGATTCAGCCAGTGAACGCAACGCCTTTGGTGGCAACTCTTCTGTGCCAATTTCCACAAGGAAAGTCTGTTGAGTCATAACGGCCTCTCAGTCCTTATTACACACGATCTTGTTACACATAGGAAAGCCAAGCGCCTCACGGGAGGCATAATAAGCTTCAGCAACCGCTTTGGTCAGGGTACGGATGCGCAGGATATAGCGCTGACGTTCAGTCACAGAAATCGCTTTGCGGGCATCCAGCAAGTTGAAAGTGTGGCCTGCTTTCAGAATGCGCTCATAGGCTGGTAGTGGCAGTGGCGTTTCCAGCGCCAGTAATTCCTGTGCTTCTTTTTCGTATTGCTCGAAGCAGGTAAACAGGAAATCGACATCGGCGTGCTCGAAGTTGTAAGTGGACTGCTCAACTTCATTCTGATGGTAAATGTCGCCATAGGTAGTTTTACCTAACGGGCCATCGCTCCACACCAGATCGTAAATGCTGTCCACGCCTTGAATATACATGGCCAGACGTTCCAGACCGTAAGTAATCTCACCAGTCACCGGCTTACATTCAAGGCCACCGACTTGCTGGAAGTAAGTGAACTGAGTCACTTCCATACCATTCAGCCAAACTTCCCAACCCAGTCCCCAGGCCCCCAAAGTTGGGTTTTCCCAGTTATCTTCAACAAAGCGGATATCGTGAACAGTCGGATCAAGCCCTAACGCTTTCAAGGAACCAAGATAGAGCTCCTGAATGTTATCTGGAGATGGCTTGATGATCACCTGAAATTGATAATAGTGCTGGAGGCGGTTTGGGTTTTCGCCGTAACGACCGTCAGTTGGACGACGGGAAGGTTGCACATAAGCTGCTGCAATAGGCTCTGGCCCCAAGGCACGCAGGCAGGTTATAGGATGAGAGGTTCCTGCGCCGACTTCCATATCCAGTGGTTGGACAATGGTGCAACCTTGGCGCGCCCAATAATCCTGTAGTGTCAGGATGATTCCCTGAAAGGTTTTGGTATCAAACTTTTGCATATTGAATCCGCACGCGATGCATATGAATTTAAAAGAAAGGGTGAATTAAACGAAAGGAACCAGTATACCCTTTGAACGTAAGATATACAGCACTGATCACCCCTCAATTTCGCCGCAGTATAAAAAAATCTTATTCGATTCCCTTTACTTGTATGTTTATACAGCTATTATTGGTACATTTATTAGCCATTACCTAAGGTGAAGTTCGATTTATGATCAAGGAAATAACTCGCTGTGGTTGGGTAACATCCGACCCTGATTATCTGGCTTATCACGACAACGAATGGGGAACCCCACTGAGAGATAGCCAACAGCTTTTTGAACTGATTTGTCTGGAAGGACAACAAGCAGGTTTATCATGGTTAACTATTCTGAAAAAACGGGAAGGCTATAGAAAATGCTTCCATCAATTTGATCCGTCCAAAATAGCCAAAATGGATGAAACAGATGTTGAGCGCTTGATGAAAAACCCTGCCATTGTGCGTCATCAAGCCAAAATCAATGCGATCATTCACAACGCCCACGCTTACCTGAAAATGGCTGAACAAGGTGAAGACTTTAGCTCTTTTATCTGGCATTTCGTTGATGATTCCCCGCAGATTAACCACTGGCAAAACTTGTCAGAAGTTCCTGTCAAAACAGCAAATTCTGATGCACTTTCAAACGCGCTGAAAAAACGGGGATTTAAATTTATTGGCAGCACCACTTGCTATGCTTTTATGCAAGCAGCAGGTTTGGTAAACGATCACCTCGTAAATTGTTTATGCCGAAAATAAATTGCCTGTATCAAAAAAACGCAGAATACCCATTTTACCCCATTGCACCCTATTAGTGAGCGGGGTATGGTGTCTTCTTCTCATACAAAAACAGACGCAAACGCCGCTATGAAATTTTCGCAATTCGGAAACAAATTTACACAAGATTCGGGAATTACCCGTCTGATGACTGATCTCAACCAAGGTCTGAGAACACCTGGCGCGATTATGTTAGGTGGTGGCAATCCCGCACATATCCCGGAAATGGATGAATATTTCCAGCAGATATTGACTGATATGGCGTTAGACGGTCAATTAAGCGAAACCCTATGCAACTATGACGGGCCACAAGGGAAAAACACCTTGATAACGGCATTGGCTCAAGAGTTACAGGAAAAGCTCGGCTGGGAAATCCACCCACAAAACATCGCCCTGACCAATGGCAGCCAAAGTGCCTTTTTCTATCTGTTTAACTTACTGGCTGGCCGTGCTGAAGACGGTTCCATGAAACGTGTTTTGTTTCCTCTGGCCCCAGAATATATTGGCTATTCGGATTCAGGTTTGGATGAAGGATTATTTGTTGCCAATAAACCGAATATTGAATTACTGCCCAACGGCCAATTCAAATATCACGTCGATTTCGATCACCTGAATATTACCGAAGATATCAACCTGATTTGCGTCTCTCGCCCTACCAATCCAACAGGCAATGTTATCACCGATGAAGAATTACTGCGCTTGGATGGTCTGGCTCAACAACATCAAATCCCCTTATTGATAGACAATGCTTACGGTGTGCCATTCCCCGGCATTGTCTTTAGCGAAGCGACTCCACTGTGGAATCCCAATATTATTCTGTGTATGAGTCTGTCCAAACTGGGTCTGCCGGGTTCCCGCTGTGGGATCATCATCGCCAATGAAAAAATCATTAATGCTGTCAGTAACATGAACGGCATTATCAGCCTGTCCCCTGGTGGCGTTGGGCCAGCTATCGCTCTGGAAATGATCAGACGTAACGACCTGTTTCGTCTGTCGCAGAACGTCATTCAACCGTTTTATAAACAGCGGGTCGATAACGTGATTGAAATTATTCGTCGCCACATATCGGAAGATCGCTGTCTTATCCACAAACCGGAAGGCGCTATATTCCTCTGGCTTTGGTTCAAAAACTTACCAATCACGACGGAAGTACTTTATCAGCGGTTGAAAAAACGGAAAGTACTGATGGTGCCAGGGCATTTCTTCTTCCCGGGGCTGGAACATGATTGGCCTCATGCCCATCAGTGTATGCGAATGAACTATGTCCCTGATATTGAAAAGATCGAAGAAGGTATTCGTATTTTATCTGAAGAGATTGAGATAGCACATAGAGAAGCAGGACGCTGATCTACGGCGCAAGCAGTTCTGAATTAAGACCGTTTTCCGTTAAGACGATTTTCAATAAAATTATCACCAATAAAATAAAAAAAAGCTCCCTCATTTAGGGGGGAGGGAGCAAGATGATAACGAGGACTTTTACCTGAGAACAGGACAGTAGTTATTAGAATCCCAAAAGAATTCTTCACACACAATAGGAAAGGAAAACAATCCCTGTTTTTACACCTTCCCTGAACTGCGTATATTTAACCAGAAAAATTATATTGTAATGGTTTGAATAAGCAGGAATTTTTGACTTTAAATTACCTCTACTATCTCAAATTAAGACCAAATCAAGGCAATTGCTCAGGATTCTGTGATCTAAAGCACATTTAATGAATCAGGTGATGATACTTAAGTAGTTCTTTAGACATTTTTATATAACGGGTTGTATTCAGGATAGGTTTTTATTTCTTGATGGGAAGCTACAGTTCAATATCCAAAAAAGCCATCTGTAAACCTAATCAATATTACCCTTAATATTTTATGCTTATTTTTAATGAAGGTAGTAAAACAATGAATGTAGTAAAACAACTGAGTTATCTATTTTTCTCCTGCTATATATCCTTTCTCCTCTACATATTCTCCCTCCACCAAAAAAAGTTAAACAAAAAGTAAACTAAAAAGAAATTTTAAATACACATCACAAAGAATGATTAAATTTAACGATAAGTGCTATAGCAAACTGAATATTACCTGACTATAGTAAACAGTATTTAAGGGTAAACAGTATTTAAAGGTAAACGGTATTAAAGCGTTATACCTGTTATGCTTTGGAAAAGTGGCGTTAAATAGCGAATAAAGTATCTGGACATTGGCAAATTAACTCATTGAGATCATGGAAACGATGAAAAATTGTAAAGTGTTTCTATTACTATGTACCACATTAGGCTCGTTACTTGTTACAGGCTGCTCTAGCATCATGACACACAGCGGCCCCTATCAAGGCTATTATTCTGGAGCAAAAGCCAATATTGGTATGCTGAAAGATGACAAAACGGGGTGGTTTATGAAGCCTTTACTAGCAGTTGACCTTCCGCTTTCTACTTTCCTGGACACACTTCTGCTTCCTTACGATTATTCCCGTTCCGATCAAGACAGCTCAGAGCAATCTCCCAAATATCGCATAGAGCAGCTAAATAAAAATCCAATCGTCATACAACCTACAACAGAAACTGTGGATCATGATGTACGGTTTCATTCATCTTCACCGTAGGCACCAGTCATCCTTATCGGGCATCGTCATCAAACCTCGATGCCCATTCCTGCTATTCTCTTTCAGTTAATTCCTCTTTCAGTTAATTTCTATTCAAGCAAGCCCTGTCTCAACTACCAATCCCTGTTTCAACTACGAAGATTTGTCGGTAACCATCAATATCACGCATAAAAGCAACATAACGATCATCAGGGGATACCACTATTGCATCAGCAGAAGGGGCATTATCACTACGCTCAGTTAAACGCTGTATTTTTCCAGTCTGACTATCACAGAGCACAACGCTATTGTCACAGACACAGGCAATAAACTGCCCACGACTATCCCAGCTGAATGCAGATTGTATGCTATTCCTGCTGTAGGTTACCTGCATTGGCTCACCACCATTTGGTGAGATATGCCATAGCTGGACAATCCCCTCTTCATCTTTCATCAGAAAGCAGATTTTACTGCCATCTGGTGAAGTTCTTAACCAATGACGTGGAACATTCACCACGCCCGGCCAGCGTCTATCATGCGTAAAAGTCAAACGTTTCTGTTTCACTCCCGCAGGCGGCGCTGGTAGTGTTGTTTCTGTACCCGCCAAAGACTGATTACCCGCAATGGCGTAATCATCATCGTTTTCAGGTAGGTCAACGAGATAAATCTCCGGTATCTTTTCGCCATCGCTAGCGCGTGTATCGCCAATAAAAGCCAGCGCCCAACGCTGCCATTGACCATTATCTTTGCGATATCCCCGCTGCCCAATCCATCCTTCTTCATAGGCCCGATTAATGTCATCACTTCCGGGACGAGGATGTGCAGTCGTCTGGCTGACAACAACCGAAAAATAGCTACCATCATATTCCCTCGGATGTTTCTTTACTGACATCACAGCTCGCAGCGGGACAGCCACCGCAACATTACGTAAATCTAGCGTAGGATCTAACTGATGCATCACATGGTCATTGTAGGTAAAACTTAGACGGCTGCTATCAGGGCTGAAAACATGGACATGTGTTCCTCCCCGCAAAGCACCAGCGGTATAAGGTGGAGTAATATCCATTGCATCAATGTTAATTGCCACGTTGGGCTGATTATCAGAGACGATAACACCACGGCGATGGTGAAAATCATACTGCCACTGTGCATCTGGGTTTTCTGGACCATGAATAAAGGCATAACAAGTCGGCTCCTGCTGACTCACAGTCACAACACCGACATGGGCACCTTCTTTTGCCTGATAGATAACTTCAGTTTGTCCATGACCAACATGAATTTTTTCTATCGTTAAACCTGTAAAAGATGCACCATGGGGACGAACATCGTATACCAACCATTGGCTGTCAGGCGCCCAAATATTTATATTAGTTATCTGATGGCTACGGCTATCGAATGTAATCTGACGTTCTTTAAAAGTCATTTTATTACCTTATATTGCGAGGTTTCGGATAATAAAAACTAATTTTATTCAAATTTAACTAAAAAATTTCAGTCGAGACGTTATTATTTCAACAGTACTCTTACTTCTACGTTATATTCCATTTGATTAAACTTATGTTACTCAGTGTCCTCTATATCATTGGTATTACAGCTGAAGCCATGACCGGCGCTTTAGCTGCAGGTCGCCGAAAAATGGATGTATTCGGTGTTATCATTATTGCTTCCGTGACAGCCATTGGTGGTGGCACCGTCCGTGACATTATTTTGGGGCACTATCCCCTCGGCTGGGTAAAAAATCCAGAGTATATCGTGACCGTAGCTTGTGCTGCCGTACTGACTATCTGGATTGCCCCCATGATGAAACATCTGCGCCGCTTGTTTCTCATTCTTGATGCAATTGGGTTGATTGTCTTTTCCATCCTTGGCGTACAAATCGCTATGGAGATGCACTACAGCCCGATTATCGCAGTCATTGCAGCCGTAATCACCGGCGTCTTTGGCGGCGTACTGCGCGATATGTTTTGCAATACTATTCCCTTGGTATTCCAAAAAGAGATTTATGCAGGTGTCTCTTTTGCATCAGCTTGGCTCTATATCGCCTTACTGCATACACCATTACCCTCAAACATCGTTATCTTGATTACACTCATTGCAGGTCTGACCGCACGATTGATTGCTATTCGTTATCGTCTTGGGTTACCCATCTTCCACTACGATGGCACAGACCACTGAGACTATCATGAACATTTGGGGCAGCTTTTTTGCCCCTATTTACTGATAGCACCATTCACTTTACTGATCGCATTATTCACTGAGCCTTACCCATATCTATCAAGGTCATGTCTTTCTTCTCTATATCTTTCCCTGCCATCTCCTTCACTGCCATACTTTTTTCTTCAATCCCTTGCTCTCCCTTAATATCCCGTAAAGATAAAATCTGAATTACCGCCTTAATCTCAGGATGCTGTAAAAAGGCCAAGATTTTTTCTCTTTGTTTTACAGTTAATGAGGATTTCGCCTTCGTATCTGATAATGTGGTTTCCCACTGCCATCCCATTTTATCTGTAAGGTGCTTGGCATGGGGCAAACCAATGGCTTCACGCCATAGTGAAAGTGGCTGTAATTTTGCCTGCTGAAATTGGGAGAAAATTAACTCTGCACGTTTAGTTCCAATATTAGCCACTGCTTCAAGCTGTCCCTTATCCAAATCCAACCAATCCGTTAAATTTGCTACCAGCCCGTGTTTTACCAAAGCTGACCACGTTCCTTGTCCAACTCCTTTCATTTTCAATTTTTCCCCTAACCATGTCAGGCGGGCAACAAACTGCTGTTGGCAACGATAATTATTGCCCTCATTTTCATGATCGAGCGCCAGACAACTCAGGAAATGATAATCCCGTTCATTGGGTGGCTGAATATCAGGGCGTTCCGCCATACGCCACACCATCTTGTCGAGTTTGGGTATACCATGTCCTGCCAACGCCACTGTGATTTTATCTCCGGGATAAACATCCCACTGTTTCCAGCGTTTGATGGAACCGATGTTGACTCGACTTATCTGTCGATCATCCACCTTTACTTTCTCCAGCTCTAATACAACAGATATTTTCCCTGTCCGGCCTATCGTGAAATTAATATCTCTTACGGTTGTAATTTGCTGCCGTAGTGGATATTTCCATGCAATCGCCCAACTGTTTGATCCAGTTCGCCATTGTCGGCCTGTCGGTTCAATCTCCTGTCGTAAGACAACACCATCCGTAGCAAAAGGGAGAGGCTGAGCAAAATAATCTTTCCATCTTTTTTCAGCATCTTCTGTAGTGGCAATAAGATGGCTATATTGTTGTGTCATAGGAAAGCCCATTACAGCCAGTCTCTCCAGTTTTACAGCCATTTCATTTGGCCCATCCGGCCAGCCCCAAATAAAAATGCCAACTTGTTTAAGTTCCGGTGCTGGAGTTTTACGAGTCATTAAGCCTGCAACTTTACTGCGCACACCTTGGCCTCCCGAAACGGACTGTCGGTGACGTTCTTGCTGCCAGAAAAGCTCACCCTGCAATACCAAACGTTCAGGGGCATTTTCAATCCGCTTAGGAATGCTGGGAATAAATGCGCTTTTATCCATCCAGTCTATGCCTTCAATACCATCACCACGGCTGATTAACCGTACTAATTGACCTTTTTCATAGACCAAAGTAACCGCCACACCGTCAATTTTAGGTTGCAGCCAAACCCCTGTTCGCCCCTGCAACCACTGGTGAATTTCCTGCACTGCCTTCAATTTACTCAACCCCGTGTGCTGGACAGGATGACGTTGTTTTTCTTCCTGTAACTCTTTCTGTAACACCGCAATCGCAGACGTATCAGAAACAGCGCTAGCAGAGATAAGAGCGCTGTCTGGCTCATGAATTAAACAACTTTTCCAAAGTCTCAAGGTTTCCAGTAATTGATCATAGATTTCATCATCTATTTCACTAATACCCTGTTGATGATAAAGACGATCCCACTTAGCCACCTGCTGCGTCAGATAACCAATTTCATACTGAAATTTTTTTTGTGACCATTCAGGGCAATTGCATTCAGGGCAATTGATGGTGTTTGCAAATGCCATTGGCATGCCAAATAGCAGTATCCATACTGTTATCAAAAAACTGATGAGAAAATTAAGCATCCCTGCTCCGTAGTTTCCTAAAACACGGGCAAAGAATAAAAAGCAGAAGAATTTTTACCAAGATGGAAAAGATAAGTTTGCGGAGCGTTTCGAAAAATAAATGTACAATTTCTGCAACCAGCTATTTTTTCTGAAATTGTTTCGCACAATGTTCTATTAATGTCAGTTTGTTAAGAAAAAATTTTGTTGAAATGTCTGTTGGCATGTATTGTAACGCTGCATGGATTAACGTATCCGTGTATACTATATGGGATTTTATATTCGTGGGATTTTATATTTCCGCGTTTGCATCTATTTATACCCAATCAGTCAAGAAATCATCATGAACCAAGGAACGTTATATATTGTTTCTGCGCCGAGTGGAGCAGGCAAATCAAGCCTTATTCAGGCTTTATTAAAAACTCAGCCTTTGTATGACACTCAGGTTTCTGTTTCACATACAACGCGTCAAGCTCGTCCAGGCGAAAATCATGGTGAACATTATTTTTTCGTCACTGTGGATGAATTTCAAAATATGATCAGCCATGATGAATTTTTGGAATATGCCTGTGTTTTTGGTAATTATTACGGCACATCCCGAAAAGTCATCGAAGACACACTCGCCAGTGGCGTTGATGTTTTTCTTGATATCGATTGGCAAGGTGCACAGCAAGTCCGTCAGAAAATGCCAGCAGCTCTCAGCATTTTCATCCTCCCTCCCTCCAAGGAAGAGTTGCTCCGCCGCCTGCGTGGGCGTGGTCAGGACAGCGAAGAGATCATTGCCAAGCGAATGGCTCAGGCTGTTGCGGAGATGGAGCATTACAACGAATATGATTACGTCATCATCAATGATGATTTCAATACGGCACTGGCCGATTTACAATCTATTATTCGTTCAGAGCGTCTACGATTAGATCGTCAGACTCAGCGGCATGATGCCTTAATCAGCAAATTATTGGCAGACTGAACCAAGTTTCAGTATTATGCCCAGTCATTTATTTATCTGTGGAGTAGCACACATATGGCACGCGTAACTGTTCAAGACGCAGTAGAAAAAATTGGTAACCGTTTTGACCTAGTGTTGGTCGCTGCTCGCCGAGCACGCCAATTGCAAGTAGGTAGCAAAGATCCCCTCGTTCCCGAAGAAAACGATAAGACAACTGTTATCGCTCTGCGTGAAATCGAGCAAGGCCTCATCAACAATAAAATTCTTGATGTTCGTGAGCGCCAGGAACAGCAAGAGCAAGACGCAGCAGAAATCAAAGCCGTTTCTGCCATTGCTGAAGGTCGTCGTTAATTTTACGGTAGGTCTGCCTTGTACCTGTTTGAAAGCCTGAATCAGCTAGTTCTGAAATATTTGCCTGAAGATCAGATCGATCTACTTAAACAGGCCTATGTAGTTGCACGGGATGCCCACGAAGGGCAAACCCGTTCCAGCGGTGAGCCATATATTACTCACCCTGTCGCCGTTTCTTGTATTCTGGCTGAAATGCGCCTTGACCATGAAACACTCATGGCGGCACTTCTTCACGATGTCATTGAAGACACTCCTGCGACATTTCAGGATATAGAAAAATTATTTGGCACGACTGTGGCGGGATTGGTGGAAGGGGTATCCAAGCTGGATAAGCTGAACTTCCGTGACAAGAAAGAAGCACAGGCTGAAAACTTCCGTAAAATGATCATGGCGATGGTACAAGATATTCGCGTCATTTTGATCAAACTGGCAGACCGTACACATAATATGCGAACCCTTGGCTCCCTGCGCCCCGATAAACGGCGGCGCATTGCCAGGGAAACGCTGGAAATTTATAGTCCGCTGGCCCACCGTCTGGGTATTCATCACCTAAAAACGGAGCTGGAGGAACTTGGGTTTGAAGCCCTGTATCCAAACCGTTACCGCGTGATTAAAGAGGTTGTGAAAGCCGCTCGTGGTAACCGCAAAGAGATGATCCAGAAAATTCTGTCAGAGATTGAAGGCAGATTAACGGATGCTGGCATTGAATGTACTGTCAGTGGCCGCGAAAAACATCTCTACTCAATCTATCGTAAGATGCACCTGAAAGAGCAGCGCTTCCATTCCATCATGGATATTTACGCCTTTCGTGTCATCGTCAATAATCTTGACACTTGCTACCGCGTATTGGGGCAAATGCACAGTTTGTACAAGCCACGCCCCGGTAGAGTGAAAGACTATATTGCCATCCCCAAAGCCAACGGCTACCAATCCCTGCATACTTCCCTTATAGGCCCGCATGGAGTGCCCGTCGAAGTTCAGATCCGTACCGAAGACATGGATCAAATGGCGGAAATGGGGGTTGCCGCACACTGGGCCTATAAAGAACAGGGGGAATCCGGTACGACTGCACAAGTTCGTGCTCAGCGCTGGATGCAGAGCTTGCTGGAACTCCAGCAAAGCGCCGGCAGCTCTTTTGAATTTATTGAGAGCGTTAAATCTGATTTGTTCCCGGATGAGATTTACGTTTTTACCCCTGAAGGACGAATTGTTGAGTTACCGGCTGGCGCAACCCCTGTCGATTTTGCCTATGCCGTCCATACGGATATCGGTCACGCCTGTGTCGGCTCACGCGTTGATCGTCTGCCCTATCCTCTCTCACAAACTCTCAGCAGTGGGCAAACTGTCGAAATTATCACTGCACCAGGCGCTCGCCCTAACGCTGCATGGCTGAACTTTGTCGTTAGTTCTAAAGCGCGGGCCAAAATTCGCCAGTTACTGAAAAACCTAAAACGGGATGATTCGGTTGGTTTGGGACGTCGTCTACTTAATCATGCGCTTGGTAACGGCACAAAAGTCATTGATATACCGCAAGAAAATATCAGCAAAGAGCTGGCAAGAATGAAACTCGCCACTTTGGATGATTTGCTGGCGGAAATCGGATTGGGGAATGCCATGAGTGTGGTTGTTGCCCGCAATTTATTACTGGGTTCAACAGAGAAAACGTCAAACAACAACGGCAATACGGCCCGTAAACTGCCCATCAAGGGTGCTGATGGCATCTTGATTACCTTTGCCAAGTGCTGTCGCCCAATTCCAGGCGATCCGATTATTGCCCATATCAGTCCGGGAAAAGGCCTGGTAATCCACCACGAGTCCTGTCGTAATATCCGTGGATATCAGAAAGAACCGGAAAAATTCATGCCTGTTGAGTGGGATAAAGATATCAATAGCGATTTTATCGCTGAAATCAAAGTCGATATGTTTAACCATCAGGGTGCACTGGCAAATCTGACTGCTGCTATTAACGACGCGAACTCCAACATTCAAAGCATGAATACGGAAGAGAAAGATGGCCGCGTTTATTGTGCTTTCATCAGGCTGACGACCAAAGATCGTATCCAACTGGCAAATATCATGCGTAAGATACGTGTAATGCCTGACGTGATGCGAGTCAGCCGTAACCGAAACTAGAGGTTATGAATCCTAAACGTTACGCACGTATTTGCCAGATGATGGCAATGCGTCAAGCTGACCTGACGATTTGTTTAGAAGAAGTCCACAAGCCCCATAACGTATCCGCGGTTATTCGTACTGCGGATGCTGTTGGTATCCACCAAATCCATGCTATCTGGCCTACCGAGCAATTAAGAACTCAGCTCTCTTCTGCTGCGGGCAGTAATAGCTGGGTTCAGGTGGAAACACATTCCACGATTGAACAGGCTATTCAGCAATTTAAATCTGATGGTATGCAAATACTGGCAACTCATCTTTCTGATAAGGCCGTCGACTTCCGCCAAATTGATTACACTAAACCTACCTGTATCATTATGGGGCAGGAAAAAAAAGGTATCTCAAAGCACGCCGTCGCTTTAGCAGATCATGACATCATCATCCCGATGGCAGGGATGGTGCAATCACTGAATGTTTCTGTCGCGTCAGCCTTGATCCTGTATGAAGCCCAACGACAGCGCCAATTGGCAGGCATGTATCAGCGGGAGAAAAGCACTCTGCCGGAAGAGGAGCAGCAAAAGCTGCTTTTCGAAGGGGGATACCCCGTGTTGGCCGCTGTTTCTCGTCGTAAAGGCCTGGAACGACCTCTGATAGATAAACAAGGGCAAATCATTGCAAGTGAGTCATGGTGGTCAGCTATGCAAGCAACAACTGCACCATCAACAAGGAAATAAATCACACTGACGGAGAAATCACATGAAAGGCCAGCTACTTGATGCCATCCCCTTAACCACTCTGCGTGGTGTTGGAGCCAATCAGGTTACTAAACTCGCCAAGTTAGGGTTGGTCAATCTACAGGATTTGCTTTTGCATTTGCCTCTTCGCTATGAAGATCAAACCCGCTTGTATACCATCAATGAATTACTGCCCGGCATTTACGCCACAGTAACAGGTAAGGTATTGCGCACCAATGTAGTTTTTGGGCGTCGGCGCATCATGACCTGCCAAATCAGCGATGGCACGGGCATATTGACCCTATGTTTCTTCAATTTTACTGCCGCCATGAAAAATAATCTGGCCGAAGGAAAACACGTTGTTGCCTATGGGGAAATCCGGCGCGGCAATCAAGGACCAGAGATCATTCATCCTGAATATAAAGTCCAGCAACATGCCAACGGTGTTCAACTACAAGAGACGCTAACTCCAATTTATCCCACAACTGAGGGAGTGCGCCAAGCGACGCTACGAAAGTTAATCGAGCAAGCATTGGAAATATTGGATACCTGTGCCGTTAATGAATTGCTGCCGGAAGAGTTCAGCCGGAAGATCATCAGCCTGCCCAATGCGCTGCATACATTGCATCATCCACCACCGGATATTTCCCTGATCGATTTGGAGAATGGCAGACATCCAGCCCAGCGAAGGTTGATTCTGGAAGAAATGCTGGCACATCATTTAAGTATGTTGGCGGTCAGAGCCGGAGCCCAACGCTTTCACGCACAACCCCTTACGGCAGATGATTCACTGAAACAGCAACTCCTGAGCCAATTACCATTCTCACCAACAGGCGCACAAACCCGTGTCGTTGCAGAAATAGAACATGATTTAGAAAAAAACATCCCCATGATGCGCCTGATACAAGGAGATGTGGGTTCGGGAAAAACGCTGGTGGCTGCACTGGCTGCCGTTCGCGCTATTGTTCATGGCAAGCAAGTGGCATTGATGGCGCCAACTGAACTACTGGCAGAACAACATGCCAATACCTTCCGTCAATGGCTTGAACCACTCGGTATCCAAGTCGGGTGGCTGGCAGGCAAACAGAAAGGTAAAGCGCGTCAGGCACAGCAAGAGGCGATAGCGAACGGTCAAGTGAGTATGGTTGTCGGTACCCACGCCATGTTTCAGGAGCAGGTAAAATTTGCGGGGCTGGCACTGGTTATCATTGATGAACAACATCGATTCGGTGTGCATCAACGTCTGGCGTTATGGGAAAAGGGACGCGAACAAGGCTTCCATCCCCATCAATTGATTATGACAGCGACCCCCATTCCACGCACTTTGGCAATGACCGCCTATGCCGATCTGGATACTTCCATCATTGACGAATTACCACCCGGTCGAACGCCAGTCACAACCGTTGCTATTCCAGATACCCGCCGGAACGATATTATCCAACGTATCAAAAGTGCCTGTCTGGATGAAGGCCGTCAGGCTTACTGGGTATGTACTCTGATCGAAGATTCTGAGGTACTTGAAGCGCAAGCAGCACAAGCAACCAGTGAAGAACTGGCACTGGCATTGCCTGAATTGAAAATTGGCTTAGTGCATGGCCGGATGAAACCGGCAGAAAAACAGGCCGTCATGGAGGCTTTCAAGCAGGGTGAACTACAGTTGCTGGTTGCTACTACGGTAATCGAAGTCGGGGTTGATGTGCCCAATGCCAGCCTGATGATTATCGACAACCCAGAACGACTGGGATTGGCTCAATTGCACCAGCTTCGTGGACGTGTCGGGCGTGGAGCCATCGCTTCACACTGTGTCTTGCTTTATAAAACTCCACTGACCAATACAGCCAGAATTCGCCTGCAAGTTTTACGGGACAGTAATGATGGTTTTGTGATTGCCCAGAAAGATTTGGAGATCCGCGGGCCGGGTGAATTACTTGGCACTCGTCAAACAGGTAATGCAGAATTCAGGATCGCGGATTTATTGCGGGATCAAAGCATGTTGCCTGATGTTCAGCGTATCGCCCGCTATATCCACCAGCACTATCCTGAACATGCCAAGGCGCTGATTGAGCGCTGGTTGCCGGATCGTTCTCAATATAGCCATGCTTAAGTTCCAACAGAAAACAAATAAGCAGCAAAAAACAAAAAAATGCCGCTGAATATTTCAGCGGCATTCTTCGCCAAGATATCAGGCAAGTCAAAAGTGAATTAATCTAACTTACTACAGATGGGAACACGGGTAACAACAGATATAATTTGATGACAGCAGCGTTAACAATATCAATAAAGAACGCTCCCACCATTGGCACGAGTAAGAATGCCACATGAGATGGCCCGAAACGGTCAGTAATCGCCTGCATATTTGCTATGGCTGTTGGAGTTGCACCTAAGCCGAAACCACAATGACCGGCTGACAATACTGCGGCATCGAAATTCTTGCCCATTATTCGGTAAGTGACAAAAATAGCATACAAAGCCATAACTACTGTCTGTACGGCAAGAATGATCAGCATTGGCAGCGCAAGGGAAGCCAACTGCCACAGTTTCAGGCTCATCAATGCCATTGCCAGGAACAGCGACAAACTGACGTTACCCAAGACTGAAACCGCTCGGTCAAATACCCGATAAAAACCAAGTAAAGATAAGCCGTTGCTGAGAATGACACCAACAAACAGTACACATACGAATGTCGGTAATTCAAAGGCCGTACCTTCCAACTGCTTCTCAAGAAAACTTCCTGCCAACAAGCAAATGGAAATCATGGCAATGGTTTCCACCATCACTAATGGCGTGATAAGCCTTCCAGTATAAGGTTTCTCAAATGCCGTCGGGATCTCAGTATCGTCCGCCCTCAATCCAGGTGTTTTGGTATTTCTCACCAAAAAACGGGCTACCGGCCCCCCAATCAAACCGCCCAAAACCAAGCCGAATGTTGCACATGCCATTGCTACTTCTGTAGCATTTTCAAAGCCATAACGCTCTGAGAATACTTTACCCCAAGCGGCTCCTGTTCCATGTCCACCAGAAAGTGTAATGGAGCCGGCCAACAATCCCATTAATGGATCAAGGCCAAGCATTTTCGCCAATACAATACCCACGGTGTTTTGTACCAATAACAGACCAACAACCACGAAGACAAAAATGACCAGAAATTTTCCGCCCGCTTTCAGGCTGGTAAGGTTAGCGTTCAAGCCGATTGTGGCAAAGAACGTCAACATTAGGGGCTCTTGGAGGGATAAATCAAAACCTACTTCCCAACCTGTGGATTGTTTAACCGCCAGTAAAACTAAAGCGATCAATAACCCACCGGCGACCGGCTCAGGGATCGTATATTTCTCAAGGAATGTGACTGATTGTACGAGTTTTCTTCCTAGTAGCAAAACAAGTGTGGCAGCAACGAGCGTGCCATAAATATCCAAATGATACATTTATGTACCCCATCCATTTGTTAATATTATGTAAAGTTAATGTGACGTTATAATCATCCTATAAGAACGCCAAGAGCAGGTAAGGGGTGGATTAGAAATAAATTTCTTAATAAATACAAGTTAAAACATTTAAAAATGTGACGAAATTAAGTCGCATTTTGTTATGAAAACCTTGCGCAATCGATTGCTTTAATAGTGCAGATCATTAAAATGCATCTTTTTGTCCATCTGGAATTTTGCAATATGGTCAAGTTATCCCGTGAATCCAATTCATCGGAAGTGCTCAATTCATCGGAAGTACCCAATAAATCAGACAATGAACTTATCTATCGCCTGGAAGATAAACCCCCTCTCCCACATGCCCTATTTGCTGCATGCCAACATTTATTGGCAATGTTTGTGGCTGTTATTACTCCGGCGATGTTGATTTGTCAGGCTTTGGGGCTTCCAGAACAAGATACGCAACGCATTATCAGTATGTCCCTGTTTGCCTCAGGCTTAGCATCACTTATTCAAATTCGTTCTTGGGGACCCATCGGCTCTGGTTTGCTTTCAATTCAGGGCACCAGTTTTAATTTCGTCGCTCCACTTATTATGGGTGGGCTGGCATTGAAAAACGGAGGCGCAGATATTCCAACTATGATGGCAGCTCTGTTCGGTACGCTGATGCTCGCTTCAATGACAGAAGTGCTGCTCTCACGAGTATTGCATTTAGCAAGACGGGTGATTACACCTCTGGTATCCGGTATCGTGGTGATGATTATTGGCTTGTCGTTAATTCAAGTCGGATTAACTTCCATTGGTGGCGGTTATTCTGCGTTGCAAAACGGTACATTTGGTGCCCCTGAAAACTTGCTGCTAGCGGGAGTTGTTCTTGCTGTTATCGTATTGCTGAATCGCCAAACTAATCCTTACTTGCGCGTTGCTTCGCTGGTTATTGCCATGGCAGTGGGTTATCTGGTGGCTTGGTACATGGATATGTTACCCATTTCAGTATCAAAAGAAGATGCGCCAATCATCACGGTTCCTTTCCCTCTTTATTATGGGCTGTCTTTTGATTGGCATCTGTTGATCCCACTCATTCTGATTTTTATGGTGACGTCTCTGGAAACGATTGGTGATATCACAGCAACCTCAGATGTCTCCGAGCAGCCTGTCAGCGGCCCACTATATATGAAACGCATCAAGGGCGGTGTACTGGCAAATGGCCTCAATTCGATGGTTTCAGCCGTGTTCAATACGTTTCCGAACTCCTGTTTTGGGCAGAACAATGGCGTAATACAACTCACTGGCGTTGCCAGTCGCTATGTCGGTTACATTATTGCTTCGATGCTGATTCTATTGGGACTCTTTCCTGCCGTGGCTGGTTTTGTACAGCACATTCCTGAACCCGTTCTGGGAGGGGCGACGATTGTGATGTTTGGTACTATCGCCGCATCTGGTGTCAGAATAGTTTCTCGTGAGCCCCTGAACCGTCGAGCCATCATGATTATCGCACTGTCTCTGGCTGTGGGATTAGGCGTATCTCAACAACCGCTGATTTTACAGTTTGCACCGGATTGGGTGAAAAACTTACTCTCTTCAGGTATTGCCGCAGGTGGGTTAACCGCAATTCTACTTAACCTGATTTTCCCCCAAGAAAAATAATTTGTAGATTTACATTATTTTTCTCTCTATTTCTCTCTCCCGCCTCACCAGCGGGAGTATTCTTTTTTGCATATTTTGCAAAGCTATTCGCAATATCTATATTAACTCTCCCAAAAATTCACTAAATAATGTTTTTATCTGAATCATCTATTGAGTGCCTATCCATTTTGCGGCATAAAAGAGTTTCTATTCGCAGGTCATGTTGAGGTGAAGTAATGAGGTGGTTAGGGAAATCTTTTGGTGCTCTTCTATTATTGCTGGTTTTGGCAATCATAGTTATCTATGTTGTTATCCAAACGCATTGGGGTGCCAAACAGTTAAGCCGATGGCTCAACAAGCAAGGACATTATCAAGTCAGCATTGAAAGCATCAGCCATAGCTGGCTACAACCCACTACCTTAATACTTAATCATGTTGATATTCACGACAAACAAAGCCCTTTCTCACTCACCGCCAATAACATTAATCTCGATTTCAAGTGGCGGCATTTATTGTCACCCAAAAACCTGCGCCGTCTGACATTGCAAGAAGGGGCTTTGGTACTGTCTGGAAACCAATTTCCCCTTTCCCTACAAGCGGATATCCTGCAACTGAACCAGATGAATGTTCAGCTAGACAGTCCCAACATCCACATTCAGGGGAAAAATATCACAGGTGGAATTGTTCCTTGGGCTCCTGTCGTAGACAATCCGGTTGGTAATGGGAAATATCAATTCAGCGCTGGTACGCTCCGTTTAAATGACCTGCCTGTTGAAAATGTCGTTATGCGGGGCAGTTACCAGAATAAGACCTTGGCTATCGATTCTTTTGGAGCAACATTCCTGCAAGGTTCCATTTCTGGCGATGGTCAGCAATTGCCTGACGGCAGATGGCGGTGGAATAATATCCTAATCAATAACATTCGCTGGCAAACACCGCTGACGCTGGATCAGTTGAAGGAAAAAGTCAGCCACCTTCCGGCTGTGTACGTCAGAGATCTCAATATCACCAATGCTAAGCTGCAAGGGCAAAACTGGTCTGTCGATTATCTGGATAGCACTATTAAAAATTTGGGATTGGTCAATGGCAGTTGGGATACCAAAGATGGGTTGATTGATTTCAATGTGATGAATATGACGCTGAATAATGCGCAATTCAACGACACGCTTGGAAAACTCCGTTTTTCTGATGATATTTTTACTATCGCAAGCCTAACAACTCATTATCAAAAAGGGTTGTTCAATATCCAATCAGAATGGGATCGCAAAAACCGCCTTCTTACTCTCAAAGATAGTTCTGTCACAGGGCTGCTTTATGTTCTGCCCCCCGCATGGCTCAACTATTTCAAACAACCTGCACCAGAATGGATTTCAGGCCTGAAACTCCATGATATTGCCATCAATAATACTTTGCTGATTGATACCAATCCTGGCTTCCCATTCCAGCTCACCACCTTTGCGGCTCATATTGACCGCATGGATATCCTGAAAAATGGTAAATGGGGATTATGGAATGGTCAGGCATCGCTGCAAGCTGCCGCAGGGACATTCAATACAATCGATATAAGCCGTCCTTATCTGCAACTACATGCTACAGATGACAAAATCACCATTGATAAGCTGAATGGCTTTACAGGTGAAGGGCTATTGCAAGTTACTGGCACAGTTGAACAACACACTGCCCAAACACCTTTTAATCTCAGCTTTAAAGGTATGAATGCGGATTTAAAAATCTTGCCGCAATGGGGTTGGATACCACTCAAAATTCAGGGAGAAGGGAATTTCTCACTTGCTATCACAGGTGATCTCTCCGCTCATGATATGAAGGGAACAATAAACGGGACATTGGCAGCTGAAGATAAATCATCAGAAAAAGAGTCACAATCTATTGAGCAAGGTTTGATCTCAACGAGTCGCTGTACTCCGACAGCGCACTCTTCCGTCGATAATTCTGCTTCCGTAGCTAACCCTGAAACCGCTCATTCAGCAACGGGCAATCATCATGTTACGGAGAATCAAACCTGCGCAAAAATCAAGCTGTAGCAAAACGTTCGGGAGGCAGGACGATATAAGTACCGGTGAACACGCTACCTACGCCATGTTCGCCGCTAACCTGCACTTCCACTTTTACACGCGCTTTGTTGCCACGGGCAAGACGGGCAAGGTCTCCGCTCATGTTATTGAAATCCGCAGTTGCACAGGGACGCCCCGTGATAGGTTGCCGATAACGGATATTGGCATCCACTAAAATGATGTCACCCCCCAATTGGCGTTCCTGTAGCAACAACCAAATCAATCCCCATGCCGTTAATGTGGCCTGAGAAAATAAGCTGCCCGCGAAAATAGTATGGTGTGGATTCTGGTTTCCGGCTTCGGGCATCGTCGTGATAAAACGTTGTCCGGTGTATTGAGTAATCCGCAACCCCATCTTTTCACTTAAAGGAATGTGCTTATGCCACGCCTGCTGTAATTCTGCACACCAATCAGGGCGATGCAAAATATCATCAAGACTCATGATAGGTTTAATCATTAGAAAATGATTAATCGGTAACGTTTTCGCCCCATTGATCAACCCACGATTTTGAAAACCCAATTTGCCGAAGAAATCAACGGCATCTTCCCGTGCGCTGCAAACAACTCGTTTCACACCTTCCTGCCTGGCTACAGACTCCAACGCCATCGCAATCAGTGTACCCAATCCTTTCCGCTGCACACTGGGGTGAACAGCCAAAAAACGAATAGCACCTTCACTGTCTGCATTGATATATAATCGCCCAACAGCAAGCGGATTACCATGTTCATCCACCACCATTTGATGATGAGCCATTGAATCGTAACCATCCTTCTCTGATCCGATAGGCTGGTGAAGCGGTTTACGCAACATTTCCCAACGAAATTGGTAATAGGTTTCCAACTCTTGTTCTGTTTGAGGTACTCTCAGATGGTACATAAAAACAGCCCCTTCTCTTGTGTGTGGTCATGTGTAGTCAGGGAAATGTATGCGGCATACCGTGGTTTGTTTTATTATTTTAAACAGTAACTTGTTTTAAACGGCAGCCTTATTCTTCGTTGCAATATTTCATCCATCTTATACTTGCAACCAGAAAGTTACTGGCCCGTCATTCGTCAAACTGACTTTCATGTCAGCAGCAAATTTCCCCATTTCTGTTTTTACACCAGTTACACGACTCTGTTCAACAAAATAGCGATAAAGCTCATCTGCTTTTTGTGGTTCAGCTCCACCAGAAAAGCTAGGTCTTAAGCCTTTCTGCGTATCCACAGCCAATGTAAATTGGGATACAACCAATAAGCTCCCCTGAGCCTGTTGAACATTCAGGTTCATTTTTCCTTGTTCATCGCTGAATACCCGATACCCCATTACCTTGTCGCATAAACGTTGCGCTTTTTGTGGGGTATCGTCTTTTTCAACTCCCAGCAACACCAGCAACCCCTGTCCAATTTCTCCAATAGTTTCACCCTCAACAACAACCGTTGCCTGTGTCACACGCTGAATTAATGCGATCATTTCTCTTGCCTGTTATCCGTTTGGTTATACGTATTAGATTTAGTTATCCGTATTGGATGGAAAATCACAGATAGGAAATCCATAAATATGTAAGAAAAATAGCGGAAAACATCATCTGCAATAAGCTAACGATGTTAATTTTTTGAGGGAAGCGAAAAATCATGAGCCTTAAAATAATCAGGGATTACACTTCGGTCAGCCACATGAATTGCATTGATGCCTAATTTGTTCGCTGCCTCAATGTGTTCTAAAAGATCATCAAAGAATATAGCTTGATCCGCAGTCACGCCTTCTGCCGCAAGAACATGTTTAAAAATATCAAGATTCGGCTTACGCATCCCCAAATCTTGAGATAAATAAAAGTGATCCGTTGATGCTTTAATCTCAGGATAATGCAGCGGCCAATAAGCAAGATGCAGGCGGTTTGTATTTGACAGAACAACCACACGATGCCCTTGAACACGCAATTTATTCATTAATTCAATGACTTCTTGCCTGACATCAATAAATATTGCATGCCAGCCTTCCTTAAATTGTTCAAAACTGAGTGAGACTTCCATTTCATCACACATTCTTTCTGCAAATTCAGTATCACTGATTTGCCCACACTCATGTTTTTCAAAAACCTCCCCCAACGAGAATTTCGAGGTCAATGTTGCTAGTGGTGTCCCACTCAAATTACTCCAAACAGCCAGTACTCTTTTAAAATCAATATCAATAATCACGTTACCCATATCGAAAATATACAGCATAACTCCTCCTGACTGATGCTCATCGTTTAGTACTTTTATCATAATTTTATTAAGAAAAAATAAGAAGAAGATAAAAAAATAAACAAATTTCTCTTTTTATGAAACGTCGTTGAAGTTCTAATTCGCTGTATTCATCAATAATTAGACCAATTATCAGGTCAATAATCAGGAATGGATAACAAAAATTACTGGAAGGGATATCTTGACATCCTCTTTAGGACGGGGAGGATGTCAAAGCCTGAAATATATGTAATGACGCCATTTTGGATGGTTTATCGTCAAATAAACACTTATCTTTAAAAAGGTATTGACGGTTTGTGACTCTGGCAGTAAGATGCGCTTCGTTTTCGGCGAGTAGCGCAGCTTGGTAGCGCAACTGGTTTGGGACCAGTGGGTCGGAGGTTCGAATCCTCTCTCGCCGACCAGCATTCTGAAACCCCGCTCTTATGAGCGGGGTTTTTTCTTATATCTTAAATAAGATCCTTCAAATTTTTCCTGTATATCACACAATTCCTGTATATCACGCTTTTCCTGCATATCGCGGCTAGCTTAGTAACACCATAAATTCTGTGTTAATAAATCAAATTAATAGTAAAAACCGTTAATTTAACAAATAATGTGATGGATCTTGCTTTAATTGTTCGTATTTTGAGCATTCATCTTGGGCGAATCATCTTCTTATCTTATATGTTCCCGCCTTTTCCATAAGCTTTATTACTTATTATTTAAGTAATTGGTCACAAATTCAAAATTATAATCACCAGCGATTAATTCTTTCTATTAGCTTAGTTTCTAGTTAATTTGTCTGTTTTATGTGCATCTCGTCATGTTTTTTAACCATGTTTGTTAATAATTTTTTTCTTTTATGTTTTTCTTATGTTTCGGTTGTTATGTGTGATTATGTTGACGTCAGGCATAACAATTGATTAATTGATAAGCGAAAAATAATAAAACAAGCTGGGACAGTGGCATTTAGGAAGAAACCCCTGGGCTGGCTAAGACACAAATAAACATCACAAACGGGGTTAACGTAATGACAATCTCCAAGAAAAAACCGTCCAGTTTGTTAACACTGGGTGCCGGTCTTGTTGCATTGGCTGTCACAGCCAGCATTCAGGCAAAAACGTTGGTTTACTGCTCTGAAGGTTCTCCTGAAGGCTTTAACCCGCAGTTATTCACTTCTGGCACAACTTATGATGCTAGCTCAGTTCCCATCTATAACCGTTTAGTGGATTTTAAGTTAGGTACAACAGAGCTTATTCCTAGCCTTGCTGAACGTTGGGACGTGAGTGAGGATGGCAAAACTTATACTTTCCACCTGCGCAAAGATGTGAAATGGCACAGCAATAAGGAATTCAAGCCAACGCGTAATTTCAATGCTGATGACGTTATTTTTACCTTCATGCGCCAGAAGGATAAAAACCATCCGTACCATAAAGTTTCCGGGGGCAGTTACGAATACTTTATTGGTATGGATCTGGGTAACATCATCAGTAAAGTAGAGAAATTGGATGATTATACTGTTCGCTTTGTATTATCCCGCCCTGAGGCGCCTTTCTTGGCTGATATCGGGATGGACTTCGCCTCAATCCTGTCCAAAGAATATGCCGATGTCATGATGAAGGCTGGCAAACCGGAGAAAGTTGATCTTAACCCGATTGGCACAGGCCCATTCCAGCTAATGCAATACCAAAAAGACTCCCGAATTCTCTATAAGGCATTTAAGGATTATTGGGAAGGGCCAGCGAAAATTGACCGCTTAGTCTTCTCCATTACCCCAGACGCTTCTGTACGCTATGCGAAATTGCAGAAAAACGAATGTCAGGTGATGCCATATCCAAATCCTGCTGATATCGCTCGCATGAAACAAGATAAAAACATTGTCCTGAAAGAACAGGCGGGACTGAATGTCGGTTATCTCTCCTTTAATGTCACCAAGCCGCCGATGGATAACCAAAAAGTCCGTCAGGCGCTGACGATGGCAGTCAATAAAGATGCCATCATTGAGGCGGTTTATCAGGGCGCGGGGCAGAAAGCGAAAAATCTGATCCCACCGACCATCTGGAGTTATAACAACGACATTAAAGATTATTCCTATGATCCCGCCAAAGCCAAGGAACTGTTGAAAGAGGCAGGTTTCCCGAATGGTTTCGAAACCGATCTATGGGCAATGCCGGTGCAGCGTCCGTATAACCCGAACGCCCGTCGCATGGCGGAAATGATTCAGGCTGACTGGGCGAAAATTGGTATTAAGGCCAAGATTGTCAGTTATGAATGGGGGGAATACCTGAAACGATCCAAAGATGGCGAACCGAAGACTGTGTTGTTTGGATGGACAGGGGACAATGGTGACCCAGATAACTTCTTTGGTACTTTGTTTAGCTGTGCTGCCAAAGAAAAGGGTTCCAACTATTCCAAATGGTGTTACAAGCCATTTGAAGACATTATCCAGCCAGCACGTGAAACCGCAGATGTTGCTAAACGCACGGAGCTTTATAAACAGGCGCAGGTTGTAATGCACGAACAAGTGCCTGCACTGATCATTGCCCACTCCACGGTTTACGAGCCTATCCGTAAAGAAGTGAAGGGCTATGTGGTCGATCCTTTTAGCAAGCATCACTTTTATAACGTTGATCTCAAATAATTCTTGCTGCTTGGCTATTGTGATTAACCATCCCCCAGATTTTTCTGAGGGGATGGTTTCGCTTCTCTGATGGGCAAGTCGACTTTGTATGACACCAAGCGGTCCAAAGAGCCGTAACTGGTACTTAAAAAGGGAATTCAGGATATGCTGCAATTTATCCTCCGGCGTCTGGGATTAGTGATCCCGACGTTTATTGGTATTACGCTACTGACTTTCGCTTTTGTGCACATGATCCCCGGCGATCCCGTTCTGATTATGGCGGGAGAGCGTGGTATTTCTGCTGAGCGTCATGCCCAATTACTGGCTGAAATGGGGTTGGATAAACCGCTCTGGGAGCAATATTTTCATTACGTCAATGGCGTATTGCATGGTGATTTGGGGATCTCGTTGAAAAGCCGCATTCCTGTGTGGGATGAGTTTGTCCCGCGTTTTCAAGCGACTCTTGAATTGGGCGTCTGTGCCATGTTATTTGCCATATCCATCGGCATTCCAGTAGGGGTTTTGGCGGCAGTCAAACGCGGTTCTATCTTTGATCACACATCAATTGGTTTGTCATTGACAGGTTACTCCATGCCCATTTTCTGGTGGGGGATCATGCTGATCATGCTGGTTTCCGTCCAGTGGAACTTAACGCCTGTTTCTGGCCGAATCAGTGATAGCGTGTTTCTGGATGACAGCAATCCCCTGACGGGATTTATGCTGATTGATACGTTGATTTGGGGAGAGAAGGGTGATTTCACTGATGCAGTGATGCATATGATTCTGCCTGCAATTGTGTTGGGAACGATCCCGTTGGCGGTGATTGTGCGCATGACACGTTCTGCCATGTTGGAAGTGCTGGGCGAAGATTATATCCGCACTGCCCGCGCAAAAGGGCTGAGCCGCATTCGAGTCATTATCGTCCATGCGTTGCGTAACGCTTTGTTGCCTGTCGTCACGGTAATTGGTCTGCAAGTGGGCATCATGTTGGCAGGAGCCATTCTGACAGAAACTATTTTCTCATGGCCGGGATTGGGGCGTTGGCTGATCGATGCCCTGCAACGTCGTGACTATCCGGTAGTACAGGGCGGTGTATTGCTGGTTGCGACCATGATTATTCTGGTCAATCTGGTGGTTGATTTACTGTACGGCATTGTCAATCCGCGCATTCGCCATAAGAAATAAGGAGCACATGATGACTCAAACAACTGAGCCAATAGTATTGGGTGCGCCGAAATTAATGACGCCGATACAGGAATTTTGGCACTACTTTAAACGTAACAAAGGCGCAGTGATTGGCCTTGTCTATATTATCCTGATGCTGCTGGTGGCGTTATTTGCGGGAGTGTTGGCTCCGCATGGCCCGGCAGAACAATTCCGCGATGCCTTGTTGACGCCTCCGATATGGCAAGAAGGCGGAAGCTGGCAATTTATCCTCGGCACGGATGATGTCGGGCGCGATATCTTGTCCCGCCTGATGTATGGGGCACGCCTTTCATTGTTGGTTGGCTGTCTGGTCGTGGTGATGTCACTCATAATGGGCGTCGTTCTGGGGGTATTGGCGGGGTATTTTGGTGGCGTGGTGGATGCCATCATCATGCGTATCGTCGACATTATGTTGGCTTTGCCAAGCCTGCTGTTGGCATTGGTACTGGTGGCAATCTTCGGCCCGTCGATTGTCAATGCGTCACTGGCATTGACGTTTGTTGCCTTGCCTCACTACATCCGTCTGACAAGGGCGGCGGTATTGGTTGAAGTTAACCGTGATTATGTGGTGGCTTCCCAAGTGGCTGGTGCAGGAGCTACGCGCCAGATGTTCATCAATATCCTGCCAAACTGCCTTGCACCGTTAATTGTGCAGGCGTCATTGGGGTTTTCGAATGCCATTCTCGATATGGCGGCCTTAGGTTTTCTGGGAATGGGGGCGCAGCCACCGACACCAGAATGGGGAACCATGCTGGCAGATGTTTTGCAATTTGCTCAGAGTGCGTGGTGGGTCGTGACCTTTCCGGGGCTGGCTATCTTGTTGACAGTACTGGCGTTTAACCTGATGGGAGATGGGTTGCGTGATGCACTTGATCCTAAGCTCAAGCAGTAGGGGTATTGTGAAATGGCATTATTGAATGTAGACCAATTATCGGTGCATTTTGGGGATGAAGAAGCACCATTCCGCGCCGTTGACCGTATCAGCTACCATGTTGAGCAGGGAGAGGTTGTCGGCATTGTTGGAGAGTCCGGTTCAGGTAAATCAGTCAGTTCATTGGCGATTATGGGGTTGATTGATTATCCGGGCAAAGTCATGGCTGAAAAGATGGAATTCAATGGTCGAGACCTGACCAAAATTTCAGAAAAAGAGCGTCGCCAGTTGGTTGGTTCGGAAATTGCGATGATTTTCCAAGATCCCATGACCAGTTTGAATCCGTGCTACACCGTCGGTTATCAGATCATGGAAGCCTTGAAAGTCCATCAGGGTGGAAATCGAAAAACGCGGCGTCAGCGGGCAATCGACTTACTGACACTAGTGGGCATTCCTGATCCGGCCTCTCGTCTGGACGTTTACCCGCATCAGTTGTCGGGTGGGATGAGTCAGCGCGTGATGATCGCAATGGCTATCGCGTGTCGTCCGAAGCTCCTGATTGCCGATGAACCGACAACGGCTCTGGACGTCACCATTCAGGCGCAAATCATCGAACTGCTGCTGGAATTGCAGCAGCGGGAAAACATGGCATTACTCTTGATCACCCATGATTTGGCGCTGGTGGCCGAAGCAGCCCACCATATTATTGTGATGTATGCCGGACAAGTGGTGGAGATTGGCAAAGCAACGGAAATTTTCCGCGCACCACGTCATCCTTATACACAGGCATTATTGCGGGCATTGCCGGAATTTGCGGTGGATAAATCCCGTTTGGCATCGTTACCCGGTGTCGTTCCCGGAAAATATGACCGCCCAACGGGGTGCCTGCTCAATCCTCGTTGCCCTTATGCCAATGAGCATTGCCATCAGGAGGAGCCTCCATTGCAATCAGTGGGAGGACGTCAGGTTAAATGTCACATGCCGCTGGATGATGAGGGGAGGCCAACAGTATGAGCACTCAACAAAATCAAGAACAGGAAAAAGCCACGGTTCCTTTACTGAAAGCCATTGAACTGAAGAAATATTATCCGGTGAAAACAGGCTTATTCTCGCCTGAGCGTATGGTAAAAGCGTTGGATGGTGTTTCATTTGAGTTGGAAAAAGGCAAAACACTGGCTGTTGTCGGCGAATCAGGTTGCGGAAAATCCACATTGGGTCGTCTACTGACCATGATTGAAAAACCGACTGATGGAGAGCTTTATTATCTGGGGCAAGATCTCTTGGTGCCAAATAAAGAAGCAGAAAAACTGCGTCGCCAGAAGATTCAGATTGTATTTCAAAATCCCTACGCTTCCTTAAATCCCCGTAAAAAAGTGGGGCAGATTTTAGAAGAGCCTTTGTTGATTAATACCCCACTGACTGCGGCCGAACGCAAGGAAAAAGTCTTGCAAATGATGGAGAAAGTGGGATTAAAGCCGGAACATTACTCGCGTTATCCACACATGTTTTCTGGCGGTCAGCGTCAGCGTATCGCTATTGCTCGTGGGTTGATGTTAAACCCGGACGTAGTGATTGCAGATGAGCCAGTTTCGGCGTTGGATGTTTCGGTACGAGCGCAGGTTCTGAACCTGATGATGGACTTGCAGCAGGAATTGGGATTGTCTTACGTCTTCATATCCCATGACCTTTCGGTTGTTGAGCATATTGCGGATGAAGTGATGGTGATGTATTTGGGACGTTGTGTTGAAAAAGGCAGTAGGGAAATGATTTTCAACAATCCGCGTCACCCTTATACACAAGCGTTATTGTCTGCGACTCCTCGCCTGAATCCAGCATTGCGCCGTGAACGCATTAAGCTGACGGGAGAGCTGCCAAGCCCGATGAATCCGCCTTCGGGGTGTGCTTTTGCTGCTCGTTGTCGTCGCGCATTTGGCCCGTGTACTCAATTCCAACCGAAATTAAAGCAATATGGTGAACAACTGATCGCGTGCTTTGCAGTCGAACAGGATTAAAACTCATTCACTTAATCATATTTATCCGGGGTATAACGTGTAAGCATCACAGTAAAAACGTTAGGCACTTACTGTATTGCGTTGCACCGTTATATCTCGGTTATTTTTCTCTTTTGAATTCATCAAAATAAGACGACCGCAAGTAAAATCAAGTATACTCCCTCACATTGTTGGGGGAGTGCTGGTCAGTATTTTTATTATTATTGGTTTGGATAAGATGAAATCGCGTGTTAAACGTTCGTTAACCATTAAACAGATGGCCGCAGTGACAGGAGTCACCTTGGTTACGGTTGCTATTTTCATCACCATCCAGTTATTCCACTTATTGCAGCAGTATAAAGATGACTACACTAATCAACTTAACAACGTTGCCATACAGATCAAAGCCCCTTTGGCAGAAGCATTGCTGAGTTCAGATCTCAATAAGGCAAAAACACTGTTGCTTGGCTTGAAAACCTCAGGCATTCTGGGCCGTGCAGATGTGCTATTGCCTGATAACGTTCCGGTGATGAGCTTGGATTTTGCCACCCATCGTCCTATACCTGAACTGGCAAAGAAGGTTTTTGGCATTCCCGTTGAGGTAAATATTCCCCTCTATGTTTATAGTACTTCGCTAAATTATAGTACTTCGCCAAATTATAGTACTTCGCCAAATTATAGTACTTTGCCAAAAACAGCGGAGTCACAGGGACAGCTTATTTTGCAGGTTGATTCCAATCGAGTGTATCGTTTTGCTATGAATACACTTGCATTCATGTTGACCACCTATTTATTACTTGCACTTATTCTTACGGTGTCGATAAGCTGGTGCGTAAATCGCATTATCATCCGTCCATTGCGCGATATCGCGCGGGAACTGAATGAAGAACAACCGCCATCGCCTATGTCTTGCCCTAAAATCCATCAGGATGATGAATTGGGTTTACTGGTAAAAGGCTATAATCGTCAGGTTAATAAGCAGAACATGCCATCAAAATGAAACCTTACAAGATGAATAGCGGTCTAATCCTTGATGATAATATCTGGGTATAACTGATTGTCGTAAGTTTCGCAGGATAAAATTAAACAGGTAGGGGTAAGTAAGAATGCTGGGCAACAAAATCGGGTATCTTATTGGCGGTGCGATTCTGGCTACGACTTGTTTGGTACAGGCTGAAACCTTGCAGCCTGATCCGGCGTGGCAACAAGGCAAACTGGAGAATGGATTCAGTTGGCAAATTCTGCAAACACCTCAGCGGCCCAATGACAGAATACAGTTGCGGTTATTGGTAAAGACAGGCTCTCTAGCCGAGAAAAACCTACAACGGGGCTACACTTACCTTATTCCGAAAGTCGTTTTATCCAGCAGTAAAGATTTATCATCGCAGAAATTGGAAAACTTGTGGCACAATGCGATCGATACTAAAAACCCTTTCCCACCTGCCATTGTTTCATATGATTTCACCCTTTACAGCCTGAGCCTGCCGAATAATCGCGCTGATCTATTACAAGATGCATTGATCTGGTTATCTGACATTGCGGGTAGTGCAGTGTTTACACCGGAAACATTGGCACAGGCCATGAAAGGAGATGAACATACTGTAACGACTTTTCCACCTGATATCCAAGATCCAGTATGGCGTATGCGGCTGAAAGGCTCGACACTTATCGATCATGATCCGGGGATGCCGGTATCAGTGCCTGTGGAAATGAAAAAAGTCGAAAATTTTTATCGTCAATGGTATACGCCGGATGTGATGACACTGTATATCGCGGGCCATGTTGACAACCGATTACTGTCAGAGCGGATTAATCGGGCATTTTCGTCATTGGGAGGAAAACGCCAGACACCGGTTTCTGTTCCGACATTGCTGCCCCTGAAAGCGGCAACCATTAGCGTAGAGAGTGACAAAGCCAAACAAGACCGCCTATCTTTAACTTGGAACCTGAATTGGCTGTCGATTAACGATTCGCAGACTTTGGCTCAGTACTGGTTAAATGACCTGACGCGTGAAGCGCTTTACCGTTATCTGCAATTGGGGCTTAAAGAAAAACAGGATGACATGAAGCTAGGCTTGGATTGCCGAGTGTTATACCAACGGGCGAATTGTTCATTAAATCTGGATGCTCCTGCGGACAAGCTGATGGAATCCACGCTTTATCTGGCTTCTCAACTGTCATCACTGCGTGAAAATGGATTATCGCAAGAACAATTTGACGAACTTTATGCTCAGAAGCGGAGTCAGCTCCAGCAGTTATTTGCCATGTATGCCCGCACGGATACCGATATTTTGATTAATCAACGTCTGTTGTCACAGCAAAATAACGTCATAGATATCGCCCCCGAACAATTCCAGCGGCTGAGACAGGCATTTTTATCCTCCCTGACACCACAGCTTTTGAATAAAAAACTGAAAGAGATGTTGTCTCAAGAAATCTCTTTTATTCTGGTGCAACCAAAAGGTGAAGCGCCGATTGATATTAATGAAATAAAAAATAGTTTTAACCAGATTATGAGACCGGGACCACTGCCGGAGAAGCCAAAAGAATCTGAAACGGTGAAAGGTGGGGAATAAACGGGTTGATAATGGGGAGTTCTCATCCAACTTCTTCTCGATCAACTCCTTGGTAATAATTTTTTATCGAGCAAAGGGAGGATTATTTCATTCAAAATCTCAAAATCCTCTTGGCATTCTGTATTGTCAAAAAGTAAAAATAATGCGTTATCAAAAAATTGTTTTTTATCATATTCCTCAGCTTCCAAAATTAAATCAATTAATCTAGATTTAATTTTCTTATTTTCTAAATATTCCTCATTCTCAGATGAATATCTTTTCGTATAAACATCGCCCAGTTCTTTAGATAAAGAATCAAGACGTAAGTAAAAACCATTATTCATTTTATAATCTCATATGCCCCAGAAGGAATACCATCCGTAAGGATAACTTCTTGATCTTTACGAGCGTAACGGGACGCTTTTCCTGTTAATCCCTGACTTCTACTAATATCAACAAATTGCTTGTCTGGTATCCTAGATAAATCAACTTTGATCTTACTATCACTTTTATTATAGAAATCAGCAGTACTTTCTTTTTTAATTGTAAATTTTGTAATGGATATATATACAGTATTTATTTTGCGAGTCGCTTCGCAAACGCCGGTTTTGATGATGGAAAGTTGCTCAGGTCGGGGATAATGTAGGCAATGAAATCTGAACGCGGCTTTACCGTGGTGGAACACGATAAAACCGCTAACCACAACAACTACTTAGGACTAGTTATTATGGCTAACACGCATTCTAATGCAGGAACCCGTATTTACAAAATTTCCCAGCCGGAACGGTATCAAAAAGTCGTTTACCGCCCCCAAGGACCCAACCGTACTATCCCCGCCATTAACTTAAGCGGAAAATGGCTGCTTGAAGCCGGATTTTCCATTCATGATCCGTTAAAAATCAGAGTGATGCCGGGTTGTTTGATCATCACCACCCAAAATTTTCATGAACTGTGGCACTGCTTAAAAAGCCTGAATGAAGGCGAATGGGATGATATCGCCGTTGCTGGCTGGTTACAGCAATTTCCCGGCAAGTTGAATAAAAAGCTGTTGTAGATAACAAGATAACAATTTGTTTTATCAGTAAAAAATAAAAACACTGACAAAGCGGGCGAACGGTTTTCCATCCCTTGAATGACAACATTTTCATTTTGGGAAACGGTTCGCATTTATATCATGCTAAGTAGCACAAGGAATGTACTAATAAGTCTTCATCTTTCATCTAATCGAGTGTGATCCACATCAAGGCATTGACGGGGTACGCGATAATGGCGAACTTTACCTTGCTGGTGACTGGCTGACTGAAAGCGGTTTATTGGATCATCCTGTTACCATTGAAACTGCGTATGCCACCATTGTAATAAAGGCCGAACTGCCGGTTTTGCTGGCTTAACAGTACTGATGCCAGCAAGACCAGCTCAGTGAAATTAAGCTCCGAATGCGGGAACTGATTGAGGATTATCAGGCAGGATAAAATAGAGTAATTAATTGTCCGGCA
Organism: Xenorhabdus anantnagensis; assembly: GCF_028598555.1. GTDB lineage: Bacteria > Pseudomonadota > Gammaproteobacteria > Enterobacterales > Enterobacteriaceae > Xenorhabdus > Xenorhabdus anantnagensis. The sequence continues at coordinate 56,108 of NZ_JAQRFN010000021.1, forward strand.
AGCTAATTAGCCGGACAATTACAATTTAATAACCGGAAGAATATTACATCGTTCCGGTATTATAAAATTAAATTTCCAACTTATATAAAACTGATAAAAAATCAGTAAATGTATGACTTATGAGATGAACATTACTCATATCTGGCAATTCACCTTCATCTGCTTCAAATTCATGATCCCAGAAAAACACCCCAGGATTATCGTTTGATAAAGAAATCAATATCAAATTACCACCTGGATCATGAGCTATAGGCAAAAAATCAAGAGGAATTCTATCCTTATAGTCAATAAAATAATTTCTGAGATCATGATGTTTCTCACACCCTAAACTAAGAAATCGATCAACAGATGAGCCATCTTCTTCATCATTTAAAAAGAGAAAAGCATCAGGATCAGGATAGCCCCCATTATATTTTTTTAGAAAATTACGATAGTCATTTGGAAGAGAGTTTCCTATCTCATTTTCAAAATTAGTAACTGCGCTTTCATCAATTGGCCCTTTAAAATCAATAATATTGGCAACCATAATTTATTTTCCCTTTGGACATTTTCTCGTTGCTACTCCACCGGTATGTTTCACTTTGCTATGTATATCTGTTGGGATTAGCTGCATATAACCTGAATCATGGTGATGATGCCAGGTATATCCGGTTGGTCGAGGGTTACTTCTGCTATATCCTGCGGCTGCATCTGCCCTAGCAAAATCAACTGTTCGGGTTTTTCCAAGCTCAATTCTTACGTTCTTAATAGAATATCGAGAAAAATCTGGAAACCCTGAATGGGTAAATGGCACACCATGCGGATATTTATTTCTTATTTCAACTGGTAACTCACTTGCTGGATATATTTTCCCAGCATGCTTGCTATTAATTGGTAAGCGGCCTTTCACCTTCCTGACCATACTCCCAACTATACCAAGACCAGATAAACCCAGCGGATCTATGAACCCTGTCGGATTTCCAACGTATGAGTATAGATTTTCTCCCCCAAGTAACCCAATCGGATCCGGCGTTAAATACTGCCCGGCATATTTTAATCCTGGATTCAATTCGGGATTTTCCCCCAGAACACCCAGCCGCAACCCGTACAGGCTCTGCGGTGGCTGACGCCAGACCCGGTGCCCGGCGGCATCAAACAACGCTAGTGGCTCTCCGGTCGGGGCACACACTCGTACTGCGTTTGAATTTTCCCGGCCAGCAGTTCGCTGCGGTTTTCCTGGTTCGGGGTAAAAAACTGTACCTGCTGCGCCAGCAGCTGCCAGCCATCGAACACCAGATGGCGGATGCAGTGCAACCGGTTGTGCCGGTACTCTCGAATTTCCACCGGCACATCGCCGTCCCACAGGTAAGTGGTGTGCATGCCTGCCTGTTCGCACACTTTTTCCGTGCGCCGCTCAAAGGCATCATAGCGATAATCCCACTGTTGCCCGCCCGGCGTTTGCACGCCGATGAGTTGATTCTGGTTGTTCCAGCGAAACTTGGTCAACTGAGAACGATGGCCTTCCTGCCAGAGCTGCATGGCGGTCATCCGCCCGGCATCATCATACTCAAACAGATGCTGGCCGAGCTGGCGTAACCGGTGGCCTTTCTGGTAGAGCCGCTCCCCGTCAATCTCGTGCAACCCGTCAAACCGGCGGGCAGGGTAGCCGGAGGCATCACATTGATAATGTTCCTGCAAACGATCCCGGTCACTGACTGAAGTGACCTGCCCGTTGCTGTTCACCACATAACGCAGCCATTGCCGCTCATCATTTGCTGCCACCAGATTGAGTGCGGCACCTCACGGCCGGGCAGTGATACCTTAAAACGTCTGGCGCATGTGCTCGGTGTGAGCAGTGATTATTTGTTGGAAGGGGCTGAGACCAAAGCGGCGAAAGCGCGCTTTGAGGACAGGGAGTTACTAAGGTAATTTCAGGCTGTGGAGCAGTTACCGGAGGAAGACAAGGAAGTGATTAAGAAGTTGCTGGATGCCTTCTTAACCAAAAAGCAGTTACAGGTACTGGCAAGGCAAAAGACCCCTTTGAGTTAACGCAGGGAAAGGTGCTATCAACACCTTAATCCTGCTGACCATAAACAACTATTAAGGAGTTGAATCATGGCTAAGGCACATTCTAAGCAAAACCGCCAAAACAGAACGTTATTACACCGTGGGATACGTGCCGCAAAATGGCAGGCCGAACCCCCGACCCGCGATAAATTTAACGGGAAGATGGCTTAAAGCGGCGGGGTTTGAGATTGGTGGCACACTCACAGTTAAGATTATGGATGGCTGTCTGGTGCTGATCCCCGACAGTGATGACACCCGCAGCATCAAACAACAGTACCAGCGCCAGCAAGACCAGCTCAGTGAGATTAAGTTGCGGGTGCGGGAACTGATTGGGGATTATCAGGCGGGATGATGATAAAAAAGCCGGGAAGATTTTTATTCCTACCCAGCTTTAAAATTTCATATTATCTCCACCGTGACAATGGCGATTTATTTAAATATTCATCTAGTGATTCATCATTAATAATTTTTTTATCAAACAAAGGTGATATTATTTCATTTAATATCTCAACATCCTCTTGACAACCCGTATTATCGAAAAGTAAAAACAATGCATCATTTTTAACAGAATCTTCATTTTCATCATTAGATGATATAATTAAATCAATAATCTTTGATTTTATCGGTTTGTTTCTTAAGGAATACTCCTCTGAGGAAGAATATTCCTTTTCATAGAATGCATCTAACTCCTCAGAGAGTGTATTTAATTGAAAACGAAGATCTTTATTCATTTAATAACCTTCTATGTTCCAGCTGGAATACCATTAATTAAAATGGCCTATTGGTCTAGTCTTGCATAAGCTTTCGCCTTGCCAGTTAATCCCCGTCCACTACTCATACCAATAATTTGATTATCAGGGATTTTTGATAGATCTATTTTAACTTTACCATTTTTGTTATAGAAGTCTGCCCTATGTTCAAGTTTAGAGGTAGAAATTAACTGGGTATTTAACCTCCCATTTTCGACATTCTCTTGTACTGAATAATTCGATGTTGGATCTTTTGGTGGGATATCTTCTCCTGCTTGAGCACATTTTGACTGCTTTCTGGTTAATGCCCGAAAAACATGCCCTGTGTACTTTTTACTTAACCCATACGGATCTTCCAGCCAATCGGGTTAGGCACGTAGGCATACAGGTTTTCCCCTCCATGTAGCCCAATCGGGTCAGGCGTCAGATAACACCCCACCACCGACGAGTAATATCGGAACCGGTTATAGACCAGCCCGCTTTCTTCATCCAGCCATTGCCGTTCGTCATTGGCGACCACCAGATTGAGTGCGGCACCTCACGGCCGAGCAGTGATAGTGATACCTTAAAACGTCTGGCGGATGTGCTGAATGTTACCAGTGATTATTTGTTGGAAGGGGCTGAGACCAAAGCGGCGAAAGCGCGCTTTGAGGACAGGGAGTTACTAAGGTAATTTCAGGCTGTGGAGCAGTTACCGGAGGAAGACAAGGAAGTGATTAAGAAGTTGCTGGATGCCTTTTTAACCAAGAAGCAGTTACAGGCACTGGCAAGGTAAAAAAACCTTTGATTTAACGTTGGGTTAAAGTGCTATCAACACTTTAACCCCGCTGACCATAAGCAACTAAACGGGAGTTGAATGATGGCTAAGGCGCATTCTAAGCAAAACCGGGCGGTAAATAAAGCCGCCCCGCCTGCGATACACCTGAAAGGCCAATGGCTTAAGGCAGCAGGGTTCGATATCGGTGGCACCCTGACCGTCAAGATTATGGATGGCTGCATTGTGCTCATTCCTGATAGTGATGGCACCCGCGCCATCCGGCAACAATACGAGCGCCAGCAAGACCAGCTTAGTGAGATTAAGCTCAAGATGCGGAAGCTGATTGGGGATTATCAGGCCGGATGATGATAAAAAGCCGGAAGATCATAAAGATATTTCCGGCTTTTTGTTCCTGAATTTAAGGAGGCAGGATTTTCATCGTTTTAATCCTTTTCCCCGCGGTTATCACTCAGTAATATACTCAAAACTAAATTCCTTCAAATTATGATCTTTTCTATACTGTTCTAGCCACTCATCAAAACCTTCTGGTTCATAAGCAGGAATACCCTTTAACCAATATTCATGACCATAAGCTATCAGCATCGCCCAATCATACTCAGGCTCATGATTAAGCAATGCAACAGACATATAATCATCAATAGAGCTACAAACTGCTGGGTGATTTAAAACCAGATGTTCCGCTTCGCTTTCTGATTTATTACCATATTTGACAATAATCGCTTTTAATGTTTCAACCCAAGTATGAAAATTAAAAATACGTTTTATGTTAGGATTATTTTCATCAATGAAAACAATCCCATCAATAATATTTTTTTCATCAATCATGTCTTTTCTACTCATCATCTTATGGACAATTATCAACTATTTTGCCATTGGCAACTCGTTGAACTGAAGTTTTATGTTGATCAAATAAATCTGCTGCTTTTTGAGTATAAAAAGCTAATTGATGACCTTGTATATCTGGCGAAGCTCCGTGTTTAAATTCAAATGGGTTCATTAACATCGGACCACTAACACCGTCATAATTATGAACAAGCTTTCCTTTACGGCCTTCTGTGACATATCGTTCCCACTCTTTCCTATCTGTAGGAGAGTTCATATCAAAAACTTTAATATTTAATTTGGCCAACTCTGAATTAGGTATCTCGAATGTAGCCAGTGTTGGAAGATCTCTCTTCTTAGACCACTTAAGAGCCTGCTCCTTCGATGCTGTTACATAAAACCCTTTCTTCCCTCTTGGGTCAAAATCTTTTCTACCTTTCCCTCTTGACAGATCTATCTTGGTATCTTTTTCAAAACCGCCTGCATGGTAAAAGGTGGTCGTCTCCGACGATAGCCCATACGGGTCCACGAACCGCACCGGGTTATGCACGTACCCGTACGGGTTAAACCCGCCGTTCAGGTTCAGCGGATCGGGCGAAATATACTGCGCCGTCTCCGGCGAATAATAGCGGAACCGATTGTAGTATAACCCGCTTTCCTCATCCGCATACTGGCCCATAAAACGCAGGTTGCAATTCACATGGGCGTCTTCATGATTACGCGCCACTGCCGGCCAGGTATCCAGCCGGCCCCACGTGCTCAGCCTCCCGGCCCAGATGAGCTGGCCGGCTTCGTTCAGTATTTCCCGCACTGTACCCTGATGGTCGCTGACGGTATAGTGTAGTTTGCCCCGTTCATAACGCGCCCAGGGGGTTAACGTCCCCGGTGCATAGAGCCAACGGACGCTGTGATCACCGGCAGGTGTGCCATCCGCATAAATCGGGGTTTCTTCGATCAGCTGATCACCGCTCCACAGAAAATCATGCCCAATGATGGCATCCGGTTTCGGTGTCAGATCCGGTTTACCATTCAACCAGCGCTGCAAATTAGCCGCGGCCAGTTTACCATCGTGGACTTTCAGCTTACGAATACGCCGTCCAAAAGCATCGTATTGATACTGCCAGCGGGAGCCATCCGGTGTTTCACAGTGGGTCAGTTGATCCTGAATATCCCAGCGGTATCGCCAAATCTGCGGACGAAAACCGTCGCGGTGTTCCGTTTTCTCCACTAACCGCCCATTCTGATCATAACGGTAAGTAAGGTCGCCGCGATGCACCACCCGCCCCGCCAGTTGGAGCTGATCGGCTTGCTTCAAAGCATGCTGGGCATCATTAGGCACATGACGGCTCAGGTTGCCCTGTTTGTCATACTGGAATTGTTCCTCAAAGGGCCGAAATCCCTCAAAGGCAGCATGAGTGACCTGATCGTTTTGGTTATAGCGATAACGGGTTTGCCCCCAAATGCTGTCATCTATCACCTGTACATTAAAGGCACGATCATACTGCTAGCTGCGGTTAACGGCCGTTGCCTGTGGCGGGAAGTGTGGGTGATTCTGTTGCAGTGTCTCACGGAAAAGCGCAGTGACCCGTCCGGCTGACTGATGGGCCAGTAACCCGGTATCTGTATAGCGACTGGCCAAAATGAAGCCTTTCGCACTTTCACGCACTGTTTCGTGACCGAGCGGATCATAGCTTAACGTTAATGGGTCATGCTGGCCAAACTGGAAACGGGTAAGTTGTCCCGCTTGGTTATAATCGAAATTCAGGGTGTGATCACCCACTGTTTCCGCTGTGGGCAGGCCACTTTGTCTATCCCACTGGCGGGTGATTTCCCGGCCATTCACACGTTCCCCAATCAGGTGCCCCGCTGCGTCATACTCGAATTCTACTTTCGCATCCGGTGACGTTGCGCAGAGCAGCCGACCCAGCGGGTCATAGTCATATTCAATCACCACCTGCAATTCACAGGCGGATTCATCTGCTTGCCAGTGCTCCCGCCGACGAATTTGGTTATCCTCGTTATAACAAAGACGGGTTAATTGGCCGTTCGGGTAACGTATTAAGGTGCGGCGCCCTCCCCGATCATAAGCGTATTTCAGCGTTCGACCGGTAAAGTCGGTTTCGCGAATAAGCTGATCAGCGGGATCATACTCGTATCGGTAGGTTTCCCCCATTGCTGTCGTCACTGTGTTCAGGCGAAGCAGACGGTCATAATCAAAATGCAGTGTAGTGCCATCCGGGCGGGTCATACTGGTCAGCAGGTTAAACGGACCATAGGTGTACTGGGTGGTTTGCCCTTCGCCGTCCGTCACAGCCGAAACCCGCCCGGCCTGATCATAGGTTATCTGCTGCCTGACCCCATCCGGCTGGGTAATTTCGGTGACACTGCCGTTCAGGCTGGCATGGAAAGCGCTGTGCTGGTAATGAGTATGCTGACCCAGCGCATCCGTCATGTTGTGCAAACGCCCCAATCCGTCCTGCTCATAACGGGTCGTATAGCCACTCGGCGACAGCACCTGATACAATCGGTGTTGCTCATATTCATAACGCCATTCAGTCCCATCCGGCAACACTTTACGAAGCAGTTCGCCATGTTGGTTATAACGATATTCCTCCCGTCGTCCCAATGGATCGGTGACCGAATCAGGCTCCCCTGCTTCATTGTAATGGAAGCGCCAGCTCAGACCATTGGACAATTTGGCCTGTACCAACTGACCATATTCATCATAATCATAGGTGAACACTTCGCCGGACGGCTGAGTCAGTTTGGTTAGTTCCCCATACGGACTGTATTCAAAATAGGTGGTTCGTCCCAGCGGGTCGGTTTCCGACACCATGTTACGCAAATCCCACGCCATGACGGTTTCCCGCCCTAGCGGATCAATACTGCGTACGACATTGCCATCTTCGTCATACCAATAGCAGGTACACCCTCCTTCAGGATCTAGATAGATGGTAATGCGCTCTGCGTCGTCATACCGAAACTGGGCATTCCAGTAGCCTTGTGGTGTGTTCACCGCGATGACGCGTCCATGGGTGTCATAGCCAATGGAAACATCTGACCCGCTATTACTTTGCCAGCGGGTCATGTGGCCGTGGTCGTTATACTCATGCCATAGGTGATAAAACTGGAAGGTTTCGCATTCCACCAGATAGCCCCGCCTATCATAGTGGCAGGTCACCAGCCGCTGGCGGAGTTCGTCCGTCAGGTACTCAATTGTAGCCAGATTTTTCTGGTCATAACCGAGCAGTAAACGATAACCGTCTGAGTGCGTTATCTGTGACAGCCGCAAAGCTCTCTCGTCATGGGTATTCTCATAATGAAACAAGATGCGGTTACCATTGCGGTCACTAATGGCAGAAAGCAGCCGACAGGCGCCCGCTTTCTGTTCAAAACTCAGAATGAGCTGGCTGCGGCGGTCAAACAGGTGCAGGCCATGATCACGATCGCCGAACAACAGGTAATGCCCTGCGTTCAGATTCACCGCAAACACCTTGTTTTCTGCTGCCGGGGTATGAAACGTGTAAATGACTCCATCGTCATCCGTGAAGCGGGTAGCATCACCGTCAAGCAAAAGATGTCGTGACCACCCATCCGCCCATTTAGGTCCAAACAGGCCGGCAAAGTTTTCTGTTGAACGATAGGTTCGTACCAAAGAGAGGGGCACCGTACCTGGCAGGGAGAGCACCGGTTTTTGCTGCAAAAAGTCACCCGTCGTTAAATCTACCGGGTCATTTTTGCATTTTTTCTTGGTCGGGGGGCAGCTTTTCGTTTCCACCGATTCCTTGGGTTTCTCCGACTTCGTCACCCCTTTCTTGTTACGCGGCAAGGGCAGCAATCCGGCAATCACCACCGCCCACTGCAAGTCCTTGTTACTTTCTTCTGCGATAGGGTATTTGCCATCGGTTGCCTTGGTGATGGAAATCGACCCCGCCGCACTGTTGATATTGGCATCACAGGTGGTGCGGTGACCCAACCGGGCTATGCCCTGTCCATTGGCAAAGACGGTCTTCGCTCCTTCCGCTATCACACCAGGAGGATGGTCACTGCACACAACCGGATCCCCCACCCGGGCCACCGGCTTGCCCTCAAAGAAGACATCCGGTGACCCTTTCACAATGGTGCCCTTGTTACTGCCATACTGACCGATAGCCGCCCCAATTCCGGCACAGACACCCCCTACAAAACCGCCGGCCGCTGCTGCTGCCGCGACAACAACCAACGCCGCACCCCCCGTAGCGACCACCAGCGCCCCCACCGCCAAGGCCGTCACTGCCCCCAACAAGATACCGCCCAATGCGCCCCACAGACCGGCATTCTTGTTCTGGTGAGCTATTGCATCCCCCTCTCGCGCCGGATTTTCCCCTTCTGTCGACACCGTGCTCATGCCCATCCCCGCCGCGATGGCATGACCGATTTTATCGCCGACATAGGCACCCGCAACCCCACCAACCGCCCCGGCCGCCAATCCCACGGCAAAAGGTGCGGCTGCTCCGGTGGCAACAGCATAGGCTCCCCCAGTTGCTAATGTCGCATTCTCAAAAGTCTCACTTTGTAGGAATTCCAGTGCCTTATCCGAGGTTGATTTTTCTGTCCGGGGAGGGACAGGAGCGGGTCGGCCTCCCTGTGTCGGCAAGGTACGCTTGTTGGCTGCGGGGGGCTGGTACGGCCGTTGCGCCGCCGCCGCTCCCATCATGATATTCTGTGAAACACTCATGTTCCCCTCCCTGTTATCGGTTATCCTTCTGCTCATCGCGCAGCTGGAAGGTCGCCATCATGGCCTGCATTTGTTCCCGCTGTGCCGGGGTCATTTCTCCCTGACAGGTGCCAGTGAAAATCAGCACCTGCCGGGGGGCATTGAGCATCATCATCAATTGGTGTACGGTGCTGCTCGGTGCACGCCAGCGAAACTCAAACGTCTCGGTTTCAAATCCGTTCAGCTCGCCCGATTCATGAGCTATCGCGTCATAGTCCTTCAGTTGCTTGCTAATTCCGGTCATTTCTCGCTCTGCAAATTGACGGAATGCCAGGCCCCACGGCAGGTTGTCGCGGGAAATGGTAAAACTGGTGCCACTTTTTTCATCTGGACTGTTCAGCACCAGAATGCTTGCATCCTGCCAGCTGGCCGGCAGCATGATAATGCCGGCATTGAAGTGGAAAGGGGACAGGTCAAGTTTATTGTTCATGGTAAATCCTTTTTGACTTTAACTTAAAAATTGAGGTGTTTTATTTGTTCAGGTTAATCTGACCGCCTAGCACGGTAATACCGCTGTCACTCAATTCAATACTGGAGCTGCCAAATGAAATCTTGATATTGGTTTTCGTCATTTGGATGGTGCCACTGCCCACTTTCAGACTGATGTCATCCTGTGCCTCATACAACTGTGTTCCCTCTCCCCCTTTTCCGGCTTCCGCCTTTACCTGTATCGTGTTCGCCTTGGTGCTGCGAGTCATACAGATATCCTCGGACAAACTCCCCTGATCGAGTTTCTTGAATTCATTTCCGGTTTGAAGGGTTAATGTCCGGTCGCCTGCCTCCACCACCAAACTCTGGGCATTTTTCACCGTGGTATGCATATCCTTCTGGGCATGCAGGGCCAGCTTCTCGCTGCCTTTCGCATC
>NZ_JAQRFN010000022.1 GCF_028598555.1 Xenorhabdus anantnagensis
AAGTGCTTCCGGGTTGCGAGGCTGCGTATCTTACGCGTTTCGCCTCCGAAGTCAAGCGCTTATTTTCGCTTTTTCTTCGCTGCCCGCCGCGGCGTGTCTCAGCTCAGCGTCGGTCAGTGGTGGCGCATTATAGGGAGTTTTCCGCCGCTGGCAATAGTTTTTTTGAAAAAAATTACCAACTGATGATTATTACAGCGAATTGCACTTAATCTGCTAGTTTTTCCAGCGTTAGGAAGCCTAATTCGCGTAAAACAGGGCGCAGAACTTCACTTGCTGGCTCTAATTTAGTGCAATACGCTAAGTTATCCGCTGTCGTTAAAAACAAATCTTCCCGATTTTTAATCAACCATGCAGTTCTACGGGCAATTGCAGCCCCCGAATCAATTAATCTTGTTCCATTTGGTAAAACTTGTGAAAGTTCTTCTGCTATCAGGGGAAAGTGAGTACAACCCAAAATGACAGTATCCGGTGGCTCTTTCATTTTCAGCCACGGTTTCAGTATTTTCTCTAATTCTTCTAGTGGAACATCCTTGCCATGTAATTTTCGCTCAGCTAATTCGACCAATTCAGCGGAACCAATTGAATACATCTGACAATTCGTCGCGAACCTTGCTATTAATTCTCTGGTATAGTCGCGATTCACTGTAGCGCGTGTCGCCAATAATCCTACAACACGATTACAAGTTAGCTTCGCAGCAGGTTTTATCGCCGGCACAGCACCAACAACAGGGAAAGAAAAACGTTCACGCAAGGCGGGTAAGCTAATTGTACTGGCAGTATTGCAAGCAATAACGACAACCGCCAACGGGTGTTTTTTCTGAATCGTATCAATAATCTGAACGACCCTTTCTATAATCACTTCCGCTGTTTTCTCGCCGTAAGGGAATGCTTCATTATCGAAAGTATATATATAGTGGAGATCCGGCAAGAGTTTCCGAATCTCTTGATAGACAGATAAACCACCCACTCCGGAATCAAAAACCAAAATCGTTGGGCGGGCGGTTTTGTTTAAATCAGAGGTCTTGTACAAATCAAAAATTGTAGCTGCCAGTGAGGTAGTATTCTCTTCCAGAGGTGCGATAGCCATAGGCTGTCTCATAATTCTTATCAAACACATTAGCTATTCTAGCACGAATTGTAAGATGGTCAGTGATTGAGTATGAGGCGTTGATATCCCATAAATTCACGCCACCTAGTTTCACTGCCTTTGGAGGATATGTACGATGGTCTTGGTCATAACGCCGACCAATGTACTGATAGGTTATTCCCCAATCGACATTAAAGGCTTCCCAGTCTAATTGGTATTTAACTTGCTGCTTAGCTCTGCGAGCTAACTGTTTATTATCGCCATCACGTGGGTCAACGTACTGCAATGTAAGCTGATGCTGAAATATGCCGGTGTCCATTGTTCCCGTCCATTCGGCACCGTTTATTTTTGCTTTACCAATGTTTTCATAACGGTCATTGGCAAAATTTATCAATTGCTCAATATCGTTACGATAAGCAGATAAACGCCAATTAAGTGGCCCACTCAACCCTTCAATTCCGATTTCCCATTGCTTGCTTTTTTCTGATGCCAGATTTTCATTTCCCCATTTACTATAAAGCTGACTTAGGGTAGGAGCCTTGAATGCTGTTCCATACGAAGAGATAAAGCGATAACCATCAATAAACTCCCAGCCGACACCAATTTGCCCCGTCGTATTCCATTCATATTCAGAATGATGATCTGAACGCACTGCGCCTTCTAAAATGACATCCTGAACCTTTTGCTGCGCAGTTAAATATAGCCCCGTGTTATCAACATCTTTTTGTACGGGAATATTATTGGAACCTGCGGCAACCGATTCTCTTTTCCAATCAATCCCACTGCTGATTGCACCATAACCAATCTGCCACGTATTTCCCCATTGGACATTATATTGTTTCGAATCGCTCAGACTGGAACTCTTGCCATAACGTCCATACTCAGGAACATAATTGTGATCTTTGACATGGCTGTAGCTAGCAATGAATTGAGAAGAATAAATGCCTTGATTAAATTGAATGCCAGCATCATAAGTACGATTGAATAGTTCGCGAGTATCCGTATCGCCGATACTCCATGAATCATAAGCTGTCCGATTATTAAAGCCATAGGCTCGAACAAATCCACTAATTTGCTCATTTATTTTATGATCTATTTCCAACCACAGCATTTTACTCATAAATCCATCACGATCCGGCTGACGATATCCCCCTGTTTTGCCATCAACTATCACATCAAACCCTTTGGTATAGTTATAACTTGCGGCTGTAGTTAATAAAGTATTCTCGCCGAGTTTTTGCTGTGTCGAACCATTATAGTTTTGGTATCCGTTCGAGCCGAATCCTGCATTCAGAGTTGTTCCCTGTTGCGTTCGCTTTGTGATGATATTGATCACTCCACCAATCGCATCAGAACCATATACGGCAGAACGCGCACCACGGATATATTCTATCCTTTGCACCATTGAAATCGGGATTTGGCTAAAATCGGCAGCTCCGGTAATACCGGCCTGATTCAAACGAATGCCATCCACCAGCACCAGCGTATGACTTGAATTTGTGCCACGAACAAATAAAGAAGAGTTTTGTCCAATTCCGCCATTCTGCGCAATATCAACACTCGGTAAGCGTCGCAAGACGTCAACCAGATTATTGGATTGCCAACGATCTATATCCTCACGTGTCACTACCGTCATTGGAGCCAAAACTGAAGAAATCGGCTGCTTAAAACGATTGGCGGTAACCACCAGCGGATCTTGATTATCAGCAACTGCAAAATGGCTCCAGCCAGAAAATACCGTCACAGATAAAATAATATGTTTTTTATTTTTCATACGATTTGTGATGAGAATGTGTGTGGTGTCTAGCTATATAAAAACCATGCTACGATGGAAGACCTTAGCGTGTCCAGAATGCCTTCCCATCAAAAAAGGAGCTGATAAACCAGAAAACTGGACATCCTTTGCACTTCACCTACAATGCCGCTCGGAAATTTTTCTTAACGCGACCATACGAGAACCAGATAATGCAGAATGTCTTGCCAACGGAAGATTATGAAAATCAATTGATGGAGAAGGCTCATCGTCTAAAAGGAATGATGACCCCCTTTAGCGCACCTGAGCCTGAAGTTTTCCGTTCCCCTGCATCACATTACAGAATGCGAGCAGAATTCCGTATCTGGCATGAGGAAGATGACCTCTACCACATTATGTTTGATCAGCAGACCAAACAGCGTATCCGTATTGATCAATTTCCAGTTGCCAATCAGCTAATCAATAAAATGATGCAAGCCATCATTGCTGGCGTAAAAGAAAACCCAGTATTACGTCACAAACTGTTTCAAGTGGATTACCTTTCCACACGCAGTAACAAAATCATTGTTTCCCTGCTTTATCACAAAAAACTGGGTGATGAATGGCGTGAACATGCAACCACTCTGCGTGCTCAACTCATAGCAGCAGGCTTTGATATCCAGCTTATTGGTCGTGCTTCAAAGACCAAGATCATGCTTGACCATGACTATATAGATGAAGAGTTGCCTGTTGCAGGTAAGACCATGATTTACCGTCAAGTTGAAAACAGCTTCACACAGCCGAATGCCAGCATCAATATTCATATGTTGGAATGGGCGATTGATTGCACCCAAAATTCCAAGGGTGACCTGCTTGAATTGTATTGTGGTAATGGCAATTTTTCTCTGGCACTGGCGCGAAACTTTGATCGGGTACTGGCGACAGAAATTGCTAAACCTTCGGTTGCAGCCGCACAATTTAATATCACAGCGAACCAGATTGATAATGTGCAGATTATCCGCATGTCAGCGGAAGAGTTTACACAAGCGATGAATGGAGAACGTGAGTTCAATCGCTTGCAAGGAATCGATTTAAGCAGTTATCAATGCGAAACCATTTTTGTTGACCCGCCACGCAGTGGGCTGGATGAAGAAACGGTCAAAATGGTTCAAGCGTATCCCCGCATTCTTTATATTTCCTGCAATCCAGAAACGCTCTGCCAAAATCTGGAAACACTGACGCAAACCCATAAAATCAGCAAATTGGCACTCTTTGATCAATTCCCTTATACCCATCATATGGAATGCGGTGTACTGCTGGAAAAAAGAACATAATAATCAGTAAACGGGCTTAAAAACAAAAACGCCACAGAGCTAAGGTTTGTGGCGTTGTTTGCTGAGACGTTCTCGATAAAAGTCGTTCTCGATAAAAACGATCAGCTTTGACTTTCTGACATCAGCGTTGATTGCTGCTTGCGCCCTTTCATCTTTAGGTAGATCCAAAACACCAAGGCAGTACTAATAATGACAGGCAGGAAATTAGAACCAATTCCTGGATATTCCATCCGAATGAATGCGCTGTACATGAACATACCTAAGAAGAAGCATCCCATGGCCAGTTTTGGCAATCCTTCAGCCATTGGATAATTCAAATAACGTTGATGAAGACAATACAGAGAAAGGACCAATGCAATAATAGGGAAAATAGAAAAAGGTACAAATGAATTGAAAAATGCTGAGAAAGTTCCGTGTGTTGCCATTCCAACGATAAGAGCCAGCAACATAGTGCTTTTATCTTGGCGGTATTGTTCCATCGTATTATTCTCCTTTCATTATTATTCAGAGGTTTTAGGGATCGCTTTAGGGACAGTGTTTTTTTCTTGCTCACGACGATACCAATAGTAGGCGCCTTTGGAAATCATGCGGAGTTGTAAAACCAAACGCTCTTCGAGGCGACGTCTTTTTTCTTCATCAATATCCAATGCTTCTGCACCTGCACTGAATACGATGGTCACCATCGCCTCGGCTTGTATTTCAGTAAAATGACGCGGCATATGACTGGCTTGCTCAAGATAGTCTGCCAATTCGGCGATAAAATGTTGGATTTCTCGTGCTACAGCTGCACGAAATTCAGCTGATGTGCCGGAGCGTTCGCGCAGCAACAGCCGGAACGCGTTGGGATTGTTGCCGATAAACTCCATAAACGTTGAAACAGAAGTACGGATGACACTGCCACCTTTTGCAATGCGCTGACGTGCCTGACGCATTAACTGACGCAGCATCAGACCGCTTTCATCCACCATCGTCAGCCCCAATTCATCCACATCCCTAAAATGTCGATAAAAAGAAGTCGGTGCAATGCCAGCTTCCCGAGCCACTTCTCGTAGACTCAGGCTTGTAAAACTGCGTTCAGCACTGAGTTGGCTGAATGCCGCTTCAATCAGGGAGCGACGGGTTTTTTCTTTCTGTTTTGCTCTGACTCCGGTTACGTTACTCACAACAATCCTGATCTATCTCGCCTCTGTAATCAGGCAAATATAACAGATTCTGTTAGGTTTGCTGTGATTGTTCTCTTAAAGATATTATTCGATGTTTTCCTGTTTTATTTCTAAACAATGAGATAAAAACCGTATGGTCATTGGGTTATTACATTAAGTAATGTTAAGATAGAGTTGTTATTTTGTGTAAAAACAGGTCATTCCTCTATGCAACATACTCATTTTGATGCCATTGTGATTGGCTCTGGTCCCGGAGGGGAAGGAGCAGCAATGGGGTTGGTGAAACAAGGCAAAAACGTTGCTGTTATAGAACGTTACAATAATGTCGGCGGTGGCTGTACTCATTGGGGTACAATACCGTCGAAAGCTCTCCGCCACGCCGTCAGTCGTATTATTGAATTTAATCAAAATCCCCTCTACAGTGATAACTCCCGCATTCTTCGCTCCTCGTTTTCAGAAATCCTGCGCCATGCTGAAGTCGTTATTAACCAGCAAACCAAGATGCGCCAAGGGTTTTATGAACGCAACCGTTGCCGAATGTTTGCAGGAGAAGCCACTTTCATCGATGAACATCAGGTAAGTGTTCGCTATGCCGATGATAGTGTTGATATCTTGAGTGCAGACAAAATAATCATTGCCACAGGTTCCCGCCCTTACTGCCCTCCTGATGTCGATTTCACCCATTCCCGTATTTATAACAGCGATACCATTCTGCAACTGGATCACGAACCACGCCATGTAATTATTTATGGTGCCGGGGTGATTGGTTGTGAGTATGCTTCTATTTTCCGGGGATTGGGTGTTAAGGTGGATTTGATCAATACCCGTGATCATCTTCTGTCCTTTCTTGATCAAGAAATGTCTGATGCCCTCTCCTACCATTTCTGGAATAGTGGCACTGTCATCCGCCACAACGAAGAATATGAAAAGATTGAAGGTCTTGATGATGGTGTCATTGTTCACCTGAAATCCGGCAAGAAAGTCAAAGCGGATTGCCTGCTGTATGCCAATGGTAGAACAGGTAATACAGACACGCTAGGTTTAGAAAATGTCGGGTTGGAAACAGATAACCGAGGCTTACTGAAAGTCAATCGCGTCTACCAGACCAGCAATGAAAACATCTACGCAGTGGGTGATGTTATTGGCTATCCAAGCTTAGCTTCCGCAGCCTATGATCAAGGGCGGATTGCTGCAAAAGCGATTACGACAGGCGATGCTAGTCTGTATCTGGTGGACGATATCCCAACCGGAATTTATACCATTCCTGAAATCAGCTCAGTTGGCAAAACCGAGCAGCAATTGACCGCAATGAAAATCCCTTATGAGGTAGGACGCGCTCAATTCAAACATCTGGCAAGGGCGCAAATTGCCGGCATGAACGTTGGCAGTATCAAGATCCTGTTCCATCGTGAAACAAAACAGATTTTAGGTATCCACTGTTTTGGCGAACGTGCCGCGGAGATCATTCATATTGGTCAAGCCATTATGGAACAAAAAGGTGAAGGCAATACTATCGAATATTTCGTTAATACTACCTTCAATTATCCAACAATGGCAGAAGCCTACCGTGTTGCAGCACTCAATGGACTAAACCGATTATTTTGATATTTTTCCGAGTACTTCAAAATAATTGCCCATTTTAATCCGAATCGCCTCTGCCAATTGCTCATAGCGACCACGCAGAGGTGAGCCGGGACGATAAACCAATATGACGGACCGCTTGGGTTCCGGTTCATAACATTCCAGATAACAAACCCCATCACGGCGTCTCTCATTCGGAACTGACAAATCTGGTAATAATGTAATTCCGCTGCCCGCTGCCACCATATTACGCAGCGTTTCTAGGCTAGTCGCCCTAAAATGCGTATCTTCTTTGGCCCCCGCTTGAAAACAGAACCCCATCGCCTGATCCCGCAAACAGTGCCCATCTTCCAGCATCAATAATTTCTCACCGGATAGCTCACTCATCTTAACTTTATCTCGCCCTGCCCATTTATGCTCTTCATATACCGCCAGTTTCATGGGTTCTTCAAACAGCGGCACTTCGATAAATGCTTCAGTTTCTTTCACCAACGCCAAGATAACGCAATCAAGCTTTCCACTATCGAGCTGTGCCAACAAGTTTTGAGTTTGTGCCTCATGCAGGTACATTTCCAATTTGGGGAATAATTTATGCAGTTCAGGGATGATAATAGGTAGGAGATAGGGGCCGATTGTTGGGATAAGACCGATATGCAACGGCCCGGACATACTTTCACCTTGAAGGGAGGCCATTTCCTGCAAGACCTTGACTTCTCTCAATACAGTTTTGGCCTGTTCCACCAGCAACATACCCTGTTGGGTAAATAATACCTTGCGGCTAGTGCGTTCCAGCAGCATCACGCCAAGCTCATCTTCCAGCTTGCGGATTTGTCCGCTCAGTGTCGGTTGGCTGACATGACAAGCATCAGCGGCTCGGCGAAAATGCCGGTATTCAGCAAGTGCTACAAGGTATTCTAGATCGCGGATATTCATTCCCAACCTCAGCATTTGATATCAATGAAAGTATTGATCAATAAATCATTATATCCATGAGGTGAAAAAACTATCAACTGCTTGTGATTATTGGTGTTTTTACCTAAAACGCTGTTTTGCCTGAGCAATCGCTTGCTTTACTTGTTTTTGCGCTACACCACCTTTTGCCAGACGTTTGTCCAGACAGGATTGCAGCGATAAAACATCATAAACATCCACAGAAATAACATGACTGAATTTTTGCAATTCAAGGAGAGAAAGCTCTTCCAGCGCCTTGCCTTTGTCGATTGCCACAACGACGACTTCACCAACAATGTGATGAGCCTCACGGAACGGAACACCTTTTGCCACCAGATAATCAGCCAATTCAGTCGCATTGGCATATCCTTGTTTTGCCGCTTCCTCACAACGGGAACGTTTTACTTCAATGCCATCCAGCACCAGTATCGCCATATGCAGACAATCCAACCAACTATCCAGTGCATCAAACAAGCCTTCCTTATCTTCCTGCATATCTTTATTGTAAGCGAGAGGCAGCCCTTTCAAAGTCATCATCATCCCTGTTAATGCCCCCTGAACTCGCCCACATTTACCACGGATAAGTTCCAATGCATCAGGGTTTTTCTTTTGTGGCATCAAAGAAGAACCAGACGTTACCCGATCCGACAACTCAACAAATCCGGCCTCTCCGCTATTGAAGAAAATCAGATCTTCAGCAAAACGCGAAAGATGGATCATACTAATGCTCGCATCTGACAGCAGCTCCAGAACATGGTCACGATCAGAAACGCTATCCAGACTATTGCGTGTCGCGGAAGAAAAACCTAGCCATGAAGCCAACTGCTCACGATCAATATCATAAGCCGTTCCTGCCAGCGCCCCACATCCCAACGGACTGACATCCAACCGTTTTAGCGCATCTTGCAAACGGCTTTCATCACGACTAAGCATTTCCACATAGGCCAAGCACCAATGGGCAAAAGTGACAGGTTGCGCCCGCTGCAAATGGGTATAACCCGGCATGACCGCATCCTGATTATTTTCAGCAGTGAACACCAACGCTTGTTGCAACTCGACCAATGCTTGCAGAATGTGAGAGATTTGGTCTTTACACCATAATTTCAGGTCAGTCGCAACCTGATCGTTACGGCTGCGTCCCGTATGGAGTTTCTTACCCAAATCCCCCACTTTCGTGATAAGTTGCCCTTCTACCCAGCTGTGAATATCTTCCGCCTCACTTTGCAGAATAGCTTTGGGGTTAGTACGCACTTCATCCAGTAGCTCATTTAAAGCCAGCTCCAGCTTTTGCTGCTCTTCGGAAGTTAATACTCCCACCGTAACCAACGCTTTTGACCACGCAACCGAGCCAACAATATCCTGCTCCGCCAAACGATAATCAAAACGCAGTGAATCATTAAATTGCTTGAATCGCTGATCGGCTTCCTGACTGAAACGCCCGCCCCAAAGTGCCATAATATCGTTCCTGTTCTCTCTTTATTTATTGCCAATATATTTATTGCCAATAGTTAAATTGATTGCCCAAAAATTATTTTTTGCCGTTCAGTGCCCGAATGCGTGAAGAAAGCGAATAGAGACGAATAAACCCTTCTGCATGGCTATGATCGTAAACTTCATCCTCGCCAAAAGTGGCAAACTCTTCAGAATAGAGACTATTGGCCGATTTTTTCTGCACCGCCGTGACTTGACCTTTATAAAGTTTCAGGACAACTTCACCGCTGACACCTGCCGCTAAAACTTCTGCTGCCGCTTGAATTGATTGACGCAATGGTGCAAACCAACGACCATCATAAACAACATAAGACATTTCCAGCCCCAGTTGTTGGCGCCACTTAAAGCTATCGCGATCCAAAACCAATTGCTCAATGCCACGCAACGCTTCCATCATGATGGTTCCCCCCGGCGTTTCATAACAACCACGGGATTTCATGCCTACCAGACGGTTTTCCACGATATCTATCCTGCCAATGCCATGCTTGGCCCCCAAACCATTTAACTCATTAAGGCATTGATAGGGTGAAAGCGCCTGACCATTCACGCCAACCACCTCACCATTTTCAACCGTCACCGTGATAAATTCCGCTTCATTAGGTGCTTCTTCTGGAGCAACAGTCCATGCCCAACAATCTTTATTGGCAGCATTCCACGTGCTTTCCAAAACCCCACCTTCGGTTGAAATGTGCCATGCGTTTTCATCACGGCTATAGATTTTTTCCAGCGTTGCGGTTGTCGGAATATCACGAACTTTCAAATAATCCAGCAGCGCTTCACGGGAGCGCAGATCCCATTCCCGCCATGGAGCAACAACCTTCAGATGTGGCGCCAACGCGGTATAAGTACTTTCGAACCTAACCTGATCATTACCTTTACCTGTTGCGCCGTGAGCGACGGCATCTGCCCCCACTTTTAATGCCAGTTCAACCTGTGCCTTGGCAATGATTGGACGAGCCATTGACGTACCAAGCAGATAACTTCCTTCATATAAAGCGCCAGTTTTCAGTACGGGATAAACATATTCTTTGATAAATTCTTCACGCAGATCGACGACATGGCATTCGGAAGCACCAGAACTCAATGCCTTCTGTTCCACGCCTTCCAAATCTTCACGACTTTGGCCAACGTCAGCGACAAACGCAACCACATCACAGTTACCATAATGTTCTTTCAACCACGGAATAATAGCGGATGTATCCAAACCACCCGAATACGCCAGAACGATTTTTTTAATGTTTGTAGTTATAGAAGTGGTTATAGAAGTAGTTATAGAAGTAATAGTCATAGGGATAACCTTTTTAATTTTATTTGTTTCAGCCAAGAGGCCGTGCTTTCAATCAACCCAAAATCAATCAACCCAAAATTCGAGTGCCAATGGGTATGCCATTAAATAACGCAATCAACTGATCCGCATGCCGCCAACACGCGATATCCACTGGTTGACCAAGTGTTTTCGCCGCCTCCAGCGCTGCTTTCACTTTAACGATCATGCCATCGGTGATAATGCCTTGATCGATAAGCTGCTCAATCTTCTCTGCCGTGATCTCTGGGATTTTTTGCCCTTTCCCATCCAGAATACCGCTGACATCGGACAACAAGATCAAATCCGCATTCAGCACTTGTGCAATGGCAGTAGCAGCTTGATCTGCATTCACATTCATCAGTTCTCCCTGCTCAGTGATACCAATTGAACTGATAATCGGCATATAACCCACATCCAGCAAAATTTTCAGGAGATCGGGTTTTCCTGACTGAGCCTTCCCGGTGTGGCCGAATTCTTCATCAAGTTGGGAAACCTTAACCATCTTTCCATCCCCCAGACATAATCCGATGGCAGGCAAACGATACTTTATTGCCCATGCCAGCAATTTTTTATTGGCCGTTCCGGCTAACGTTCCCGTAATGATGTCGATTTGCTCTTCTGGCGTGACCCGCAAGCCTTGTTTTTTCACAATCGGCATCTGCAATTGTTGCATCAACTCATCAACCAGACAGCCACCACCGTGTACAATAACCAGCGGACGTTTATGGGTTTTGCGGTATAACTGTAATGTGGTAAATAACCGTTCCAGTGCTTCTTCACTGTCTAACAACACACCGCCCAACTTGATAACTAATGGCTCCATCGGATTTATCCTCTGTCGGTATTAAAATCTGTGGGAATCTTAATTTTTCGGAATTCAGTTATTAGAAATTCAATCATTAGAAATTAAAGCAATGCCTCAATTTCTTCATAGCCAAAACGAATGTTCATGCACTGTACTGCTTGGGCTGCTGCACCTTTCAACAAATTATCCTCAGCACCTACGATGATCAGGTGTTGCCCCTGAACAGCAAAACCAATATCGCAGAATGGCAAACCAACAACCGCTTTCAACGCAGGAACCCCGTCACTGTATAAACGTACCAACGGCTTGTCATGATATGCCTGCTGATAAGCCTCTCTAATCTGTACCTCTGTCACACCTGATTTCAATTTACAGGTAATTGTGGCAAGAATACCGCGTGAGAAATTGCCCAAATGAGGGGTAAAAATCACCTCAGTCCCTAAATGTGTGGCGATTTCAGGTTGATGACGATGGTTAAAAATCCCATAAGGCCGCAAACTGACTTCACAAAAGCTATTTGTGATCGATGCTTTCCGGCCAGCGCCACTGACACCACTGACAGCATTGATAACCGGCCAATGTTCTGTATCTAATAAATTTTGCTCAAGCAATGGTTTCAAAGAAAGTTGGGAAACGGTAGGGTAACAGCCGGGCACTGCAATCAATTGTGCTTGCTTGATTTTCTCTGCTTGCCATTCAGCCAGTCCATACACCGCTTGCTCCAGCCACTCAGAATTTTTATGTTTAAAACCATAGTATTTTTCATAAAACTGTGTATTTTGTACGCGATAGGCACCAGATAAATCAAACACAATACAGCCCGCTTCCAGAAATACTGGCGCAATGTCATGGCTGACTTCATGGGCCGTGGCGAGGAAGACTACATCAATCCCCTTCGCTGCCTCAGTCACATCGGTCAACGGCTGTAAGGGCAAATCAAGAATACCCTTATATTGTGGATGAAGTTCTGAAAAACATTTCCCCGCATCTAAACTTTGAGAAGAAACCATCAAGCCGGAGAGATGGACATGGGGATGACGTTGCAGATATGCTGCTAACTCAGCTCCGGTATAACCACTGGCACCAACTATCAGCGTATTCAACATGGGATTTATTCACCTTATAGTATTAACCCAATAGTATTAGTTTAATCAGCTCATTGAATTTATATGCAATTAATTTGCATGAATATTGATACTATTATGAGTAAGGGCTGTCAACAGTGAATATGAAATTACCGTCTTTTATTAAATTATATCACCAGCTCATTGCGGCTCCTTCTATCAGCGCAACCGATGCTGAGCTAGATCAAAGCAATGAAATTGTTATCAGTCTGCTGGCTGAATGGCTAAAAGAGATTGGGTTTTCCATTGAAATTCAACCCGTCCCCGAAACCCGAGGCAAATTCAATCTGCTGGCAACATTGGGCAGTGGTTCGGGCGGTTTATTACTATGCGGTCATACAGATACCGTTCCTTTTGATGCGGGGCGCTGGACACAAGATCCATTCACACTGACTGAACGTGATAGCAAGTTATATGGGCTTGGGACTGCTGACATGAAAGGCTTTTTTGCCTTTATTGTTGATGCGCTGCGGGATATTGATGTCAGTAAACTCTCTCATCCCCTTTATATTCTGGCTACCGCTGACGAAGAAACATCAATGGCAGGTGCTCGTTACTTTGCTGCTAATACCCATATTCGGCCTGATTTTGCGATCATTGGCGAACCCACATCATTACAGCCAATCCGCGCCCATAAAGGGCATATGGCTCAAGCGATCCGCATTGAAGGAAAATCTGGGCATTCCAGCGATCCGGCCCGAGGTGTCAACGCCATTGATCTGATGCACGAATCCATAACCCAGCTGATACAGCTGCGCAATACCTTACAAGAGCGCTATCACAATCCGGCTTTCGTCATTCCTTACCCAACCATGAATTTCGGTCATATTCACGGCGGCGATGCCGCAAATCGCATTTGCGCCTGCTGCGAGTTGCATATGGATATCCGCCCGCTTCCCGGATTGACCTTACAGGATTTGAATGGATTGCTGAATGACGCACTGGAACCCGTAAAACAGCGCTGGCCTGGACGACTGAATGTGACTGAACTTCATCCCCCCATTCCGGGTTATGAATGCCCAACAGATCACAAACTGGTTGGCGTAATTGAAAAACTCTTGGGAACGAAAGCAGATACCGTCAATTACTGTACGGAAGCACCTTTTATTCAGGAATTGTGCCCAACCTTGGTCTTGGGACCGGGTTCGATTGAACAGGCGCATCAACCCGATGAATTTTTGGATATGGCGTTTATTGAACCCACAAGGAAACTGCTTTCACAGCTGGTGGAGCATTTTTGTTTGAATGCGGACGGACAATACATTTGACCTCGGTGGATGCATCGGGGTTTTTCGCTATCTCCAATCATGATGCAGTTTCGCATCCGCAAAACTGCGCTCTATCGTGGTCAGTCTTAGCTGACCACTATTCTTAGCCAACCACTATGATAGCCAAGAGATATCCTTTCTTATCGATGATTGCACTTGCTGCAAAAAAATAATTAAAGCCCGTATTCTGAAAGTCCAGGGTGATCATCAGGTCTGCGTCCCAACGGCCATAAAAAGAGACGTTCTTCTTCCCTGATCGACATATCATTAATACAGGCATATCTGTTGATCATGAGCCCTTGTTCATTAAATTCCCAGTTTTCATTACCATAGCTACGATACCAGTTTCCTGAATCGTCATGCCATTCATAGGCAAACCTGACAGCAATGCGGTTCTCATCATAGGCCCATAACTCTTTAATCAATCGGTATTCCATCTCTTTTGACCATTTCCGGCGTAAAAATTCCACTACAGCTTCACGTCCGTCAACAAACTCGGCACGATTGCGCCAGTGAGTATCCGGAGCATAAACACCTGAAACTCTCTCAGGGTCACAACTGTTCCATGCATCTTCAGCCAGACGTACTTTTTCAGTCGCTGTTTTTTTGTTAAAGGGAGGCAATGGAGAACGAATTTGCATAGCGTTATTCCTTGTTAATTACGTAGACAGGTCTGTCTACATTTTTTATCGTAATACAAGTAGACAACTCTGTCTACTTGGTTGATAATTTTATTAAAGGAGCCACTATGTCAAAAAATATCTCAACCGCACGTGAACGTATTCTTCGGGTTTCCCATGATCTTTTTTATCAGGAAGGGATTAGGGCAACAGGGATAGACCGTATCATCAAAGAAGCAAGTGTCACAAAAGTCACCTTCTATCGGCATTTCCCCTCTAAAAATGATTTGATTATGGCTTTTCTCGAATACAGACATCAGCGCTGGATCAACTGGTTCAGTACGACATTAACCGCTGAAATGTCTGTCTCTGGAACCCTCATAAAAGCACTTCCAGCAGTACTGAAAAAATGGTTTATGAGCACAGAATTCCGCGGCTGTGCTTTTATCAATTCTGTGGTTGAATTTTCTCAGGCATTACCTGAAATACAGCCTGTCGTGCAATTACATAAACAGGAAATGACAGAAATTCTCACAGAATTCCTGCCTGCCACACCTGAAAGATTGGTTCTGGCTAAGCAAATTGCATTGCTCATCGATGGAGCCATTGTAATGGCACAATATGGTGAAGAGAGTAACCAAGTCGTATCTCTAATGGAGAAGTGGTTGTCGTTGCACTCGGAGCTTTTGAATCAGTAATGCATGATTCACACCACGATTAACTGGAGTCATTATCATCTTATGGTGAAACTTAAAAGTTCCAGGTGAATAGATAGCAATAAGTTCCTTGATGTGGATACATTAGGACAATCGATGGCGGAAGATCACAGGAGTCGAACCTGCCGGGGGCCGCTGGCGGTCCCATCTGGATTTGAAGTCCAGCCGCCCCACCGGGGACGATGATCTTCCATTAAATAAATTGATGAGCGGAGGATTATAGCGCGTCTCCAGTCATATCTAAACTTCTCTGTAACCTCACAGATATCTGATAGAAAAAGAGTCCAATTATTCGCATAAAAGTGCGGCATCAGCATTGAACTCACGATATCTTATCCCCATCTATCGTCAACAACCCATTGGGATATAAAGCTGGTTTCAGCCTATACTCAACTACACATATAAGGCGCTCATTATGACTAATCCGTTACTGACATCTTCTGCATTGCCTAAGTTCTCTGCAATTGAACCAAAATATGTCGTGCCTGCTGTGAGAGAGGTGTTAGCCAACTACCGTCAAGTAATTGAGAAGATTTTATCCGAAAACTCCGCCTTTACTTGGGATAATCTGTGCCAACCTATTTCAGAAGAGAAAGATAAACTTTCCCGCGTATGGTCTCCTGTCGACCACCTGAATGCTGTCAAAAATAGTCCAGAGCTTCGCGAAGCCTATGAGCAAAGTCTGCCCCTGCTCTCCGAGTTCTATACTTGGCTGGGTCAACACAAAGGGTTATATCAAGCATATAAGTCTCTGAAAGAGAGCGACGCTTTCAAAGCACTTTCCCAGCCACAGCGCAAGGTTGTTGAAGATACTTTGCGTGATTTTGAATTGACCGGCATCAGCTTGCCAGAAGAGAAACAGAAACGTTACGGTGAAATTACTGCTCGTTTATCTGAGCTGGGCGCGAAGTTCGGCAATAATGTGCTGGATGCCACAATGGGATGGACCAAACTGATTACCGATGAGTGCGATCTGAACGGTATGCCTGAAAGTGCCAAAGCCGCAGCCAAGGCCGCTGCCGAAGCCAAGGAGCAAGAAGGATGGTTACTGACGCTGAATATGCCAAGTTATCTGCCAGTCATGACTTATGCCGATAATAGTGAACTGCGCAAGGAAATGTATTACGCCTCTACGACCCGGGCTTCGGATCAAGGGCCTGATGCCGGAAAATGGGATAACAGTGAAGTCATGGCAGAAATACTCGCGTTGCGCCATGAATTCGCCCAATTGCTGGGGTTCAAGAACTATGCTGAAAATTCCCTCGCAACCAAAATGGCTAAAACGCCTCAGCAAGTTCTCGATTTCCTGAACGACTTAGCCAAACGCGCCCGCCAACAAGGTAAGGAAGAGTTGGAGGCACTCGCCGATTTCGCCGAATCTCATTACTGTATTGATGAACTGGAAGCATGGGATCTGGCCTATTATAGCGAGAAGCAAAAACAGCATGATTTTTCCATTGATGATGAGCAGCTTCGTCCTTACTTCCCTGAACAACGCGCACTGGAAGGCTTGTTTGAAGTGGTTCATCGCATTTATGGTATCACCGCCAAAGAGCGACATGATGTAGATACATGGCATCCTGATGTGCGTTTCTTTGATCTGTATGATGACAAACAAGTATTACGCGGCAGTTTCTATTTGGATCTCTACGCACGTGAGCATAAACGCGGTGGAGCATGGATGAACAGTTATATCGGCAGAATGCGTCGCTCGTCTGGCGAATTGCAAAATCCTGTCGCTTATCTGACTTGTAACTTCAACAAGCCTGTCGGTGATCAGCCAGCCCTGTTCACGCACAGTGAAGTCACAACGCTGTTCCATGAATTTGGGCATGGCCTGCACCATATGCTGACTCAGATTGAAGCTCTGGATGTTGCCGGCATTGATGGTGTGCCTTGGGATGCGGTGGAGTGCCCAAGCCAGTTTCTGGAAAACTGGTGCTGGGAGCCGGAAGCGCTGGCGTTTATCTCCGGTCACTACCAAACAAATGAACCACTGCCGCAAGAGATGCTGGATAATATGCTGGCAGCCAAGAATTATCAGGCCGCGATGAGAATTCTGCGCCAGCTTGAATTTGGTCTGTTCGATTTCCGTCTGCATGCGGAATACGACCCAGCCAAAGGGGCACAAATTCTGGAAACGCTGCGATCAGTGAAAAAACAGGTTTCTGTTGTGCCATCACCAGATTGGGGGCGTTTCCCGAACGCCTTTAGCCATATCTTTAATGGTGGCTACGCTGCGGGTTATTACAGTTACCTATGGGCGGATGTTCTGGCAGCAGATGCCTATTCTCGCTTCTCGGAAGAGGGAATTTTCAATCGCGCAACGGGGCAGTCATTCCTTGACAATATTTTGACCCGTGGTGGTTCAGAAGATCCAATGACACTGTTTGTCCGCTTCCGTGGCCGTGAACCAAAACTGGATGCAATGCTGAAAAGCTATGGCATCGGCGGATAATAACTTGTGAAGATTTGTTTGATTTGTGAAGAAGGCGCTGATCGCAGCGCCTTATCGCTGTTGGCTGAACGCTGGAATCTGATCCACGATGAAGAATCAGTCATGGCGCTGGTATTAACTCCCGAACGGCTGGAATTGCGCAAGCGTGATGAACCAAAGCTGGGCGGGATTTATGTCGATTTTGTTGGCGGAACAATGGCACACCGTCGCCGCTTTGGTGGAGGTCGTGGCGAGGCCGTCGCTAAGGCTATAGGCATCAAGAAAGATTATTTACCGAATGTTGTGGATGCCACCGCCGGATTGGGGCGTGATGCCTTTGTTCTGGCGTCTATTGGTTGTCACGTCAGAATGTTGGAGCGCCATCCAGTGGTAGCAGCATTACTGGATGATGGTCTACAACGTGGCTATCAGGACAAAGAGATTGGTGGCTGGCTGAAAGAACGCATGACATTGATCCATGCCTCAAGCATTACGGCATTGACAGATATCACACCGCTACCGGATGTGGTTTATCTTGATCCAATGTATCCACACAAACAAAAAAGCGCGCTGGTCAAAAAAGAGATGCGGGTTTTCCAATCTCTGGTTGGGGCTGATGAGGATGCGGACAACTTGCTTGAACCCGCCCTAGCGCTGGCGAAACGGCGGGTTGTAGTGAAACGGCCTGATTATGCAGAGCCGTTGGCAGGGGTTAAAGCATCCGCAGCAATTACTACCAAAAACCATCGGTTTGATATTTATCCTTGCTGATCACATATCAGGAAAGCCGGCCTTATAAAGTAAGCGCCTTATATTAGACACGTTATATAGCGGTTATATGGTCTGAAGCCGATATTGTACCGGGTTCAGGCCGTTTAACTTAATGTTCATTTTTGGAATTTAAATTTCATTCAAGAAATTTCAGATTTTATCATTACTAAGTAAGTAAAATAAGAACAGAGCCACATCACCCAAGAACATGGTTTATTGTCTGACTAATTCAGAGTGTTTTGAGATGTTCGTTTTGAGATGTTCATTTTGAGATTCTATGGATTTCTTATCTGATTGATTTTGATTGAGTGGGATCACAATCCCACCCTATTGAAACTGGCCGTACTGTTTAATCATTTCAGCGGCCCATCCACGAAATTTGCGGGCTTATCCGCATTTCTTACTTCTTATTTCCAACTACATTCTTACCAATCTACACAATGCCTTGTGCCAACATCGCATCCGCCACTTTGACAAAGCCAGCGATATTGGCGCCCTGTACATAATTGATCTGCTTCCCTTCTCCACCATATTCGACGCAAGCGTGATGAATATCGAGCATGATGTGATGTAAGCGAATATCTACTTTCTCTGCCTTCCAACTCAGGCGTGCTGCGTTCTGTGCCATCTCCAGCCCCGAAGTTGCCACTCCACCCGCATTGGCAGCCTTACCCGGTGCAAACAAAACGCCTGCTTCACGGAAAGCATCAGTAGCCGCAATCGTCGCTGGCATGTTGGCTCCTTCTGCAACCGCTTTCACGCCATTTTTAATCAATGTCTTCGCCGCTTCCAAATCCAATTCGTTCTGAGTCGCACAAGGCAGGGCTATATCCACAGGAATGGCCCACGGATCTTGCCCCTTAAGGAAAGTCAGCCCACGCTCTTTGGCATACTCCTCCACACGACCGTAACGCTGATTTTTAATTTCTTCAAGATGAGCCAGTTTCTCCGGCGTAAAACCGTCTTCATCCAAGACCGTACCGCCAGAATCCGACGCAGTAACGACTTTCGCTCCCAGTTCCATACATTTTTCAATGGAATATTGGGCGACATTTCCCGCTCCAGACACAGATACCCGCATGCCTTCAATCCCCATGCCATGACGTTTAAGCATTTCATCGGTGAAATAAGCCAACCCATAGCCGGTAGCTTCAGGGCGGATCAGGCTGCCACCAAAGGAAAGTCCTTTGCCCGTAAAAACGCACGCCGTATTGTTGGACAGTTTTTTCATCATGCCCGCCATAAAACCAACTTCACGGCTACCCACACCAATATCTCCGGCAGGCACATCAGTATCAGGCCCTAAATGACGGTAAAGTTCAGTCATCAATGCCTGACAGAATCGCATGATTTCACCGTGGCTTTTCCCTTTGGGATCGAAATCAGAACCCCCTTTTCCGCCTCCCATTGGCAGCGTTGTCAACGCATTCTTCAGTGTCTGCTCAAAGCCCAGAAATTTCAGGATAGAAAGGTTCACAGAAGGATGGAAACGCATCCCACCTTTGAATGGCCCAATGGCAGAATTGAACTGTACTCGCCACGCACGGTTTACCTGCACTTTGCCTTGATCATCCACCCAGCAGACGCGGAATTGAATGACTCTTTCCGGCTCGACCAGACGCTCCAATAATCCTTGCTCACGATATTGCGGGTTTTGTTCAAGAAAAGGCCAAAGAGAGGTCAACACTTCTCGTACTGCCTGTAAGTATTCTGGTTGATGCGGATTGTGGAACTGGATCGAATCGAGAAATGAGACTAAAGATGATGAAACATTCATGTAGAGCTTCCTTTATTGTCATACAGAAGTGATGACTCCCAGCCATTTTCCATATTATTTTTTTGTCGAAAATGCGAGGTAAGTACGGTTTGCTTTCTGAATATAGCACTGTTTTACGCTTAAATTTCAACAACTATTTTTTATAGGTTTTCCTAAAAATATCTTTGACAATTTCTAAATCAGTTTCATCATCTTTTCTGGGGACAAAAAAATCGCCTGCATAAGCAGGCGATTTTACAGAATAAAATATCAACCGAAGATTATTCTTCGTCACGCAAAGGTACAATCAACATATCAACATGAACAGTGTTAATAAGCTGACGAGCTGAAGACATCAACTTGCTCCAAAAATCCTGATGGTGACCACATACAACCAGATCCATATCGTATTGTTTGATAGCATCAACAAGGACTTGCCCTAAATCACCACTCCCACTCAATGTTTCCTGAACGGGGTAGCCTGCACTGGCAGATAATTCTTTCAGAGAATTACGGGTTTCATCCGCGATACGCTCCTGCATATCGCCAAGGTTTACATCAATCAGGCCGGTATAAAGATCGGAGTAGTTAACATCAACATGGATCAGGGAAACTTTGGCATTGTACGGTTTCGCCATTGACACAGCTTTCTCCACCAATATCTGACTTTCTGGAGATAAATCAACCGCAACAAGAATATGTTTGTAAGCCATAAGAACTCCTTCCATAACGTTGATTAGACGGATTGGCAGTGTTAAACGCCACAATTCGATATTTATACTATAACTGTTCAATGTGTCTTTTGAGTGTTGTTTTGATCACAACTTATTGTTTTTACCTTCTTTACTAATTGAAAACATAGAATCCGTCCCAGAAAAAGACAACATGACTGGCAAATTCCCCATAATGGCTGATTATAAACCCAATAGATTTCCAGTTGCCGTGTAGCGAATAAAGCAGCAACTTAAAAAATGGCGGGGATAAGTGCTTCCCTCACTTTTTCTCTGCTATAAGCACATTAAACACTATATCTTTAACTAATATTTAACATAGTTATTATTGAGATTAAAACTTTTCCTATTGGTTTCTTCTTTACTGGCAACGTTTGTTGCCGCGATCAGGAGGGGGAAGTATGTTCAGTACCACCGCGCTATTTTGGGCAGTTTGCCTTATCTGCATTATTAACATGATTCGCTATTTTTCTTCGCTCCGTGTACTTCTGTCAATTTTGCGCGAATCAGACCCAATGCTGTATCAAGCCGTTGATGGAAATGGTTTTTTTAAAACTCATGGTCAGTTCAATAAACAGTTTCGGCTAGTGCGTTATATCAATTCACAAGGTTATATCAACCATCACAACCCTGACATCGTCTTATTGTGCGAAAGGATGAGGAAGCAATTTATATTGACGGGAATGCTATGTGGCGTTGTTCTGCTATGTCTGATAGCAATGATGATTTAACGTAAATTTGAGATATGAATGTGAACAAAAAACAAGTGATAATAAAAAAGGGTTGGCTTGCAATAACAAACAGCCAACCCTTTTTCTAAAATAGATATTAGATCAGTTTCAGGGCGATCCAATACAGTAAGCCTGACAATCCAATCGAAATCGGCAGCGTCAAAACCCACGCCAACATGATGTTTTTGATAGTCTTACTTTGCACACCACCACCATCAACCAGCATCGTCCCCGCTACCGCAGAAGAGAGCACTTGCGTTGTGGATACTGGCATTCCTGTGTAACTGGCAACACCAATAGAAACCGCCGCAGTAACCTGAGCAGAAACACCTTGGGCATAGGTCATGCCTTTTTTGCCAATCTTCTCACCGATAGTCACAGCAACACGTTTCCAACCAACCATTGTGCCCAAAGACAAGGCAAGAGCCACTGCAACAATGATCCACATCGGCGCATATTCCACCGTCTTCAATATATCTTTGCGGTAATCGTTCAGGAAACGTGCGTCTTTAGGTTTAGTTTCTGGCAGCTTGGCCACATCGCTTGCTGTATCAGCAATACACATCAGCATACGGCGCATTTTGCTACGCTGGTCCGGGGTCAAATCGCTGAAACTCTGAACATTCACCAGCATGTTTTCAGCGTTGTTCAGCATCACTAATGCACGTGCATTATCGCAATGGAGTGTCATGTCCAGTTGATCTCCAACAGAAGAAACAACCGGATTCAGTTCAATCGCATGAGCCAACTCTGAAGCATGCTGCTCATAATGAGTCCGCAAGTTGACAACAGCATCACGAGTGCGAGTGATGTCATAAGAGGCTGAATTCATATTGAGGACAAAGCCCGCAGGTGCAACGCCAATCAACACCAGCATGATCAAGCCAATACCTTTCTGACCATCGTTCGCTCCGTGGGAAAAACTCACACCAACAGCAGAGAGAATCAGGGCGGTACGCGTCCAGAATGGAGGTTTACGTTTACCATCCTGTTTTTCACGTTCGGCAGGCGTCATGTGGATACGGCGACGTTTTTTCGTACCGCTCCAGTAGCGGCGCAGCAAAAACACCATCGCTCCGGCAATCACCAGACCAACCAGAGGAGACAAGATCAAGGACATGAAAATCTGAATCATCTTCGGAATATTCAACGCATCCACCACCGACGAACTGGTTACTATCGCATTGGTCAAACCGATGCCAATAATAGAGCCAATCAACGTATGGGAACTAGATGCTGGAATACCGAAATACCACGTACCCAAATTCCAGATAATTGCCGCCAGCAGCATGGAAAAAACCATAGCCAAACCGTGAGCCGAACTGACATTTAGTAGAAGATTCGTAGGCAGTAGATGCACAATCGCATAAGCGACACTTAATCCACCAAGGAGAACACCCAAAAAATTAAAAACCCCTGCCATAACAACGGCAAGCTGCGAGCGCATCGCACGGGTATAAATAACAGTTGCTACTGCGTTTGCGGTATCATGAAACCCATTGATGGCTTCATAGAAAAGCACAAACAACAGAGCAAGCACTAACATAAGGCCGGTATAAAATTCCAAGCCAGTAAACAGATGTAGCATAAACGTTAAGCCAGTTAGTAGGACATGAACGCGCGCATTATCAGTGACAAACGTTAGCGGGAAAAGAGAAATATGACCTTTTTTTGATTTAATAACGTTCAATCGACATAGAAACCATTATATTTATCATATATATCAAATAGTTACTAAATTTTAATATTTTAATATTTTTTTGACGAAAAATGACTTTCTGCCGTAAAAAGTTAAACCAAATGCATAATTTTCTCTATGGTTCGTGAACGTAGCCCTCACAATGCAGTAAATTCCTACAAATAACTCGGCCAAAAGAGACAGACGAATGGAAAAATTTGATGTAATTGTTTTTGATGTAATTGTTATTGGTGCCGGCGCTGCTGGCTTATTCTGTGCTGCGCAGGCAGGACAAGCCGGATTAAACGTTCTGGTGCTAGATAACGGCAAAAAAGCAGGCCGCAAGATTTTGATGTCCGGTGGAGGACGCTGCAATTTTACCAACATGTATACCGAGCCGGCAGCATTCCTTTCTACCAATCCCCATTTTTGTAAGTCAGCACTTGCTCGCTATACCCAGTGGGATTTTATTAATCTGGTACAACGCCATGGCATCCCTTATCACGAAAAAACATTGGGGCAGCTTTTCTGTGATGACTCATCTCAACAAATTATAGACCTACTTTTAAAAGAGTGTGAAACAGGGCAAGTCACTATTCGATTGCGCAGTGAGGTCACTCACATCGAGAAGAAAGAGCAGGGTTTTGTCATTACAGCAGCAGGAAAAGAAGTAAGTGCGCACTCACTTGTTGTGGCATCCGGTGGATTGTCCATGCCCGGATTGGGAGCCTCTCCCCTTGGTTACCGTATCGCAGAGCAATTTGGACTCAATATCCTGCCTACGCGTGCAGCATTAGTTCCCTTTACCCTACATAAACCGCTACTGGATCAACTTCAAACTCTCTCCGGGGTCGCAGTTCCTTCCGTTGTAACTGCAAAAGATGGCACAATATTCAGGGAAAATATTTTGTTCACCCATCGCGGTCTTTCCGGCCCCGCTATTTTGCAGATTTCCAGCTATTGGCAATCTGGTGAGTATGTGAGTGTTAACTTACTTCCTGACACGGATTTAGAAAGTTTTCTGGATAAAGAACGGGAGTCTCATCCCAATCAGAGTTTGAAAAATACCCTGTCTAAATTACTGCCTAAGCGTTTGGTCGAGTGTTTGCAGTCTCTTGGGCAATTGCCGGAGCTGTCTCTGAAACAACTTAATCCCGCACAGAAAAAAGAGTTGCTCACCACCCTGCAATACTGGCAGGTACAACCGAATGGTACGGAAGGCTATCGCACGGCGGAAGTCACTCTTGGCGGAGTGGATACTAATGAGTTGTCATCAAAAACGATGGAATCTCATAAAGTGAAAGGGTTGTACTTTATTGGAGAAGTGGTCGATGTGACCGGCTGGCTTGGCGGGTATAACTTCCAATGGGCGTGGAGCTCAGCGTGGGCTTGTGCACAAGCGTTGGTTGCTGCGCAGCGACAATAAAGATTACCAATACCATTTCATAAATGGGACGAAAAATAAAATAATGCGAATTGGTAGTTAAGTGATGACCTGTCTATCAGCTATCCCAACATTGAGGTAACCGGATAATCTACCCATTAACGGTTCTCTGAGTGTCAACTCTAGACCGCCGAAAAAAGCTGGAAGGTTACCCGAAGTCTTCCAGCTTAAATAACCCACCGATCTGTACCTTATCCAAAAAAGTTCAAATTTAGACATCGTATCCTGCCATAACCATATATTTAGTGCGCGTAAAACGCCATTCACGTGTCAAAAGAAATTTAAGCCAATCATCATATAATAATAAATAATGAAATAAGTGTGTTAAATAATAATTGCGTTAAATACAAAAACAACCTTAAACATTAGAAAAATAGTTTGATTGTTACCATTTGGTTTGGAATAATGCGCCCCGCAAACACAGGACTGACATTAACTATAAAAATGGCAAAAAACACCTATTATTATCCATAAAATCGCCTTTTTACCACAAAATAGACTTAATTACTGTCAGAGACCAACGCATCATCCTCCAACAAAGCGCAAAGATTTAATTAAAATAGGCAACTCTATTCATTAAGTTAAATAACGAATAAATCCTATCAAAAATTATTAAGTTCAATAGAAGAATAAATAATTAATTAATTTTTTTAATTAATAACCCTTTGTAGCGATTACTGAAGAATGAGTGTTAATATGCAAAACTTACCTCACGTCAAAGCACTGTGTGCTATCACACATCCTTACCGTGCTTGTGCCGAATATGACGCATTATTTACTGACGCTATGCGTGAATTGACGCTATACCACTGTGAACATACCTCTGGTTATGAGCAGTGGCTGGCAGATCATGGTCTGGATAAACAAGCGATAATGACGCTGGATGACTGGTCAACTCTGCCTTTGCTATTTGCCAATTATTTCAAGCGTAATCTGATACTCAGTGATAGTGCTCAGGATGCTCTGGAACTGACTTCTTCCGGCACCACCGGGCAGAAAAGCCGCATGCGCTATGATTCTGAAAGTATTGCCGCCGCCCAGCATATGGTGGACTGTATTTTTGACTATTATGGCTGGAATACCCCTGATCAACCCTGTAACTATCTACTGCTTAGCTACGAACCCGCTGGTGCCATCACTCTGGGTACAGCCTACACTGATCAGTTCCTGTGCAAATATGCTCCCGTAAATCGGGCCTATTATGCTTTGCGCCATAACGGGCAAGGTAATGAATTCGATCCCTTCGGTACAATTACCGCACTCCAGCAATTTGCTCAGGAAGGATTGCCTGTGCGTATCTTCGGTTTCCCTGCCTTTTTGTGGTTTACCCTGCAAAGAATGGCGCAAATGGGACTGCCTGCATTGAAATTACATCCTGAATCGCTGGTTTTCCTCGGTGGAGGCTGGAAAACACATGCCGATAAATCCATTCCTAAAAAAGAATTGTATCAACGGTTGACCGAACAACTGGGTATTCCTGATATTCGCTGTCGTGATGGTTATGGTTCAGTTGAACATCCAGTACCTTATGTTGAATGTTCTCACCATAATTTTCATATCCCAATCTATGCCCGCGCATATGTACGCCATACCGCCAATTTGACATGCCAACCTTATGGAGAGCCGGGCTTTCTGCATTTCACATCTCCTTATATCACTTCCTGCCCAGCCCACAGCATCGTCACCAGTGACCTGGCCGTGCTGCATTCCGGCAAAAGCTGTGGATGTGAACTTGAAACAGATTGGTTTGAACTGCTTGGCCGAGCAGGTACTAGCAAAAGCCGTAGTTGTGCCATTGCCGCTTCTGAATTGATTAAGAGATCTTGATATGTCTTCCGTAAATACCGTTTCTACAAAAATAATGAATAACCCGGTTTCTTCAAAGCCTTTAGCAGGACAAAACGCGTTAGCAGGACAAGAGCAGTCGGCCGGACAAAAAATCGCGAAATTACGTGAGCAATTACCTGCGCTGCTGGCTCGCCCCCACACTTCTGAGCAAGTACTTAATTGCGCGCAACGCTTTGCCGAATATCTTTCCAATCTGAGTGAACATCCCCTGTTTGATGCCCAGACTCGGGAAGCGCTTATCGATTTTTGCCAACGCGAAGCGCTGGAAGCCAAACTGGAGCGGGAACTCGGACAAAATGCTTTTTCGCTGCGTCGATTCGATTATAACCAGAATCGATATGAGGCTTGGAAACCATTGGGATTGGTTGTCCATATTACGCCTTCCAATGCTGAACTTCTGCCCTTTATGGCTGTAATAGAAAGTTTGTTGGTGGGTAATATTAACTGGTTACGCCCAAGCAGCAGCGACAACGGGTTTAGTGCACAACTTCTGGCAGAATTTTTAGCCCACGATATTTCAGGTGATTTAGCTAATCGGGTAGCAGTATTGCCGTTGCCAGTGACACAATTAGCAGAATTGTTCAGTCAGGCCGATGCGGTTTCTGCTTGGGGAAGCGACTCATCTCTGGCATCCATTCGTGCTCAACTGCCCGCAGGTTGCCGCTGGATAGATTGGGGACATCGCATCAGTATTGCTTGGTTGAGTCCTGAAGCCGTCGATGATGCCCAATTGGATGCCTTGGCTGATGATATCTGTTGTTATGACCAGCAAGCCTGTTCCAGCCCCCAATGTTTGCTGATCGATAGCGATGATCCTGAAATTTTACAACATATCGGACAACGCATGGCTACCGCCCTGCAACGTCGTGCTGGATTGCATCCAGCCATGAAACAGGATATTCAGGAAGCCGCTGAAATTACGACTCAAACGGCTTTCCAACAACTTGATTTCGCGTTTACACAGGTACATGGTGAAATCTGGCGCACCGACGGATGGCGGGTAATATGGCGACATGAAGAGGAGTTGGCGGCTTCTCCTCTGTTCCGTACATTGCAAATACGTCCTGCTCCGCGTCAGCGTCTGTGTTCTATTTTGCAACCTTGGCGTAATCATCTACAAAGCTGTGCTTTGATTACCCGTCAAGAACATATCACCGAAATGAGCCATACTCTGTTTGCTGCGGGCGTCAGTCGCATCACTCCGGCAGGTCAGATGCATGGCGGCTATAATGGTGAACCACATGATGGTGTCTACGCACTATCACGCCTTACCAAACGAGTATCTGTCAGCCTTGCACCTGAGTTAATGGCAGGTTGCGCTCATCTTGATGTTCCTCCGTCTCGTCCACGCGGGTTAGAAAATCTTCCTGTCATGAATAAGGCCGATTTTCAAGCGTTGGTTCCCAATGATAAAGCCCGCCTGTTTTTCCGCAGTGGAGGCAGCAGTGGTGCGCCTAAACTGGCCGCTTATAGCTACCACGATTACCACAGGCAAATGCAGGCCGCCGCCGATGGCGTATTCGCCTCAGGGCTTGAACCCGCAACCGATCGTGTCATGAACCTGTTATATGGCGGAAAATTGTACGGCGGCATGATGAGCTTTTTCACCATTCTGGATAAATTGGATGTGGCGCAATATCCAATGGGCGGCCCTGCTGATAATGACTTTAGTGAAATCGCTGATTTTATCGTGAGTCAGCGCATCAATACGCTGGTAGGAATGCCAAGCACGTTACATCGGTTATTTCTGAATGAAGCCACCAAATTGCGCCAGTATGGCGGCATTCGTAAGCTCTTCTTGGGTGGTGAACACCTCAATATGAGCCAACGAAATTTCCTGACCAGTTTTGGCGTTACCCTGATACGTTCAACAATTTACGGTTCAGTCGATGCCGGCCCTGTGGGTCATGCGTGCGCAGCCAGCGAGGATGGAGTTTTCCATTTAATGGCTGATACCCAATGGCTGGAAATTCTCAATATAGAGAATGATCAACCCGTAGCAAATGGCGAAACCGGGCGTCTGGTATTTACTTCCCTCCATCGAGAGGCACAACCCGTTCAGCGCTACGATTTAGGGGATCTCGGCTGTTGGATTAATCAACCTTGTTCTTGTGGCTTGACTTCACCGCGCTTCCGACTTAAAGGGCGTAATGGCTCCCTGCTGCGCGTAGGCAGTATTTTTATCAACTTTGCTGATTTGTCCGAACAACTGGCATTGCCAGTGCAATGGATAATCGACCATAACCGCGATGGTATTGATGGCATTCAGCTATTGGTTGATCATGCTGAGCCTGCCAAAGTGCGCCAGAACATATTGAAAGATTCCAAAATTACCGAAGTTGTTAAAGGAAAGCTCCTGAATTTAGATGTTATTTCCACTTCAACTGCTGATTTTCGCCGGAATGAACATAGTGGGAAAACACCATTGTTAATCGACTTGCGTAAATATTAATTGAGTAAAATTAAGATGATGACCAAAACGACATTGATTGATTTGCTCCATCATGCACGTGAGCATTCTGCTTATTACCGAGAGCTATATAAGTCCGTTCCCGATAATTGGATTCTGGAAGATTTACCACTCGTGGAACCCAGTGATTACTGGGCACATTCAAACGATTTACAAAAATGGCCCGTGTTGACTGCACCGCTGGAAGGCGGCCATGTATTTAAAACGGGTGGTTCAACCAGTGATGGGCGCTTGTCGGTTTTCAGTCAACAAGAGTGGACAGCGTTTATTGACTCCTTTGGTCAAGGCATTGCCCGCCAATTAAAGACTGGGGATCGGGTGGCTAATCTGTTTTTTGCTGGTGATCTTTATACCAGCTTTATATTTATCCATGGCGCATTATCGAATGCGCCACTCCCCATATTGGAATTTCCTTTCACCTGTAAGGTCGAGGATGAATTGCTGGTTAACAATATCCATCTTCACAACATTAATGTGTTGGCAGGTGTACCGGTTCAGTTAATCCGCCTGGCCCATTACCTGAAAGATACAGGGCAAACACTGCCGATGGTGGAATCTATTCTTTATGGTGGGGAAAGTTTGTTTGATTCACAGATCGCAATCATACGACAAGTTTTCCCTCAGGCTCGTTTAGGTTCAATCGGTTGTGCCAGTGTTGATGCCGGCTTGATCGGCTATGCTGATCCAGAATGCAAACAGGGGGAGCACCGAGTATTTGGTAACGACACCATTATTGAAATCGTAGATGAAATAAATCATCAGCCGATTACTGAATCGGGTAAACGTGGCCTATTAGTTGTCACTAACCTGCAACGACGACTCATGCCCGTAATCCGCTATCCTACTGGTGATATGGCTTGCTGGTGCGAGTCAGAGCAAGCAGACCGTAAATTTGCCTTGCAAGGACGTGCAAATCAAGGCTACCGCATACGATTTGGCACGTTGTCATTATTCCCTGACGATTTAGCGACAGAGCTATCACAACAAACAGAGCTTTTGGCCTGGCAATTGGAGCTGAGCCAGAAGGCGGGGCAAGATCAAATCCGATTGTTGGTGGCAAGCCTGCAAGCGGTAGATATTGACACAATACGCCATAGAGTAATGACTGCTTTTCCAAATCTGGACAAAATTTGCATACACCAAAATATGCTGGAGATCGTGCAAACCAATATTGATGGTATGTATACACACCCACGTTCAGGGAAATTGCAGCGAGTTGTGGATCTGCGTAGTTATAACTAAAGGTTGAAATCAATGACTATCTTCCACTCCGCTATTCAGATTCGCAGCTATCAGTCAGGTGATGATAAAAAAATCAGCCAATTATTCCGTGAAGTTTACGGCGATTCGTATGTCTATCCTGACATCTATCTACCAAGACTCATCAATGACAACCAAACCACAGGGCAATGGCACTCGGCTTTAGCATTCCATCAAGGACGGCTCATTGGTCATGCTTCTCTGGTTAAGGATACCATGCAGCAAAATCAGGCAGAGCTGGCACTCATTGCTGTGTATCCCGATTTTCAAGGTTATGGTGTGGCGAAGTCTCTGGGCAGTTATTTATGCGGATATGCGAAAGAGCAAGGCTATAATTTGTTGACAATAAAGCAGGTATGTTCACACCCTAAAAGCCAGTACATCGCCCGAAATTTAGGTTTCTATTCGACAGCCTTGATGCTGGATTATGTCGATTCGCCATTTGGTTTGCCAGAACCTGAAAGTATCATTCAGGGCATTTTGCCGCTTAAGTCATTGCCATTACCTAAGCTGAACTGGCCACAGCCTTGGCAAAATTGGGTCTCCCAGATCAGCCAATATGTTGGCGAGTCATCATTAAATGCACAATCAGTGTATCGGCGTTCCATGCTTTCTGAGCCGTTTACCATTAAAAAATCCGGTCGACGTTTGGAGATCACTCTATACGATATTCATTCTGACTTTTTATCGGAGGTCATCGATTTCCCCGCCG
Source organism: Xenorhabdus anantnagensis (assembly GCF_028598555.1). GTDB lineage: Bacteria > Pseudomonadota > Gammaproteobacteria > Enterobacterales > Enterobacteriaceae > Xenorhabdus > Xenorhabdus anantnagensis. Next base: position 31,017 of record NZ_JAQRFN010000022.1, read on the forward strand.
GGCAGTTAATCTATTTGAAGCTGCCTGCGTGTGAAGAATCTCTGGGATTGTGTTCATTGCTCAAAAAAGGCGGTTTCCGATTCGCTGGACTTTGCCCAGACACCCATGATGGATGGTTTTTACTGTGGTTACGAGGCTACCAATTGATGCCATATCAATTTCACGACACGGGTACTCAACATCTCTATCAGATGGAATTAGGGGATAGCGAACAATATAGCTAACGTGACTAAACCACACTTTTAACTTGAACCTTTAAATAATACTTTCAAATTTGATTAAAAAAACACTTTACAAATGATATTGAGAACGATTATCATTCCTAACACTTTCAGTGCACCACCTTCAGGGTTCATGTGAAAGTACGACATTGCTCACATTGCTTCCAGTGTTTACTTTATAGGCCAACTTTATGTTGGCTTTTTTTTTGCCTGATATCACCTCATAATTAACTTTCAAAATTCAATTCCTAGACTAATCATTAGTTATATAGCCTTGTTTTTTATGGCGTTTCACATGAGGAAAAGCCAACCTCATTTTTCTTTGTTCAACTAATGGTGATAATTGCTTTTCACGAACATTTTGTGGTGTACGGTCAACTAACATAGCGATGACATGCAGAGGTATAAAATGGCCCTTACATAGTTCTAGCACAATTGAATCCATCATTTCGTTAGACAGGCGTTTTTTCTCTCTAGCTGGATGGGAAATATCCTTTAATTTATTCTGTAATACACTATTTAATAAAGAAAAATCATCAATATAGGGGTGAGAAAGTTTATTCGTCACAAAACGTCCCAATTCATCACGAAGTTGGTCATTTGCCGTTAAACAATTGACGTTATCCGTGATCATTTTTCCGTTATCCGTGATCATTTTTCCGTTATCCGTGATCATTTTTCCGTTATCCGTGATGAACGATTGATTAGAAGATAACGGATTAGTCTCAAACACGTCATCTGGGGAAAGTAATTCCATTCCCGGTAATGTATAAGATTTATCGCGTTTTTCACCATGTGGTATAAGAAAACCACGCTCTACTAATTTAGGTAACGCCAGTGTCACTTCGCGGGAATGTAAGCTAGTTAGTTGACAGGCACGTTCGTGATCTACCCAACCTTCAACTGCTGCGGTGATCACTATACAGCGTTCCAATTCACTGAGATTGTCCACGCTATCACCAAATTTTTGGTGCAATAATGATGCAGTTTTTTCAGAAACCAAACTACCAATAGAGAGTTCTAATAGGGTTTGTTCCGGTTCGGCTTTTTCGTACAGTCGTGGCACTCGCCAGTTAGCCCACTTCCAACCGCTGTAAATTTTAGGAATACCAGAACCTGAGCGCTCACCTGCTCCAATCATCAAAAACATCTGATGCATTAACCTATTACGACAATCACTTTCGTACCCTTTAATAGCTTGTTCTGGAGGAATACGCATTAAGCCAGGATTACGGAAACCAAACAAATCAGGACGCTTAACCACCAGAATCGATAAACGCCCTGTATAATCAGCATGCACCAACGTATTCACCAGAGCTTCACGCAGTGCTGTATGAATTTGGGTTTCATCTTGGCGAATACCATTTTTAAGCTCAAACGGGATCTTCAAATCAGCAATTAATTTACGATAGGTGCGACGGTAGAAATCAAACACATTACCAGACCAAGTTCCATCCGGGCAGATACGATCTATCCAGCGGCGTTCTGTCTTAGCTTCTGGCCGTTCCTGATAATCGACAAAATAATTAGGTGCTGCATCTTGAATTGCTTCCCATGTACCAAACATTAAAATACCAGCCAGAGTCATACCCTCCTGACCAGTTTGTCTATCCTTACGCCAACCTCCAATACTTCTTAAAAAATCAAAGTGATTCAATTCCAAAGCCGGATGTGTTGGTCTGGAAACAAACAATAATTGACGATATGTTTGTAAACTTTCGATATTGATATCATTCAGATCGAAATTTTGGAGTACTCTGTTATCACGACTATCTTCTAACTGCTCGACCATCATTCGCTTAACTTGTTCTTCAGTACAAACACGATCCCCCTCATGTAAGCGAATATATGTGTATTTCATTGGTTGATTTTTAAGGAACACAGGCTTTTTTTCACGTCGGGCAGTAGGAATTTCAATTACCAATACTTGTCTTCCATCAAGTTCAACAATACTGACTTGTTGCTCCGTCAGTAAATTGACATTTACTAATTGTGGATTATTTAGACCATTAAATAATTCTTGTCTCACCTTTTCCGGATTGTCTAATCCGGATACGGTAAATTTGCCATTCTTCTCCCGGACTCCCAATACAACAAATCCACCACGGCTATTAGCCATTGCACTGTAAGTGGGCCAGAAGTCATCTGGTAACTTGCCTTTCCCATCTTTTCCCTGAGCCAATTTAAATTCCAGCTCTGCCGATTCAAACAGCGTTTGCAAGTCAATCAGATCATTAATACGAAACATTGATGGCTCCTAAACATTGTCTACCGTTATAGAGAAAGCAAAGCTAAATTACCAACAACCAAATCCAGTGAAAAGAGAAGTGTAGTTTATTTTATAACCCAGCTGTATGTTGGCTTTTTTTGCCTGATATCACCTCATTTTCATTCAAAAATTTTGAGTTCCAAGATTAAATTTCCAATCTTTTATATTTCAGTCTTTCAATTAGACTACGAAAAAACATCGAGGGATTTTGAAAATGATCTACTTACGTCGAGCTTCAGAACGAGGTCATGCCAATCACGGCTGGCTGGACAGTTGGCATACTTTTTCATTCGCCAACTATTATGATGCAGATTTCATGGGATTTTCTGCTCTCAGGGTCATTAATGAAGATGTGATTGATGCTGGTCAGGGATTCGGTATGCACCCTCACAATGATATGGAAATATTGACTTATGTGCTGTCTGGCGCAGTAGAGCATCAGGACAGTATGGGGAACAAAGGGCAAGTGTCTGCGGGAGAATTCCAGATTATGAGTGCCGGAACGGGCATCCGTCATTCAGAATATAACCCGCATCATGATAGCCAACTGCATCTTTACCAGATCTGGATCATTCCGGAAAAAACGGGACTTACTCCCCGTTATGAACAACACCGTTTTGATACTACTGAGGGCTGCCAATTAGTGCTCTCTCCTGATGCCCGTGCCGGCTCCCTGAAAGTTTTTCAGGATATGACATTATGGCGCTGGACATTTAAAAATGGCGAAAATGGTGAATATCACATAGAGAAAACGCGAAAAATCTGGATTCAGGTCGTTTGTGGTGAAGTCATGATCAATGGAATACGGGCTACCACCAGCGATGGTGTTGCTATCTGGGATGAGTCTCATCTTCAATTAACTGCAAACCAAGAAAGTGAAATTCTATTGTTCGACTTGCCACCCAACTGATGCTGGGTTTTATTTCACTGTTTTTTGTCACTGACTTTCACAACTTTGCGAAATATAAATTAAAAAAGAACTCTATCTCACTGAATAGAGTTCTTTTATGGAAGGTTTAAATTTAATTAGATAGGTACTTTAGATAGATATTTTAGATAGGTACTACAGTTTAGGGCCTACTTTCACCAATGCAGCACCCGCAGCGGTATCGGTATATTTATCGAAGTTATCGATAAAGCGCTGTGCCAGATCTTCTGCCTTCACATTCCATTCGGATTTATCCGCATAGGTATTGCGGGGGTCCAAAATGCCCGTATCTACACCCGGCAATGTGGTCGGCACGGCCAAATCAAAAATCGGCAGTTGGATAGTATCCGCATCTTCAATGTCACCATTGAGAATCGCATCAATAATCGCTCGGGTATCCTTGATAGAGATGCGTTTGCCTGTGCCATTCCAACCCGTATTGACCAGATAGGCTTTCGCCCCTGATGACTGCATGCGTTTAACCAGAACTTCCGCATATTGTGTCGGATGCAGTGACAGGAATGCCGCACCGAAGCAAGCAGAAAAAGTTGGTGTGGGTTCCGTTACTCCGCGTTCAGTTCCCGCCAATTTTGCCGTGAAGCCAGACAGGAAATGATATTGGGTCTGTTCTGGTGTCAAACGGGAAACCGGAGGCAGTACGCCGAACGCATCTGCGGTCAGGAAAATAACCTTAGTCGCGTGCCCTGCTTTTGATACAGGCTTAACGATGTTTTCAATGTGGTAAATCGGATAAGAAACACGGGTATTTTCTGTTTTGGAGCCATCATTGAAATCAACCGTACCATCCGCCAGCACAGTGACGTTTTCCAGCAAGGCATCACGGCAAATGGCGTGATAGATATCCGGCTCAGCCTCTTTGGACAGATTGATGGTTTTCGCGTAGCAACCACCTTCAAAGTTAAACACGCCGTCATCATCCCAGCCATGTTCATCATCACCGATCAACTTACGTTTCGGATCAGTGGAAAGAGTGGTTTTCCCCGTCCCGGAAAGACCGAAGAAAATAGCAACATCACCTTTCTCGCCCACGTTGGCGGAACAGTGCATGGAAGCAATACCTTTCAGTGGCAACAGGTAGTTCATCATTGAGAACATCCCTTTTTTCATTTCACCACCGTACCAAGTACCACCAATCAACTGCATCCGCTCTGTCAGGTTAAACGCAACAAAGTTTTCAGAATTCAGCCCCTGTTCTTTCCATTGTGGATTCGTGCATTTCGCTCCGTTCATCACAATAAAATCAGGTGTGAAGCCAACCAATTCTTCGTCTGAGGGACGGATAAACATATTTTTCACAAAATGTGCCTGCCACGCCACTTCAGTGATAAAACGTACTTTCAGACGCGTATCCGCATTGGCTCCGCAGAAAGCATCAACCACAAACAAACGTTTGCCTGAAAGCTGCTGAGTAACCAAATCTTTAAGATGAGACCAGGTTTCCTGACCGAGCGGTTTGTTATCGTTCTTTCCTTTACCTTGATCAGCCCACCAGACGGTATCACGGGTAACATCATCGCGGACAATGTATTTATCTTTCGGGGAACGCCCGGTGAAAATACCTGTATCCACTGCGACAGCACCAAGGTTAGTCAATGTGCCGCGCTCATACCCTTGTAGTGAGGATTGAGTTTCTTCAGAGAATAACAATTCATAACTTGGGTTATAAACAATTTCACTAACACCACGAATACCATAAACCGCAAGTTCCTGCTCAGTAATGCCTGTAACGCTCATTTGTTGCTCCTGGTCAGTTATACTTTATCTCTGCGGGGGATAATAAATAATTATGACTAATTAACAGCGATTATTATCAAAAAATTGAAATCACATTATTTTTTTTAAGTTTATATGAGACACAGGGCACGAAATGGGAGAATAATTCATAATAAAAAGGGCGTATGTAACGCCCCTAAAAATCCGCTATTTATATAATCGGTGTCAATACAGCAGCAATATAATCAGTGTAATTACTCTTGTTTCACGGTCTTTATTTCGCTGACATCTTTCTCGCCGAAAATATCTTTCTCTTCAAAAACATCTTTCTCTTCAAAAATATAGTGCGTGCCACAGAATTCACATTCCATGTCAATTTTGCCATCTTCATGCAAAATTTCCTGAAGATCGGCTGCTGGTAATGTCACCAAAGAATCCGCACAACGTTGCCGGGAACAGGTGCAACGGAATTCTACCTGCTGAGGTTCATATAGCGTGACATCTTCTTCATGATAAAGACGATACAAAACCTCTTTCGCATCCAGCGTAAACAGCTCTTCTCCCTTAATGGTTGCAGTCAGTTGCACCAAGTGGTCAAGCATGTCTTCACTGTTTTCTTGCGCCCCCGGCAGGATCTGCAATAACATGCCGCCCGCTGCCATTTTTCCATCCTGCATCCCAGTACGGATAAACAGGCGGGTTGGCAACTGCTCTGACTGTTTGAAATACGCATCCAGACACTCCGCCAGCGTATCACCTTCCAGTGCCACAACCCCCTGATAACGCTCACCTTCTGTTGGTGTCACAGTGATGACCATATAGCCATTACCGAGCATATCGCGCAGGCGACTTGCCGCATTTACTTCACCATCAATGCGAGCTGTGCCACGCATCTGTTGCAGGTTGTTACCATTAATTACGGCCAGTTTAACCGGCCCATCACCCTGAATTTGTATCGTGATGTCCCCGTTAAATTTCAGTGTGGCTGTCAACAGACTGGTTGCGACCAACAATTCACCCAATAACTGCTGTACGGGTTGAGGAAAATGATGGTTCTCCAGCATCCGTTGGTAAGTTTCACTAACGGAAACGAGCTCACCCCTGACAGAATGGCTTTCAAATAAAAAGCGGTGTAATTGGTCATGCTTGGTCATAAATCTCTCTCATTTCACTGAGACGGTTATACTCTTTCTCTTTATTGAGTATCTTCCGACCCATTTAATTTCGTGTTCTTAAATTTTATTAGTGTACGCCGTTCTTTTTTATCTGGACGGCGATCGGGGTGCGGCATCGTGAGCGCATTCATTTTACGAGCCAATGCCATTTTTTCCCGATTGGTAATACTTTCTGCCGTTTCCTGATAAAGTTGCTGGGCTTCGGTAGCACTACGCCTGTGACTGCTCAATGCCAAGACGGTCACCGTTTTTTCATCATTTCCCTGACGCAGTTTGATCTTTGCATTCAACTCAACCAGTTTACTCGGCTTACTCCTCTGCCCATTATAATGAACTTTTCCCCCTTCAATCACGTCACGCGCAATGGAACGGGTTTTATAAAAACGGGCAGCCCACAGCCATTTATCAAGGCGAACAACCTGATCGGTATCTGAATTCTGCATGGATGTTTCTCCCAATGTTCTAATCCACACGCTTAATCGGCGCTGGCAAAAAACAGGCTGAGGGTAACACAGCCCATTGTGTCACCGCCAATTCATCGGCGTCGAAGGTAAGTTGAAACAGTTATTATAGTATTGAGTGATATGCTGAAGACGCCGTTGGTTCTTCTTCTTTTTCTTGATAATCAATATGGTGTTGATGACTAACGTCGACAACAATGTTGCCAATAGTAGACAACTTCCCAGATAACGAATGAAAGACGAGGAATCCGGTTCACTGTGCAACATGATATGACGAGTTCCATTGGGATCGACTGATAATCCTGTCACAATCCCCTCTATTTGAAATGGTGTTCTCATCAACATCTCTAAGATATCACTCAATTCGTACCACTGATCTAAAGCTGAGAAATCGAATATATAATTTGTCCGCGACGGATATTCAATAAATACTTTATTTTCATCACTACGCAGCAAAACGCCCCCCGGAGATGGACTGTTTATAAGAGCAACCACCTTATTAATTTCCTGAAGGATAAATGATTTAGTCGTGTCATGAACCAGCTTTTCCAATGCATCAGCACTGATAGAACGCAACAACACATTGGTTCCATCCAACTTTCCTGTTTCAGCACCTTTCAACAATTCATCCCAATTTTTGGCATTTCCCAAATTGGTCAGCGCATTTTTCAAACGATCACAATCAGGATCGTGAGCAAAGTAGTCGCACATTTTATGCGTATTCAAGATGATTTGTGAAAAATTGTCGAGCAGGATCATGCCCGATTTAGTAAAAGATTGGCTCAGTTCAGGACTAACTTTGCGGTTACGTTCATTTGGATGCAACTGCTCATCGACCACTTTTATCAATGCTGAGATATATTCAATAACTTCAGATTCCACTATCGGTAGTGGAATTTCACTATTCAAATAAACACCAGAACAATCAAATGGCGCGAATATTGTCATATCGAATTGGTGCAGAACCCTGGGCGGAGAATAACACATCCCAACCCCTTCAACCTTCAACACATCCCCTTTCTTCAACGGCATATTTTGTAGCTCATTGAAGTTGGTAATAACCTTGGTATTGCTGCCATATAACCAAGCCAAACTAAACCGCATGGATAAACTCACCGGCTGGAAAAAGTAAAGTACAAGCATGGCAGTGATAGAGAAAGCCACCAGAAGAAAGTTCTTACTGTAACGCTGATAAGGATAGTGCTTCTCTTCTTCATGCAAAGAGAGATAACGCCCTTGCCGCACAACATGGCAGTTGGTGTACATGTCGATATCTGTATTCTGATCAAGATCTTGGGAAATATAAGGCTCCCAATGTTCGGGGTATATCAGATCAATACCGCCCAAAGAGATATTTTTTCTTTGCTTCTGCTCAAATTCGCTGAATACTCCCCATCGCTTCGGAATGCCACTGAAACAATGGACATCTGCTAGTTTTCGGCCAGACGGCAATCGAAAAGACGACCAGAAGCTCCCCAGAATAAACAGGAATGCCACCAACATTAACCACGGAAGCATTGGGATGGGCACGAAAAGAGCCACAAACCATAGTGATAAACCAACACATACCAGAATACTTTCCTGAATGCCTGTTGGTTTTCGCAAACGATGTTCTTCTAATGTCTCTTTACGGGCATACAATAAATTAGCATTCGAATTGCCATTTTTTTGAATGGAGGCGTGCTCGGTTTTTGCCGCTGCTCGCGTGATGGATATCTCTTTTTGATAATCTTTCAGAGAGTGATCATTGACAGTGATGACAAGCGGCATTGATGCCGTTTGTACAATCTCAATCGTATTCTGTTGCTTGATGAATGACTCAAGCCATACAGGCAAATGTATTTCCATTTCATCAATATAATAGCGCCAATGGTGCACCCCATCCGTTGCAGCAGAAAACCGGGTGACAGGATGAGTGATGGTATAAACATTATTATATTTAATGGGTAGCACCGGATAATCTGCTCTATCCCTGCTACCCGTTTTCATCAGGAGACGGGCACTTCGCACATAAGATTCTATAGCTTGATATTCATCGGTATTCAGCTTACGACTGGTTGTTCTGGCGATTAACTGTAAATAACGCGCGTTATCAAGCCGCCTCCATCTGAAAGCCAGAAAGGAAGCCATTATAATCAGACTAATGATAAAAATAGCCAATATAATGACTAATGAGTTCATTTTTTCTCCATCCCGATAACAGCAGTACAGAGATCAGAAGAATAATGATCTCTTGAGACACATAAAATCAGGCTATTCCTATTCTTGCCTTCTATTTTTAATTTTATTCATGAAAGGTTATATAAATTTTCTAATACCTTTCCATAAAATATGGTCTTTTTGCAAGGGTAAAATAGCAACAAAAATACATTCAAGCGATAATCGCTATCATTTACTAACATAATCAGCCATATTAAAGCAAAGTTTGAATGCGTGTCCCATTTCATCACAAGGCTTAAATCAAACATTAATATTTAAGTTATTGGGCGCATTATTATTTTCAATTATCCGGTATATAACAACCATCAGGGGCAAGCATGATTGATCTGAAAAAACCTAAGATACTGAATATAAATAACATTGCCCACTCGCGCTTATTCAATATTCAATCTGTTGATCTTGAATTCAGCAATGGTGTAAAACGAGTTTATGAACGAATGAAACCCACAAATCATGAAGCAGTGCTAATTATTCCAGTTATTGGAGAAGAATTAATTCTTATTCATGAATATGCTGTTGGCATTGAACAATACGAATTAGGTTTTCCAAAGGGCGCCATTGATGCTGGAGAAAGCATTTTTGATGCTGCCAATCGTGAATTGAAGGAAGAAATTGGTTTCGGGGCGGAAAAATTAGAGCTGTTAACAAAATTGACCATGGCACCATCCTATTTCTCCAGTAAGATGAATATCGTGATTGCTCATGAGCTTTATCCAGAATGTCTGAAAGGGGATGAGCCTGAACCACTGGTGCAGATTCGATGGCCAATCTCTGACATGATGTCATTGCTGGAACATCCCGATTTCAACGAAGCCAGAAATGTCAGCGCACTATTTTTTGCCCAGCGATACTTGAAAGCAAAAAATAATGGGAAATATTAACCCATTAAATTTCTAAAAACGGGTAGGGAAAATTGATATCCCAATACCAATTTTGTACCCGTTTTAAACACGTTTCAAACAAAAACATAGAGATAAAAAATAAATATTTGAATTAAAGCAATGTCTAATTTTATGGATAGAGTCATCTTAATGATACTCATAAGAAAATAATTTGGTTTATTAAAAATAATAAATAAACACCTTAACTATATCTTTAAGATTAATTTTCATCATAATCATATATCTTCTATTAAAATATCTCTTTTATTAAGCAGTGATATATTGCTGTTAAGCATGTTGAAATAAAATCATTTTTAAAAAAATGATTAGAATCTAAATATATTTTAGGCCGGATAACCATCACTTTCAGGCCATAGTGTATCCACACACATCAACCAACTAAACATAACTCATAGTTATGAAGTGAAAATAAGTTATGAGCTGGAAATAAGTTATGGGCTGAAAGCTGAAAATAGGAATATTTAAAGATTCTCCATAATTATGGTGGTTAAAAGATATCAACATTAAGGCCCTGTCAATTTCATGACAGGGCCTTTTAATCTTTAGTTGCTTTAAATTTGATAGTTGCTTTAAATGTGATTATTGAAAATCAATCAGAACAACTCATGGCTTTCACCATTCTCAGTCACTGTCGTGCCCACATCCGGCACGGCATATTCCGTCGGCTGTGTGCCATCAATGAAATACTCTTTACGGGTATTACTACCACCGTCAGATAACTTACCCGTAGCGCGATCAATCGTGACCGAAACAATGCCAGTAGGCGGTTCGATCTTCTGCTCTGGAACACCTTCCAATGCGGCTTTCATGAAATCATCCCAAATTGGTTGAGCCGTCTTCGCGCCACCTTCGCCTTTGAAGACCGGAGTCCGCCCCAAGCTTCGACTATGCTCATCGAAACCAATCCAGGCCGTCGCCACCCTACCCGGGCCATAGCCAGAGAACCATGCATCTTTAGAACTGTTGGTTGTCCCTGTTTTGCCACCAATGTCACGGCGTTTTAAATCACGGGCAGCACGCCAGCCTGTCCCCATCCAACCCGGCTCACCAAAGATATTGGTATTCAAGGCATCATGGATAAGGAATGCCAACGGTGTACTGATAACGTGTGGAGCATACTGTTGGTCATCCGCATTAACAATTCCCGATACGCTCTTTAACTCTGGTTGAGGCGGCAAGACTGAATTTTGCGAAACATCAGAGTGAGCCACGTTCTCAATGGAATCTTCAGACAATTCGATGGAACGTGCTGTTTCACCATAAATCACCGGAATGTTTTCACATTGTGGGCAAGCAATTTTAGGTTTCGCCTCAAACAGCACTTTCCCTTCATCATTTTCAATTTTGCTGATGAAGTAGGGATCAACTAAATACCCTCCGTTCGCCATCACCCCATAGCCACGCACTAACTGCATCGGTGTAAAGGAAGGAGACCCCAGAGCCAAAGATTCCGTGCGTACAACGTTTTCCCCAGGAAAACCAAAACGCTTCAAGTAATCCGCAGCGTAATCAACTCCCATCGCACGCATGGCACGAACCATCACCACGTTTTTCGATTGTCCCAACCCCTGACGCAAGCGAACTGGCCCATCGTAAGTCGGTGGTGAATTTTTTGGACGCCAATCCGTCCCGGCTCCGGCATCCCAACGGCTGATAGGCGCGTCATTCAACAATGAGGCCAACGTCAGCCCTTTGTCCATTGCTGCGGTATACAGGAATGGCTTGATGTTGGAACCTACCTGACGCAGCGATTGTGTCACACGGTTAAATTTACTCAATTCAAAATCAAAACCACCTACCAACGCGTCTACCGCACCATTCATCGGATTGATGGAAACCAGAGCCGCATTAACTTCAGGAAGTTGAGCCAACCACCAAGTGTCATTGATTTTTCTGACCCAAATTTGTTCTCCTGCCCGAATGACTTCATTGACACTACGTGGCACAGCCCCTTGCAGGCTGTCAGTTTTGAATGGACGTGCCCAACGAACACCCGCCATCGTCAACTCAACTTTACTACCGTCCACCAGCATAGCCTGCGCCTGATTTGAATTGGATTTCATCACAACTGCCGGCAACAGGGGACCATATTTGGGCAAGGTTTTCAGCTTATCGATAACCTGTGTTTGGCTCCATTCCGGCTGATTGGCTTTCCATAACACTTCCTGAGGGCCGCGGTAACCATGACGAACATCATAGTCAATCACATTGGTACGAACAGCATCAACAGCCGCCAACTGAGATTTGCGCGTGATGGTGGTATACACCTTATAACCATCGGTATAAGCATTTTCACCATAACGGTTAATCATTTCCTGACGAGCCATTTCGGTTAAATAAGGCGCAGAGAAAACAATTTGTGGAGCATGATAACGGGCAACTAACTTCTCTCCTCTGGCTTCATCATACTGACGCCGAGTGATATATCCCTCTTCCAGCATCCGCCCCAGAACTATATTGCGGCGACTGACCGCTCGATCATAGGAATAAAGCGGGTTAAACGTTGAAGGCGCTTTCGGCAATCCGGCAATCATCGCCATCTCACTCAATGTCAGCTGATTGACACTCTTGCCAAAATAGACATGAGCCGCAGCACCAACACCATAAGCACGATAACCAAGGTAGATTTTGTTGAGGTATAACTCAAGGATTTCATCCTTAGTTAGCAATTGTTCGATCTTAATCGCCAGAAATGCTTCTTTCCCTTTACGTATCAACGTCTTCTCTCGGCTGAGAAAAAAGTTCCTCGCAAGTTGCTGAGTAATAGTACTCGCCCCCTGAGAAGCATGACCAGAAGTCATCACCACCGAAACAGCACGAATAACCCCGATGGGATCAATACCGTGGTGTTCATAAAAACGGCTATCTTCTGTGGCAATAAAAGCTTTCACCATTAAGGGAGGAATTTCTGACAAGGTAAGGGGCAAACGACGTTTTTCACCATATTGGGCTATTAATTCGCCATCAGCACTGAACACCTGCATCGGTGTTTGTAATCGGACATCCTTTAAAGTCGCAACATCTGGAAGCTGTGGCTCGATATATTTGTACAAACCAAAAATCGAGGCGGTTCCCAATAAAATGCAAACAACGATAAGGATCAAAAAATACTTTATGAACTTCACCTGAGATTTCTCACGCCATGTTAATCGGGCAGTTTATAAACGATCAGTACGTAGTATAAAAGGCTTAGTGTAAAGGAATTAGTATAAAGGCTATACAACGCGATGAATACGACCTTTCACCAATACCACTTTCATAAATAGCAGCTTTTCATTAGGTTTTTATTAACCTTAGGTTCGTAGATAGTAGTAGAAAGTAAATAGTAGTAGACAGTAAATAGTAGTAGACAGTAAATAGTAGATAAGGAGATCTCTACATGTATCCACCTAAATGGTATATCGGACTGGATATCCAAGAGCATTACATCCGCGCCCTTGCCGCCATTAAACGCCGTGACGGTTGGCAACTTCGACATTGCTGGCAATATCACCTATCCAGCGAAATTATTTCAGGAGGACGGCTACAAGATCCTGAAAAATTGCTTCATATTTTAATGCAATGGCGAAAAATATTACCTAAAAATCTTAGCGTCAGATTAGCACTCCCTGTTCAGCAAACTTTGCAGCGACAGATAACCTTGCCTAACCATACTGCCTTGCAGGAGCCGGAACTCGGCTGGTTTGTACATGCCAGTGCCGAAAAACAATTTCCTGTCAGTGAACTGGCGTTGGATTATCGTGTTCATGGTCAGCAGATTTGCATCAGCGCAACCCGTCAAAAAGATCTCAATCTCTGGCTGAATTTGTTCTCAGAACTCAATTTACCCCTTGATGCCATCGATATTGCACCCTGTGCATTGCGCTATATAGCCAAACTTGCAGGAGTGCCTGATGATAGTTGGTTAATTCACAAACGCATGATGGACTGGCTATGGGTTGCCCCTGCCAACCAACCTTTCAGCTATGGATTAGTGGCTTCACCATCAAATTCCCATCTGATTCAGATCATCAATCAGCTCCCCATGACTCAAGAAACTGAAAGTTATGCAATTTATTATAGCGATGAAGAGCAAGCGACATCAGTAAAAGTGGCATCAACAATATCAACACAGACATTAACATCAATAAAATCAGCCAATATTTGGCAACTCTTGATGGCATTCCGTCACTATCATCCTCCATTACCAGAAAAAATGAATGTGTTCATTATTGCCGCAGGTTTAGCACTCAGGCCGAGTGATCAGTAATGTATCAAGTCAATTTTTTACCTTGGCGGCAGAAAAAACTGAAACGGCAATGCCAAGTATGGGGGGCACTACTTTGCTTACAACTTGCGTTGTGGGCAACCGTATTGGTGTTCATTTCTACGCAGCAAACAAACCAAATGCGACAATATCGCGGACAATTAACGGAAATCACCCACCAGTTGGCTGAATTACAACAATCTATCAGAACAACAGACCAAGCCGTGCAAAAACACTATCAATTGTCACAACTATTACGGAAAAAACGAATATTTATGGAACAGAATCAACGCTATTTACAACTATTTCGTCAACTTCCCCACTTGTTACCAGAGAACAGTTGGCTGACTGCATTTAGTGACGACAATGGACAATTAATTTTCACTGCCCACAGTCAAAACTACACAGATATCTCCGATTTATTGGACAACCTGACTGACGACACTTCGCTTATCAATGTACAGCTGAAAAAAATGACAACGACGGAAGATCATTTCAAGGCCTTCACCATTGATGCAAATTGGTCAGAGGGAGAATCCGATGAGAAATAATTACGTTGAAGGGTTTCCTCAGCAATGGTTTTACCAACAATGGTTTTATCAGAAATGGCTTTATCTGCCTGTCTGGCAGCAATTTGCCTTGCAGCAATTGCTTATCATTTCACTGCTGTTGGGGTTCTATTTTTTGGTCTGGCATAAAAATCAGCACGAAATTCACGCTTTCCAGAGCAATATCAAGGAGCAGCAACACAATGCGATACTATCCCAACAGAGGCTTGCTGAACTGCCATCCCTGCCTGAAACCCAGCAGCAGATTCTGCAAATGACGGCAAACCTTGATCAAAATAGTTATCCTTCAATAAGGCATATATCCCCAAAAAATATTTCTCCCCAAAATACGACCATACTCAAACGGTTGCATATACCGCTAATTCGCTCTGGCAGCCAACTAATGGAGTGGAAAATCCACAAAGAAAACGAGCAAATTTTCTGGCATATCATGCTGTCACTAAATTATGACCAATTTCTCCATTTCTTAAATGAAATTCAAAAATTGCAGCCGCCGTTACTGATTAAGCACCTCACGATTACTCCAGCCGACAGCAGCCTGACAGTTCGCATGGTGTTTTCAGATCTTGCATTGCCAGATATGGCGGAGTCAGATGTGATCTTACCCAATGATGCACTCCCTGATCCTACTTATGAGGATAAATCATGAATAACCGTTTTTTGATCCTCATAACCTGCCTCTTACTACCCATATTCGGTTTTGCCGCAGCCACAGAAAGCTTCATCACAGAAAACCGTACAGGAGAAGAACCAGATTTCGAAATGTCAGTAAGAGATCCATTCCAACCCCCGATATACCCGACAGAGAACGAAACTGACTTCTCCTTAACAGGACAAAATGAGCAAGAACAAGAGATCGAATATCAGGTAATTGCCCTGCAATATGCCAATGCTGAACAAATAGCAGAGCAATTACAGAAAAATCAACCTGCACTACTGACAAAATGGGGGAAAATTGAACATGATCCCTTAACCAACAGCCTGATTCTGGAGGATAAATTTGATGCCATTACCCGTATCAAAAATTGGCTGAAAGAAGTCGATACTCCACAACAACAAGTACAAATTACTGCCCATATTGTTACCAGTAGCAGGGAAGCCCTGCATGAATTGGGCATTCACTGGGGAGTGAGCGCTGATCCACAGAACCAATCGGTGGGTCTGAACCGCCTGAATCTACACCAGCCTGCGGGTAACCAGCGTCATAGGCTGGTACTGAATACAGCCCGCATTCATGCAAACTTGCTAGAGCTGGAACTCAGTGCACTAGAACAGGAAAGCCAACTTGAGATTATTGCCAGCCCACGGCTAACAGCCTCACACCAGCAACCAGCCAGTATCAAGCAAGGTTCTGATATCCCTTATATCGTTCAGGATAAGGACAAAACAACCGTTCAGTTTAAAGAAGCGGTATTGGGCATGGAAGTAACACCTCATATTTTGAGGCAGGGAAAAATCCGGCTCGCGCTGAAAATCAGTCAAAATGCCCCCGGTTTCCCCATTAATCAGGGAGGAAATGAAAATCTGGCCATTGATAAACAAGAAATCATAACTCAAGTTACGATCCGAAATGGGGAAACCCTGATTCTCGGAGGGATCTTTCAACAAAAAAAAACCACAAGTTTGCAAAAAGTTCCTTACCTGTCAGATCTTCCCCTCTTGGGAGCATTATTTAACCAAAAAGGAGAACAACATAGCCGGAGGGAACTCGTAATTTTTATTACACCTCAACTGACCGATATTTAGCCAAATAAAAAAATATGGCATAAATATCAATATATTAATGAAGGTTATTGTGTTTTTTATGACAAATCGCCCACCATTTTTCTTGGTCCGGCCTGTTTATGGATTTGACGCTGAGAGTAATTTAGCATACAAGGATTATCTAATTGAGTGAGCAGATCTAATATCACAAGCAGGAGTCTATACCCAATAGATTTCGAATTACAGCGCAGCAGCAGGGAGCACACCCTCATAAACATAGATAACTCTATGTTTATAGCTATGTAGTTTATAGCTGAGTAGTTTATAACTGATATCGTTTGTAACTGTTTATAACTACGTAGCAGAGGTAAATTAACGCAACCAACAAAGCAGTAATTTGAAAGATGGAAGGTAGATACAGTAGGCACTCAATCAGCCAGCAGAAAGCATGAACCAGATGGCTTAGGTTTATGCCAGATTTATATAGTTGCAATACAGGCTGATGTGCTGAGATAATTTTCCTATCTGATCTCACATTCTCACTCATGAGGTTTCAGTTTAGGTCCCGCGGCTAATATCTGATTGGCGGGGCGGGTTATCATTAACAAACAGTCTTAGTAATACCAAAAACATGGCAGAGAAACGCAATATCTTTCTGGTTGGGCCTATGGGTGCCGGCAAAAGCACTATTGGTCGTCAGTTAGCTCAGCAACTCAATATGGAGTTTTACGACTCTGATCAAGAAATTGAGCGACGTACCGGAGCTGACGTGGGCTGGGTATTTGATGTGGAAGGCGAAGAAGGCTTCCGCGACCGCGAAGAAAAAATAATTAACGAACTGACTGAAAAACAGGGCATCGTATTGGCTACTGGGGGGGGTTCAGTTAAATCAAAAGAAACCCGCAATCGCCTGTCTGCCCGTGGTGTGGTCGTCTATTTAGAAACAACCATCGAAAAACAGTTAGCTCGTACCCAGCGCGATAAAAAACGCCCTTTACTTCAAGTTGATGCACCAGCACGAGAAGTTTTAGAAAATTTGGCTGATGAGCGTAATCCTCTTTATGAGGAAATTGCTGACGTGACTATTCGCACAGATGAGCAAAGCGCCAAAGTCGTCGCTAACCAAATCATTGAATTACTGGAAAAAAACTGATTATAGCGAGTCCGCACAGCGGCAAACGATAAGGCAAAAGCTGATATGGAACAAGTGACTGTTACGTTAGGTGAAAGAAGCTACCCAATTACCATAGCCGAAGGGCTATTTTCTGACAGTGAGGCATTCAAGCCCCTGCAAGCTGGTCAACAGGTCATGATAGTGACCAATGAAACGCTTGCACCCCTGTATCTTGAACAGGTGAAATCCACATTGCAGAGAATGGATCTTCGGGTAAATGAAGTTATCTTGCCTGACGGTGAACAGTACAAATCACTTTTTGTGCTCAATGACATTTTTTCCGCCTTACTGGAAAATAATCATGGTCGTGACACAACCCTTATCGCTCTTGGTGGTGGTGTAATCGGTGATATGACGGGATTTGCCGCAGCGAGTTATCAACGCGGCGTTCGTTTCATCCAAGTACCCACCACGCTACTTTCTCAGGTTGACTCTTCCGTTGGTGGAAAAACAGGAGTCAACCATCCCCTCGGCAAAAACATGATAGGCGCTTTCTACCAGCCGGCTTCTGTTATTGTCGATCTCAATTGTCTGAAAACATTGCCTGCTCAAGAGTTGTATTCAGGTCTGGCTGAAGTCATTAAATACGGTATCATTCTGGATGGTGAGTTCTTTAGCTGGCTTGAAGAGAATATCGAGAAATTACTGGCCCTCGACAGCCAAGCAATGGCCTATTGCATCCGTCGTTGTTGCGAACTCAAAGCGTTGGTTGTAGCGGCTGATGAGCAAGAACGCAGTGGAATGCGTGCATTGTTAAATCTCGGTCATACCTTTGGGCATGCGATTGAAGCTGAAATGGGTTATGGCGTCTGGTTGCATGGTCAAGCAGTTGCTGCGGGTATGGTGATGGCCGCAAGGGCATCTGAACTTGTCGGCACATTCTCAACACAAGATACCCAACGTATCATCCACTTGTTGGAGCGAGCAAAACTGCCTGTCAATGGCCCTGATACAATGTCTCCTGATGCTTATTTACCTCATATGATGCGAGACAAAAAAGTTTCTGCTGGGAAATTGCATCTGGTACTGCCAACAGCCATTGGGGAAGCAAAACTCCGTTCTGATATTGGGAAAGAAGTTATATTGGACGCTATTCGTCTATGTCAGCCATCTCCCCGCTAGATGCACGATGATTCCCGAACAACTCCAACTTACTGCTTTGGCATTAGATGAGATTCACTGCCAAAGCAGCAAGTTAGAAGATGAAGATAATGTCTGAATATGACAAAATTTGCGCCCAGTATAAAAGCTGAATGATGAATTATTCTCTAGCTGTTATGCTATAAAATAGCTACATTATCAAATAAAACGTTATCGGTTTTAGTTAGGTCAGGCTGCCAAACCTCTTAAATAACAATTGGCAGTATTATCTCTGCTGAGAGGGGCATATGGACGAATTAAAATCAGAAAATAAACAAAAAACAGAAAATGAATTAAAGCCAGATACTTCTGATCGCAGCCCTCAGCGATCTAAAAAGCAATTCAATCAACCAAAACTAGCAGTATCCCGTCAACAAATGATGATAGGTATTGGCATTCTGGTACTTTTGATTCTGATTATTGCCATCAGTTCTGCATTAAAATCCCCCACAGGGTCTGAAAAACAGCCATCTTCAAATGCAGCGGAAAAGAGTATCAACCTGTCTGGTTCTTCTTCACTGTCTTCCGATCCTTCTGGCAACGAGCAAAAAAACCTATCAGAGCCAGCAAATAATGGTGTACATGAAATTAGTCCACCACCAATTAATAGTATTCCAAGTAATAATACTTCAAGTAATAGCACTCCAACTCCTGCAACGGGAATAGGAACGGGTGGCTATAACCAACGCATAGAGTTACCCGGCGATATTTCTGATGCTTTGAACCAACAACAAAGTAACATTAATAATTCAGTGCAAAATAACCTGACACAACCGCAGGTCAAACCAACTCAACCAACGGTAACTCCACCTGTTGAACAGAAAAAGTCGGAGAAGGCTGCATCACCGAATCTGGAAAAACCTAAAAAAGAACATAAGGTCAGAGAAGATTATCACGCCAAGGCAACCGATAAACATGTGACAACGCATTATCAGGCTAATGGCAGTGATCTGCTTAAAGCACCTGCAAACCGATTCACAGTCCAATTGAGTAGCGCCAGCCGTTCTGATACCTTAATCGCTTTCGCGAAAAAAAATAACCTTTCCAATTACAAGGTTTATGAAACCAAACGCGACGGCAAGACATGGTTTATCTTAATCCACGGTAATTACAGTTCTGTTTCTGATGCTAAAAGAGCCATTTCTTCACTCCCCGCAGAAATTCAGGCCAAAAAACCTTGGGTCAGAAAACTACAACAGGTTCAGCAAGATCTGAAAAAATAAAACTATTTTGATTAGGCGCTGATATGCTGTCCTAAACAGAGTACAATCTGCGGCTCTGAAATTATTGAATAGCTAATTTGACGGCATGAAAAAAAAACGCGCTTTCTTAAAATGGGCCGGTGGAAAATACCCCTTGGTGGATGATATTAAACATCATCTGCCAGAGGGCGATTGCTTGATTGAGCCATTTGTTGGCGCAGGCTCGGTATTTCTGAATACCGATTATGATTCTTACATTTTGTCAGATATCAATAGCGATCTGATCAATTTGTACGACACCGTAAAATCTCGTGCGGATGAGTTTATTAATCATGCCCGTCCATTATTTTCATCGGAGTTCAACACTTCCGAAAACTTCTATCGTCTGAGAGAAGAGTTCAACAAAAGCAAAGATCCCTTTCGCCGCAGTATGTTGTTTCTTTACCTGAACCGCCACTGCTATAACGGTCTTTGTCGCTATAATTCTCGGGGTGAATTTAACGTTCCTTTCGGTCGCTATAAAAAACCCTATTTTCCTGAAGATGAGCTTTACTGGTTTGCAGAAAAGTCCCAAAAGGCAACGTTCATCTGCCAACATTACGAAATCGCATTGAACAATGCCCCAAAAGGCTCAGTGATTTACTGTGATCCCCCGTATGCCCCACTTTCAGCTACGGCTAATTTTACTGCCTACCATACAAATAGTTTTAACCTCCTTGATCAGGAAAATCTGGCGAAGATCGCCTATCATCTCTCGTCTAAAAAAGGCATTCCGGTACTCATATCTAATCATGACACGCTGATGACACGGGAATGGTATCATCAGGCTTCCCTCTACATTGTTAAAGCCCGCCGGACAATAAGTAGAAATATTCTTGCCCGAAGTAAAGTTGATGAACTTTTGGCGTTATACTGCCAGAAGTAATTGAGGTTTCTAGTCCCTGAAATTACGGGGATAAAACAATGAATTGGAGAAGATGATAATGAAGAAAGACTTTCTGATTGCCCCATCCATTCTATCCGCAGATTTTGCCCGATTAGGTGAAGATACCACTAAGGTTTTGGAAGCAGGTGCTGATGTTGTGCACTTTGATGTCATGGATAACCATTATGTGCCAAATCTGACTATTGGCCCAATGGTCTGTCAAGCTCTGCGCGATTATGGCATTACCGCACCGATTGATGTTCACCTAATGGTAAAACCTGTTGATCGCATTATCCCTGATTTTGCCAAGGCTGGTGCGACCTATATTACTTTCCATCCTGAAGCGAGTGAGCATATCGATCGCACGCTGCAACTAATCAAAGAACATGGCTGTAAAGCGGGTTTGGTCTTCAATCCAGCGACTCCCCTTAGCTATCTTGATTATGTATTGGATAAACTGGATGTGATTCTGTTGATGTCCGTCAACCCCGGCTTTGGTGGTCAGTCTTTCATTCCAGAAACACTGAAAAAACTGCGTCAGGTGCGCAAAATCATTGATGACAGCGGATACGATATCCGTCTCGAAATTGACGGCGGCATCAAACCCAATAATATTGCCGAGGCAGCTCAGGCTGGTGCTGATATGTTCGTCGCTGGCTCAGCTATTTTCAGTCAGCCAGATTATAAAGCGGTTATTGATGAGATGCGCCGTGAATTATTGAAGGTAGCATAATGAAAAATGACGTCGTGAAAGGAATTCGTGCCATTGCATTTGATTTGGATGGCACACTAGTGGACAGTGTCGGCGGGCTGGCAGATGCCTTGGATCAGGCCTTGATTGCCAAAGGATTACCCGCAGCAGGTAAAGAACAAGTCGCTGTCTGGATTGGCAATGGCGCTGACGTCATGGTTGAACGCGCATTGAAGTGGGCTGATGCTGAATCTTCTCCCGTATTGCATAGCGAAACACGCAAACTGTTTGATAAGTTTTATGAAACCAGCGTAACCACAGGCAGCCAACTGTTTCCTCACGTAAAAGAGACTTTGGCAGCACTGGCAAAACACAATTTGCCAATGGCGATTGTCACCAATAAACCAACACCTTTTATTGCTCCATTGCTGGAATCATTAGGTATCAGTGAATACTTTTCATTGGTACTGGGTGGTGATGATGTTAAAGAGAAAAAACCTCATCCCGCACCACTATATCTAACAATGGGTATGTTTGGTTTACATAAAGAAGAATTGCTTTTTGTCGGCGATTCCCGTAATGATATTTTGGCTGCACAAGCAGCTGGTTGCCCTTGTGTTGGCTTAACCTATGGATATAACTACGGAGAATCAATAGCATTAAGCCACCCAAATTATGTATTGAACCATTTTCCGGATTTACTCCCAACTCTTGGACTATCCACTTTAAAATTAGTATCCACTCTGAAAAGACAGGAAGCTTAATAAAATGAATGAACCCACTGTGATGAAACCAAACTCCCAAAAACCTATTGTATTCAGCGGCGCACAACCCTCCGGTGAATTGACCATCGGTAACTATATGGGGGCATTGCGTCAGTGGGCTAAAATGCAAGATGATTATGATTGCATCTACTGCATCGTTAACCAGCATGCCATTACCGTGCGCCAAGATCCCAATGAACTGAAAAAACGCACTCTGGATACGCTGGCACTTTACCTTGCCTGTGGTATTGATCCAAAGAAAAGCACTATCTTCGTTCAGTCACATGTTCCACAACATTCTCAGCTAAGTTGGGTACTGAACTGCTATGCCTATTTTGGAGAACTCAGCCGAATGACTCAATTCAAGGATAAATCAGCCCGTCACTCAGAAAATATCAACGCCGGGCTGTTTGATTATCCTGTTCTGATGGCCGCTGATATTTTGCTTTACCAAGCCAATCAGATCCCTGTGGGCAGTGACCAGAAGCAGCACCTTGAATTGAGCCGTGATTTGGCACTGCGTTTTAATGCCTTATACGGCGATATTTTCACTGTTCCAGAGCCATTTATTCCAAAAGGCGGCGCTCGCGTGATGTCATTGCAAGATCCGGACAAGAAGATGTCAAAATCCGATGATAACCGTAATAACGTGATTGCTTTACTGGAAGATCCTAAATCTGTCGCCAAGAAAATAAAACGTGCGGTTACCGATTCTGAAGAGCCACCCCGTGTACGTTATGATCTGGAAAATAAACCGGGTGTTTCCAATTTACTGGATATTCTTGCTGGCGTAACAGGCAAAACTATCCCTGAATTAGAAGCAGAGTTTGAAGGAAAAATGTACGGTCATTTGAAAGGGGCTGTTGCAGATGCTGTATGTGAAATGCTGACA
Source organism: Xenorhabdus anantnagensis (assembly GCF_028598555.1). Classification (GTDB taxonomy): domain Bacteria; phylum Pseudomonadota; class Gammaproteobacteria; order Enterobacterales; family Enterobacteriaceae; genus Xenorhabdus; species Xenorhabdus anantnagensis. The sequence continues at coordinate 54,234 of NZ_JAQRFN010000022.1, forward strand.
GGATTACAGGAACGTTACCATCATTTCCGTAATGATGAAGCATTACTTAACCAAATCATGGCAGAAGGGGCCGCTAAGGCACAAGCTCGTGCTCAGGCAACCTTGGATAAAGTCTATGCAGCGGTAGGCTTGCTAGCTCACCCATAAGCTTATCCATTAATAGGATATAAATGCCAAAGGGTATTAATTCATCCTTTGGCATTATTTTTTGTCACGAGTTTGTTGTCACTTTGCATTATTATTTTTTAATAAATTTCATTATCTTATTATGATGCATAAGACTCAAATTAGACGAAGAAGGAAACTCTGTATCATCATGGTGAATATCATGAATTTTACTGACATTTCTCCACTTTCCACTCGCATCAACCTTTTCGAAAAGATGCTCTTTACCTTTCTCAACCCTAAATGCAGCCGAAGGCCTCGCATCATTAGGTAGTCTGTCTTTATCAATGTCCTTTAAATATTTCTCATACATTCCTGGCCCAGTATTCTGATAAGCCATATCAAAACGAATCTCTGGAATGACTCTTGAAGCAACCCATGTATCCTTTATGCCATCTGGATATTTTTTATATCGATTATCTTGCCAACCAATTTGGTTGTTAGAATTATTTCTACTCGTTTGATTTACTGGCTCAAGTGGATTAGCTAGGTTAATTAGTTTAATTTGCTTAGTTGGATGAATAGGGTTTTGAGCATAGTGTGAACTAATCTGATTTTTTAATTCCCCCATATTTTCTTCATTTTCTGTGGATTTTTTTCTTCTTATTTTATCAAAATCACACCCAAATATCTCACCACAATTTTTTGTCATGGCTCTAAATGTTTTTATAATCAATACCTTATTGCTTACCCATAAATTAATTTCAAAACCAGGGTTTTCCGCTTTCATTATAATGATATTTTCTATAAAACTTTCTGATACATTATTCCCAGTCCAAAAATAATGTATTTTCTTTGGTGTTCTCATATTACCTTTCCTTTAAAAACAAACGACAGTTTACATTAATAATTTTACTTAAAGAGTCATATAGAAAAAATTTAATTATGGATGGTAGGTTAGAATTAATATTTAGGAGGCACAAGAAATTATCTTATTTAAGATATATACTTTAGTCTTTTAAATTCATAATGTTGTGCTTAACATCACATTAAAAATATGATTACATCATTAATAGATTGCATTAATTACCCAATAAACGACGATTAAAATCCTCAATTTTTCCATGCAATATGCGTTTTTGCATCGTCAGATTCCAACTGGCAGATAATCCAGCAGCTCCCATTAAACGACGATATTGTTCTTCATCAAATGGATAATGAAAAGCAATGGAAATAGCTTCCTTAACAGAAACATCACTATTACGGCTTAACAGTTTTATCGGCTCGCCCGCACTTACCAAACCAGAAGAGATAACACGGTATAACCAGCCACAATGCCCATTATTTTGCATTATCGCAGCAAAATCTCTGATGTTTGTAACAAGATTGAGTTTAAAACAGGGAGAACGTGGCTGAGTAACCTGAATCAGCGTTTCACCCCATTGGAAAATATCGCCAATATAGACATTATCTTCCGTCATTCCTTCTGTGGATATGTTTTCACCAAACAAAGGGGATACAAATAACTCCATTAATTCAGGAAATTGCCTTTTCCAAAATAGGTAATGTTCTCTTGGATAATGACAAAGAGCACGATCAGACCCACCATGAAAACGAGCTTCCGCTTGTTCATCACCTTCCAGTCCAAGAGAGGTTAGCTGTAGCCGCCCATTCACCACCAGTTTATTGATTGCACTGTAACCCAGTGTTTCTGATGATAATATCTTGCCTCTATATACTTGTGGATAATACATTTTTGTTTCCTCTTAATGAGCTAGTAAAAGTGAACAAGTATTACTCAGGCATAATAGCCAAGATTATGCACAATAAAAATGCCGATCACGAGCATGACCAGCATTATTGTGGAAAATAATAGAATGGATTACTTAATTTTTTCTTCGTAGCGTCTTGCCGCTTCGTCCCAGTTTACGACGTACCAAAACGCTTTGATGTAGTCAGGACGGCGATTCTGATATTTCAGGTAATAAGCGTGTTCCCACACATCCAAACCCACTATAGGGTAACCGGAAGCACCAGCTATTTCTTCCCCCATGAGTGGGCTATCCTGATTAACTGTTGAAACAACAGCAAGTTTGCCATCGTCTTTCAGCACCAACCACGCCCAGCCAGAGCCAAAACGAGTTGCTGCCGCTTGTTCAAATTTTTCCTTGAAGCTGTCGATACTTCCAAAATCACGCTCAATAGCCGCTTTCAAAGCACCACCCAATACTGTACCCAGCTTTAATCCTTTCCAAAACAGGCTGTGGTTTGAGTGCCCACCCGCATTGTTGCGAATAAAAGTGCGTTTATCCGCTGGAATTTTATCAAGTTGTTGGATTAGGTCATCAATGCCCAGTTTGCTCAGTTCTGGGAAAGCTTCCAGAGCGGTATTCGCGTTAGTGACATACGTCTGATGGTGCTTAGTATGATGAATTTCCATCGTCTGTTTGTCGAAATGAGGCTCTAACGCATCATAGGAGTAAGGTAGAGAAGGCAGTGAATAGCTCATATCATATCTCCAGTTGTTTAGAATATATAAAGCTCACACCTTGTGAACAACACTATTACTATAGTGAATGGCTATTATAGTGAATTGCACGATAATGAAAATGATTATCAATTCCATGTATTCACTATGGTTTCCTTTGTATGCTCACGTTTCACACTCCCATTAAACTGAAAATCCAACTAATGTCGATTTTATGAAATATTTAGCCGTTATCAAAACTAACAGGCTTATTTAATATTAATCAAATAGGTTGTACTAAATGATCATGCCATGAAATTCATTCTCTTTATTGCGTGATCTTCCGCGCAAAAAAGAAACAAAAATTCTTCTTACAGTTTAGTTAACCTTGTTTTGACATAGTATTAACAATTGCAAGGAGATAAAAATATGACTCAAATAATCAAGCATCTTATTCCTGCTGATATTGCAGATACGGCCCTGATAAACAAACAACAGTACCTACAGGACTACCAGTGGTCCTTACAAGATCCTGAAGGGTTCTGGGGGGAAAAAGGTAACATAGTTGATTGGATTAGGCCTTACACCAAGATCAAAAATACTTCTTTCGATCCTGGGCATATCAGCATCCGCTGGTTTGAAGATGGCACTCTGAACTTAAGTGCCAACTGCCTTGATCGCCATTTGCAAGAGCGTGGCGATCAAACTGCTATTATATGGGAGGGAGATAATCCCGCAGAATCCCGCCATGTTACGTATCGGGAATTACATCATGACGTCTGCCAATTCTCTAATGTATTGAAAAAACTTGGGATCAAAAAAGGCGATGTTGTTGCTATCTATATGCCAATGGTGCCAGAAGCTGCCGTTGCAATGTTGGCCTGTGCCCGTATTGGGGCGATCCATTCCGTGATCTTTGGTGGCTTCTCCCCTGATGCCATCGCTGGCAGAGTTATCGATTCTAATGCCAAACTCGTTATTACCGCAGATGAAGGCTTACGAGCGGGTCGAACCATCCCATTGAAAAAAAATGTCGATGAGGCCCTGAGTAATCCAGACGTCACTAGCGTAACAAATGTGGTTGTTTTCAAACGTACCGGAAATACCAAAAACTGGAACAACGACCGTGACTTATGGTGGCATGAGCTGATAAAGAGTGTTAGTAGTGAGTGCCCCGTTGAAGAGATGAATGCCGAAGATCCACTATTCATTCTTTATACCTCAGGCTCTACCGGCAAACCTAAAGGCGTTCTGCATACGACGGGTGGTTATTTGGTCTACGCGTCTTTAACTTTCAAATACACATTCGATTATCGTCCCGGAGAAATTTATTGGTGCACAGCCGATATAGGATGGGTAACAGGGCATAGTTATCTGCTATATGGGCCACTATCCTGCGGTGCCACGACCTTGATGTTTGAAGGTGTTCCCAACTATCCCGATGTTAATCGTCTCTGTCAGGTAGTTGACAAACATAAAGTTAATATTCTTTATACTGCACCAACCGCTATCAGGGCATTAATGGCTGAAGGTGATAAAGCAATAGAAGGCACAAAACGCACATCATTGCGCATTATGGGTTCTGTTGGCGAACCAATTAATCCAGAAGCATGGGAGTGGTATTACCAAAAAATAGGTAATAGTAAATGTCCTATCGTAGATACCTGGTGGCAAACCGAAACTGGCGGATTCATGATTACACCACTACCGGGTGCTACTGATCTCAAAGCAGGCTCCGCTACTCTGCCATTTTTTGGCGTTAGTCCGGCATTGGTTGATAACTCAGGAGAAATTTTAGAGGGGGAGTGTGAAGGCAATCTTGTCATGACGGACTCTTGGCCAGCGCAGGCTCGAACTCTGTTTGGCGATCATGAACGTTTTGAACAAACCTATTTTTCCACTTTCAAGGGAATGTATTTCAGTGGTGATGGCGCTCGACGTGATGAAGATGGATATTACTGGATAACAGGCCGTGTTGATGATGTTCTGAATATTTCAGGCCATCGTTTGGGAACCGCAGAAATCGAATCAGCTCTGGTTTCATTCCCTAAAATAGCTGAAGCTGCCGTTGTGGGTATCCCGCATCATATCAAAGGGCAAGCTATTTACGCTTATGTCACGCTAATTCATGGTGAAGAGCCTTCTCCTGAACTGTATACCGAAGTCAGAAATTGGGTTCGTAAAGAAATCGGGCCGATTGCAACACCCGATATCCTTCACTGGACGGACTCTCTGCCCAAAACACGTTCTGGAAAAATAATGCGGCGTATTTTACGCAAAATAGCTTCTGGTGATACCAGTAATTTGGGAGATACCTCCACTCTGGCCGATCCGGGAGTCGTTGAAAAACTGCTGGAAGAAAAACAATCTATCAATATGTCGTAAGGTTATGTTGTAAAACCATGTCGTAAAACATATAGGCCGCTGCAAAGCGGCTTAAATAACGTATCACCAAAAGCGTAGAGCTATGCAGGGAAGTGGCTAATAGTCATGAATTCCCTCGGATACGGCTATCCGGTATCTGGCATCTCGTGCAGTACTTAAGGTGTACCGTTTCAAATCAACAAGGAGATACTCTAATGAGTGACGACATTTATCAAGAGGTTGAGAATAATCCCCGCTTTAAGGAATTAGTTAAGAAGCGGGGACGTTTTGCCTGGCTATTATCCATCATTATGTTAGTGCTTTATGTTGGTTTTGTTTTTCTTATTGCTTTTGCTCCTGAATGGCTTGGAACACAGCTCCATGAAAGCACCAGTATGACGCGGGGGATCCCCGTAGGGATCGGCATCATCTTTATTTCTTTCATATTGACAGGAATTTATGTAGTGAGGGCGAATGGTGAATTTGATCGCCTGACGTCAACTATTCTCAACGAGGTGAGAAAATGAAAAAAATTGTATTGTTATCAATACCTCTATTTTCCTTCCTCTTTCCTACCATAGCTCAAGCAGATGCCATATCAGATCATGTAGAAAAACAACCCTTAAATATTCAGGCGATTGTCATGTTCCTGTTATTCGTCGGGTTAACTCTTGGCATTACTTATTGGGCTTCAAAGCGGACTATTTCACGCTCAGATTATTATACCGCAGGTGGACGTATCACTGGATTCCAGAATGGTATGGCGATAGCTGGTGACTATATGTCCGCAGCCTCTTTTCTGGGAATTTCAGCGCTAGTTTATACTTCTGGCTATGATGGGCTGATTTATTCCATTGGCTTCCTAGTGGGCTGGCCGATCATTCTATTTCTCATTGCCGAGAGATTAAGAAACTTGGGGCGTTACACCTTTGCCGATGTCGCTTCTTATCGACTGAAACAGACTCCTATCCGTACTTTATCCGCAATCGGCTCATTAGTTGTTGTTGCGTTATACCTGATAGCTCAGATGGTTGGGGCTGGAAAGCTCATCGAGTTGCTATTCGGATTGAATTATTACGTCGCTGTTGTCTTGGTCGGTATTTTAATGGTGCTTTATGTATTGTTTGGCGGGATGCTGGCAACAACATGGGTTCAGATTATTAAAGCAATTCTATTGCTGGCAGGGGCAACATTCATGGCTCTGATGGTCATGAAAGCTGTTAATTTCAACTTTCATACCTTATTTAAAGAGGCCATTGCAGTGCACTCTCTTGGGCCTGCCATCATGCGTCCCGGAGGATTGGTATCTGATCCTATTTCTGCACTCTCTTTAGGATTAGCATTAATGTTCGGTACTGCGGGATTGCCACATATCATTATGCGTTTTTTTACTGTCAGCGATGCTAAGGAAGCCCGTAAAAGTGTTTTCTATGCAACTGGGTTTATCGGCTATTTTTATATCCTGACGTTCATTATCGGATTCGGTGCAATTTTATTGGTCAGTGCTAACCCATCGTTCAAAGATGCAACAGGGGCATTAGTTGGTGGTACAAATATGGCAGCCGTCCATCTAGCAAGTGCCGTTGGCGGTGATTTTTTCCTTGGCTTCATCTCAGCAGTTGCTTTTGCCACTATTTTAGCTGTAGTAGCAGGGTTAACATTGGCAGGCGCTTCAGCAGTATCCCATGACCTCTATGCTAATGTGATGAAAAGAGGACATGCTAATGAGCGGGATGAACTAAAGGTCTCCAAAGTTACCGTCGTTATTCTGGGATTCGTTGCTATTGGGCTAGGAATATTGTTCGAAAAGCAAAATATTGCTTTTATGGTCGGTTTGGCGTTCTCTATTGCTGCAAGCTGTAATTTCCCTATTATTTTATTGTCAATGTACTGGAGCAAGCTGACTACGCGTGGAGCGTTGGTTGGTGGATGGTTGGGGTTACTGACAGCAGTTGTATTAATGATCTTGGGCCCTACGATTTGGGTCAGCATTCTTGGTCATGAGAAACCGATTTATCCTTATGAATATCCAGCTCTGTTTTCTATGTTTATAGCATTTGTTGGTGCTTGGTTATTTTCGATTACAGATACTTCAGAACAAGGAGCACAGGAGAGGATAATGTTTCGCAGCCAATTTATTCGTTCGCAGACAGGGATTGGAATAGAACAAGGAAAAGCGCATTAATTCATACTATTTTTAATTCTTGTTTTAATCTCAGTATTCAATTTCCAAAAAAATATCCAACGCAAAAAAGCCATCCGCGAGCGGATGGCTTTTTTGGCTGATTAGTTGTCTGGCAGTGTCCTACTCTCACATGGGGAGACCCCACACTACCATCGGCGCTACGGTGTTTCACTGCTGAGTTCGGCATGGGGTCAGGTGGGACCACCGCGCTGTTGCCGCCAGACAAATCCTGTGTTCAATCCCGAACAAGCTGTTGAT
>NZ_JAQRFN010000023.1 GCF_028598555.1 Xenorhabdus anantnagensis
TGCTGGAACTGGTCGAAATGGAAGTACGTGAGCTGCTGTCTCAGTACGATTTCCCAGGCGACGACACTCCAATCATCCGTGGTTCTGCTCTGAAAGCGCTGGAAGGCGAAGCAGAGTGGGAAGCGAAGATCATTGAACTGGCTGAAGCGCTGGATTCTTACATCCCAGAACCAGAGCGTGACATTGACAAGCCATTCCTGCTGCCAATCGAAGACGTATTCTCCATCTCCGGTCGTGGTACGGTTGTAACCGGTCGTGTAGAGCGTGGTATCGTTAAAGTTGGTGACGAAGTCGAAATCGTGGGCATCAAAGAAACCACGAAAACCACTTGTACTGGCGTTGAAATGTTCCGCAAACTGCTGGACGAAGGCCGTGCTGGTGAGAACGTTGGTGTTCTGCTGCGTGGTACTAAGCGTGATGACGTTGAGCGTGGTCAGGTTCTGGCGAAACCAGGTTCTATCCACCCACACACTCAGTTCGAATCAGAAGTGTATATCCTGAGCAAAGATGAAGGTGGCCGTCATACTCCATTCTTCAAAGGTTACCGTCCACAGTTCTACTTCCGTACTACTGACGTAACCGGTACTATCGAACTGCCAGAAGGCGTTGAGATGGTCATGCCAGGTGACAACATTAACATGATCGTTAACCTGATTGCCCCAATCGCAATGGATGACGGTCTGCGTTTCGCCATCCGTGAAGGCGGCCGTACTGTAGGCGCTGGTGTTGTTGCTAAAGTGATCGCATAATTTTTTTAATGTGTTCATTTTGGAAGGGCATCGACAGATGCCCTTTTTATACGTTGTCTTAAGAAGAACCTATCTCATCAATATTTGCTCATAATTAGCCATTTGATGGCAGATAAATTGCTATTTGATTGCTATTCTTAATTATTGGTGAGATAGGCTCTGATACAACGGGTGGACTTAAATATCATTAAGGTATAAAAGTCCTACTGAATTATGGCGCCGAGTCAGATACAATTACAATTATCTTTGGGTTCGGTCTGATTTGTTTTGCTCTTGCGAGGCAAGCTGGCTATCTATTTACATCATAGTTACTTACATAGAGTTACAGGTTGGTTTATGAGTGCGAATAGCGATGCTCAACAAAGCGGGCGTGGTCTTGATATAGCAAAATGGCTATTGGTAGCAGTGCTGCTGGTGGTTGCTATTGTGGGTAATTACTATTACCGAGAGTATAACCTGCCTCTGCGCGCGATAGCCGTGGTTGCTATTGCTGCCCTTGCAGGAGCAGTTGCATTGTGGACTGTAAAAGGTAAATCTGCATTAGCATTTGCCCGTGAAGCCCGCATTGAAATGCGTAAAGTCATTTGGCCAACTCGCCAGGAAGCACTGCAGACAACGTTGATTGTTGCAGTTGTGACGGCTGTCATGTCTCTTATTTTGTGGGGGCTTGATGGTATTCTGGTGCGTTTAGTTTCATTTATTACAGGCCTGAGGTTTTAAAAAATGTCTGAATCCCCAAAAAAGCGTTGGTATGTCATCCAGGCATTTTCTGGGTTTGAAGGTCGCGTCGCTCAATCTCTGCGTGAACATATCAAATTACAAGAGATGGAAGATTCTTTTGGCGAAGTGATGGTGCCGACAGAAGAGGTTGTTGAGATCCGCAGTGGTCAGCGCCGTAAAAGCGAGCGTAAATTCTTCCCGGGCTATGTCTTGGTACAGATGGTAATGAACGATGCGACTTGGCATTTGGTTCGTAGTGTACCTCGCGTAATGGGTTTTATCGGTGGCACTTCTGACCGCCCAGCACCAATCAGCGATAAAGAAGTTGATGCGATCATGAATCGTCTTCAACAGGTTGGTGATAAGCCAAGGCCAAAAACTCTGTTCGAACCAGGAGAAATGGTTCGAGTCAGCGATGGTCCGTTTGCAGACTTCAATGGTGTGGTGGAAGAAGTCGATTACGAGAAGAGCCGTTTGAAAGTATCGGTTTCTATCTTTGGTCGTGCTACACCAGTTGAGCTGGATTTCAGTCAGGTAGAGAAAGCCTGATCTGACGCTTAATTAAGCTGCTCTGCTTGCAAAGGGTGTGAAATTAGCATACAATTTCGCGCCTTTTGTTTTTATCTAGGTGTCATTTTAGATGATGTTTCCTAGGTAATTTAGGTAATATTTTAAGTGGCTTGGTCTTTTAGACGGGGCCTAAATTGTCAGGGGAGCCTCATTTTGAGGCGATAACACCCACACAGAGGAAATATAATGGCTAAGAAAGTACAAGCCTACGTTAAGCTGCAAGTTGCAGCTGGTATGGCTAACCCAAGCCCACCAGTTGGCCCAGCTCTGGGTCAGCAGGGTGTTAACATTATGGAATTCTGTAAAGCGTTCAATGCTAAAACTGAAAGCATTGAGAAAGGCTTGCCAATTCCAGTTGTTATTACTGTTTATGCAGACCGTTCTTTCACTTTCGTTACTAAAACCCCACCAGCGGCTGTTCTGCTGAAAAAAGCAGCAGGCGTCAAATCTGGTTCCGGCAAACCGAACAAAGATAAAGTTGGTAAAGTAACCAGCGCTCAGGTTCGTGAAATTGCTGAAACTAAAGCTGCGGACATGACTGGTGCTGACGTTGACGCGATGATGCGTTCAATCGAAGGTACTGCTCGTTCCATGGGCCTGGTAGTGGAGGATTAATCAATGGCTAAACTGACCAAGCGCATGCGCACTATCCGTGAAAAAGTTGATGCAACTAAACAATATGACATCAACGAAGCTGTTGCTCTGCTGAAAGAACTGGCTACTGCTAAGTTTGTAGAAAGCGTTGACGTAGCTGTTAATCTTGGCATTGATGCTCGTAAATCTGACCAGAACGTTCGTGGTGCAACTGTACTGCCACACGGTACTGGTCGTTCAGTACGTGTTGCTGTATTTGCTCAGGGCGCAAACGCTGAAGCGGCTAAAGCTGCTGGCGCTGAACTGGTAGGTATGGAAGATCTGGCTGAACTGGTTAAGAAAGGCGAGATGAACTTCGACGTAGTTATCGCATCTCCAGATGCAATGCGCGTTGTTGGCCAGCTGGGCCAAATCCTGGGTCCACGTGGTCTGATGCCAAACCCGAAAGTGGGTACTGTAACTCCTAACGTTGCTGAAGCTGTACAGAACGCTAAAGCAGGTCAGGTTCGTTACCGTAACGACAAGAACGGTATCATCCACACCACTATCGGTAAAGTTGACTTCGACGCTGACAAACTGAAAGAAAACCTGGAAGCTCTGCTGGTTGCGCTGAAAAAAGCTAAACCAGCTTCCGCTAAAGGCGTTTACATCAAGAAAGTTAGCCTGTCTACTACCATGGGTGCAGGTGTTGCGGTCGACCAGTCTGGTCTGAACGCATCAGCTTAATTATTTAAGCTGAGAATAACGCTTTACCTTAGCGTCAGATTTGTCTAAAATCTGACGCTTCAAATTTGCCTGATAGTGTGCTCTATGACACACAACCTTTGAAAGACAAGGCTGTATCGGCAAATAACAAGTTTTCGGTTGGAGCTTGGCCTAATCCAAGCCCCGTCCAAGACCGCAGGCGTAAGTAATTACTTAATATCCTGCGTAGACGGTGACAGAGCCAAATGAAATTTATTTTCTGGATTCTGCTCACCGTGTTTTAGCGCTCATGCACATTTTGTGCCTTGAGTGAAGTGAGTTCCGGGTTTTCCCGGTTAATCCAGGAGCAAGAAGCTAATGGCACTAAATCTTCAAGACAAACAAGCGATTGTTGCTGAAGTCAGCGAAGTAGCCAAAGGTGCGCTGTCTGCGGTTGTTGCGGATTCTCGTGGCGTTACCGTAGATAAAATGACTGAACTGCGTAAAGCATGCCGTGAAGCTGGCGTTAACGTACGTGTTGTACGTAATACTTTGCTGCGTCGTGCTGTTGAAGGTACTGAGTATGAGTGCCTGAAAGAAGCGTTTATTGGTCCAACCTTGATTGCTTTCTCTTTTGAACATCCGGGCGCAGCTGCTCGCTTGTTTAAAGATTTCGCGAAAGCGAACCCAGCATTCGAGATTAAAGCGGCAGCCTTTGAAGGTGAGTTTATCCCAGGATCAAATATCGATCGTCTGGCAACACTCCCAACTTACGAAGAAGCAATCGCACGCCTGATGGCAACCATGAAAGAAGCCTCTGCAGGCAAATTGGTTCGCACTCTGGCTGCGCTACGCGATCAGAAAGAAGCAGCTTAATTGTCTATTTCCTTCGTTGCTTTTTAACGTATAAACTTTTTCTGAATTTTAGGAACACTTGTTATGTCTATCACTAAAGAACAAATTCTGGACGCAGTTGCAGAAATGTCTGTAATGGACGTTGTTGAACTGATCAGCATGATGGAAGAAAAATTCGGCGTTTCTGCTGCTGCAGCTGTAGCTGTAGTGGGTGCTGCTGCTGAAGCTGTTGAAGAACAAACTGAATTCGACGTCATCCTGACTGGCGTTGGCGCTAACAAAGTTGCTGTAATCAAAGCAGTACGTGGCGCAACTGGCCTGGGTCTGAAAGAAGCTAAAGATCTGGTTGAAAGCGCACCAGCAGCTCTGAAAGAAGGCATCAGCAAAGACGACGCTGAAGCTCTGAAAAAATCTCTGGAAGAAGCAGGTGCTTCTGTTGAGATCAAGTAAGATCTGTTTGAAGTTCGCAGCCTGATTCATTAAGGCTGGCGGCTGGCGATTTTTTAATCGCCAGCCTTTTTGCGCTGTAAGGGCATTGCCTACAGCCATATTGCCTGAAAGGCATTATGTAGGGAGTTAGTAGCATTTCACACTGTTTGGCTACTAATGAACCCAGAATACTTTTTCCTATTGACGCCTTAATATACTGCGTTCTCAGCTACGATCCACTCGGGTAGCTCGGTAGTAAGGTAACGCAATGAAATGATTTAAGAGTAATAGCAATGAGTATTACGGAAAATATTCTATTTTCTGTTCGAAAAAATAGTGTTGCAGAGCGCTGTCCTTCAAGGGCGGGCAGAGTGGGTCACTTGTCAGCGAGCTGAGGAACCCTATGGTTTACTCCTATACCGAGAAAAAACGTATTCGTAAGGACTTTGGTAAACGTCCACAAGTTTTGGATGTTCCATACCTTCTTTCTATCCAACTTGACTCGTTCCAGAAGTTTATCGAGCAAGATCCTGAAGGCCAGAATGGACTGGAAGCGGCCTTCCGTTCAGTGTTTCCAATTCAGAGCTACAACGGCAATTCTGAGTTGCAGTATGTAAGCTACCGTCTTGGCGAGCCTGTCTTTGATGTTAAAGAGTGTCAGATCCGTGGTGTGACATATTCAGCACCGCTGCGCGTTAAGCTGCGCCTAGTGATCTATGAGCGCGAAGCGCCAGAAGGCACAGTTAAAGCCATCAAAGAACAAGAAGTCTACATGGGTGAAATTCCACTCATGACTGATAACGGTACTTTCGTTATCAACGGTACTGAGCGTGTTATCGTATCTCAGTTGCATCGTAGCCCAGGCGTTTTCTTTGACAGCGATAAGGGTAAAACCCATTCATCCGGTAAGGTACTGTATAACGCACGTATTATCCCTTACCGTGGTTCATGGTTAGATTTCGAATTCGATCCAAAAGATAACCTGTTTGTGCGTATCGACCGCCGCCGTAAGCTGCCGGCTTCGATTATTCTGCGTGCGATGAATTATTCTACTGAAGACATTCTAAATCTGTTCTTCAACAAAACCGTATTCGAAATTCGTGGCAATAAATTGCAGATGGCTCTGGTACCAGAACGTCTGCGTGGCGAGACTGCTTCATTTGATATCGAAGCAAACGACAAGGTCTATGTTGAAAAAGGCCGCCGTATCACAGCTCGTCATATCCGCCAGTTAGAAAAAGATCAGGTAGACCGTATTGAGGTACCTGTTGAATATATCGCGGGTAAAGTTGTAGCAAAAGATTACATTGACCAGAACACAGGTGAAATCATCTGTGCTGCTAACATGGAACTCTCTTTGGATCTGCTGGCACGTTTGAGTCAGTCCGGTCACAAATCTATCGAGACCCTGTTTACCAATGATCTGGACCACGGTGCGTACATTTCCGAAACTCTGCGTGTTGACCCGACCAATGATCGTACTAACGCATTGGTTGAAATCTATCGCATGATGCGTCCGGGTGAGCCACCAACACGCGAAGCCGCAGAAAACCTGTTTGAGAACCTGTTCTTCTCTGCAGATCGTTATGATCTGTCTGCGGTTGGTCGTATGAAGTTCAACCGTTCGCTGGATCGTGAAGAGATTGAAGGTGCTGGTATCCTGAGCAAAGAAGACATCACTGATGTGATGAAGAAGCTCATCGATATCCGTAACGGTAAAGGTGAAGTCGATGATATCGACCACTTGGGTAACCGTCGTATCCGTTCCGTTGGTGAAATGGCCGAAAACCAGTTCCGCGTTGGTCTGGTTCGTGTAGAACGTGCAGTGAAAGAGCGTTTGTCTCTGGGCGATCTGGATACTCTGATGCCTCAGGACATGATCAACGCCAAACCAATTTCTGCGGCGGTGAAAGAGTTCTTTGGTTCCAGCCAGTTGTCCCAGTTCATGGACCAGAACAACCCACTGTCTGAAATTACCCATAAACGCCGTATTTCTGCGTTGGGTCCAGGCGGTCTGACCCGTGAGCGTGCAGGCTTTGAAGTTCGAGACGTACATCCAACTCACTACGGTCGTGTATGTCCAATCGAAACGCCTGAAGGTCCAAACATCGGTCTGATTAACTCATTGTCCGTTTATGCGCGTACCAATGAGTATGGTTTCCTTGAAACGCCTTATCGCTTAGTTCGTGATGGTGTAGTGACTGATGAAATTCATTATCTGTCTGCGATCGAAGAAGGTAACTATGTCATTGCACAGGCGAACACCGTATTGGATGAAGAAGGTCACTTCGTTGAAGAATTGATCACTTGCCGTCATTACGATGAATCCAGCTTGTTCAACCGTGATCAGGTTCAGTACATGGACGTTTCGACACAACAGATCGTGTCCGTCGGTGCTTCTCTGATCCCATTCCTTGAACACGATGACGCCAACCGTGCATTGATGGGTGCGAACATGCAACGTCAGGCAGTTCCAACTCTGCGTGCTGATAAGCCGCTGGTCGGAACAGGCATGGAACGTGCGGTAGCGGTTGACTCCGGTGTAACCTCTGTTGCTAAACGCGGCGGTATGGTTCAGTACGTTGACGCATCCCGTATTGTAATCAAGGTTAATGAAGATGAAATGTACGCGGGTGAAGCGGGCATTGATATCTATAACCTGACCAAATATACCCGTTCCAACCAAAACACCTGTATCAACCAGATGCCATGTGTTTCTTTGGGCGAATTGGTAGAACGTGGCAACGTACTGGCTGATGGCCCATCCACCGACTTGGGTGAACTGGCTCTGGGTCAGAACATGCGCGTGGCATTCATGCCATGGAATGGTTATAACTTCGAGGACTCCATCCTCGTATCTGAACGTGTTGTTCAGGAAGACCGTTTCACTACCATTCACATTCAAGAACTGGCTTGTGTGTCTCGTGACACCAAACTGGGGCCTGAAGAGATCACTGCTGACATCCCTAACGTGGGTGAAGCTGCGCTGTCTAAACTGGACGAATCCGGTATCGTTTATATCGGTGCGGAAGTGAAAGGTGGCGACATTCTGGTTGGTAAAGTGACACCAAAAGGTGAAACTCAGCTGACACCAGAAGAAAAACTGCTGCGTGCGATCTTCGGTGAGAAAGCGTCTGATGTGAAAGACTCCTCACTGCGCGTACCAAATGGTGTTTCTGGTACTGTTATTGACGTACAAGTCTTTACCCGTGATGGTGTAGAGAAAGACAAGCGTGCGTTGGAAATCGAAGAGATGCAGTTGCGTGAGGCTAAGAAAGACCTTACAGAAGAACTGCAAATTTTCGAAGCTGGCCTGTTTGCTCGTATCCACTCTGTACTGGTTGCCGGCGGTGTTGAAGCGGAAAAACTCGCTAAACTTCCTCGTGGGCGTTGGTTGGAACTGGGTCTGGCTGATGAAGAAAAACAGAATCAGCTGGAGCAGCTGGCAGAACAGTATGACGAACTGAAAATTGAGTTCGAGAAAAAACTGGATGCTAAACGCCGTAAGATCACCCAAGGCGACGATCTGGCACCTGGCGTGCTGAAAATTGTCAAAGTGTATCTGGCTGTGAAACGTCAGATTCAGCCTGGTGACAAGATGGCAGGTCGCCACGGTAACAAAGGTGTTATCTCCAAGATCAACCCGATCGAAGACATGCCTTACGATGAAAACGGCACACCAGTAGACATCGTACTGAACCCGCTGGGTGTACCATCACGTATGAACATCGGTCAGATTCTGGAAACTCACTTGGGTATGGCGGCAAAAGGCATTGGTGACAAGATCAATGCAATGCTGAAACAGCAGCAAGAAGTTACCAAACTGCGTGAGTTTATCCAGAAAGCTTATGATCTGGGTGATGATACTCGTCAAGAAGTTGACTTGAACACTTTCACCGACGAAGAAGTAATGCGTCTGGCAGAAAACCTGAGAAAAGGTATGCCTATCGCAACGCCTGTCTTTGACGGTGCAAAAGAAACCGAAATCAAAGAGTTGTTGAAACTGGGTGGCTTGCCGACTTCCGGTCAGATCACTTTGTTCGACGGCCGTACAGGTGAACAATTCGAGCGTCAAGTAACCGTCGGTTACATGTACATGCTGAAATTGAACCACTTGGTTGATGACAAGATGCACGCCCGTTCTACCGGCTCTTATAGTCTGGTTACTCAGCAGCCGCTGGGTGGTAAGGCACAGTTCGGTGGACAGCGCTTCGGTGAGATGGAAGTGTGGGCATTGGAAGCATACGGTGCGGCGTACACCCTGCAAGAAATGCTCACAGTTAAATCCGACGATGTTAACGGTCGAACCAAGATGTATAAAAACATCGTGGATGGTAACCACCAGATGGAACCAGGCATGCCGGAATCTTTCAACGTATTGCTGAAAGAAATCCGTTCGTTGGGTATCAACATCGAGCTGGAAGACGAATAAATCGTTTTCCCGCTGGTACTGTCCGGCATGAAAATGTCGGGCGGTTTACCAGCCAGTGGTTGCACTGGTCCCAGTGGTTATACTGGTTATAGAGGGGAGTGGCATGGGCCACTCACCTAACAGGTCTAACTCCGACAGGAGCCATTTCGTGAAAGACTTATTGAAGTTTCTGAAAGCGCAAACCAAGACCGAAGAGTTTGATGCGATCAAAATTGCTCTGGCCTCTCCAGATATGATCCGTTCGTGGTCATTCGGGGAAGTAAAAAAGCCGGAAACCATTAACTACCGTACGTTCAAGCCTGAGCGTGACGGTCTTTTCTGTGCGCGTATTTTCGGGCCAGTAAAAGATTACGAATGTTTGTGTGGTAAATACAAACGTTTAAAACACCGTGGTGTGATTTGTGAGAAGTGTGGCGTTGAAGTAACCCAAACTAAAGTTCGTCGTGAACGTATGGGACACATTGAGCTGGCATCTCCGACCGCCCACATCTGGTTCCTGAAATCTCTTCCATCCCGCATCGGTTTGCTGCTGGATATGCCTCTGCGTGACATTGAACGCGTACTGTACTTCGAATCCTATGTTGTTGTCGAAGGTGGTATGACTAATCTTGAGCGTGGAAAAATCCTGTCTGAAGAAGAGTATCTGAACGCACTGGAAGAGTTCGGTGATGAATTTGATGCAAAAATGGGTGCAGAAGCAATCCAATCTTTGCTGAAAAGCATCGAATTAGAAAACGAATGTGAAAACTTGCGTGAAGAGCTGAACGAGACTAACTCTGAAACCAAGCGTAAGAAGCTGACCAAGCGTATTAAACTGCTGGAAGCTTTCATTCAGTCTGGTAACAAGCCAGAGTGGATGGTTCTGAACGTTCTGCCAGTTTTGCCACCGGATTTGCGTCCACTGGTTCCACTGGATGGTGGTCGTTTCGCTACATCAGATCTGAATGATCTGTATCGTCGCGTCATTAACCGTAACAACCGTCTGAAGCGCCTGTTGGATCTGGCTGCGCCAGATATCATCGTACGTAACGAAAAACGTATGTTGCAGGAAGCGGTTGATGCATTGCTGGACAACGGTCGCCGTGGTCGTGCGATTACGGGTTCCAACAAGCGTCCTCTGAAATCCTTGGCAGATATGATCAAGGGTAAACAGGGTCGTTTCCGTCAGAACCTGCTGGGTAAACGTGTTGACTACTCAGGCCGTTCTGTAATTACCGTAGGTCCATACCTGCGTCTGCATCAGTGTGGTCTTCCTAAGAAGATGGCACTGGAGCTGTTCAAGCCATTCATTTATGGCAAGCTGGAATTGCGTGGTCTGGCGACGACCATCAAAGCAGCCAAGAAAATGGTTGAGCGTGAAGAAGCCATTGTATGGGATATCTTGGATGAAGTTATCCGTGAGCATCCGGTTCTGCTGAACCGTGCACCGACTCTTCACCGTCTGGGTATTCAGGCATTTGAACCGGTCCTGATTGAAGGTAAAGCGATCCAGTTGCACCCATTAGTGTGTGCGGCTTATAACGCCGACTTCGATGGTGACCAGATGGCTGTTCACGTACCGTTGACTCTGGAAGCCCAGTTGGAAGCGCGTGCGTTGATGATGTCTACCAACAACATCCTGTCTCCTGCGAGTGGTGAACCAATCATCGTTCCATCTCAGGACGTTGTATTGGGTCTGTACTACATGACTCGTGACTGTGTTAACGCGAAAGGCGAAGGCATGGTTCTGAGCGGTCCTAAAGAAGCAGAGCGTGTTTACCGCGCAGGTCTGGCTTCTTTGCACGCTCGTGTCAAAGTTCGTATCCATGAAGAAGTGAAAGACGGTGAAGGCAATGTAACTGTCAACACAGGTCTGGTTGATACGACTATCGGTCGTGCCATCCTGTGGATGATTGTACCGAAAGGTCTGCCATACTCACTGATTAACCAGGCGCTGGGTAAAAAAGCAATTTCCAGAATGCTGAACACCTGTTACCGCATACTGGGCCTGAAACCAACCGTTATCTTAGCTGACCAGACCATGTACACCGGTTTTGCTTACGCTGCCCGTTCCGGGGTTTCCGTAGGTATCGACGACATGGTAATTCCTGAGAAGAAAGAAGGCATCATCGCGGAAGCAGAAGCAGAAGTGGCCGAAATTCAGGAACAGTTCCAATCAGGTCTGGTAACTGCTGGCGAACGCTATAACAAAGTTATCGATATCTGGGCTGCGGCGAACGAACGTGTTGCTAAGGCGATGATGGAAAACCTGTCTACTGAAACTGTTATTAACCGTGACGGTGAAGAAGAGCAGCAGGTTTCTTTCAACAACATCTTTATGATGGCCGACTCAGGTGCGCGTGGTTCTGCTGCCCAGATCCGTCAGTTGGCGGGTATGCGTGGTCTGATGGCAACTCCAGATGGTTCCATCATCGAAACCCCAATTACCGCGAATTTCCGTGAAGGTCTGAACGTACTCCAGTACTTCATCTCAACCCACGGTGCTCGTAAAGGTCTTGCGGATACCGCATTGAAAACCGCGAACTCCGGTTACCTGACTCGTCGTCTGGTTGACGTTGCTCAAGACTTGGTCGTGACTGAAGATGACTGTGGTACTCACGACGGTATCATGATGACTCCGGTTATCGAAGGTGGTGATGTTAAAGAACCACTGCGTGAACGTGTATTGGGCCGTGTGACGGCTGAAGACGTTCTGAAACCAGGCACAGCGGACATTCTGGTTTCACGTAACACCTTGCTGAACGAAAAATGGTGTGATCTGTTAGAAGAAAACTCCGTTGACAGCTTGAAAGTACGCTCCGTAGTAAGCTGTGAAACTGACTTCGGTGTTTGTGCTAAGTGTTACGGTCGTGACCTTGCTCGTGGTCACCTGATCAATAAAGGTGAAGCTGTTGGTGTTATCGCGGCACAGTCAATCGGTGAGCCAGGTACACAGCTGACGATGCGTACGTTCCACATTGGTGGTGCGGCATCTCGTGCGGCAGCAGAATCCAGCATTCAGGTACGTAACAAAGGTCATTTGAAACTGAGCAACGCGAAATTCGTTACGAACTCAGCAGGCAAACTGGTTATTACTTCTCGTAATACCGAATTGCGTCTGATCGACGATTTCGGTCGTACCAAAGAAAGCTATAAAGTACCTTACGGCTCGGTATTGGCGAAAGGTGATGGTGAGACAGTAACCGGCGGTGAAACCGTTGCGAACTGGGATCCACATACCATGCCAGTTGTGAGTGAAGTATCCGGTATTATCCAGTTCTCTGACATAGTTGATGGTCAAACCATTACCCGTCAGACGGATGAACTGACCGGCTTGTCTTCACTGGTGGTTCTGGATAGTGCAGAGCGTACCGGTAGCGGTAAAGACCTGCGTCCAGCACTGAAAATCGTTGACGCTCAGGGTAATGATGTTCTGATCCCAGGTACTGATATGCCTGCTCAGTACTTCCTGCCGGGTAAAGCGATTGTTCAGCTGGAAGATGGTATATCCATCTCCGCGGGTGATACATTGGCGCGTATTCCTCAGGAATCTGGCGGTACTAAAGATATCACCGGTGGTCTGCCACGCGTTGCGGACCTGTTCGAAGCTCGTCGTCCGAAAGAGCCTGCTATCTTGGCAGAAATCAGCGGTATTGTTTCCTTCGGTAAAGAAACTAAAGGTAAGCGCCGTCTGGTAATCAGTCCATTGGATGGCGGTGATGCTTACGAAGAGATGATCCCTAAATGGCGTCAGCTCAACGTATTCGAAGGTGAGGTTGTTGAACGTGGTGACGTGATCTCCGATGGCCCAGAATCTCCACATGACATTCTGCGCCTGCGTGGTGTTCACGCGGTTGCTCGTTACATCACTAACGAAGTACAGGAAGTTTACCGTCTACAAGGCGTTAAGATTAACGATAAACACATTGAAGTTATCGTTCGTCAGATGCTGCGTAAAGCAACTATCGCGAGCACGGGAAGCTCTGAATTCCTTGAAGGTGAGCAAGTCGAATACGCACGTGTTAAAGTTGCAAACCGTAAACTGGAGCAGGATGGTAAAGTAGCAGCTATCTTCCATCGTGATCTGTTGGGTATCACCAAAGCATCACTGGCAACAGAATCCTTCATCTCTGCGGCGTCGTTCCAGGAAACAACCCGCGTACTGACTGAAGCAGCTGTTGCAGGTAAACGTGATGAACTGCGTGGCCTGAAAGAGAACGTTATCGTTGGTCGTCTGATCCCTGCGGGTACAGGTTATGCTTACCATCAGGATCGCATCCGTCGTCGTCACGAAAACGAAGTGGTTGAAGCACCACAAGTTAGTGTTGACGAAGCCACTGCAAACCTTGCTGAATTGTTGAATGCAGGTTTTGGTAGCAGCAATAACGAATAATATCGTGGTAAGTACGTACAGCTAATTATGTATAGCTAATCGTGAAATGCCCTCTCTTTGTAGAGGGCATTTTTTTATCGGGTAGAAAAGATCTTGTTGCTGAAAACACGCTAAAATTAATAAAAACCACCTCATCGTGATATGCTTTATTTTTCCTTTGATTTTTTCCTATGATGTGTTTTGCCGTGAATGGTATTGAGACAAAAATATTTCTTATGAGTGAATGGTACTCAATCGTATTTATATTGAAAAATAGCAACTTAATAAATAGCAATTTAACAAATAGCAGTTAAAGCACTTAAGATAATATACTCCATGGATTTCAAGGTGCGTAGCCAACAAAGAGGCAACTTGAAAGACGAAGGGTATAACATTAGCGATTTATATAGGATTATAGTTATGGATATATTGGTAGACTTCTTTTTTACAATATTTGAAATATTTTATAAAATCATAAAATATACTCTCAAGTTTTTAGCTTGGATATTTAAGATTTCAGTTAAAAATATCACTATTTCATTACTTTCTATAAGTATTTTACTCCTCATTATATTTTCAGCAATGATGATGAGGTTTTTGTTCAATATATTATTATTATCAATATTGGTTTGTTTTATTTATAAATTTCGGGGAAAAATAAAAAATTACCTTAATAAAAAAGGGATTATGGATTATTTTAAGTAAATACACTAATAGTAATGAAATGTTGTCAGGAAGATAGGGTTATAGCCTGTAAAGTTCCAAAAATAAATATAACTATAACCCTTTAATAATTGAAAATTATTTCTTACTTTTTATCGTTTTGATAAAAGTTTCCCGTGCAGTTGGTGAGCCAAGGCGCTCCGCTTCATCCAATAGTTTCAATGCCTTATCTATATCGCCATGACTAATGGCTTTCTTGATGGCGTCATTGAAATATTGTTCCGTATCGTTCAGTACAGGTTTAACTGTAGGCGATATGATGGAGTGAGGGATAGCAGTAGGAGCTGTTATTACAGGTGCAGATATTGCCTGTGTAGAACCGACTGTGACCGGTTTGGACGTAGTTGTAGAAGTAGAGGTAGAAAATACCTGACCAATCAGAATATTGCCTGCATCGCGTTCTGATTTTACTTTTAGCGTTAATGTTCCTGTTTCTGTATGACGTGCGTTCGGATCTGGAATATTCGGGATAGAATTACCCACTCCTTTAGCATAAGCCTTAGCAGGATCGATCATTTGTGTTGAAGTTTGTAAATCTGAACGGGTGGTATAAATCAGCAAATAAATTCGCTGTTGCCCCAATGCAGGTGTTAGCTTTAATACACCCTCAAGCCTATCCGTGGACATAATGCCCGGTTGTTGATAACGAAAATAGTGACTTGGATAAAAGGCAGCGGGATGGAGTTGTTCATCAAGCACTAAAACATTCGGTGAGTATACCTGCTTATCTTTTATCAGGCTGTTCAGAGTGATTTCCAATGAACCTTGATTGGCGGGTAAAGCAAATGCAGCTATCGCTCCGCGAATATTCCCGTTATTAAGCTGCTGTGACGTGCTATTAAGAATAATAGTCTGTGTGCCATGAGTGTTAATTGGCTGCCACTGTAGTTTCTGCAAAGTGGGCAAAGACAAAGTTGGCGCGATAGCGTTGGTTGTTTCTGGATCTACTCCTGCTTTATGAGTTATTACAGAATGGGATTCTGTTGTATCAGACAGAGCGATATCTGATGCGGCATAACTCGCTATAGGAATCATGTTGCAGAGTAGAGCACTGAGACAAAGTGAGAGTAATTTCTTTTTCATTACCACCAAGCCTCAAATTGGGCACCAAACGTAAATTCATCATTGTTCCCACGACTGAATCGGTGTGCTGGTGTATCACGGTAAGCTACACCACTGACGTAACCGGATTTGTCATCGGCATAACCCCATTTTTCATTCCATTTGGTGTAAGTGGCAAATAAACGAATGGCAGGACGTGACCAGATACTGTCGCCAGCTTGCCACTGTTGAGCCAGAGTGATCTTATACTGGTTGTTGTTTGCCTTAGTACGCTGAGATTTGACATTGTCATAACCCACTTCCATCAGGGTACTCATTATTGGTGTCCATTTGTACATTGGGCGGATACCTACGGTGTACCATGTGTTACCGTTGTTATTGTCGCGGTCAATGTTTTGATACATGGCGACATACATGAGATCCCATTTTTTTGCGAGGTTGATTGCACCATGATTCATAACTCGCAGCATATGCCCGTTGTTGTCTACATTGGCTCCTTCGGAACGACCATTATTGTTGGAGATCATTGCGTCAGTTGCGTATTGCAAGACAAATTTGTTGAAACCACCTAACATACTTTGAGTATGTTCGGCAGTCAGCATCACACCATCTTTGGATGCCTTGTTATCAAGCTGATATCCCTTGCGTGCATTAGCACGCCCATAATCAATGCCAAATTCCAATGTGCCTCCGGCATTGACAGGTAAGTTTGCTAGTCGTATATCAAAAACATCATTAGAGGTTGGGGTTTCATTTTTTTTGCCGGCGATCCAACCATGAGAGCCACCGGATTCTGTATTACGGGTAACGGCAAGAGACAGTTTGCCAAAACCGAGATCAATATCTTCCAAACCTGCACCGGGGCCGGAAATATCCCAGTAATAGAAATCGATCATATGTATATCGTGACGCTGATAAAAGCGTTTACCAGCCCACAGTGTTGAGTTGGGCAGCCAGTCAATGATATTGGTTGCTTTTACGTTTGCTTCACGTAAAGCGGGATTGGTGGCTTCCCAGTCTTTTTCCTGACTGACGGAGTAGGCTAAATTGGTATCAAAATAGAAACGTTTGTTCCCATCTTTCCATAATTCTTGCCCTAGTTTAAGTTCAGCGTAGGTTTCACATTCGTTGCCGAGGCGGTATTTACTCGGCGCCCCAGTGGCCTTAGAACATTTCTGATCACCGCCACTACCTGTCCAGCCAATGCCTGAACGGGCATAGCCGTGGAAGTCAACAGCAATAGCCTGCATGGATAATAAACTAGTTAGCATAGCCAATGAGAGAGACAATATACGCATAATGATTCTCCTGTTATTTTTTATGGCCGCGGATTTAGACTCCGGGTTCTTTATGTAAACGCTGACATGCGGTTCCATCTTCGCGGAAAAGATGGCATCGGTGAGGAGCTAATCCGATAGTGAAATCAGCACCTTCTTTTACGAGAACGATATCAGGTTGGCGGTAAACCAGATTTTGATGAATAGCAGGTATGCGGATGTGAATCTGGGTTTCATTCCCCAGTTGTTCCACGATCTGTACTGTCCCCTCTAACGTAACATCAGCGATATCATTAGGCAAAAGGTGTTCGGGGCGAATTCCCAACGATACATTACTACCGACAGTTAACCCCTTACTTTCAACGGGCAACCAAACAGGCTGACCGTTCGGCAGGATAATCTGTACCTGATCGACGGCAATCGCTGATACTTTGACTGGCAGGAAATTCATTTTTGGTGAACCAATGAAACCCGCGACAAAGCGATTGGCAGGATAGTGATAAATTTCAAGGGGTTTACCAACCTGAGCAATATTTCCCCCATCCAGCACAACAATCTTATCTGCCAGCGTCATGGCTTCAGTTTGATCATGGGTTACATAGACCATCGTACGTTGCAGTCGCTTGTGTAGACGTGAAATCTCAATTCTCATCTGTACACGCAAAGCTGCATCCAGATTGGAAAGAGGTTCATCCAGCAGAAAGATATTGGGTTCAGCAACAAGAGTTCGACCAATGGCGACTCGCTGGCGTTGGCCACCGGACAGTGCCTTGGGGCGGCGATCCAGTAGATGGGCAAGCTGGAGGGTTTCTGCAACTTGTTGTACTCGCTTTTGGATATCGTTCTTTTTGGCACTAGCCAGTTTCATGCCGAATGACATATTGTCTGCAACAGAGAGATGGGGATATAGCGCATAAGATTGAAAAACCATGCCGATACTGCGCTTGGCTGGTGGAACATCATTCATTCGTTTTCCTGCTATCAGCAAATCACCGGATGTGATGTCTTCTAATCCCGCAATCATTCTCAGTAACGTCGATTTTCCACATCCTGACGGGCCGACAAATACGACAAATTCTCCTTCCTGAATATCAAGATTAAGATCTTTGGAGATGACCGTTTCACCATATGATTTAGATACATTGTGGAATGTGACACTAGACATTTTTTCCCTCTCTCGGATTTGCCACCTCAGTTTTCTGTTCGCTTCCTATTTCGTCTTCGTTTCCTATTCGCCATAGCGAGAAACTTAGTGAAAAACTGATGGCAAGATTGTGTATAAAATAACAGGCGTGAGAATCCTCCATCCCAGAATTTTTGATGGTGGAGGAGTCAGGAGGACGAGATTAATGTGATTAATAAAGGAGGGAAAAAATTGTCAGGTAAGATGTGACTTAAATCTCAAAAAAGGATGCCTGCTTGATGTTAACGTTCTGATTTTAATTGTTTTTGTAAGCCAGTTCACACTCATGCGGTATGAGGCGTAGAGCGGGGGAGGATGAGTCTTTTTTACATTGATTGCACACTGGTGCCATTTTATCGCTATGTAATAAAGATATTTATCTTGAATTAACAAATGAAAAGGCGGAATGATGACCAAGAAAATTTTAAAAGCGGGGACTTGTACCCTGATGCTTTCCGTTTTAACAACATGTGTACTGTCTGCTTCAGCCTTCGCGAAGCTGGAGGAAGGCAAGTTGGTAATTTGGATCAATGGTGATAAAGGCTATAACGGGCTGGCACAGGTCGGTGAAAAATTTGCAAAAGAAACGGGAATTTCTGTCATTGTTGAGCATCCTGATAAAATGGAAGAAAAATATACCCAGATTGCGGCCAGTGGAGACGGGCCAGATATTATTTTCTGGGCGCATGATCGCTTTGGTGGTTATGCTCTATCAGGGTTAGTAGCTGAAATCACACCTGATAAATCGTTTATTGATAAGCTATTCCCCTTTACGTGGGATGCTGTTCGTTATGACGGAAAATTGGTAGGGTATCCTGTCGCAGTTGAAGCTCTTTCTCTTATCTACAATAAAGATTTAATTAAATCCCCCCCTAAAACATGGGAAGAAATCCCCGCTTTGGACAATGAACTGAAAAAGCAAAATAAAAGCGCAATCATGTTCAATTTGCAGGAACCGTATTTCACTTGGCCGCTGATTGCTGCTGATGGCGGGTATGCCTTCAAGGCAGAGAACGGTACTTATAATGTTAAAGATAGCGGAGTGAATAATTCAGGTTCTAAAGCGGGAATGCAATTCTTAGTTGATTTAGTCAAAAATAAACATCTCAATGCGGATATTGATTATTCCATTGCCGAAGCTGCCTTCAGTAAAGGCAAAACAGCGATGACTATTAACGGCCCTTGGGCTTGGGCGAATATAGATAAAAGCAAAATTAATTATGGTGTGACTTTATTACCAACTTTTAAAGAAAATCCCTCTAAACCTTTTGTTGGTATTTTAACTGCCGGGATTAATGCGGCCAGCCCCAATAAAGAGTTAGCGAAGGAATTTTTGGAAAATTACCTGATTACTAATGAAGGATTGGCAACGATAGACAAAGATAAGCCGTTGGGAGCGGTGGCTTTGAAATCCTATCAGGAAATCCTCGCGAAAGATCCACGTATTGCCGCTACGATGGAAAACGCTCAAAAAGGTGAAATTATGCCGAATATTTCCCAAATGAGTAATTTCTGGTACGCAATGCGTAGTGCTGTTCTTAACACAGTCAGCGGTCGTCAGGCGGTAGATGCTGCTCTTGAAGATGCGAAAACGAGAATAACAAAATAAACGAATGACCAGCTCCTGATTCTAAGGAGCTTTAGCACCTTATTGTGATAGGTTCTGATTGTGATAGGTTTTGGGTGGTTGGGATTCAATCACAATTATTGGTAACAGGAAGTGCAAGATGTCAGCAATATTAGAAAAAACAGTATGGTGGCAGAATCCTGCCCTGAAATGGTTTTCTGTAGGTTTTTGCCTACTTTTTACTGGGTATCTGGTTGTGTTGATGTATGCGCAGGGAGAATACCTGTTTGCGATGTTAACACTGGTATTACTGGGGAGTGGTATCTATGTTTTTTCCAACCGGAAGACTTATGTTTGGCGCTATACCTACCCTGGAATTGCTGGAATAGGACTATTTATACTGTTTCCACTTATCTGCACGATTGCTATCGCTTTTACAAATTATAGCAGTACCAATCAATTGACATTTGAACGTGCTCAAACTGTATTAATGAGTCGCCATTATCAGACGGGAGAGCCATTTAATTTCAAACTCTATCCTGCATCTGAACAATGGCGTTTGGCATTAAGCGTTCCAGATAGTGATAATTTATTGATATCTGAGCCTTTTTCTCTATCGGGAGCGGAAGGGATAGTATTGCCTCTCCATCAGCAGGATAAAAAACTTGAAGGCGATGCCGCGACATTACGCACCATCACTCAGTATCGGCAGGCATTGGGTCAATTGGTGGTAGTTCTTCCTGATAACAGTAAATTGAGAATGAGTTCTTTACGCCAGTTCTCTGCTATCAATCCCCTTTATTCTCTTGATGAAGATGGGGTTACGCTGACTGATAAACAAACTGGTTTACGGTATCGACCGAATATGGATATAGGGTTCTACCAATCCATTAATGCAGAAGGAGGGTGGACGGAGGAAACGTTAAGCCCTGGGTTCACAGTTTCTATTGGTTGGAAAAACTTCTTAAGAGTGATACAGGATGAGGGTATTCAAAAACCTTTTTTGTCCATTTTTATCTGGACAGTGGTTTTTTCTCTATTGACAGTGGTACTGACTGTTGCGCTGGGTATGATCCTCGCTTGTATTGTGCAATGGGAAGCGCTCAAGGGACGGGCAATTTATCGTGTATTGCTTATTTTGCCTTATGCTGTTCCATCGTTTATTTCCATTCTGATTTTCAAGGGATTGTTTAACCAGAGTTTCGGTGAAATTAATTTGGTGCTGAATGGACTGTTTGGCCTTAAACCGAATTGGTTTACAGATCCAACACTCGCTCGAACAATGTTGATTATTGTAAATACGTGGTTGGGCTATCCCTATATAATGATTCTTTGCATGGGGCTGCTGAAATCTATCCCTGATGATCTTTATGAGGCATCAGCACTTGATGGTGCTGGGCCGTGGCAGAATTTCACCAAAATTACTTTTCCATTATTAATTAAGCCATTGACACCATTGTTGATTGCTAGCTTTGCTTTCAACTTTAATAACTTTGTCCTGATTCAGCTGTTAACTAACGGTAAACCTGATCATATTGGTACAACGACACCTGCGGGCTATACCGATCTTTTGGTTAGCTATACCTACCGTATCGCATTTGAGGGTGGTGGTGGACAGGATTTTGGTCTGGCGGCAGCAATTGCAACATTGATCTTCTTGTTGGTAGGCGCATTAGCCATCATCAATTTGAAAACCACCCGCATTAAATTTGATTAAGGAGGAAAGAAGATGGCGATGGTACAGACCAAATCGCAACGATGGCGGGTATGGGGAACACATGCATTTATGCTGGCTTTTATTGCCCTGATTTTGTTCCCTTTGCTGATGGTAATTGCCATTTCTTTGCGCCCAGGTAATTTTGCTACGGGTAACTTTATTCCAGACACTATTTCATGGGAACACTGGAAGCTGGCACTTGGCTACAGTGTGGAATCTTCTGATGGACAAGTCATACTCCCGCCATTTCCTGTCATGCAATGGCTCTGGAATTCTGTAAAGGTTGCATTCATTACTGCCACTGGCATTGTGGCACTATCAACGACGTGTGCTTATGCATTTGCCCGCATGCGTTTTCGTGGAAAAAGCCCCTTACTCAAGGGAATGCTTATATTTCAGATGTTCCCTCCAGTACTTTCGTTGGTGGCACTCTATGCCTTGTTTGATCGATTGGGAGAATATATTCCTTTCCTTGGTCTCAATACCCACGGTGGTGTGATTTTTGCTTATATGGGCGGAATTGCTTTGCATGTCTGGACGATCAAAGGTTACTTCGAAACGATAGATCGCTCTCTGGAAGAAGCCGCTATGTTGGATGGGGCGACATCGTGGCAAATTTTCCGTTTGATACTGCTGCCACTTTCTGTACCTATATTGGCTGTTGTATTTATTTTATCGTTTATTGGCGTCATTACGGAAGTACCTGTTGCATCTCTGCTATTACGTGACGTGGACAATTACACGTTGGCAGTGGGAATGCAGCAATATCTTCATCCACAGAACTATCTCTGGGGAGATTTTGCTGCGGCGGCTGTACTTTCTGCTATTCCTATCACGGTGATTTTCTTACTTGCTCAACGTTGGTTGGTGGGTGGATTGACATCGGGAGGAGTGAAGGGCTGAGAGTTGTTTTATATATATTCGCTTTTGTTGGTTTGGTTCTTTGTTGGTTTAGCTTTCCCCCAATCACATTTGTTTATGTGATTGGGGATTTTTTTCTTTGCCACCACCTGAAATTTATTGGGTATATAGTGGGTGGCTTAACGAATTATGCGCTTTGTTTTCGGCACCCTTCTACGGTTTGTAACAAATGGTTGATATGGGTATCCGCAAACATATTTTCCAACGTGATGGTGAGTTTTCGTCGCCAGTTAGGGTATTCTTCTGTTGTGCCAGGGATATTAACGGGGCGTTCCATATCCAGCCAGTCTTCAGGTTGTAATCCTAATAAGGCACAAGCGCTATGGGCTATATAGCGATGTATGCTTTGATTTATGTCAGTTGACATCAAATGTTCAGTTTGTGCCAGAGATATTGGTTTCTGCAATGAGGAAAGGGTATCAGCCTTGCTCAACTCTTCTGATGTCTTACCTAACTCTTCTAATAAATAACCGTGACGACTTAAACTGGCTAGTAATTCCTGCTTGCAGCGTTTACGTTCAGAATACAAATCGGCAAGAAGCGCTTTATCAGGGTATAAGCCGATGGCTTCTCCTAAGGTTAGATCTTCATTTTGCCAGAATCCGCGTAAGGTAGGTAAGTCATGGGTAGTAATGGTTGCCATTGCTTGCACGGGATATTCATCAGGGGAGCGATATTCACCTTGTTCGTTGCGTTCAAAATAAAATACCTTATAGGAATAAACACCTCTATCCCGTAACTTATCGACAATTTCTTCCGGCACGATCCCCAAATCTTCACCTATCACCAAACAACGATTACGTTGGCTTTCCAGTGCCAATATTGCTAACAAATCATCAACTGGATAATGGACATAAACGCCTTTATCGGCAGTTTCTCCCTGTGGTATCCACCAGAGCCTGAGAAGAGACATCACATGATCGATACGCAATGCCCCGCAATGGCGCATGTTGCTACGTAGTAACTCAATGAAAGGTTGATAGGCTTGAGCTTTTAAAACATGGGGATTCATTGGTGGAAGCCCCCAATTTTGGCCTAGTGGCCCTAGAATATCAGGGGGCGCTCCTACAGATGCTTTGGTGCAATAGATGCTTCGGTTACACCAAGTTTCTGAGCCACCTTGAGCAACACCGACGGCGAGATCACGGTAAATGCCAATCGACATATGACTGGTTTGGCTGGCAGTGAAGCATTCGGCAAGTTGAATATCAGCCAGCCATTGTAGCCAGAGGAAAAACTCTATCTCCTGTGGATGTGAATGACAGAATGCTTTAACCGCGTTACTTTCCGGTTCACGATATTCTTCCGGCCATACAGGCCAGCCCCAATAAGCATGATTTTCCTCGTATAGCTTATGGTGCAGCGCATCATAAACAGCTTGAGAGTAAAGATTCTTGCCACTTTTGGTTACAAATTGCTGGAAAGCGATCTGTTGGGGATCATCGTCAGACCGAAACTTAAATTGCCGGTAAGCCAGACGTAATGCCGCCATTTTTAATGTCATGACAGTGGCGTAATCGACCCATACTGCTTGGCGGGCTTGCTGGAGTTTGCTCTGTGTTTCCGTTGAGTGCCACCACTCTTGTGCTTCAGCGCTGTAATTAAAGTCTTCCACCTGATGCACGGCAATGTAAATAATATTGAGCCAGTGGCGGGAAGATGGGCTGTAAGGGCTGGCATTTTCAGGCATTGCAGGATATATGGCATGAAGAGGATTCAGGCCAATAAAGGCGCCACCACGTTGTGCCAGTTCTTGCAACATATATTTCAGATCGCCAAAATCACCAATTCCCCAGTTATTTTCTGATCGCAGGGTATAGAGTTGAACGCAAGCACCCCAAAGTTTTTCGCCACGTGTTATGGCATCGGGTTCGTAACAGCGTTCTGGAGCAACGATAAGCTGTATAGAGTATTGCCGAGAGTGAGTTTCTGGTTTCACCTTCGGTATTAGGAGCAGTGTGTGATATCCCAAGGGGAGATCGGTCGGTAAAATAAGTTGAAGTTGGCAGTAACCATGAAATATTTCGCCTTGCTCAGTATGTATCTGCCATTGGTAATTATTGGTATCTTCCAGAGGCAGAGTCACTATTTGCCCCTGAATAACCACTTTAACATGAGGTAAAGAAGAAGCATGTAAATGAGAAACCGGTCTTCCGACCGGTATATCTGTATTCATGGCTTCCAGTATTCGATGCCTGGTTTCAGCGGGGATCGCCTGCGGTTTCCCATAGGCATTAATATATTCGCTGACAATGCCGGCCTCAGTTGCCAAATCATTGAGGCGTTTGTTTTCCATACTAAATCCCTATTTAGTTTGCCAGATATGTTGTTGATAATCTTGGATAGCACGGTCAGAACTAAATTTACCCATTCGAGCGGTATTTAGTACAGTACTTCGTGTCCAACCTTGGGCATCGCGATATCGAATATCAATTTGCTTATGGGCATGGCAGTAAGAGGCAAAATCAGCCAGAACTAAATAAGGATCACCACCGTCAGTCAGGCTATGTAACATGAGATCAAATGAGTGCGTATCTCCGTGGCTGAACTCACCGTTGGCGAGAGAGGCAAGAATATCTTTCAGATGGTGATCCTGTTGGAGTACATTTTGTGGATTGTAGTTGCTGTTCAGTAAGGCTTTGGCTTCTTCCACGGTTTTTCCGAAGATAAAGATATTGTCGTTGCCAACTTGTTCCGCGATTTCGACATTCGCTCCATCCAGTGTTCCGATGGTTAGTGCACCGTTTAAGGCTAATTTCATATTGCCTGTACCAGAGGCTTCTTTGCCCGCCGTGGAGATTTGTTCTGATACATCGGCAGCCGGGATCATCAGTTCTGCTGCGGAAACATTGTAATCGGGGATAAAAGCAATTTTGATGCGATCACGGACGATAGGATCATGATTGATCTTTTCGGCTGCATGATTGATGGCTGAGATGATGTTTTTTGCCAGATAGTAGCCGGGAGCTGCTTTGGCACCGAACAGGAAGACGCGGGGATGGATATCCAAGGCCGGATTTTCCTGAATCTGCCGATAAAGTGACAAGATATGGAGCAGGTTCAGATGCTGACGCTTGTATTCATGCAAACGTTTTATCTGTATATCGAAAATAGCATGGGGATCAATCTTGAGTCCCA
Source organism: Xenorhabdus anantnagensis (assembly GCF_028598555.1). Lineage (GTDB taxonomy): Bacteria > Pseudomonadota > Gammaproteobacteria > Enterobacterales > Enterobacteriaceae > Xenorhabdus > Xenorhabdus anantnagensis. Next base: position 24,973 of record NZ_JAQRFN010000023.1, read on the forward strand.
TTACTTTATTGACATAGTTAGACAGGCTAATTTTATTGTCTTGCTTAATGGTTCGATAGGTTTCACGGAAAGCAGAATCGTCGGCATAAGGTTCGAGCTTCTTCAAGGCAGCAAGATCATGAATCCATTCATGGCCTAATGTTTGGTCAAGTAGTGAAGAGAGTGCAGGATTACACTGTTTTAACCAACGACGAGGGGTTACACCATTAGTCACATTGTGGAATTTAGTTGGCCACAATTGATGATATTCGGGGAACAAATCTGTCACGATAAGGGATGAGTGCAGTGCTGCGACCCCGTTGACAGCAAAGCAGGCGACAACACAAAGGTTAGCCATTCTTACTTGATTGTCGTGAATAACCGCCAATTTTTCCCAGACTTGTTGGTTATCAGGCCAGATTTGTGCCACGGTTTTTTTAAAGCGTCGGTTGATTTCTTGAATAATGCGATGATGACGTGGCAGAAGTTCACTAATAAGTTGTTCATCCCAACGTTCTAAGCCCTCTGGCAGCAAGGTATGGTTGGTATAGGCGAAAGTTTTCCCTGTGATTTCCCATGCTGTTTCCCAATTCAATTGATATTCATCAAGCAGAAGACGCATCATTTCAGGAATAGCAATGGTTGGATGTGTATCGTTAAGCTGGATAACTTCGTATCGCGCCAGCTCTTCTATTTTGCGTCCTGCTTGTTGATGGCGACGCAGAATATCTGCCACGGCACAAGCACACTGAAAATATTGTTGCATCAGGCGCAGTCGCTTACCTACTTGGTGATTATCATTAGGGTAGAGCACTTTAGTCAGGCTGCTAGCTTCAATACCTTGCTGTTCGGCATGCAGGAACTGCCCATCATTGAAAAGTGATAGATCAAAGGGGCTATCGTATGTTGCTTGCCATAGACGAAGGGGTTGAGTTACACCGTTGTTATACCCAATCACAGGTAAATCCCACGCTTCGCCAATCAGACTAAATGCGGGAACCCAAGTTTCATGGCCATCGGCAGTTGTCACGATTTCACCACCAAAACTGACGCCAACTTTTAATTGTGTGTTATGGCGGAACCAAGGATAAGACTCGCACCCCCAATCGTCAGGGGCTTCAATTTGTTGACTCTTTTTAAAAGATTGGCGGAAGAGACCATATTGATAATTGAGGCCATATCCCGTAGCGGATTGATTGAGGGTCGCCATTGAATCGAGAAAACAGGCTGCCAGTCTTCCCAATCCACCATTGCCTAAAGCGGGATCGGTTTCTTCTTCCAGCAAGTCACTCAAAATGATGCCATATTCTGCTAAATAAGACTGAATATCGTCATGCCAACCAAGATTTAACAAGTTGTTAGCTGTCAGTCGACCTATCAGAAATTCCATCGAGATATAATTCACATGACGTTGGCTGTCAGGAGCTGAATTAAAAAGATTCTGCTGTGCGGGAAGAGGGAGTAATTCAGAAACTGCTGCACTAATGGCTTGCCACCATTGATGCGGAGTCATTTCCTGAGCGGAGTTGAGCCCGAAACGCTGCCACTGGCGTATAAGTGCAGCCTGAAATAAAGCTTTATTGAGCTTCGGGTTTTTATCTAATTCGCATTTTTTATTTAATGTGGACTTTTGATCTAATGTAGATGGTTGCATGGCGTCGTCATCCTGTCACTGAATGAAGAAAATTGGGGAAATTATTTAGAGGGATATGCTGAAGGTTAGTGACATGGGAAACATCATCCCGTAAAAATATTCACGGGGAGGAGTGCAAGGGCGTAGCTATTTCTTTCGAGTTTTTCCGCAATTTCATAGAGAAATAGCAAAATTGCAATCAAAGAATGTGACAAGGTGCAATTTAACACAATGAAATTAATCAACTTGTTTGCAAAAGATGAGTGTTTCTCTACATTTGTTGGGCGTTAGCGAATGCTAATGGCACAAGTGACTTAATAATATCAAACAGAATTCAGGTATCAGTTTTATTCATTGCATGTGAGGGGAGAAAATTAATGCTTATCCCATCGAAACTCAGCCGTCCCCTTCGGCTCAATAATATGGTTATGCGGAAGCGCCTGCTAGAAAAGTTCAATGAAGTTCAGGGTTATCGGCTGGTCTTGGTAACCAGTCCTGCTGGGTATGGCAAAACGACATTGATGTCACAATGGGCTGCCGGGCAGGAGCGCCTTGGGTGGTATTCTCTTGATGATAGTGACAATCAGCCGGAGCGCTTTGCCAGCTATTTGATTGCCGCTATTCAGCAGGCAACGCAGGGACACTGTGTAAAAAGTGAAGTGCTGGCCCAGAAACACCAATACGCCAATTTACCTGCGTTGTTTGCGCAATTGTTTATTGAGCTTAGCGAATGGCAGCAACCGATTTTTCTGGTGATCGACGACTATCATCTGATAATGAATGGGCTTATTCATGAAGCAATGCGTTTTTTCCTGCGCCACCAACCAGAAAACTTAACATTGGTGATCCTATCACGCCATTTGCCATCCTTGGGAATTGCTAACTTACGTGTCCGCGAGCAGTTATTGGAGATTGATAGCCAACAGTTGGCTTTTGATTATCAGGAAACGCAGCAATTTTTTGCCAAGCGGTTAACCAATCCATTGGAGCCTGAGCACTGTAAACAGTTATGCAATGATGTTGCTGGATGGGCAACTGCCTTGCAGCTGATTGCCCTTTCTGCCCGTCAATCTGGCAATACGACTGAAATGTCAGCAAAGCGCCTTTCGGGAATTAATGCCAGTCACCTTGCGGATTACCTTGTGGATGAGGTTTTAAATCGGGTGGATCAGACGACGCGGAATTTCTTGCTGCATAGTTCTATTCTGCGTTCCATGAATGATGGTCTGATTGTTTGCCTGACGGGAGAGGACAACGGACAACAACGTCTGGAGGATATTGAGCGTCAGGGGTTGTTTATTCAACGAATGGATGATTCTGGAGAGTGGTTCTGCTTTCATCCTTTATTTGCTTCATTTCTGCGCCAACGTTGCCAATGGGAAATGGCAGCAAAATTGCCCGAATTACATAGGGCAGCCGTAAAAGGATGGCTGATGCAGGGATATCCGGGGGAAGCTATTCATCATGCCCTGGCGGCGGGAGATACAACTTTGTTGCGGGATATTTTGTTGCAACATGCTTGGGAGTTATTTAACCACAGCAAACTATCCCTATTGGAAGAGTGCATGAATGCGCTGCCATATGAACAACTATTGGAAAGTCCTCGCCTGGTTCTGCTACAAGCATGGCTGGCGCAGAGTCAGCATCGTTACTATGAAGTAAATGCGTTATTGAATCAGACTGAGCAATCATTGAAGCAGAAGCAAATAGCCATCAAGCCGGAATTGCTGGCGGAATTTGATGCCCTGAGAGCCCAAGTAGCGATTAACGATGGTTGTCCGTCGGATGCCGATGCCTTGGCTGAAAAAGCTCTGGCGACCCTACTGCCAGACAATCAATATGGCCGGATTGTGGCAATGTCAGTGAAAGGAGAGGTATTGCATTGCAATGGTCAGTTGGTTGAGGCATTGGCTTTGATGAAGCAAACGGAGCAACTTGCCCGTCTTTGTCATGTTTACCACTATGCTTTATGGGCGTTGTTGCAACAAAGCGAAATTTTACTGGCACAAGGTTATTTACAGGCGGCTTATGATACTCAGACCCATGCTTTTGATTTAATACGTGAGCAGCATTTAGAACAATTGCCGATGCATGAGTTTCTGCTTAGGATCCGTTCACAACTTTTGTGGTGTTGGGCCCGTATTGATGAATCAGCAGATGCAGCCCGTCGAGGATTGGAGGTGTTGACCAATTACCAGCCACAGCAGCAATTACAATGTCTTACTCAACTGGCAAAGTGCTCTTTGATCCGAGGGGATATTGATAACGCTCGTCGCTACTTGACCCGCTGTGAAAATTTATTGAGTAATGGACAGTACCATCGGGATTGGCGGACAAATACTGATAAATTGCGTGTCATTATTTGGCAAAGTTTGGAAGATAGCAGTTCGTTGACACAATGGTTGGCACAAGCAGAACGGCCAGAAAGTTTTTGTAACCATTTCAATCAAAATCAATGGCGAAACATTGCACGAGCACAAATCTTACTTGGTCAATATGAGGAAGCCGAATCGGTTTTGGAGAAGCTGAATACCTATGCAAGAAAATTGGCCTTGGTCAGCGATTTAAATCGTAATCTCCTGCTGTGTAATTTGCTTTATTGGCAGCTTGAACGTAAAGCTGAGGCTCAGGATGTTTTGATGGAAGCCTTGAGTCTGGCCAACCGCACTGGGTTTATCAGCCATTTTGTCATTGAAGGTGAGCTGATGGCTTTGCAACTGCGCCAGCTTATCCAGCTTAATATCTTGCCTGAGATGGAACAGCACAGGGCTCAGCGTATTCTCCGGGAAATCAACCGACAGCACCGACATAAATTTGCCCATTTTGACGAAACGTTTGTAGAACAGTTACTCACTCATCCTGACGTGCCTGAGCTTATTCGTAATAGTCCACTTACTCAGCGTGAGTGGCAGGTGTTGGGGTTGATTTATTCTGGTTACAGCAACGATCAAATTGCCGCGGAACTGGATGTGGCTGCAACCACTATAAAAACCCATATACGTAATTTATATCAGAAAATGGGAATTACTCACCGACAGGAAGCTATTCAGCAGGCACAGAAATTGATGCGAATGATAGGGCTAGGAGTTTAATGATTATTTCTAAATGCGATTTATTTTGTCTTTAATATGAAGAATAAATATTAATAAACAAATATATGATTTTTCAAATTTAAATTTTTTTTAAATTTATTTAATATTTTTTATTACATTTTTGTGATCGAAATAAAATTTAAATGCGCTTAATCTGATTTCATCGCAATAAGTATGTTTTTTCATTGTTTAATACGACTAATTGCTTAATACGAATAATTGTTTAATGAAGTTAATTGTTTGACGTAATTAATTGTTTAGCGATGTTAGTTTTTCTATGCAATTAATTGTTCCATATAAATAATTATCTTATGCAATTAGTTGTTTAATACAACGAATTGTCCAATACAAACTAACTAATAGTGGTGAATGATTATGGAAAATAAAGAGCACCTTGAAGGTATGCTTTCTCGCTTTATTGGTCATGGCCCTTATTTGATCATTGATGGTGAAAAATATATTGACGCGGCATCAGGAACTTTTAATTTGCCGTTAGGCTACACGAATGATCGGATTGCAAACAAACTTAAACAGCAGATTGATAGATGTACACATTTGAGTTCAGCTTATACACATAAAATGTCTCAATATATTTTAAGTAAATTACTTAAGCATACACCTGAAGGAGTCGATCGTATTTGGCTGAGAGATGTATCTGGATCTGGTGCAGTTGAATGTGCTATCCGCATAGCGCAAAAATCAACGGGACGTTCAGGAGTTATTTCGTTCTTTCTTGCCCATCATGGGCAATCTCTTGCAACAGCACAGATTTCCGGCAATGCGTTCAGAATTAAGGACTTCCATGTAAATATTGATGGTTCGATAAAAATTCCTGCGCCAGCCAGTGTCCTGTCAGAGCCACAATCACAGTCGAATGAAGAGCAATTTGTCGATTTAGAACAGTTTATTCAGTTAGGTTCTAATGACAATATTGCATGTCTGATTATTGAACCGATTCAGGGGAATGGCGGAAATATTGTTTTCCCTGTGTCTTTTTACCGGAAGATCAGGGAAATCTGTCATCAGCATGGCATCATCATTATTGCGGATGAAGTACAGACAGGTTTTGGTCGTACAGGCACGTTCTTCGCTTCGACGGGTTATGCCAAGGAACTGGAGCCGGATATCATCGTTTTCGCCAAAGGGGCTGGAGGCATCGGTATTCCGACTGGCGGCGTATTGATGCGCCATTCACTGGATATTTTGGAATCGTTCGAACATTCCAGCACTTCTGGTGCCAATCCGCTCTCTTTGGTTGCCCTCAATGAAATCATCGACATTATTGAAGATGAGCACGTTTTGGAAAATGTGCAACAAAATGAAGCCTACTTGCGTGATGGTTTGTTGAAATTACAGCGTCAATACCCAGAGATCACGGGAGTCAGAGGTGTGGGATATATGTATGGCTTTGATACACCAAATCCAGATTTTGCAGCGCAGGCGATAGCCACTGCCAACCGCCATAATTTGATCTTACGTGGTTCCCGTTATGGTAAGGGAAAAACAATCAAAGTTCGTCCACCGCTGATTTGTACACAGGAACATCTGGCGGAGATCCTGCATAAACTGGATCTGACTTTCTCAGAATTAACGGCTACCGCACAGGTATATAAGGAGGCTGCATCATGCTAGCGCTTAAATATCATCAAGCTTGGGATGTTGAAATCCAGCAAGTTGAATCTTTGTCTTGTATTGAACCCGATGATGTTGTTGTTGATATTGCAGTGTGTGGTATTTGTGGCACGGATGTGGGAATTATCACAGGCGCTTACCCTGTTGCAATACCGGGAACCACTTTGGGGCATGAAACTACTGGCGTGGTATCGCAAATTGGCAGCGGTGTTACTCAGTTTCAGGTGGGAGATCGTGTTGTGGTCAACCCGACCTACTTTTGTGGACATTGCCGGATGTGTCAGACGGGAAGTCCTAATCATTGTGAGAGAAAACTGGGAACAGAAGCAGGGGTTTCCTATGATGGCGCGTTCGCAGATCAATATTTGGCAAAAGAAAATTTACTTATCAAGCTGGATGATCATGTCAGCATGGAAGAAGCCTCACTGACTGAACCACTGAGCTGTACACTAACCGGAGTGGATAAACTGGGGATCACCCATACTAATATTCGTGCAGCGGTAGCAGGGGCTGGCCCTATGGGGATGTTGTACATTTGGGCGCTGTATGAGCGGGGCGTAAAAGCCTTTATGGTTGAAAAGAATGAGAGTCGAATTCAGTTTGCAAAAGATAATTTGCCTCCAGGAAGCCAGTTATATTCTGGCTTTGATGAAGCACTGATTCAGGAATATGGTGATACATCAGCTCTGTTTGATTTATGTGTGGATACAACGGGGCAGTTGACCGAATATATTTTTAACCATTTGGCACCGGGTGGGAAGTTGCTGAATGTTGCCCTGAAAGACAAGCATGCCAGTTTGGACATTATGAAAATTGCGGATAAAAGTCTTTCAGTGATAGGTTCCATTGATTCCCTGAATAACAGTTTTGAACGTGCCTATGCCATGATCCGTGATGGTGTCATCCCTGCGGAGCGTTTGATTAGCCAAGTCTTTGATTTTAAGGATTATCAGCAGGCTTTTCTTACTGTTGGTTGTGATATTGCATCAAAAGCTCAGGTTCCTCTCAGCGCACCAAACTGCAAGGTGTTGATTCGTATCTCTGACCTAAAGTAATTGATTGCTCTGAATAATTGATTGCTCTGAATAATTGATTGCTCTGAATAATTGATCGTTTTGAAGGACTGCTATTTGATGAATAGATGTGAACCAGTAAATAAATGCAATGTCATTTTTGATATTGACGGCGTGATTGTCGATAGTGAACAACTGCACTTTGATGTATTGCTTGATGTATTAGCTGATGTATCGGGAGAACAGGTATCTGCTCAAACACGTGATATTCAACCTCAGCAATTGATCGGGTTAAGCCTGACGGAAACGTTGAATGAGGTTGGCCTTCCTTCATCAATGCATGAAAGCATTACGGAAAAAATTATTTCTCGTTATCAAGAAAAATTGTCTGCACATTACTTGCGACCGGGGATCACTGACTTGATTGCTGTTTTGCAACAAAATGGCACTAACTTTGGGTTTGTTTCCACCGCGCCGCGTAATGTGTGTTTGGCAAATCTTGGTTTGTTGGATCTACATGAACCTCCTGCCTTGATTTCTGGCGATGATGTGGAAAGAACTAAACCCTTCCCTGATCCTTATTTGGCTATGCTGAAATTGAAAGAGATGGATATTCAGCAAACTTTGGTGATTGAAGATACTGATTTGGGGATTGCGGCGGCAAAACAGGCGGGTATTCCGTGGATATATGCTTGGCCTCATGCTTTGTCGGGAGCGGAGCAGTATGGACAGGCTTCCTGTGTCATCGGGAAGTTAACGGATATTCCCCAGTTTTCAGAAATAAGTGCAAATATAGAGCAATAAACATGGAACAATCAACATAATGTGATGCCTTATTAAAGGCCAATATTGGGAGCCTTCCGCCCGAACTGGCGGAAGGCTTTGTTTGGAGGATATCGTTTGGAGGAATTAAGTTGTCTGAAGAATATGCAGTCTCTTCAATAAAACAGCCTGTCATGGCAACGCGAATTTCGTTTTTTATTGCGGGATTCAGTATTGCAAGTTGGGCGCCACTGATCCCTTTGGTAAAAGAACGACTGGGGCTGAGTGATGGCTCAATGGGGATTCTGATACTGATGTTTGGTATTGGTTCTTTCATTATGATGCCAATAGCTGGAATGTTGGCGACGCGCTTTGGCTGCCGGAAGATTTTTACCTTTTTTGCCTTGTTGGCTGTTTTGATATTGCCGAGCCTGAGTGTGTTCTCGACTCCATTGACCTTGGCTTGTGCTTTATTTGTGTTCGGTATGGGAATTGGAGCGACAGATGTGGTCATCAATATCCATGCGGTCAATATTGAGAAACGAGTACATCAACCGATTATGTCAGGCTTCCATGCATTGTTCAGCTTAGGTGGAATTGCGGGAGCAGGTACAGTCAGCCTATTGTTATTTCTGGGAGTTCCACCATTTCAGGTCACAATTGCTGTAGCAGTATTCGTTATTCTACTGTTGTTGCCAACATGGAGTGGAATGCTGGATAACGCTGAAACGGAAACGGAGGACACACCATTTTTTGCTTTACCTCGTGGCATTGTTATCTTGATTGGTTCCCTTTGTTTTGTTGTTTACTTGATGGAAGGTTCCATGCTGGATTGGAGCGGGATCTTACTGAGTAGTGTGCATAACATGAGTAGTCATCAGGCAGGTTTTGGCTATACTCTTTTTGCCATTACCATGACTGCGGGGCGATTTTTGGGCGATAAAATCATTGCGGTGTGTGGATATCGGCGCGTGTTTTTAGGCAGCGCGATTTTGGCAACGTCAGGTTTTGTCCTAATCTATCTGGCATCCAGCATGACTCAGTTGGGAATTTCTTTCCTGATGATAGGAGCAGGGTTATCCAATTTGGCCCCGATGTTTTTCACTGCATCAGGCCAGCAGAAAGTGATGCCTGATGCAGTGGCAGTTTCTGCCGTTTCGACAATGGGATATTCAGGGATTTTGCTTGGGCCGGCAATTATTGGTGGTTTGGCGCATCAGGTCACGTTGCATGGTGCTTTTGCCTGTATTGCTGTGCTTTCCCTTTCATTGTTAGCAGGATATGGTTTGATTAATCCTACCAAAAAATAACAGGGTAAATATTGATGAATTTGCAGCAATGTCATTGGTTGAATGAACCTGCTTCATGGCAGTGTCAGGATGATGAGCTTCATGTCATGACGGACAATAAAACCGATTTTTGGCGTGATACATGGTATGGTTTTCAGCGTCATAGTGGTCACGTATTTGGTGGCTATATCGATGATTTTAAATTTGAAGAAGGTTTCACTTTCCAGTTTTGTATCGAAGGCCAGTTTGAACAACTGTATGATCAGGCCGGCGTTATGTTGTTGGTGGATGAGCAACATTGGTTAAAAGCGGGCATTGAACATTCTGATGGGCAGGCAACTATCGGTAGTGTATTGACAAATGGAGGTTCTGACTGGGCCATGGGGATTTTCCCCGGTAATCCAGATAAGTTCTGGTTACGACTCACATGCGGTGATGGGTCTATCAGATTGCAATATTCTACAGATGGCGAGACGTGGCCGTTACTGAGATTGTCTCCTTTTGCGATTGACAATAATCAGCGTGTTTTTGTCGGTGCGATGTGCTGCTCGCCAGAACGTGAAGGGCTACAGGTAAGGTTTTCAGATTTCAGGCTGACATCATCATTGAAAAAACACCTGCATGATTTAAGTTAGTGGATTAATTAAATATCCGGATGAAGATTCGATTCAACTTCTTCGATCAATGATACTGGTACTTCATTCTCTTTGGCCAACTCAGGCCAAAGAGAAACACTTTTCTGCTAAAAATTATCGACCTAAATAATTATCCCAATCCTTCCAAACCGGTTGTAACCCTGATTTAACCAAGGCTTCCGCGACCTGAAAAACAGAACGATTGTCGTGGGGAGCGAATTGTTCTAACTCGTGATGCTTATCGGCATAGCCACCCGGCTGGGTTTTTGAACCTGCGCTGATGTTATTGATAGCGAGAGGGACAACGTGATCACGGAAGAACGGGGATTCACGGGTGGAGAGGGAAAGCTCTACATCGGGTGCCAGCAGGCGGAAAGCGCAAATCAGTTGTACCAGCTCGGCTTCATTCATTAAAGAAGCCGGTTCTATGCCGCCTGCACAGGGGCGCAGTCGTGGAAAAGAGATGGAGTAACGACTTTTCCAGAACTGTTTTTGCAGGAAAAAGAGGTGCTCCGCCACCATATAGCAGTCTGTTCGCCAATTGTGGGACAGGCCAATCAAGGCTCCTAGCCCAATTTTGTCTATTCCTGCCCGCCCAAGGCGTTCCGGTGTTTCCAGGCGCCAGTGGAAATCCTGCTTTTTGCCTTTCAAATGATGTAATTGATAACTGGGTTGATGGTAGGTTTCCTGATAGACCATCACGCCATCCAACCCCAGAGTTTTCAGTTCAGCATATTCCTCTTGCGCCAGTGGCTGGACTTCCATTGAGACAGAGCTGAAATGGCGGCGGATTAGGGGAAGATAGCGACGAAAATAATCCATACCAACTTTGTTTTGGTGTTCACCTGTCACCAGCAGGATATGCTCAAATCCTAGTTTTTTCAGCGTGAGACACTCCGCCTCAGTCTCCTGTTCGTTGAGTGTTTTACGCTTAATGTGATTACTCATGGAGAAGCCACAATAAGTGCAGTCGTTGGCGCATAAATTGGAAAGATAAAGTGGGATAAAAAATCCCACAGTATTTCCAAAACGCTGGCGAGTGAGTTGTTGGGCACGTTGGGCGAGCGGTTCAAGATAAGGCAATGCCGCAGGGGAGAGCAGGGCCATGAAATCATCTAAGGTCAGGCGAGCACGGGTTAGTGCATGTTCAACGTCCTGTGATGTTTTACTGTTGATGCGTAGGGTGATGTCATCCCAATCCAGTTGTTGCCAGCGCTTGCTGAATGCTTGGTCTGTCATAGTACCCCCAGAAAATCAGTCAGCGGGCTGGAAGCCTCAGCATGGGGTTTTTGGTTTGCCAAGCCTGCTTGATATGAAAGTTCACCTGCTTCAATAGAGGTTTTGAATGCTTGGGCCATTTTCACTGGATTGCGGGCAACGGCGATGGCGGTATTGACCAGCACGGCATCCGCACCCATTTCGATGGCTGCCAATGCATGGCTCGGCGCGCCGATCCCAGCATCCACAACAACAGGCACGTTGGCCTGTTCGATAATAATTTGTAGAAAATCGCGAGTCAGCAGCCCCTGATTGGAGCCGATGGGAGCACCCAGTGGCATGACAGCAGCACAACCGGCTTCTTCCAGCCGACGGCACAGGACAGGATCAGCGCCACAATAGGGCAGGACGATAAATCCCTCTTTCACTAGTTGTTCCGCGCCTTTCAGCGTTTCAATCGGATCGGGCAGCAGGTATTTTACATCGGGGTGGATCTCCAATTTAATCCAGTTCGTTCCCAATGCTTCCCGTGCAAGACGGGCGGCAAATACCGCTTCTTCTGCGGTTTTTGCTCCAGATGTATTTGGCAGCAGTTTGATGCCCAACTGTTGCAGTGGTGCAAGAATGCCATCGTCGTTGCCGTGGAGATCGATGCGTTTCATTGCCATTGTCACCAGTTGGCTACCAGAGGCGCGGATCGCCTCGATCATTATGCCTGCATTGGCGAATTTGCCTGTTCCGGTAAATAGGCGGGAGTGGAAGGTGGTATCTGCAATTTTTAACATAAAATTAGCCTCCAGCAATATTAGCCACCAGCAATGGCCTGAAATAACAAGATATTGTCCCCGTCATTAATTTGATGGGTATGCCACTCTGAACGCGGAATGATGATTTGATTGATAGCCAAAGCAGTACCTGATTGAGTACGCTTTATATGTTCCAGCAATTGTTGCACCGTCATGGGCGCACTTAGTGTAATGGCTTGATCATTGACGATAATGTTCATGCGACTTCTGTTCCTGACCGTTTTTCATCACTATCATTTTCTCCTGCCGCTATTTCGTTGCCGATGGCCCTGCAAATGGGACATCGTGATGAGCGAGTAAGCTGTAGTGTGCTCCAGCTTTGTTGCTTACCATCAAACAGCCGGAGTTTTCCGTTTAATGGAGAAGGAAGACCTGCCAGCATTTTTATTGCTTCTAATGATTGCAATGTACCGATCACACCCACAATGGGACCTAAGATCCCGGCTGTCCGGCAGTTTCGGTAAGGTTCTTCTTGGTCGGGATAAAGGCAGGCATAGCAACCGTGCTGGTAAGGTGGTGTCAATACCAGCAATTGACCACTAAAACCGACGGCGCTGCCGCTGATGAGTGGCTTATTTTCTGCGATACAGGCAGCATTGATGGCATGGCGGGTTGCCATGTTATCGCAGCAATCCAGTACCAGATCGACTTGACTGACAGCATTCACCAAAGAATCATGATCTTGTCGCTCGGTTAGGTTAGTGATATTGATCTGCGGGTTCAGCTCAGCCAGTTGTTTCGCCGCTAATTGGGCTTTGTTGGCAGGAATATCTGCCGTGCGGTAGATAATCTGGCGTTGCAGGTTTGATATATGCAATTTGTCATCATCTGCAAGATAAAGGTTTCCCACTCCTGCCGCCGCGAGATAGAGTGCAGCCGGAGATCCTAATCCGCCAAGGCCGACAATCAGCACTTTGCTGGCTTTTAATTTCTCTTGTCCTTCCGGGCCAATGTCTTCCAGCATTAATTGGCGACTGTAACGCATGAATTCTTGATCGTTTAACATAAAAGCCCCCGTTTCTGATCTTCAGCCAAATTCCGACCTTCAATCAAATCCTGACCTTCAACCAAATCTTGACCTTCAATCAAATTTTGACCTTCAATCAAATTTTGACCTTCAACCAAATAAAGAAATTTGGCTGTTGCCTGCTGCCAGTCTTTTGCCTTTGTGATAGCACTGACCAATGCCACGCCACCAACACCCGTTGCAACGACATCCGGTACTCGCTCCAATGAAATACCACCAATGGCGACAGTGGGATATTCCGGTGTTATATCGACTTGGTGTTTGAGTGCTTCAAGACCCTGTGGTAGTGAGGGCATCTCTTTAGTGGTGGTGGGAAAAATATGCCCGAGTGCGATATAAGAAGGACGCAGAGATTTTGCCCGCATCAGTTCCTGTTGATTGTGGGTAGAAATGCCCAGACGCAATCCGGCTTGCTGAATGGCATTGAGATCAGCGATATCGAGATCTTCTTGCCCCAGATGAACGCCATAGGCTTGGTGTTTGATCGCCAGACGCCAATAATCATTGATAAATAAACGGGCGTTATAGTGATAACCAAGTGCAATGGCAGCTTGAATATCTTTCTCTACCTGTTCTTCGGGTTGGTCTTTGATGCGCAATTGCAGGGTTCTGACACCAGCTTCCAGCAATCGCTCGATCCACGTTAGGGAGTCCACAACAGGATAAAGCCCCAACCGACGCACGGTTGGAGCAAAAGGGGCTTGTGGGAGCACTCCGGCTATATTTACCACAGACATATTTACCACAGACACATTTACCACAGACGCATCAGGCTGGTTTTTTATGGGCTGACTTTTCATGGGTTACCTTCTCCACGCTGTGATAGAGTTCGCTGCCACGGGAACGGAATTCTTCTGACATCTGTTCCATACCCGATTCCTGTTCCAGTTTTGCGGCATAGTCACGCACGTCCTGCGTAATTTTCATTGAGCAGAACTTTGGCCCACACATGGAACAGAAGTGGGCAACTTTGCCTGATTCCTGCGGTAAGGTTTCATCGTGATAGGCGCGTGCGGTGTCGGGATCAAGCGCCAGATTGAATTGATCTTCCCAACGGAATTCAAAACGCGCCTTCGACATGGCATTGTCACGGATCTGGGCGCCCGGATGGCCCTTGGCAAGATCTGCTGCATGTGCCGCGATTTTGTAAGTAATTAGGCCTTGTTTGACATCTTCCTTGTTGGGTAAACCGAGGTGTTCTTTGGGAGTGACATAACACAGCATGGCACAGCCAAACCAGCCAATCATGGCGGCTCCGATGCCGGAGGTGAAATGGTCATAACCGGGGGCAATATCAGTTGTCAGTGGCCCTAAGGTATAAAATGGCGCCTCATGGCAATGCTCCAGTTCTTCCGTCATATTGCGGCGGATGAGTTGCATTGGAATATGCCCCGGCCCTTCGATCATGACTTGAACATCATATTCCCATGCGATTTTGGTCAGTTCACCGAGCGTATGCAGTTCTGAAAATTGCGCTTCGTCATTGGCATCCTGAATTGAACCCGGACGCAATCCATCTCCCAAAGAGAGGGAGACGTCATAGGTGGCACAAATTTCACAGATTTCACGGAAGTGGGTGTAAAGGAAATTTTCTTGATGATGGGAAAGGCACCACTTCGCCATAATTGAGCCGCCACGGGAAACAATACCTGTCAGACGCTTGGCAGTCATTGGCACGTAACGCAGCAATACACCCGCATGAATAGTGAAATAATCTACGCCCTGCTCAGCTTGTTCCAGCAAGGTATCGCGGAATATTTCCCATGTCAGATTTTCCGCAATGCCGTTGACTTTTTCCAGTGCCTGATAAATCGGTACAGTCCCGATCGGAACAGGACTATTTCTCAGTATCCATTCGCGGGTTTCGTGAATGTAGCGTCCGGTAGAGAGATCCATCACCGTATCTGCGCCCCAGCGGGTAGACCAAATCAGTTTTTCCACCTCTTCTTCAATGGAGGATGTGACGGAGGAATTACCGATATTCGCATTCACTTTCACCAAGAAATTGCGACCAATAATCATTGGCTCAGATTCAGGATGATTAATGTTGGCGGGGATAATCGCGCGACCAGCCGCAATTTCTTGGCGAACAAATTCTGGTGTGATGTTTTCCGGTAAGTTGGCACCGAAACTTTGTCCTGCATGTTGCTGGCGCAGGACTTCACTGCGGATGCGCTCGCGTCCCATGTTTTCGCGCAGTGCGATAAATTCCATTTCTGGTGTGATGATCCCTTGGCGCGCATAGTGCAATTGAGTGACACGTTTGCCCGGCTTGGCTTTCAGTGGATGCGGGCGATGGTGAAAGCGCAGGTGATCCAATCCCGCATCGGCAAGGCGTTGTTGGGTGAAATCAGAACTGAGTACCGGAACAGGTTCGGTATCGTTGCGTTCATCAATCCACGGCTGGCGGATCTTATTTAAGCCTATTTGTACATCCAGTATGGAAGCCGGATCACCATAAGGGCCAGAAGTGTCATAAACAGGAATCGGCTCATTTTCTTCAAATTGGGGATTATCTTTCGTGCCACCTACTGGTGTGGGAGATATTGGTGTGGGAGAAAGTAATGTGGGAGAAAGTTGGATCTCACGCATCGGGACTTGAATATCCTGACGCGAGCCTTCAAGGTAAATGCGCTTTGAATTGGGAAAAGCCACTCCTTGAATGGAGTTGATAAACGCTTGAGCAGCATCTCGCTGAGCCTTACGTGGCCTTGCTGGATGGGCTTTTGGCGAAATATCAGCCGTTGGAATAATGGGGTTGGAAATAGTGGCATTTGAAATAGCGCTATTTGAAATAACGGTATTGTTGGACTTAGACTTAGACTTAGACATAGCAAATTCCTGACTGTGTTATTGCCTATCTCATTGCTGAACAGGCTTAAGTTGAGAAAATTGCTTGTCTGGAGCTCGCAGGGAGTAATGGTTGGTGCTGACTAGTATTTGTACACGGTATTGGTATAACGGTATTGATATAAATGTACGATAATACTGGCAGTGGGATGATTACTCTTGTTCCCTTCGCGGGTATTAACCCGATCAGGTTCTGCGGATCCCGAATTAACGGTCTCAGCCTGTGTTCATCGTGATATACGTTGAACGCTAGGCACTCCGACAAGAAAACATCCAGAGTATAAAGGGGATTGTGAAAACTGCAACCGGAAAATCGGGGTGGTTTCTGTCTTCTATCGTAGTTTGCATTCCAAATGTAGTAGCGATTTTCTTAATAACAAAGGAAACGGGTTTGATTTTTGTTTCCACAAAAATTCATCAAATAGATGGATGAAGTCTATGCCAATGAGTGGCTTGCTGATAAGCCCAGCCAGCCTGTATCATCATAACTTCATCAATATTTTCCGACAGGGGATCCCTAAGCAAGCCTGGAAAGATGTTTTTTGTGATAATGCCCTAAAATTATATGGGTTCGTAATGGAAAAAGAATCCAATGGGCAATTAATATGTGTGCCAAAATGCCAACGGAAAAATCCAAATAATGTCCATTATTCAAGTAAATGATTTATGTAAGTCCTATGAGGTTTATACTAAAAATCCAGGATTATTAGGAAGTTTGAAATCATTCATTAAAAGAGAATACGCGATAGTAGAGGCAGTAAAATCAATAGATTTTTCTATTGATAAAGGTGAGGTAGTGGGTTTTCTTGGCGCTAATGGGGCAGGAAAAACAACCACAATGAAAATGTTAACTGGTATTATTAAACCATCTTCTGGGAATGTTAGCGTATTAGGCTATACGCCTTATGAACGTAAGAACGAATATTTAAAATCCATATCATTTTTAGCAGGACAAAAACAGCAACTGGCTTGGGATCTAACACCTAATGATTCTTTTATACTACATAAAGTTATTTATTCTATTAGTGAAAAAGATTTTTTAAAATATCGTGATCAACTTGTGGATATGCTTTCTCTTCATTCCATTATCGACAGGCCGGTTCGTCATTTATCTTTAGGGGAAAGGATGAAATGTGAACTTGCTCTGTCATTATTGCATAAGCCATCTGTGTTATTCTTAGATGAGCCGACGATTGGGTTGGATGTGAATATGCAACGTGCAGTTCGTGAATTTATTGCACATTATAATCAGGTAAATAATGCAACCATTCTTTTGACATCTCATTATATGGCGGACGTTGAAGCTCTTGCTCAACGGGTCATTATCATTAACTCTGGTGAAATTGTTTATGACGGAAAGTTATCACACTTAATAAAAAAACGATCACCAAAGAAAATATTGAAAGCAACCATCTCAGGGTCAATAGGACCAGAATTAAGATCTTTAATTAATTTATCTTCTGTTGATGATCAGAATATTGAATTGACTGTAGAACGTGATTTACTTCCTTCTGTGGTGGCAAAGCTAATGGAAGAAAAAATAATACTTGATATCTCTATTCATGATGAGCCAATCGAAAAAGTTTTAGAAAGATACCTATCTTCATACGGTGAAAATCATGTTGAAGCGCGTTAAGAGAAGTCTATCGTTATGGCGAGTACTCATAGGTCTGTCTTTTTCAAGAGTGATTGCCTATCGTGCTCAATCAATCATTTGGTTATTAGGTGGTATTATGCCTATAGCTGTAATGTTTGTTTGGCTGGGGCTGGCAAAAGAAGGGAGCGTCGGTGGTTATACTGCAAGTGATTTTGCGATTTATTTTCTTTCAATCTATCTTGTTCGCCAGTTAACCGCAATTTGGGTTATGCGGCGTTTAGATAGTGATATTCGAAGAGGAGAATTATCAATGCTGTTACTGCGGCCAGTTTCTCCTCTCTATAGTTATATATCTGATCATACAGGTGAGATGATGGTCAGAGGGCCGATTATTTCACTGGTTTTTATATCAGGAATTTTATTGACAGGTAATTTTTATCGTTTAGATATTATAAAGTTACTGACTTTTATTCCTGCTCTTGCTTTTGCGTGGATTATTATATTTCATCTTTATTATTGTCTTGGATTACTGGCATTTTGGATCAATAACTCGATGGCATTCGATCCACTGCTTTGGGCACTTTATACCATTTTAGGCGGAGTGTTAATTCCACTTGATTTATATCCAGAAAGTATCACTTTCTGGTTGAAATTATTACCTTTTGCCTCAGCATTAGATTTTCCGGTTCAGATAATATTGGGAAAACTGGATCGTTTTCTCCTGTTGGTTGGGTTTGGCGTACAGCTATTCTGGGTTATCCTACTGACATTTTTCAGAATATTATTATGGAATACAGGGCTAAGAAGGTATTCAGCATCTGGAGCTTAATGTAATGAGATACATTTTATTATTTTTAGTTTTACTAAGGCATTCTTTTTTGCTGGAATTTGAATTTCGTTTCAATGCGATAGTGAATTTAATAAACGCTAGTCTTTCTTGTTTATTAGCATTATTAGTGCTGACCGGTTTTTTTGGTCAGGTATCTCAGGTTGGAGGTTGGACTTACTATCAAATGATCGCTTTATTAGGAGTGACACTGGTTATTGAGTCTTTTATAGATAGTTGGCTATTTCCAAGTGTACATTCGCTTTCTGAATATATCAGGCGTGGAGATTTGGATTTAATTATCATTCGTCCTGTCGATACTCAGTTTTTTATTAGTTTTCATCGTTTTAACATATGGGATGGCGCTAATTTTATTGTTGGCTATGTAATCGTATTATTTGCAATGCATCAGCAGGATGTATTAACTATTTGGAATTTTTTAAAATTTAATTTTTCCATGCTATTAGGTGCTTGTGTTTTCTATTCCCTGTTCATGTGCTCAAATCTGATTGCTTTTTGGTTCACTAAAGTGTCAGATGTATGGGTTATTTGTTATTCATTAATGGATGTCGGGCGTTTTCCGGTGAGTGCGTATCCGGGTGTTTTACGTTTTTTGTTAACTTTTTTATTACCTGTTTTCTTTGTTAGCAATGTACCCGCTCAAGCCGCTTTGGGAATATTAGAAATGAAAATATTATTATTGGCTTTCTTATATGCTATTTGTGCTCTTATTTTAACTCGTTTATTCTGGCTAAAAGCTATTTCAAAATATAGTAGTGCTAGTAGTTAATTTATGAATTCTAATTTCTATTTAATATAGTTATCTATGTAACATTGAAATTAATAAAATTGAGTTATTGGAAAGTTTATGACAAATATTTCACCAAATTTAACTAATAAGTTACCAGATATTATTTCACTGGAGCGAGTAGATAAACATACAAAGTCCTCACATAAAATACGTATTTTACTTTTAACAGTAGCGCCAGCGCTGGTTTTTCTGACTCCCGACAAATGCCCCTTCTTCACCCAGTTTGCATAAGCTGAATCTCACTTCCTTCAAGCGGCAGGGTCGTCACGTTCTGGGGTAAGGGAACATTACAGTGGCATGATCCCACCGTGATACCAACAGATTACAGACAGAATACGATGAAGCGGAGTATGCTGTACTTATGTTGATTTTCCATAACATTTAATTAACCTTTCGATGTGGCTATAAAACAAAATACGGTGCAACACATGATGGAATCAATGATGCAAAAAAAATTGACAGGTACAGAACGAGGCTGGTGGATTGTCAGTCAGGAAAACAGGGTATGGTTACCACAAGGGGAGTTGCCGGTAGGAACAGCCAGTCAGTGGTCATTGCAAGGTTATGTGGCTTATGTTATTGGTGAATGGTCGGGAGAAACTGTTTGGTTGATACGTCATAAGATGGAAGCAGATATGTCTTCTCCTCGTCGGATTTCGGAACAAGATCCCAGATTATTTCAATTGGCAGGACGTGGGATTCAATTGGCTGAATTCTATCGTTCACATCATTACTGTGGTTACTGTGGCCAAGAAATGCAACAGAGTCAGCATGAATGGGCTTGTTTGTGCCGGCACTGTAATGAACATTATTATCCGCAAATTGCACCTTGCATTATTGTCGGCATTCGTCGTGATGATCACATTCTGTTGGCACAGCATCAGCGCCATCGTAACGGTATCCATACGGTACTTGCCGGGTTCGTTGAAGTGGGGGAAACGTTGGAAGAAGCTGTACATCGTGAAGTGATGGAAGAGAGCAGGATAAAAATCCGTAACTTGCGTTATGTTGCTTCTCAGCCGTGGCCTTGCCCAAATTCATTGATGATGGGATTTCTGGCGGATTATGATAGTGGTGAAATTGTGCATGATCCCGTCGAACTTATCAGTGCAGATTGGTATCGTTACGATAACCTTCCCCTGATCCCTACGGCTGACACGATCGCCCGCCGCTTAATTGAGGATACAGTTGTATTATGTCGTCAGCAATGACGTTAATTGATTAATAAGATGATTAAATAAAGTGTAAAAATATATTTAGAGTTGTACGGAAGTAGCCAGTAACGGCGGGTTTTAATGCGACTGTAGTGATTGTATAAAGTATGAGAGTTACCTTGTATTTTGTATGAGAATTCGATACCCATACCAAAATGGTAACTCTCAATCTTTAATATACCTTATTGTTTTTGCTCCTCTAGACCCCGGTTTTTCAGCATATGTTTAATGCTCGGTGGTTTACCACGCCAGTCGATATACAGTTTTTCCAAGTCTTCGCTATTACCACGTGACAACACCTTGTCGCGGAAACGTTGACCATTCTCTGCCGTCAGACCTCCGTGTTCGGTAAACCAGGCAAAAGCATCATCTGCCAGCATTTCTGTCCACAGATAAGCATAATAACCGGAAGCATAACCGCCGCCCCAGATATGTTTGAAGTAACTGGAACGATAGCGTGGCGGCACGTAGCTGAGATAGATGTTGTCTTGTTGCAGAGATTCGGCTTCGAATTTATCCACGTCCTGCTGTGGCTGAGCTGCGGTCAGCATATGCCAGTGCATATCCAACAACGCGGCTGACAGTAACTCGGTCATACTATAACCTTTGTTGAATTTTTCAGCCTTATTGATCTTATCCACTAATGCTTGGGGCATTGCCTGACCGGTCTGGTAATGCTTGGCATAATGGGCAAATACCTTTGGATCAAGCGCCCAATACTCATTAAATTGTGATGGAAACTCCACAAAATCACGGGCGGTATTGGTGCCGGACAGACTCGGATATTCCTGAGTAGCAAACATTCCATGCAGGGCATGTCCAAACTCATGAAACATTGTTATCACGTCATCATACGACAATAGCGCTGGTTGACCCGGTGCTGGTTTAGTAAAGTTGGCGACGTTGTAAATCACTGGTTTGGTTCCGAGGAGTTTTGACTGATCGACAAAATTACTCATCCAGGCTCCACCATTTTTGTTATCGCGCTTAAAGTAGTCGGTATAAAACAATGCCAGCGGCTTCCCATCTTTATCGAAAACTTCATACACACGGACATCGGGTTGATAAACCGGAAGATCTTTGCGCTCTTTAAAGGTAAGGCCATACAGCAGATTGGCGGCATAGAACACGCCATTGTTCAGAATGTTATTCAGCTCGAAATACGGTTTAATCTGTGATTCATCTAAATCATATTTTGCTTTGCGTACTTGCTCGGCATAAAAGGGCCAGTCCCAGACTTCCAGCTTAAAGCCCACTTTTTGCTGGTCAATCACTGCCTGAATATCTTTGGCTTCGCGTTCAGCGCGTGCAGTTGCTGCGGGTACAATATCCTGCAAAAATTTTAACGCGGCTTCAGGCGTTTTTGCCATCTGACTTTGTAGCTTCCACGCTGCATAATTCGGGAAGCCCGGCAGCTTTGCCTGCTCAGCACGGATCTTCGCTAATCGGGCCAGAATTTGACGTGTGTCATTATCGCCACCTTTTTCGGCCCGGTTCCACGATGCCTCAAAAAACGCTTTACGTGTGTCACGATCTTTCAGGTTTTGCAGACTCGGCTGCTGGGTGGTGTTTTGCAATACTAACAGCCATTGTTTGCCCAGCTTGCGTTCACCAGCGGCCTGTGCAGCCGCAGCAATTTCACCATCGGACAGTCCATTCAAACTGGCTCTATCTTTAATTGCCAGCGCGCCATTTTTGGTTGCCGCCAGCAGTTTGTTGGTAAATTGGGTACTGAGTGTTGCTGCTTCCTGATTCAACGCCTTTAGTTTTACTTTATCCGCATTAGACAAGTTGGCTCCCGATAACTCGAAGTCTTGATAAATCACTTCTACCAATCTGCGTGATTCAGGAGTCAGTTTTAACGTCTCGCGCTGCTGATAAATGGTTTTGATACGGTTGAACAGTTTACTGTTCAGCATAATCTCATCATTCATCGCTGCCAGTTCTGGTGAGATTTCCTCATCCAATTTTTGCAGCCTGTCAGTGGAGTTGGCCGACGTAATTGCCCCAAATACGTTGATCACCCGTATCAACATTGCGCCCGATTTCTCCAGCGCGACAAATGTATTTTCAAAATCAGGTGCGGCGGGATTATTGGCAATCTTCTCTACTTCCTCCAGTTTCTGTTTAATACCAGCAGCAATCGCAGGCGCATAGTCCGTTTCTTTTATCTTATTGAACGGAGGGGCTTGGAATGGCAGTACACTTGGGGAAAAGAAAGGATTTTGGTTCCTCTTGTATTGCTGTTGATTAGCTTCATCGGTCACACTCAGCTCCTTTGCCTGATCACTTGATACATCCGTGTGGCCAGATCCCGGTTTATTTTCCTCGGCCTGCGCCTGAGTGCTTAGTGCCAAGCCAATAGCCAGTACTAAAGTGGATAAACGCATCAGTCGAAACTCCTCCAGATTATTTATCAATGAAAATGATTTCATAAACGTTTTGATACAACCAATTAACTAACGTGAATCAATTTATCTTAACGATTAACTAAAGAGCATGAATAATGAAGGGTTATGGCAACGTGAGAAACGACACCACCTTTACATAACTCTTTGTGTAACACTTAAGTAACATGGATGTAACATAATGGGGGCGGTGAGTGGGTGTGCATAGTCCTTGTTCCGGGTTTTGTGACTGTGCACATAAATTTTTTTCATCTGGCGTCGTTCATTATTGGGGATTGGTGCTTGAGTGTTATTTGTCAGTGGTCGGGACGGAAGTTAGGATTCCGACGTGTTATCATGCGTGCGATTTTTGTCAATAATCAAGGGAGCTTGCCATGAATGAGTTGAAAAACGACCGCTATCTGCGAGCGTTATTACGTCAGCCTGTTGATATTACACCTGTATGGATGATGCGTCAGGCAGGACGCTATTTACCTGAATATAAAGCCACGCGTCAGGAGGCGGGGGATTTCATCTCGTTATGCAAAAACACTGAATTGGCTTGTGAAGTCACTCTTCAGCCCTTGCGTCGTTTTCCTCTGGATGCGGCTATCCTGTTTTCTGATATTTTGACTATTCCCGATGCCATGGGGCTGGGGCTTTATTTCGAAGCGGGTGAAGGGCCACGTTTTCATTCTCCGATCCAAAGTCATGCTGATGTCGAAAAATTACCTGTACCTGATCCAGAACTGGAACTGGGCTATGTGATGGATGCAGTACGTGCTATTCGCAAGGCATTGGCGGGGCAAGTTCCTCTGATTGGTTTTTCTGGCAGCCCGTGGACATTGGCAACTTATATGGTTGAGGGTGGAAGCAGCAAGGCTTTCACCAAAATTAAATCCATGATGTATGCGGAACCTGCTACGTTGCATATGCTACTGGATAAATTGGCAAACAGCGTTATTCTATATCTGAATGCGCAAATAAAAGCGGGCGCTCAATCTGTCATGATTTTCGATACTTGGGGAGGCGTTTTGTCTCAGCGCGATTATCTGGAATTCTCCCTGCAATATATGCATAAAATTGTTGATAGGTTGATCCGCGAACATGAAGGACGTCGTGTGCCGGTCACCCTGTTTACAAAAGGGGGAGGGCAATGGCTTGAAGCAATGGCAGCAACTGGTTGTGATGCCCTTGGTTTGGATTGGACGACGAATATTGCTGATGCACGTCGGCGCGTTGGCGATAAGGTCGCTTTGCAGGGCAATATGGACCCCTCCATGCTATATGCTCAGCCAGCACGAATTGAAAAAGAAGTTTCGACAATTTTACACGATTTTGGTGTGGGCAACGGGCATGTTTTCAATTTGGGGCATGGCATTCATCAGGATGTTCCACCAGAGCACGCAGGTGCATTTGTCGAAGCAGTACACAGACTTTCAGTAAAATACCATCAATGATTCTATGATTAAAACAAAAGCATTGCGTCAGGAACAGATAGAAAAATCACGGCTGGTTATCCGCCATGATGCTTTTTCTGCATCTTTTACGCCAGATTTTACGCCAAAGTTCATTGCGGGTGCTGATGTTGGGTTTGAAGAGAGCGGTACGGTGACTCGTGCCGCAATTGCGGTGTTGCAGTATCCTTCACTTGAATTGGTCGAATACCAAATTGCCAGAATTGATACGGTTCTTCCCTATATCCCCGGTTTACTCTCATTTCGTGAATATCCCGCACTGATGGCTGCATGGCAAAAATTAAGCTTGCGGCCTGATTTGGTGATGGTGGATGGTCAGGGCATTGCCCATCCTCGGCGTTTTGGTGTTGCTAGCCATTTTGGAGTATTAGCGGATATTCCAACAATTGGAGTGGCAAAAAGCCGTTTGTGTGGTGAGCATGCACGGGTAGGCGAGATTCAGGGAAGTCGTCAGCCGCTGATGGATCATGGTGAACAGATCGGTGTCGTACTGAGAAGCAAAAAAAGATGTAATCCACTTTATATTTCCCTCGGTCATAAGGTCAGTATTGACAGTGCGGTATTTTGGGTTGAGCAATGTATAAGGGGATATAAGCTGCCTGAACCAATCCGTTGGGCGGATGGGATTGCCTCAAATAGGCCATTTTTTAAGCAAACAATGCAGAAAAATCTATAATTTTGGTGTAAAAGTGTGGATATTCTTGATTTTCAGGTAAACTTCGACGCAAATTAGGCATTATGAGTAACGACCAATGTTAAGAAACCCGATCCACCTAAGGTTGGAGAAACTCGAAAGTTGGCAACATTTGACTTTTATGGCTAGTCTATGTGAGCGAATGTACCCGAATTATCAGGTGTTTTGTCGCCAAAGCGAGTTTGTAGATCCTGCTCAATATCGACGCATTTTGGATCTTGTGTGGGAAGTATTGGTCGTTAAAGATGTAAAAGTAAATTTTGATAATCAGCTGGAAAAATTGGAAGCCATTATCCCATCATCAGAAGATTATGATATTTATGGTGTGTACCCAGCGATTGATGCGTGTATTGCATTGGGTGAAGTAATTCATTCTCGTCTGAGTGGCTCGACGTTAGAGCATACAATCGCTGTCAGTGAAATATCTATCCGTACTGTTGCTATGCTGGAAATGACGCAGGCTGGTAGAGAAATGACTGAGGATGAGTTGAAAATATTACCTGCCATTGAGGAAGAGTGGGATATTCAATGGGAGATTTACCGTTTATTGGCAAATTGCGAAGAACGGGATATTGAATTAATTAAAGGATTAAAGGCTGATCTCCGTGAGGCGGGGATTAGTAATATCGGCATAAATTTGGAGCAATAACTCATAAAACGTGACTTAATGCTTGATTTGCCGCATTTAAAGGCTTCACTTTTGCCCTCACTCTGTTCTACATTGGGGGGCGAAAAGAAGTGGCTATCGGTGCGTGTATGCAGGGGTGCTGTCAAATCGGCATATCCGTCGCACTCGATGCTTTGCAAACGATAAACACACTGTAAGGATAATCTATGAATAAGACTGAATTAGTTGATGCAATTGCAGCAGGCGCAGATCTGAATAAAACTCAGGCTAAAGCTGCCCTGGAATCAACGTTAAATGCAATCACTGAATCACTGAAAAATGGTGATGCTGTGCAATTGGTAGGCTTTGGTACTTTCAAAGTTAATCACCGTGCAGAGCGCACAGGTCGTAACCCACAGACTGGTAAAGAAATCAAAATTGCAGCAGCAAACGTACCTGCTTTCTCCGCTGGTAAGGCACTGAAAGACGCAGTTAAGTAATCGTATTGCTAAAAAAAATCAGAGGGGGGAATAAACCCCTTTTGTTGATTCTACAGGGGCTGTTAGCATTAGGGGTCATCTCTTTGCTCAGCGCCTGCTCGATTCAACCAAAAACACCTCTTTTCAGCGCCACTGCTTCTGTAATTGACAGCGGAGGCGTTGTTCGCTTATGGCGTTTGAATGATCAAAATGGTAAGCCTCAGGTTATTATGAGTGTTTACAGTCCTTACCATAATAGCCCTTACCATAATAGCCCTTACCATAATAAAGATATCCGCAATCAAAATATCCATATTGAAGATACTTATAGTAGAAACACTATGGTAACTTTCTACGAATATCGTCATGGTAGCTTGTGGCAAATCCGCCGTAGTGTGCTTGATAACCCTCCAATCGCAGAGACATTACGTATCGATCAAGATAACTCTGTCATTTTTAAGCTGCGTCAACTGCAAAAACGTAATGAACCGTTATCCGATGATGATATGGCTCGTCTGAAATCTGATGCTAAGCAGATAGAGAAAATTAGTGGCGCTTTAATTGTAGATAAGGTTGAGTTATTACAAGGGCACTGGCTGAATGGAAGAGTGACTACCTGCTCAGGAAAACAATTGTTCATTGAATTTGAGCCTCATGATCAGAAGTGGCTCGAAGAAAGGAGTAGTAACAGCGCCACTTTGCTGACTATTGCATGGCTGGATTCGCCTAAAGGAAAACAGTTATTGTTGGTCGCCAATGATGATTTTTGTCGTTGGGAGCCGACGAAAGATAAGCTGTAATTCTATAAACTTCCGTCGGCTTGGGCTGATCTATTTTTGGAGCTATTTCAAACGAGCAATTGCCCGGTAGCCAATATCTTTACGATAAAAACAGCCTTCCCAGCTAATTTGTCCAGCTCTCAGATAAGCTTTTTTCTGGGCGTCTGCAATATCACAACCTAAAGCAGTAACACATAAAACACGCCCGCCTGCGGTGATAACATTTCCGTCCTTAAAAGCCGTTCCGGCATGAAAGACCTTTTCATTTATATCTGATTCACTGATATCTGATTTTTGTACCAATCCACTAATGACATCACCTTTGGAATAACTGGCCGGATAACCTCCCGCTGCCAGTACTATCCCTATGGCAGGGCGTTCGTCCCATGCAGATGTTTTTTCATCTAACAGGCCTTTGGCTCCAGCAAGGCACAATTCGACCAAATCAGAGCGTAGACGCATCATGATAGGTTGAGTTTCAGGATCACCAAATCGACAGTTAAATTCGATCACTTTCGGTTCACCCTGTTTATCAATCATCAATCCCGCATAAAGAAAACCAACATAGGTATGGCCTTCGGCTGCCATTCCTTCCACAGTAGGGTAAATGATTTTTTCCATCACACGCTGGTGGATTTCATCCGTTATTACCGGCGCTGGCGAATAAGCTCCCATTCCTCCAGTATTCGGCCCTGTATCAGCGTCACCCACGCGCTTGTGATCTTGACTGGTTGCCATGGGAACTATGTTTTTGCCATCCACCATGACAATAAAACTGGCTTCTTCCCCATCCAGAAATTCTTCAATGACAATACGGTGCCCTGCATCACCAAACGCATTACCAGCCAGCATATCTTTGACGGCGCTTTGTGCCTCTTCCATGGTTGTGGCAACCACTACGCCTTTACCCGCCGCGAGGCCATCGGCTTTAATGACGATTGGTGTGCCCATTTTTTCCAAATAAGCCAGTGCGGGGTCAATTTCTGTGAAATTTTGGTAGGCTGCCGTGGGTATATGATGGCGAGCAAGGAAATCCTTGGTAAAAGCTTTGGAACCTTCCAATTGGGCAGCCGCCTTGGTCGGACCGAAAATAGTCAACCCTGCTTGCTTGAAAGTATCAACCACACCGATAACCAGTGGAGCTTCAGGCCCTACAATAGTCAGGCCAATCTCATGGTCTTGGGCAAATGCCAGCAATCCTTCAATATCTGTCGCGGCAATGTCTACATTTTCTAAATTTGCTTCCAACGCGGTGCCCGCATTACCCGGTGCGACATAAACTTTGTTTGCCAGAGGTGACTGTGCCGCTTTCCAGGCTAATGCATGTTCTCTTCCGCCATTGCCAATAATCAATATGTTCATCTGAGACTCCTATATAATAAGGCAGAGGTTGTTAATGGCGAAAATGACGCATGCCAGTGAAAATCATGGCAATACCGTGTTCATCGGCGGCGGCAATCACTTCATCATCACGAATGGAACCACCTGGCTGGATAATACAGCTCACTCCTACAGTAGCTGCGGCATCAATACCATCCCTGAATGGGAAAAATGCATCTGAAGCCATGGCACATCCCTGAACTTCCAAACCTTCATCTGCTGCTTTAATACCAGCGATTTTGGCAGAGTAAACACGACTCATTTGCCCAGCTCCAATGCCAACGGTCATATTATCCTTGGCATAAACAATAGCATTGGATTTAACGAATTTAGCGACTTTCCAGCAGAACAGGGCGTCTTGCATCTCTTGTTCCGTTGGCTGGCGTTTGGATACAACAACCAGATCATTTTCTGTCACCATGCCCAAATCACGATCTTGTACCAGCAAACCACCATTGACCCGTTTGAAATCTAAGTTGGCAACAGGAGAGTTCCATTCACCGCATGCCAAAACGCGGACATTTTGTTTGGTTGCCAGAATTGGCAGAGCTGCTTCATTAATAGAAGGAGCTATGATGACTTCAACAAACTGACGCTCAATGATGCTCTGGGCAGTATTGGCATCTAGTTCACGGTTAAACGCAATGATGCCTCCGAATGCGGAAGTAGGATCGGTCTTAAAGGCGCGGTCATAGGCGGTATGAATGTCAGTATCAATGGCAACACCACAAGGATTGGCGTGTTTGACAATAACGCAGGCAGGTTCAAAGAAGGTTTTGACACATTCCAGTGCTGCATCAGTATCTGCGATATTGTTATAAGAGAGTGCCTTGCCTTGCAACTGGGTTGCTGTAGCAATTGAAGCCTCCGCGATTTGTTCTTCTATATAGAAGGCTGCGCCTTGGTGGCTGTTTTCACCATAACGCATATCTTGCTTTTTAATGAAATTCAGATTTAGCGTGCGAGGGAAGCGCCCAGATGGTTGATCAATTTCGCCATAATATGGCGGAACCAGTTTGCCAAAGTAGTTGGCAATCATGCTGTCATATGCGGCGGTATGCTCGAATGCTTTAATGGCTAAATTAAAACGAGTGGATTGTGTTAGTGAATTTTGGTTGTTATCCATCTCCTCAATAATTTTGGCGTAATCTTGGCTATTAACAACAATCGACACATCTTTGTGATTTTTGGCAGCGGAGCGAACCATTGTCGGGCCGCCGATATCAATATTCTCTACGGCATCTTCCAGAGAGCAATCTGGTTTTGCCACAGTTTGAGCAAAGGGATAAAGGTTAACAACTACCATATCAATCTGCGAAATTTGATGTTGTGCCATCACTTCATCATCCTGCCCACGCCGACCCAAAATGCCGCCATGAACTTTGGGATGCAATGTTTTAACGCGCCCATCCATCATTTCGGGGAAACCTGTGTAGTCAGAAACTTCAGTGACATTCAATCCTGCTTCGGCCAACAGACGAGCAGTACCACCCGTTGAAAGCAGTTCGATACCGCGACTGGATAAGGCTTTGGCGAATTCAATAACCCCCGCTTTGTCAGAAACGCTTAGCAGGGCACGACGGATTGGACGAAGCTGTTGCATTGGTGTGATCCTTCGAATTTCATAAAACAAGAATGTGTTATTGGGGAAAATCCACTGATTTATAGAAAAAATGGTTTCTGCAATAACATTTCAAAACAATCTGAAAAAAATACTTGGTGATTTTTCCTTCGAGATTGTAACGAAAACGTTTGCGTGATGCTCGATAAATTTCATCAAAATATTGCTCTGTGGATAATTATGTATATAACTTGGTATAAATAGGGGTTTTGCTGTGTAATTAATCAAACGATAATTTTTTTCAAAAAAACTATTGCCACATCCGTAAAACTCCCTATAATGCGCCACCACTGACCGACGCTGAGCTGAGACACGCCGCGGCGGGCAGCGAAGAAAAAGCGAAAATAAGCGCTTGACTTCGGAGGCGAAACGCGTAAGATACGCAGCCTCGCAACCCGGAAGGACTTCCCGGTTG
>NZ_JAQRFN010000024.1 GCF_028598555.1 Xenorhabdus anantnagensis
ATTGTGGTACATCTGCACACCTTTGGAAGCAGATATTGTCAGACACCTAACCCATCGTCTGGCGGTGAAAGTCTCTTAAACTGAAAAAGACCTCAAAAAGGTGTTTGTATATTGTCTCCCAAGTGCATTGAACGTTGAACCATGCACTTCTTTCATATCAACATCAGACCTCATCTTCACTTAACTTTTGCATAGTGAGATCGGGTGACGTCCTGAACGCATTTCACACCCTACATGCAGGATAGTTTTCACTATTTATTCAACGTATTAACTGCTCTTATTTGAAATATTCAGCAGACAACTTTTTACACCTAAACAATTAACTCATTGCTCCCGTTTGACACCGAACCTTGCGGCGTTTTGCTATGCCTGTTGGCATTTCAACGCTTGCACGACTTTTGCTGACCGTTTGCGGATTTAAGGCGTCACTTTCTTGTCGGTTTACCGCTGAAAGTGACACCGCAGCCAAAGCACAATACAACTCTGACAGTCTCACGCCAGCTTAACCAAACAGTGAATCTGACACTGCATTTTTAGATTGAAAAAGGAGAACTTGACGATATCGAGGCTGGCTTTTTGCCGGAGGGGATGACCTGTTCATACAGGCGGCAGTACCGTGTACTCAACCGATACCCCGCAATACCTCAACCTGCGTTCACTCTGGCGCACAGATATTGATCAAGGGCAAGGCAGGTATCTTCTGTTTTGCCGCACTGACGCGCGCCAGAGATCGCATATCGTTAGGTATCAATAGGGAAAATGAGATGAGTCGATTGATTAAAGAATTAAAGTTTTTTGCCCGACAAGGTGGCGGCAGTCATAAGACCTGCCATGACCGTATTCGGATTGCAGGACGTTTGGGCGCATTGTTGTTAAGCCTGAATATTCAGGTGAAAAGTCTCAAGAATTTGAAAACCAAACATGTAGAGCAGTACGTTGATACCCGTTTATCTCAGGGGATTGCCAAACGAACAGTGCAGAATGAAATGTCCGCGCTGCGTAATATCTTCCGCATGGTAGGCAGAGAAAAACTGGAAACCTCACCGCGTTTGAGCAATCAGGCATTGGGATTAAGCGGCACCAGCCGTGCCGGAACGAAACAGGCGATCCCTGATACTACATTTCAGGTTGTTTATCAGAAAGCACTTGAACGTGATGCTGGATTTGCCGTCACCTTAAAACTTGCCCGATTGCTGGGGTTACGTTCTCAGGAAGCGGTGCAATGCAGTGCTTCATTGAAAAGCTGGCGCAAGCAATTAGAACAACCAGAGCCGAAACTGCATGTTGTTTTTGGTACAAAAGGCAGTAGGCCAAGGCAAACTCGCGTATTGAATATTACTGCTGTAAAAGAGGCTGTCGAGCAGGCCATAAACTACTGGCGGACAGATACCACAAAGATTGGTTT
Organism: Xenorhabdus anantnagensis; assembly: GCF_028598555.1. GTDB lineage: Bacteria > Pseudomonadota > Gammaproteobacteria > Enterobacterales > Enterobacteriaceae > Xenorhabdus > Xenorhabdus anantnagensis. The sequence continues at coordinate 1,406 of NZ_JAQRFN010000024.1, forward strand.
AACAGGTTGTCATTCCCCTTATAGTTTGCGCTATGCGTGGGCACAGGATCATTGAATTTTTACCAACAGAATGGTTTTAGCCGCCAGGAAGCAAGAACATTAGTTTCAATGGATTTAGGGCATGGTGATGATCGCGGGCGTTATGTTGAGCGAGTTTATAGCTGTTAAACTTAGTCGTTCAGTTATTGAGTCCGATAAAACAATCAGTTAAAGTATTCCCACCATTGGTAATCTATGGACACCCTTTCCGGTTAAATAGAGGGATTTTACTTCTAAGTTGTCTATGAGTTACCACAGTTAACAGACAGCGCTGTCCAAGGCGCTAAACGTCATGTTCAGCGCACTAGAAGAAAATGGCTCTTACAAGAACATTATCTTTTTATAATCTCGTTTTTAAATTCGATTTAAAAGAATATTGATACATAACACCATAGTTTGATTTATACATCAGTATAATATCGAAATTTAAATTTTTATTCAGCAACGCATTATATAATTGCAAATGCTCAATGACGCAACCACGGTTTTCACCTGATGCTACCCATAAGGGCGACATATCATTAAGAATAACCGGATCATCTTTCCTTGGCATACCATATTTAAAACAATCATTAGTATTATTAACTCCTAAACGATTAGCTAAAGTATGAAATATTCCGTATTTATCAGAATCATCAATTATCATTTCGTTATTAATTTTTATTTTAACACTTTCAATATATCCAGTGCCTAATCCTCCGTTAAATAAAATCTATATGTAATAAAAATTACAATTGTATTTTGTTGCATTCATATTTTGTATTGCGACATTTTGTAATTTAAATTACAAGCGCTCCAAAAAATGACGCAGTGCTTTATTTGTTTCTTCCGCTGCTTCAAGATTAACAACATGTCTAGCGTTAGGAATGCAAATGATCTCAACATCTGGAAACGCATTTTTCATAGCATTTGTCTTCACTATTGCAGGAAGTGCCTTATCATCTTCACCATGAATAACCAAAACAGGCTTATCAAAATTACGAGCAGTTTTCGTATAATCCTGTTTACCAAGCCAGCTTTGCGCTTCCCGCAATACCAAACCTTCATGGTTGAATTTGATAAACTCTTGCATGAAAATTTGCTGTTCATGCTGGGAGTAAGCGCCTATTTGGGAACCTACCATAACAAGAGCCTCTACCCGATCTGGAAAATGGTGAATGAATTCAGTAGCCATATAAGCTCCCATGGACATGCCCAATAGCACACATTTTTCTATTTTCAAATTATCAAGCAAGGTGAGGCAATCATCGGCCAGATTTTTCAGATTATAAGGTGTATCATAAGCGGATGTGTGCGCTCTCTGGTCATAGGCGATCACACGATAGCTTGCCTTTAAAGCTTCTATTTGCGGCAGGAACATGGTTTTATCCATCATGGTGCCATGCGCCATTACAATAATTTTCCCAGTACCTTCATCAATCATATCGCCATAGCAAGACTTCACTGAAATACCCCGCCTTTCATGATTTAAGTGTCAGAAAATATTTTGAACTAAATATGGAAACAACAGCTTATATTGTCTATCGTTAACTTTCATCTTTCCAGTGATAAACCAATGAAACTGAATTTAGTGTGAACACGCCCTAGATGATATCGTCATAAAATGCTTAACCAAAGAACGAGACAGCGGATCTGAACGGCAGCAAGAAATGAGGCAGTAGTTTTGGCATAACGGGTCGCTATACCACGCCAACGTTTAAGGTGGAGAAAAACATTTTCAACTAAATGTCTGAACCGATAGAGTTCCCGATCATATTCTCGTTTCATTTTACGATTTTTGCGGCTGGGAATTTGCGGGTTCTGTTGCATTAACGGAACAGCAGGTAAACTCCCCGGTTTTTTAGTGAGTCCAGAACTAAGTCCTTTATCCGAAATGTGTTCAAACGCCTGCACTATCCAGTTGATATCATCGCTCAGGGTGTTCGATGGTATCTGGCCTGCGCGCTGAGCCTGCGTAATTTGGAAGAAATTATGGCTGAGCAGGAGATGGCCGTTGATCATTCCACGCTCTCTCGTTGGGTTCATCGTCGGGTTTCGTTGATCGTTAAACGTTATCGGCGGAGCAAGCCCAAAGTTGGGCGTCGGTGGCGAATGGATGAAACTGATATCAAAATCAAAGGGCAATGGCGTTACCTCTACCGTGCTGTAGACTCAGACGGTAATACGGTTGAATTTTTGCTGACCGCTCATCGGGATAAAAAAGCGGCATTGCGTTTTTTAAGAAAGCGATGCGTCAGCATGGGCAACCTGACGTGACGACTATTGATAAAAGTAGTGCCAATAAAGCCGCTGTGGACGAGTTAAACAAGGGAAAGCCAAAAGAAGAACTCATTGTTATCCGGCAGAATAAGTATCTCAATAACTTGATTGAACAGGATCATCGCAACGTCAAACGGCGAATAAGTCTCATGTTGGGGTTCAAACATTTTAGGCAGACACAGACCGTGTTAGCCGGGATTGAATTAGTCAGCATGTTACGTAAAGGACAATACCCGCAAGAACCCGGATATCCTATTCGATGTGCTGAATGATCAATAATCATCTGTGGTTGGTGATTTAACTGTCTTATTTTTTTATCATTTATATTATTGAAGTAGTCATATTTAATATTGAGGTGTATTTATGAAAAAGTTAATCGTGTTGTTTCTTGTATTCATCAGTATGTGTACATTAAGTTTTGCAGGTAACAAATCCTATTTAAACCATATGGCCGTTTTACCTGATGTGCACACAGGCCCTCAAGCAAAACTCGTAATTGCTGATAAGAAGACATTGGTGAGTTTTCAGTATATTGGTAATAAATTAATGGTTGGGTATAATCAGAAAGACCTTGAGACCAAAGGTAAATTATCACAAATAGATATTGTGAAACTTTACACGCTCCCTAAAGGTATTAAGAAAATTGATTTTTATGGTCATAACTTAGAATTACTGTTTGACAGTCGTTTTCCAGATAAGAGGAGTTTTGACAGTATGTTATATAAACTGAATGTCGCTGATAAAAACGTGGTCGTTGCCTTTGCGTCAAATGGTATTAAAGGAATTGAAGTAAGAGGTTGGTCACCTATTCTTGATGGTAAATTATTTAAAGGTGTGGTTAATGAAAGTTTAATTGGTCAGTGTAGAGCTATTCATTCTGTTGATATTGTTGTACATTTTTGTACTGTTGGATTTTAGATTCATATTCCTACATCATTTACGAACATCAGCAATACAATTAATGAATCACATCTAATTGGCTTTATTATTTATTTTTTTCTTTCAACCCGTTAAGTTGACAAAGTTATTAGTCGATATGGCTGGATCTGGGATGACGGCTTAAAACTCTCTTGTAGGTTTTTAGAAAATGGACGCACCAGTACAATGACCGGCTAAAGTATAATTAATGCGAATTCAATAAGTTTAATCAATAAAATAAATTAGGGGGTAGTTATGGCTGTTTGTTGGATCACTAGTATTTATAATAATACTACTAAAAATTTTAATATGCATTCTTTTGATACATCACATGATGGGGTTCTAAATCCTATTTACCCTCTCGGTGAGCCCAGCAACGACGGTAATATTCTTAACCCAAATCCTGGTGGAGATATGGGGTGGGGTAATCCAGTAACCATCAGAGCTAAAAGTCGGTATACTTTAGATTATGCGGGTATTCCATGGTATTATGATGAGAAACATTATAAGACATTGGAATTTAATAATGCTGCAATAATGTTTTACACGTCTTATGGTGATCAGGGAGACAATAGCAATTTTATTGTATTTAAAAATAAAACCACAGGGGATAAAATTGCTAGAATTAAGGTTCCTAACGATATAGGCTATGATATTAAATTATCAATTGTTATTAATGATGGTGAAATTTTATTTAGTGTAGATAATATCAATACTACAGGTGCTGTTGTTTTTGAGATTTTTCAGACTATTGCGAAGGAATGGTATCAATCAACCAAAGAAGGACTCGGAACGGTGTTAAAGAAAGTTCTCTTCTGATATTTACATGACACACAATATCCTTAACCAATATCAACAGCGCCAAAAATTTTTGGCGCTGTTGATATGATCTGGCCCAGAGATCGTGAACACATTGTTAAACGAGTAAAACTGTTAACGACGATCGCTCAACGTTTCTAAATCAGTGCAGGACAAAGCACTGGACAGGCGGGTCACCAACGCACCCGTACTGGCAATGACGTACAGAAAAATAAACACCAACCATGCTCCCGCGAGTCCTACTAGTCCCATAATTACGACCGGGTTTATTCTTCGGCGGAACCCGTGGCTGGCAATCAGTTTTGCGCCACAGGCCGTCAGCATACCCTCCAATGAGGGGTAGAACAAACAGTCATGTCATCCGCTGCCATCTGCTCTGCCAGTGTGATTTTCTCTTTCTCATTCGTATTCGTCTGAAATGACAAAAACTGCGTATCCGATTAAGGAAATTAACGGTTAAATCCGTAAAGTATCGGGTGCGATCCTATCACTCCGTAATCATTCATAAACATTATCGATGAAATGCCGATTAATTGTTAATCGATACATTGAAGCGAGAGACAGATGAAGAACACCAAAGAATCTCTGTATCTGGAAGAACTGGCCTATATGCGTGAGCGGGCAAAGTTGATGGCAGAAGAATTTCCCCATCTGGCAGGTTTTCTGAATACACCTCATGATCCTGATGTTGAACGGCTTCTGGAAGGCTTTGCCTTACTGTCTTCAAATCTGCGCAGTACCATTGAGGACAGCTATCCAGAAATTACCCATGAAATGCTGGGACGTATCTGGGTTCTTCCGGGGTATATTCGATTAACAATATCAACGTGTTCAGGAGGACAGATAATCCAGCAAAGAGAGCTGGGGCATTCTGGACTAACACGAGTAGCAACAAAAAACTGACTTGTAGGAAAGCATAAAAATCTATGACTACCCTCTTTTTTGCAACACTAATTTTGATAAATTTTCGGCTTGCTTAAATCTATCCGGCGTCACTATGGGCAAGGTTGCCCGCGCCTCAATGAGTTCCGCACCTGATGTTCCTAAAAAACCGTTCGGCTTCAATGAGAGCCATTTTTATGCTTAGGTTTTTCATCAGGTCGTCAGGCCGTTCATGTCATTAATTATCAGTCTTCGCAACCAACCAAATGGTAACTCGTTAAATCAACGATAAAGTTGCTGCTTAGGGTAACTTGATCGTTATCTTTCAAACACGGTTTGATGGGTTGTTATGGCCCAGGCTATCCGAGCTAACTTGTTTGCCAATGCACATGCGACAACGCAGGAATGCTTTCTCGTCAGCTGATTTCTGACCCAGTCAGCTAATCGTCCTGACTGATAGTCGATTCGCTGTATAAAAATTCGGGCACATTGAACTAACAAACGTCGTAAATTTTTGTCGCCTCGTTTACTTATACCTAATAAGGTGTTTTTGCCTCCCGTACTGTATTGGCGAGGGACTAACCCTGTTGATGCGGCAAAATCCCGACTACAGGCATACTGCTTCCCATCGCCTAACTGCGATGACAACACACTGGCAGTTATAGGTCCGATACCCGGGATCGTCAACAGACATTTTCCTGTATCATCCCTGCTCAATTCTTGTTTCAATTCACTCTCAAGCTCAGTAATCTGCTCAACCAGATAGAGGTAATGGGCATGCAAGCGCATAAGTAACTGAGTTAAATAAGGCGGAAGTTCATGCTCGGCGAGCACGAGGGAAATTCGGTTTATCACCGCTACCCCTGTCGGCATACTGATACCAAATTCCAGTAAAAAAGCCTGTATTTGGTTGGTCGTTTTAACCTTATCTCTGACCAGTGACTCCTTAACCCGATGTAATACACGCATAGCCTGCTGAGCTTCAGTTCTAGGTTGAACAAAACGCATTGAAGGACGTGAGGCAGCTTCGCAGATGGCTTCCGCATCAATAAAATCATTTTTATTACTTTTAACAAAAGGCCGGACAAACTGCGGTGAAATTAATTTAGCTTCGTGGCCTAAATCATTTATTCGTCTTGCCATAAAATGAGCACCAGCACAAGCCTCCATCACAACGGTTGCAGAAGGGCATCCGGCTAAAAACGCCATTAACTTGGCTCGGGTAAATTTTTTACGGAGAAGAGCTTTACCTGATTTATCCTGACAGTGGATATGAAAGGTATGCTTGCCAAGATCGATACCGATAAGTGTCATGTTATTCATGGAGATGGCCTCATGTAAAAAAATCACCTTGTCAACATACGCCTACAGGGTGAGGGTGACCATCCCATTAACCGTGGCGCGAAGGCGCAAAAATACTTGCAATACTGTTGGGAAAGAACTAGATTCAGCTTATGTTTTTTTATTAGCTGAATATCAAGATTGGCGTCCTGTTAAGTACTAACCGGAGAGCATAAAAAAGCGTGGGACACTCTGTTCAGTGCCCGACAGAATCTGGAAAAGTGACCGGCAATAGCGGCGGAAGCGAATGCCGAAGTGCAGAAAAAGCTTTTTTCGCATTAATGCCTTTAAGAAACATCATCGTTTTAATCCGGGGAAAACGTTCAATCTGCGCAAGCAATTTCTCGGTCAGTGCAGCAGTGCCGACCCAGTGGTCGTCAGTCAAAATTTGGCAAAATCAGAGGGTAATGTATTATGTAAAAACAAATTCAGTTAAATTAAATTAATTTGTTTTTAAATATCACTTTGTGTAAAAATCCCTAAATAGCATTTGAATATGGGATTCAATCATATTAAGTTTAACCTTATTTTTTGTAGCCTTTTAATTACACATATCAGTTTGTCCGGCAACTGTTTAGGCGTAAAATATACTATTTAGCATAGCGACACCATTTTGATAGATAATTCATTAAAATCTATAGATAATTTATTCAAATCTAAAGGAATATAATATGAAAATTAAGTTTTTAATTAGCATCTTTATTATTATGATTATGCAGCGTCATGCTTATGCCTTTGCAGGAAATTGTAATGCAAACAATAAAAAAACGGGATATGTTCAATCCATATATATTGGGGCAGATAATGATAATGAAGGCAGCGTTACTTTCAATTTTTTACCCAAAGGTTCAAAAGAAGCAATAACAATCTCTTTTTATAATTACATTAGCAGTAAAAACAATACAATATTTCCAGATAGTACGGTGGCCGCCCAAAATGCACGGGCTGCCTATGTGCTTTTATTAACAGCCTATTCCTCTGGGTCACTGATAAAAATTATGCGGTGTTATAGTGACGGTGTTATGGCGCTTGGAATGGGACGACCTCCGTTATAAATCGGGTTTGTCGATTTAACAAGAATGGATTTATAAGAAAGTTTTTATTATTCACTCCTTTTTGGGCCATTTAATACGAATTAATTCAGTTGATTATTTTTTAAAAATTAATGATATATTATGGCGGCGGGACGGGGCTAATATTGGTTTAGCCATCCCTGCCATGCCGTTTGCAGCCACATAAACTCCTATCTAAATACTCTGAGGGTTAATAATCAAAAAAGCAAAAACATATCGGTAGAAATAATGAAATATGATGTAATGGAGTCTAAAATGAAATTTATTTGCATGATCTTATCATTAGCAACATTTAATTCTTTTGGCTATGATCCAGAGGCTTACTTAAATCCAAATAGGCACGTTTGCTCTATGGCTATTAGCAATCAAATCTATAATCCCGCTGATTTTTTTAATAATAATTTAAGATATAGAATAGATGAAAATATAGGGTCAGTGACAGTTTCCATTGATAATGGTGATGGAACAACAAGAAATATTGTTATTGATGTTGCACCATTAGTGAGAAATGCGGCAGCCATGTGGAATCAACGCCTTATAGCGAGGGGGAGTCCCATTCGCCTTACCGAAGTCCCTCAGGGATCACCCAGTGAGGCTAATTTTCAAATCTCTAGGGCAAATGATGCACAACAGGCTAGTTTGGGTGGGGATTTAGCTGAGACAACGTCAGTTTTGCCGACTGATATCCTGGAGCATTATGTAGAGCCAGAGTTTAACAGACCGGGAATGTTTCTAACGAATACATTCTCTTATTCAAGAGACTTTTTCAATACCATTAGAAGAACTCTAAATGAGCATTATACAGAACATCACGCTGCAAAAATAGTAGTTTATCAAACCATAGCTCATGAGTTTGGACATGCTTTAGGTCTAACTCATCCTGGATTACTTAATCTGGAAAAGCGGCAGGTAAGTGAAAAAGAAGAACAAATAGTAATAGATAGATCAAATCCTGGAAATTTTCTTGCTCTTGCAATTACAGCAGAACTTGAACAGGGACAATCAGATGCCAGAGTGCCATTAATGACAAATAATGATACCTATTTTTTCCATCTACGTCACCAATTGGACAGGCGATTAAACTATGATGATATTGGGCCATCAGAATTAGAATTAAACGCGATAGATATGGAGAATGCGTGTGGTGGTTTAACTTCATCTCAACCTAAAAGAAATGTTGTATTTTCGACGAGTTGCAAAGAAAAACCTCGTATCTTTTATCCTATAACACAGTCACTGATACCCATTTATCAAATACTATTATTTTAATATGACCGTAGGAATCCTTAATGAGAATTTTAAAATTCCTTACGTTACTATGCGTTTTATTTTTATAGGTTCTGTTGCATTAAGGGAAGAACAAGTAATATGCGATTTTTTACAGATTGATAAAAATGGGGCGAACACTGCCGCACAGGCTACGCTTAACGCCGATAAACCCGAAGAAGAAACCATCACCATTAGGCAGAGCAAATACCTCAATAATCTCATTGAGCAAGATCATCGAAACATTAAACGTCGGATACGGCCGATGTTAGGCTTCAAATCGTTTCGCCGGGCCTAAACGATTTTAGCGGGGATAGAGTTCGTTTCAATGCTGCGTAAAGGGCAATACTTACAACCAGAAGAGAAGATATTGTCACCGGGAGGGAGGTTTTATCGATTTACTGCATAAATAGTAATCAACCCCACATTTACTCTGACTTTCTCTGTTAATGCGACAGGACCATGTTTAATAAAACAATATTCCTAATATAGGGTAGCCATGAAAAAAATTTTGCTGTTACTTTCTATAATATTATATCCATTACCATCATTTACCGATGATTACCCTAATATTTATAGGCATGTATTTTCTTTTGCTTTTAACGGTCAGGTTTATAGCCCTGCTGCTCAATTTGGCAATTTATTAGAGTATAGAGTGGAAATCGGGCATGTTCATGTGAATTTTGAAGGATACGATCCCGTTTTGGTTGATATTCAACCCCTTGTAGAAAGAGCTGCACAGATGTGGGATGATCGATTTGCATCGGCAGGTCTTCCCATACGGGTTAGAGAGGCCGTTCGTCCCAGTCGAGTGAACTTTTCAATTACCATAGCAAATGGAGACCAACAAGAAGACCTGAATTCTTGGGGTGGGTTATACGGTTTTACTACCCCTATATTACCGGAAGAAATGCTTAATGATTTTCGATATCAAAATTTTCGCTTACCTGGAATTGTAATAACATCAAAATTTATGATTAGCACTAAACTATATAAAAAACTAAAAAAAATATTTGGACATGACAACCGTCAAGCTATTGCAGATAATATGATTTACTATGCAGTAGTTCATGAATTTGGGCATGCCTTTGGATTGGCGCACCCTGATTTTGAAGGGTCGCGTTCATTCGACAACGCAAATACAATCACAGAAGGGCTTGTTGAAAGTGCCAGTTCCATTGAAAACAGTACAGTACCCCTAATGCTTTCCAATGGAACTTATTTGGGAACATTGCGTAGAAATCTTGGTAGACCTATAACGATACAAGATATTAGGCCATCATCTTTGGAATTGACCGGCATTGCGGAAGAAAACGCATGTGGCGGTTCAATTCCGCCTAGAATTAAAAGAAACACCTTTAAAACAGAGAAATGCAAGGAAAAACCCAGAGTCTTTTATCCTCTGGCAAAAGCAATGTTACCTGTTTACCAGATCTTACTGTAAGCGCCAGATGATAGTCATGACGAACATTAAGCCATTAACCAATGGAAGAAAGACAGAAAGCTTTGTTGCATTAACAGAGAGATCTCGAGCGAAAGTATCTTGATTTATTTTTATGCAGCTAGCTGATAGAAATAGGCCGCTGGTGAAATGGGATATTCTGGTTTTTGCGGGTATTATCCTTTGCGCAACATACAGACCCATTCAATCCCAGCCAACACGGTCTGAGCCCGTCTGAGGTTTTTGAACTCCAGCATAGGACGTGTTCGCCGTTTGACGTTGCGATGATCCTGTTCAATCAAGTTGTTAAGGTACTTATTTTGCCGGATATTGATCTGCTTATTCTTCGGTTTTCTCTGATTTAACTCGTTTAGCACGGCTTTGTTGGCACCACTCTTATCAATGGTGACTGCGTCAGGTTGTCCGTACTGCCCCATCGCCTTTTTAAAGAAACGCAAGGCGGCCTCTTATCCCTTTTCAGCTGTTTGTTTTCTTTACGAAGCTGCAACAATTCCTGTTGCTCATCGGAGATTAAAGCACCGGGTTTAGATTGCTCAACAGCGTGTTTCCGCCATATATACAGGAAGTTTTGTTGGGATACCTACAGTTTCAGCCACCTGTGGGACGGTATAGACCTGTTCAACAATCAGATTGACCGCTTCTCTTTTAAAGTTATCGGTAAATTTTTGGGGTGATTTTCGTTTTATAAAGACACCTTAATTAAAGTCATTCTATTCCTTTACCAAAGTGTCCGAATTTATTAAAGCACAACAGTTTTCTTCTGAGGTGATTTTCCAGACACTGCACAAAACCAAAGCGTTTGGCCGGGACAGTTGCAAAGAACGATTTTCCGGCGATGATTTCGAAATGGTGTTTTCTATCGTCCCAGTTTCTGACGTACCCCCATCGACACCCACCGTCATCGGTTTTCCCGGTTTGGGTAATTTTTCCCATTCTCTGGGATCGCCGGGGGGAGAAAATCAGGCAGCCCGTCTAATTCGGCTTCTTGTCTTTTGGCGGTCTGGCAGAGGTGGTTTCTGACTGTGGCGGCATTAAAGCGTTCACCCACCGGCAGAATAGCTTTGAGCAGACTGGCGGTCAATCCATAAGACATCAGTGAAGTCCATCGGGTTTCTCCCACGTTATCGCAGGCTAGCTTTAACTTGATACCTTTTGCTCTTAACGCGTCTATTTGGGGTAATTTACTGATATCCGCAGGCGGTCAGCCAATGCGTTCTCCACGCTGTTTTTTCGCGGCGATCCCTTCGGTTTGTCTCTCCCGAATTAAGGCATGTTCAAACTGACTGAATGCAGACATCATATGCAGTTGCAGCTCTTGTACGGGAGTGCTTTCGTTAGCACTAAACTAAAAGTGAGTTGTTCCTTCAGGAATATCAATGTAACGCCTTGCTGACGCAAACGCAGGGTCAGGGTACATATATTCATCATATTGCGGCATAACCGATCAATGGAGTGAACGATAATCGTGTCGCCGGTTCTGACTTGTTGAAGCATAGCCTGAAGTTGTGGCCGGTTGATGTTTTTCGCACTGGCTTGTTCAACATAAAATCCACTTTTTCGATGTTTATAGAGGGTTATTGTCCTGTTTTCAGCATGGATGAAAAAGTACACCTTTGTGGATACCGATCACCCTATCCGCTACAGCCATATCACAATCGGCTCCAGTTCAGGCGAATTAAGGTTGAGTTTATGCCATTGGCGGTTAACCTTTGGATGGTTGAATCTGGCGGCATCAAGATCATCAATCAATGGACGAATCTCTCTGACTGTTGCCGTTTCATCAGCTAACGTAGCTCTGGGTATTCTATTCCCGGCCAAACAAAAAGGAGAATCGCCGCCAGACCATAGGACTGATACCCCGAAGAGCCACTTTCACGACGTAGGTTTTCATGATGAGATGCCGGATAGGTATGTTTAGTTGCTCATTCTATCGCCGACTGAACAGGAGTGCCCCACACATTTTTATGCTCTTGAGTTAGCTACTAGTAAGCTATCTCTCTTTGTCCTACCCAGAAGAGCGAGAAAGCATGAAATATTAGCAGCTAACTGAAAATCAACCATATAACTCGTAATTGAATGGAATACCTCCGTAAATGACTGATTTGTGATCACCACCCAGAGGGCAGATAGCCTAGCAATGAAGCAATGGCATACACCGCGCTAGCCAGATACAGCAACACGATGCTTATTTGCAGCAGTGGATGAGTGATCCGGCTGCACTGCCAGCGCGGAGTCTGATCGCTGTATTTACGCGCGCCGCGTAAGATCAGTATCGGCATGATCGACAGAATCACTCCGCTGAATACTCCCGCGAAATACAGCGCATTAACAAACGACACCAAGCCGCTGTAAGCCAGCACGAACGGTGGCACCGCCACCAGCAACAGTACGCCGAAACGGCGCAACGGCTGTTCGTCGTTGCCCAATCGGAACTTGTCGAAGATATTGGTCAGGAAGCTGCCGCCCAACCCCCAGTAAGAAGTTAACATTGCGCACAGTGCAAACAGGTTGGTGGAAAAGAACGCCCACTGCCCTAGCGCTTGGCCCCAGGAAATGGTCGCTACGTCGGAGATATCGTCCGGTCCGCTGAGCGCGATCACTGACATCGGCACCGCCGCCAGTAGAATAAAGGTCACTACCATGCCAACAATAATCGCCTTTGGCAACTGTTCCGGCTTATAGGCAAAGCCGCGCGCCATTTCCGGTACGATGTACTGCGCCGAGAAACAAAACACCACCACGTTGAACACTGGCACCATAAAGCGCCAGTCACCGTCCAGCAAGTGGCGCATCTGGGTGCTGTCTTTCAGCAGCGTCGCTGCCACTAACGCCAACAACATCACTACCATGCCAATACTGATAAACTTTTCGCCACGGCCAATTGCCTTCAGCCCGAGATACAGCACCCCCGCCGCCGGCACGAAAAACAGCAGGCTGCCAAGTGTCGGTGAGATGCCCAACAGTGACTGTAACAGCTTGCCGCTGCCGGTCATGTAGGCGGTCAGCGCGCCGACGCTGTTGATGCACACCGAAACGAACATCAGCCAAGCGCCCATGCCACCAACGTAACGTTTCGCTAACCCGCTGAGTTGCAGATGGGCGCGAGTGCGCAGAGTGGATTCGGCGACGTACAGCATAGTGATGGTGGTCAGCACGCCCACCAGCACCAGCCAGAACAGCAGCGGCAAAAAGCCGGCTTTTCTTGAGGCATAGGCGATGGACAGCACGCCGGCGCCGATGTTGGTGCCGACTATCATTGCCACCCCTTCGAGGAAACTCAGTGACTTGCCGGGTGCAGTTGCCTGCCTCCCAGTGGCAAGCGCCGAAGAAATACGGGTATTATCAGAAGACATGCATTCTCCTTTATCGCCCGACGGTGCCGGCCACCGGGATAGGTTAGTTTCACGGCGGTTAACAGCTTACATTGATACACAGGTATTTCAGCTCCAGATATTTTTCAAACCATTTTTCAAACCCGTAGCGCGATCCTTCACGCCCGAATCTTGACTGTTTCACACCGCCGAACGGTGTGACTTCGTTGGAAATCAGCCCAGTGTTGATGCCAACCATGCCGTATTCCAGCGCTTCAGGTTTATTCTCTTCCGCCTCCCTTTCCATCATGGATTACGGTTGCGCCAGCAGGTCATAACGGATCATATTCACGAAACTGGAACAAATGCGATTTAGTTCTTTCAATCCGTTTCTACTTAGTACTCTTTGTTTTTTTAAATTATTATCCGTATTAGAGTCTAGCGTAAAACAAGAGAAAAAATTCCAGATCAAGGATTTTGTCATATGGCTATTCCCGGATTCGATGATTGGCGGCCTCCGTATCGTTACAAACCCTTGGTCGTTGGGCTAGGGAGGGGAAGAAATTTTCACCAATGAATTTGGCGCGATTAAAGTCCATTTCCACTGGAACCACTATGATAAACCGAGTGACGGCTCTTTCTGTTGGATTCGCGTGCCACAGAGATGGAATGGCAATGGCTTCGGCTTTATGACCATCTATATGAACGCATCCCGTTTGCAAGACAGAAGTTATTGTGACATTGAAGGTAGATTGCAGCTCTATATTCGTACATGGACTCCCGCTTATGTGCAAGATAAGTTCGTTGGGTGGCGATCATAACTGCGTTCGTACATTCGGCTCACCTCCATACAGATCGCAGCAGCATCATTTTTTCCGCCGACAACAAAAGGCTTAACGTCTTGGGTTGGCAACAAATGAACCGAATGCCCCAGTTTTGTCAGTTCTCGTGCCCAATAATGTGCACTATGGCGGGCTTCAATCCCAATGAGTGCATGCTCCAGAGTTGCCCCGATATGAAAGAGCAGGTTGTTGATATGGCAATGAATAACGCTGGTGTCCGTGATACCCCCGTGTATTGAAGATAGGGGTTAACACAGTCATTCGCACGTTAAAAACTCACCCCGAAAAATGTGACCAGCCTTCCCCTTGAAGGGAATAAAATCCAGCTGATTTGTGAAGTTGATGAACAAGGGTTATTTGTGAGTAGTAAGAAAAATCAACGCTGGATTTGGTATGCTTGGGAGCCTTGCCTGAAACGAATTGTGGCGCCTGTTTTTGGGGATCGCAGTACGGCGACTTTACGCAAACTCCTTGAGTTATTATCACTATTTAATATTGTGTTTTGTTAATGAAAAACAATAATAAACATCAATATCCCACAAATTTTTATGCTCTTGTAAAAGGGATAACTATTCTTAAAGAACATCCAAAATTATTTATCTCTTGCCTCCTCCGGATCATCAATTCACTTTCTCAGTATACTTTTCCTGTTTATTTGTCGATATATATGATTTCTCAGGGTTTTACTAGGACTCAGTGGTTAAGCATTGGGGGCTGCTTTTACGAGTAATATCCTGTTTAATTTGGTCTGGGGTATAGTCGGAACTTGTATAGTTGCCACCCTTTATTTTGTCGGTACCTTGATGACTCATTTTCTGGATGAACTTGGGAGGGTTACTAAAAATATTATTCAATCCGGCGCTATTACCATGAATAAGTCTCCAAATTTATAAATGAGTGTTTAATACAAAGCATAACCAGGCTGTTTTTCAATGTATGGTGGCATGTCAACATCAGGAATTTCATATAAAAATGAAAAATAAAAATAACTTCAGTAATAATGCAGATTCCAAAACCCTATTTCCCGATCTCAGATTTCTTGCCGAAAATAGAAAACTTTTGGCTGAAAAAGAACTCGATTTGTCACTAGAGCAGGTTAGGCATATACTTATAAGGCAAGGCACTACAATCCAAGAATTATTTCAATGGTGGTTTAACGGGCAAAAAGGACGTTTATATTTTCAGAACCCTGGCCTAAAGGGGAGTGGATCATGGTCAGTTATTTGGGTTTAGAACCCCTTGACATTTGGCCCAGTCGTTATTGCGATGATGACTCTCGTTACTATCTTAAATTTAAGAGATTATATGGGACAAAGGGTTCATTTTATATAGAATGAACCCTTTTTTAATGGGAATAATATAAACCTGACGCAATGTTTATGAAAAATGTCATAGAAAATAAAATTAAAATAGAGAGAGAAATATTTGAGGGTGTTTATTTTAGTCAATGTCAAAAGTAGCCTTGGAAAAAAAGGGGAGGTAATGTAAAAAACAAGGGCATGGTATGTATATCAATATAATTATTTCCCCTTCTTTCTTATTTTCAGGTGGCTTAGTTTTGTTTTTTGCATGAAGAGGTTATTCTTCATTTAAACTAAAATAACCACATTTGTAACAACACCAGTCAGTCACCTTGAATAATAAGAATAAATGGCTACTATAATAACTCTATGCCTATAATTTCATGTGAATTTACCCCCTGTCTTCAGGGAGGATTTTATGCGTTTTGTCTTTTCTTATAATAATCACCCTGTCTAAATGAATATAATTTAAATTTAGAGTGCATTAATTCAGAGAGCATCTGGACTGTACTGGTTAAATTATAATTTCAAACGAAAAACTGATAATATTTTGTTATCGGTTTTCAATTATGATTTAACACTGAATATTTTTTTATTCATCGTTCGTTTTTATTCACAGGTGTGACTCTTATCTTATAAGTTAACATTTAAGAAAAATCTTATAAAACATCATTCAGTCCTTTTTAATAACGCTAGCAGAAAAGGCAGATTAATGCTCTTTGTTTAAATGCTTAATGGGTTTAAATGAAAATAAATAGATTTGTTTTTTTGATTGACTGGTTTAATAAACCAAAGATATTGATTTGTGATGCAGGATATATTGCAAATTGGATAATAAACATCAAAGATAGCCTGTCCCTTTTTTATAAACACCTATTAATAATTAACGAATTAATTTATTTAACTATGGCAAACATAATCTCAAACAAAATAAGAGCCGGACTCTTGGGATGGACTGTATTCGTTATTTTGCCTGTACAAGCAGATACTGCCCCTGTTGTGCCCCAAATACAGCAACAGAGACAGGAACCGCCTCTGGAGGCTCCTTCTGCGGTACTGGACAGTCAGCGGCAACAGCAAAAAGCCTTGCTTGAGGCGGCGCATCAACAACGCGAGGATTTACAAAAATTCCAGTCATTGCCCATACCGCCAGCTGAGCGTGTCCCGGCAGATGACACCCAGTGCGTCACGATTAACAACATTACGTTTCAGGGGGCAGGTGCTTTATCTGAATCCGCACAGCGCAATCTGGCACAACCCTATTTACATCATTGCGTTACGCTCGCGGGGCTTAAGCAACTGGTGCGGACGGTGAGCAATGCTTATATCGCCGAGGGTTATATCACCTCGCAAGCATACCTGCCGGAACAGGATTTGACGGAGGGGCAACTTCGCATTGCGGTGATAGAAAGCGGGGTTGAAGCCATTGAAATTGAGGGTAAACCACCCCGTACGGCAAAGATGCTGTTTCCTGACAGGGTGGGACACATCTTAAACCTGCGGGATATTGAGCAGGGATTAGAACAACTTAACCGCCTGAGTTCTTCACGCTTTACCATTGATATCCAGCCCGGCACCCAACCGGGCTATTCCATTGTGCATATCCGGCAACAGGCCGGCTTTTTTCCGGGCAAGGTGCGGTTAAATCTGGCCAACAGCGGACAAAAGGGGATCGGGGAGTATCAGGCCAGTGCCGAATTGACATTAGATACCCCGTTGGGTTTTGGGGAGCAGTGGTTATTTTCCTGGACGCAGGATACGGATTTCAGGCCAGAACACCACAACCGTAATCTGGCCCTGTCCGTGAGCATCCCTTATGGGTACTGGACGGCACGTTATCACTATTTTCGCAATACCGCCCTGCAATCGCTGCAAATAATGGCTAAAAATTATCCCTATGCCAGTGAGAACCTGATCCATCAAATGGATATCGGCCGGACTCTGTACCGTGATGGCAGACAAAAGCTGGGTTTACAGTTTAGCGTACGGCATAAAACCGTGAAAAAGGCGTTGGGGGGTTACACCCTCACCACAAGCAGCCCGGTGATCAGAACGGCCAATATTCATCCCCAGTACAGTACCCGGCTGGGCGGGGGCTATTTGACATTCAGCCCCACCTTTGAATACGGGAACGTGGTGATATCACCCCCCTTGGCTGCCCGAAACACGTTCCGTAAATTCAATTTGAGCAGCAGCTATTACTATCCGATTACCGCCAATACCGCTTATTTAACGTCATTTTACGGGCAACTGAGTCCTGACAATCTGTTGTTTTCTGAACAACTGTCATTGGGGGGATTGTATTCAGTGCGTGGATTTAAAACGCAATCCCTGAGTGGCAACCAGGGATTTTTTTTGCGGCAGGAAATTATTCACGCGCTTAATCCTGTTCAGGTTGATGCGCTGACACTCACCGGGGCATTGGATTATGGCTATTTATTTGGACAGCCCCGTTACGGGGTAGAAGAAGCCCGGTTATTGGGCGCGGCTTTTGGCGTCACATTGAAAAAGCGTGCGTTGAGTGCCCGCCTGATGCTGGGTAAACCTTTGCACTTCCCACACACACTTAAACCGGATGCCTGGTCGCTTTATGCGGCGGCCTCACTCGAATTTTAAGTTTCCCCTGATAAAAGGTACTGATTATGTCCAGGAAACACGTTCCGAAAATGAAGCCCCTGAGCTATCTGCTTATTTATATCATGGCGGTATATCCACTGCATCCCGCCATGGGGGCGGCCAGTCAACAGGCCGAAACGCCTTCGTACGATGAGACCACGGTGGTGACCGAGCACTACATTATAGAAGACGAAGATTATACCCTCCAACGATTTGTGCCGGTTGTGAATATTGCCCGGCCTAATGCAGCGGGAGTGACCCGTATTCCCTGGGGGGAACTGAATGTCTCAAGGGGAAATGACATCGTGTTTAATAATGCGCTCAGTGAGACAGAGCTTTCCAATGTAGTGCCCGGGGGTAAAGTCTGGGCCAACCCGAATTTTGACGGGAAAGCGGCTAACCTGATTGTTAATGAAGTACTGGGGCAATCGCCTTCACAACTGGAAGGGGTGATTGAAGTGGCGGGGCAAAAAGCGGCAATGGTTATCGCTAACCCGAACGGTATTCACTGTGACCCCTGCCATTTTATTAATACGTCCAATGTCACCTTAACGACAGGAGATCCACTATTTTATCCCGATACCGGGAGGCTGGCGGCTATTGATGTCAACCAGGGCACTGTCACCGTCGGAGAACAGGGAATTGATGCGACGAACGCAGATTACCTGGATATCATCAGCCGTGCCACCGTGATTAATGGTGAAATCAGGGCTAAAAATCTGTCGCTGACACAAGGTGCCAATCGGGTTGATTTTCATTCTGGACAGGTTATTCCCATTGAAGGGCAAGGGGTAAAACCCCAATTGGCGGTTGATACGCGGGCGATGGGGGGCATGTACGCGGATAAAATCCGCCTGGTGGGCACAGAAAAGGGAGTGGGTGTTAATCTCACCAATCTGAGGACAAGCCAGGATGATATCGGGTTAGTGGTTGACGGTAAAGTGACCCTGAGTAAGGTACAGGCTAAAACGGATATTAATGTCCGCAGTGATGCCATTGACATTGACAAGGCCGCTGTGTTCAAGAAAAACGTGATACAGGCAGGGAAAGATATTACGTTTGCCGCGAATAGGTTGACGAATCAGGGGGAGGTGACGGCAGGGAATGATATGCGCCTGTTTGTTGACCATTTAAATAATGAGAATTATTCGTTGCTTCAGGCAAACCAGAACTTGTGGTTGCAAAAAGATGCAACGGGTAATTTATCGACCCGGGTTGACAATAACGGTCTGTACGCAAGACTGAACGCGGCGCAGGGCGATCTCGTTGTCCGGACTAAAGAATTGACCCACAGCCAGAGAGCCGGACTGACTTCGGGGGCGAATGCTTACATTAATGCGACTTCGCTTGAGATGAGAGGAGAGAGTGTTAACCCGACTGAGAATGACAAAAACCGGATAAGTGCCGCGAAAAATCTCATCTTAACCGGCAATACATTTGATGCACGATATGGCAGGCTTGCAGCTGGAAATAGCCTGGTTGCTGATTTCAAAGATAAACTCACCGTGGACCAAATGGAAATTGCTGGCCAACATGTTTTGATGAATGCGGGTAACATAAGCTCTTCTTATGACAAATTTATGTTACCTGACCAAACAAGACACGCGGAATATAATGTCTCACTTATAGCGGATCGTGACCTTTCTATTGGAGGCACAGATTTTTTGCAGACTCCCAATAGACTGACGTTAATTGCGGGAAATGACCTCTATATCAACGGCGCAGCCAAGGTATTGGACTGGTCCAGTCATCATCTTGATTTTCTTGCACGTAAGGGGAATATTCATCTTTACGGCCCTGGAATGGCATCTGAACGTTCTGGCTGGCTGAAAACTTCTGATACGTTGCGAATGCAGGCAGGGCAGTCTATCCGCTTGAGTGACAATGTGAGCCTGAGCGCGAAGAAGGACATCGAATTGATTGCAGGTAAGGACATTTCACTGATTGCAGACAGGTATAATAAGGTGCCGACACGGCAATCGACGGTGGATGCCAATGGCATTTTGCGGTTGTGGGCCGATCACGGTATCCAGACTAATAACGTGAGCCTGCATGGGGAACACATTGAGCTGATGTCGGATAAAGGCGCGATAAACCTGGCATCGTCCTCTCCGAACGCAGGCGTTACTGCCAGAGAAGATGTGCGGTTAGTCGCTGACAGCGATATCGACATGACTGACATCCCTGTACACGCGAAAAATGTTGAGTTTCTTTCGCGCCAACGTAACATTTCCGTACGGACTTCCGTACTACAGGGCATTGAGAATCTGATCAGCGTCAGCGATACCATACGCCTGTTTGCAGGCAATTCACTTTTTTTTGTCCCCAAAAAGCCGTTTAACTTAGCCAAAAACATTACGTTAAATACAAATTATCTGGGGCTTACTGATCTAGAGGTGAATGCAAAGGAAGATTTAACGCTGGTTGGTAAGATAATTTCCTTTCAGAATACCATCTTGAGTGGGAAAAATGTTGATCTTATCGCGCGCGGCGAAGAGGGGCTTCTGTTGTTTGGTGAGATTGGCGGGAGCCACAAACCTTTATCTCTTAGGGCCTCAGAAAATTTGCGGATTTCGGCAGATAAAAATCTGGTGCTGGGCTGGTCTCCGACGCCCGATAACACCTGGATGCAGGCGCACAATCTTTCGTTAAGTGCCGGTCAGGATCTTACTGTTACCTCAACCCAGTTATTAAAGGTGACGGGCGATCTGCAGTTGTTTGCGGGCAATGATGTTAACTTGGTCGGGGCGGGAATGGAGGCCGGGCAACAAATCAGGGTGGGCGCGGGCCGGGATATTGTTATGCACAGACCCGATGCAACAGACTGGCTTCAGACTGTTGACAGCGAGGTCGCACGAATTGATGGTGCCGGCGGGGCTAAGATTGTTGCCGGTGATCATCTGCAACTCCGCGCAGGCCGGGATATTACCGGGCGGTTTACCCAACTCACCTCGACGGGCGGTGATGTTTCCGTTAATGCCGGCCAGGATCTGGCTTTCCTCAGTCATAAATATGTTTCTGGTGCAAACATTGTCGCGGGGATAAATGCCCTCAATGCCGGCAAAAACCTGATACTCTCTGCGGCAGGGGATCTGTCAGCCAATGCCGCAAACCTGACTTCTGGCCGTGATATGACGATATCTGCGGGGGGAAATATCCGTTTTGAATCGGTACAAGAACAGCGCGAGGAAGGCAATACTGAATATTTTCTTCACCGCCCCAGCCAGTTGAATAGTGGGGGAGCACTCACCGTCAGCGCTCAGGGCAGTATTTTGTTTCAGGCAACCTCATTGGCAGCCAAAGGGATAATGGATATTGCGGCCAAAGGCGGTTTTCTGTACGCACAGGCCATGGAAGAGATCTATAAATGGGAAGAAACCAAGAAAGAATGTAGGCGCATCCTGGGTGTAAAATCTTGCCGGCTGGCAGGTTCGAAGACCGAAACACGAAAAAAAGAGCGTTCAACCAATAAAGTGACTGAGTTTGTTGCCGGTGGTGATATTAATTTGATGGCAAAAGATGATGTCACGCTGGAAGCGAGCCGGATCGAAACTCATAACAATGCGAAAATTACCAGCCAGACCGGAAAAGTCAACTTTAAGGCGGTGCCCAATATCGCGTTTGAGCAGACTATCAAACATTCAAAAGGGTTTTTCATTACCCATCATGATCAAGGCAGTCATGAGAAAACCTGGGTCATCCCGTCAGTAAGGGTGGGGGGGACATTAACGGTCGATGCGGCGAAAGGCATTGATGCCGATGTGAAAATGAAGGAGGGACAGTTATTTGATGAGGCGTTAACCCATCTCGGCAATACCCCCGGCACAGAATGGATGAAAGATCTTCGAAAGCGTGATGATGTTCAGTGGCATACCGTCAAAGACGTCTACACCAGCTGGAACAAAAAAAACCAGGGCTTAAGTCCGGTTGCGGGGGCGATCATTGCCATTGCCGTTGCGGCGGTCACCGCCGGTTCGGGGTTAGCCGGCATGGCAGGACAGGGGGCGGTGGCGACAACAGGCGCAACGGGGGCGATGGGGAGCGCAATTTATGGGGCTGCGTATAGCGGTATGATTGCCCTGACCTCGCAGGCGGCGGTTGCCCTGGTTGAAAATCAGGGCAATCTCACCAAGGCTCTGGAATCTCTGGCGAAACGTGATTCAATTAAATCCCTGATCACGCAGATGGTTGTGGGGGGCGCATTAGCCGGGTTGGATCACCGGATGGGCTGGCAGAAAATCGTGAGCGATACGGGGAGGGTGACTCCCATGCCCACAGACGTCCAGCTTCCCCTATTGAACGATCATGACTGGGGGCAGGTTTTCAAGCGTGTCGCGGCACAGTCTGTCGTCAGTTCAACCCTCGGCACGGCGATTAATGGCGGCAGTTTTAAGGACAATCTGCAAACGGCATTACTGAACAATGTCGGCAATCAGATCCATGCGGAAGGCGCTAAACTGATTGGGGATAACGGGGAAATTCTGGGCGCGCCGGGAAAAATGCTGAGTCATGGTGTGGTTGCCGGCCTGAGTGCGGAAATTGCAGGGGGAGATGCCAAAGCGGCGGTGGCCGGTGCGCTGGCGGCTGAATTGGCGGCCATCTCGATGGAAAGCCGGCTCTTTGAACCGGCATATAAGAACGAAACTGAACGGCAAATGCATAAAATTCAGCAAGCCCTGCTGGGGAATGAAACCAAGGCCCAGACAGCGAAAGTTATCGGGGCATTGTCCGGGGCGTTGATTAGCCGTACCCCGGAAGGGGCTTATAGCGCGGCCAACAGTGCCGAACTGGTCTATCGCAATAACTATGAAGATCATCAGTGGGGTCGGATGGCGGATGAAAATGGCAGGGATATGTTGGCGGCATCCCAGGGCGATCACGCAGCGGCAGAACGTGTGGCCGCCCGGCGGGACGGGGCGATTGTGGCCCTTGCGGTTGCCGGTGGGGGATATGCGGGGGTTTATGCGGGCACTTTGTTGGTGGGGAGTTCTGCCCGCATGGTACAAGCGGGGCTGGCAGCCCTTGAGGGCTGTAAGGCGGGGTTTTTTCTGTGTTTGAATAAGGCCGGGATTTTTGCTGCCGATGTCGTTGGGTCAGAAGCGGCTTTAGGCACCGGTGCTGCAACGGGGGTGAAAGTCCTGGGCAGTTCGACAGAGACGACAAAGCATTTGGCCGAGCAATTGAGTCATACCTCAGCGTCGTTGTTTAAAAAGCAGAAGCCGGATACCAATGTGCTGGTACGTGGATTAAAAGACGATATCTCGTATCTGGAGCGTAATTCGGCGACCTCAACCGTCTCTGCGGCAGAATCGGGGATTCTGTGGGGACAGGGAAATATGAAACAGGGGATGCCGTGGGAAGATTATGTCGGAACGCAGCTGCCTGCCGGTTCACGGTTGCCGCTAGGCTTTAAGGTTTTTGACTATCATGATATAGATACGGGGTTGGCGGTGAGCGTGAAGTCACTGGATACCCAGACATTGTCAAAACTGAACAAACCGAGCCAGATATATTATTCTATTAAAGGCAATATTGATAAAGCGGCTCAATTTAGCGGAGCTTCACTTGCTGATAAAGAATTGACGTCAGCAATGATTAGCCGTAAGGAAATTCGCTTGGCGGTTCCGATTAATACAACCGCAGTACAGTGGAGTGAGGTCAATCGGGCTATTGAGTACGGGAAAACTCATGGCGTGGATGTGGTAGTGACACAGGTAAAATAAGATGAAAGAGATTGTAAAAACGGCCTGGGCTTCTGTGTTTGCCAATGAAGATTTTATCTGCATAACAACTTATTCAGGATATATCAGTTGCCAACGTGACCCTTTGGGTGCCCAGCATTTGGTGCCCCACAGCACTGATGATCAGGCGCTGGGGCGGTTACTCAAAGATGCGTTGGCACAGAGTCGTTTTGTAACCGCTGCTCCCCGTGATGATGTGTGGCAACATCCTGACGTGACTTTTGATAGGGGGCTGTATGATTATGACAGTACACTTCAGCGCTATGCCGACTGGGTAAAAAATCTGATGGCACAGTATCAGTACAAAACGAAACGCGCCCTGTTTAAGAAGATGAAAAAATGTTCAATAACATGTCAGGAAGGAAAAATGACTATCCGTCCAAGCTATCATAAAACACTGGAGTCCTGGACGGGAGATCATTTATCTGAATCAGACCACGTGATACTTGCTGCTGACAGCCCTGATGCTGAGATTGGCGCAGGGATAAGGCTGGCGCTGAGCCGGTGTAAAGGCTAAACCAGAAATCCCAGCCAAAAGCTGGGATTTTTTTATCTATAAGCATGATGGTGATGAAGTATTGGTATGAATATTTCATTTCATGGGATGAATATATTGGTGTTTTTATCGCTTAATTTACGGGGCTGTAATTTTCCACATTTAACTCTCAGGACTTAATGGAATATAATTATGATTAAAATTTATGTTGTAGTTATTCACTGTGGTTTTTTAGAGAAACCCCATAATAAAATGGGGTAAGAGGGCTGTTTTCTGATATTAGCGGTTACCATTTAAAAGTATTTCAAAGTGGTCTTAAAAGGACCAATTATTATTAACCTAATAGATTTTATATGACTATTTATAACATATCATTATGAGATTTATATCACAATTATCTACTCCAATTAATTTTCTTGGTTGATTTTCATTCTAATTAATAAGGTGGGTAATTATCTATTATATAGAGTGATGGACTGAATGACTTGATATATATTTTATTGGAATAAGATGTGATGAAAATGTATGTAAATTTAAAGTAGATTTATTTTTGTCAGAAAAAATAACGGATAAATATAGTAAAAATAAAAAGATATACTGGGTCGCGTATTCAAAATGTTGATTGGTCTTAAACATAATATTCTCTTTTGATAAAAGTCCTGATGACTTTGTCATGCATTTCCTGCAAAAAGGGGGGATACACGAGGAACAACAAATTGAATACGTGACCGTTATCTGGTAGGAGAAAAATCAGTGACAACAGCTATTATTGGTATATCGGAGTGACGAAAACGAATGTTAGCAGTGAGTTTATTTATATAATCCCAGAGTTTGCTAGTGGGCAGACTGAAAATATGATCCTAAGATCATTAATGGATTAATGGCGAAGAAATATGCTAGCCGTTAAATATTGCTCCTCATTTGAGGAGCAATATCATAGCTACATGAAGCTAAATGCGTTTACAAACTGATTTAAATAGCCCATAGGCTAAGCTCGCCAGCAATAATGAATTAATTGCTGGAACACCCCAGCTTGTCCCCAGACCAATCACGCTACCGATAATACTGGCGATAATGGCAGCCCAGCCGATGGGGGGCGTTTCATGTGGAAGTACGCCTTGTTCTCGGCTTTCATCCAACACCTTGCGATGGGAACGCAGAATATAGTAATCAACCAACATAATCCCAATAATGGGCGGGAAAATAACGCCCAACACAGTCAGAAAATCCACAAACCTTTCCAAGATACCCAGAATAGAAAGTAGCGTTCCAAGTATTCCAATAACGATGGTCGTTAGGGGATAACGGAGTTTTTTGCCAGTAATGCCTTCTACGGCGTTGATAATGCCTAATGATGAAGAATACAGGTTCAAGTCGTTGACCCTCAATGTGGAGAAAACGACAATCAAAAGACCCGCTCCTCCTGCGGCTTGCGACATAATAGTGACAACGTCCGACGTATTCAGAGCCTTTGCGATAAGGATCGCCAGACCATTAATCACAAATTCTCCCGCAATGATGGTCAGCAAGGTGATCCCAAAGACATGCTTGCCTGATTTGGTGTAGCGAGTCAGATCAGGCGTCATTAAGCTTGCAACAATCGCACCACCCACGACAATCGTGATACCCGCACTGATGGTTAAGGTATCACCAGAGTGAGGTAATTTGATAATTTCATGTAGTTGTTGACCAGTATTACCGGACAGCACGGTAGCGGAGATATAAGCAACCCCCAAAATAAACAGGGGAACTGCAATTCGGGCAGTAAACCGCAGTGCTTTAAAGCCAAAAGCAACCAATGTGGTTAATACTGTGCCGGATAATGCCGCTGCCCAGACAAATCCAAGTTTGTCGCCAGAGGCAAAGTTAAGTGAATGGGCAAAAATGGCGTTTTGGATACCAAACCAGCCTAATAAACTGATTGTAACAACCAGGCCAATTAACACTGATCCTATGCGGCCAAAACCACACCACCGAGCCAATAGGCTGCCGGATAGGCCTTCGCGCATTCCCGCAAAACCAAGCCCAAACGTGACAATGCCGAAGATCAGGCTGCCAATGAAAATAGCAATAAAGGCGTCGA
Source organism: Xenorhabdus anantnagensis (assembly GCF_028598555.1). Classification (GTDB taxonomy): domain Bacteria; phylum Pseudomonadota; class Gammaproteobacteria; order Enterobacterales; family Enterobacteriaceae; genus Xenorhabdus; species Xenorhabdus anantnagensis. The sequence goes on from NZ_JAQRFN010000024.1 coordinate 27,855, forward strand.
TCAAAGCCATAGAGCCACCGAGCACAGCCCCAAGCATAAATTGATCCAATGCAGTTAGCATACCCATATGAACGATAGCCACACTTAACAATGATACACGTTGTGTTTGTGGTACTCGGCTCAGTGAATAGTTTTCAATTCTAATCATAATATTTCGTGATTCTTCTGGGGTTCAAATAGGTTTATATAAAGCGAATGCCTTTTTCGACTAGGCGTTCAGGTATATAGTTGTCCAAATGTAAGTGCCTACAGAATTCTGCAAGCTGCTGAGGAGAATGGACATCGGATTTTTGATAAATGTTATATATTCTATTTTCTATGGTTTTGCTGCTCACATTATATATTCTCGCCATTTCTTTATTTGAAAATCTGTTGAGCATAAAAAAAATGATATCCATTTCGGCTTTAGTGAACAGCTTGGTATCAATTTTTGTCGTCAAAACGCTGGGTTTATGTTGATTGATATATTGTAAAGGGGACAATGTATCTAAAGACTTAGCATTCCATACGATAAAAATACATTTTTTTTCGTTGTTGTATACTGGAAATTTTTCACTAATGAATGGTGTTAAATGATCTTTACCATACCAATAATGTGTTTCTATGACAGAAATTTTATCTTGAAATTCTTCAGTTCTTTTATCATGCTCTATGAGGTCTTCGGCTAATTCAGCCCAATCAACCGGAAACTCATTATCAAACTTTCCTTCTATATCAAAATTTATGGGGGTATTAGTGTAGAGGTATGCAGCCTTGTTCATGTAGATATGACGAGATTTCAAATCTTTAATTCCCCAAGGCTCGCTCAGATGTTCCATCATGGCGATTAATCCCTTTAGATAGGAGTCGTTTTCGTTGTAGGGTAACTCCATTTTATTTCCTATTGCTAGATACTATGAATTTTTTCGCCAGATAAAATCGAGTATACTTGTGAGCGTATCCTACAAGCTTTCCATAGACTTTATATCCTAATTTTTCATAAAAGCCTCTAGCTTGAAAGTTAAAAGTATCAACATAAGCCATATGACAGTGTCTTTTTAATGCTTCTTCTTCAGCTTGTAACATAAGCTGCCTTCCGAAGCCTTTTGTACGGTGTTTTTCATTTACCCAGAGATATTGAATTTCAAGCCCTCCCCACCAAGTTTTAGCAATAAGACCGGCAATAATTTGGTTTTTATCATCAGTGATAGTGAGAAATATAGGTCGGATATCAACATCACTATATTGTTGGTTGTGTGCCCAGAGATTTTGAATTACGTATTCTTCATCTAGTGAATTTGGCGTGTCAGTAATATGTATTTTCATTTTGAAGGTTACTCTCTTATTAAAATAATTTCTTGACATTATTTTTTATAAACTTAATTAAATACATCCCAGGGTGTGGGTATTTCTTGCTCAACATTTAACCGCAAAATGTAAATATTGTTTTTTGATGGTATAATTTTTCATAAGAATTTAAAGAACTATCTTCCTGATGATATTTTAAACACTTTAAATGCTATTAAATTTGATTTTTACGAAATAAATGTCTTTGAAAGCTAACTAAAATAGTATGCCCACACCCTAAATACATTCAAACTAGTCTTTATCATATTTATAATTTAAGGTCAAGAGTGCTTTTCACTCATTTAATTTTTGATAAAAATAGTTATCTTTAATTAGGCTGGTGGAGATAGAAAAATACGAAATTAATCGTTACGTAGTAACTATATCCCACTCTTATTTATTACAAAATATATAACGTCAGGTTTAAGTATCACCAGGGAATTTTTATTTTAATATAAAAATAATTACAAAAGTTTTATATCTAACATCTGCGTATCCATATTAAACAATCAAGGTAGCCGCCAGACAGAGAGAATAATTTAATTAATATTTATTCTCATAATGTAAATACTGCTCTTTAATTTTATTGCTTGTTATAAAAGTTTAAAGAGCCGCTTATGTGGTCATAATTTACTCAGGATAAGAACATGAGCGTTTACTTTTTGCTCAGTAACTCAAAATCCGATTCCAATGCTTGCATTGCATAGTCGGGTTTCATCCAGGTTTATTGGAGAGGATAAAATTTATGGTCACCCCGTTTTTGCAACACTCATTTTGATGTGTGGTTGGCTTGCTTAAATCTATCGACGTCACTTTACTATAGGCAAGGGTGCCCGCACCCCAATGAGTTCCGCACCTGATGCCCCTAAAAATCTGTTCGACTGTCTCTCCTGTCTTTTCCATCAGTTTTGACAGCAGCTTACGCAGTTCCGAGACGCTGAGGGCGATCAGTCCCTCCAGCGTTTTTTTCTCCTGTATTCGCAGGACAGCCAGAACTGCATGGGCCAGTAACGACAAGGTTATATGCCGGTATCCACTTTTCCACCGTCGCACTTCGTCATGATCCAGCCCACATTCCCCCTTTGTCTCCTCAAAACCGCTTTCGATTTCCCAGCGGTGTCCGGCCACCTGAACCCGCGTCTTGAGGTCAGCCTGAGCTTGGTACGCATATACCACATAGTAAGCCCGTTCTTGTTTGTCATCCCGGCTACGCCGAACCAGCAGATAATGATCATAACGCCGTTCCTCTCCACTTAGCTGCAAACGCCAGAGCGGAACCCGTACCCAGTCATACCCGCGTTTTCCTTTTGTTCCCAGCCCCGCCACCAGAGTTTTTCATCTTTGGGGATCGCCAGTACAAACGGTTGATACCGGGACTCCAGCCAGCAGCACAGGTGACGGTCACGGCCATACACTTCATCGGCGGCTTCACAGAGGGGGCGGTCATCAGTCCACTGGCGGGGCAGGTATAAGGCCCGGTCAATAAAGGCATGACCGGCTGTGCCTTTATTGGCGCTGTACACCGGCAGAATGATGCCCTTTTTTGATAAAACTGGTCTTATCAATGATGAGTATGCCCTGTTCATTCCCCAGATATTCAGTGACATAATCACGAAGCGTATCGCGGGCAGCCTCCGCATCCCAATCGGCGCGCTCTAGGAAATACTGAATGCCATCAGGCAAACTTGTGGCGATTTATGTTTAAATCTTTATTGTCAGCCCGCAACGAGAGGCGCTTAAAGGATTTAGCTAGATCCGGCAGCTGGCAAGAGTTATCCCGGCTTAGCGCCTCTTCTTCTTACGCCCAGGTTGGGTAAAGCACTTACGGGAAGCAGAGTTGCCGTCGGATTTTTCGGCGTTTTTCGGTCCATTAAAGCCCGGCTTTTTAGCTGCAACGAGCTTAGTTTGCGCTTTTTTCGCCGGTTTTTCTTCGGACGATGAGTTTTCAATCAGCTTAAATAACTCGATCAGTTCATCGTCGGTCAAATCTCGCCACTCGCCCTGTGGCAGTCCTTTCAAGTTGACGTTCATGATGCGCGTGCGCTCAAGCCTAGTAACTTCATAGCCAAAGTGTTTACACATGCGGCGAATCTGGCGGTTAAGCCCCTGCACCAGCGTGATACGAAACACAAAGGGAGCTTCTTTCTGCACTTTACATTTTTTGGTCACCGTTCCCAGCATCGGCACACCTGCGCTCATGCCCTGAATAAACTCATCGGTCACCGATTTGTTAACTGTTACCACGTACTCTTTTTCGTGATTATTTCCGGCACGGAGAATCTTATTGACCAGATCGCCGTGATTAGTCAGAAAAATCAGTCCTTGGGAATCCTTATCCAAGCGCCCGATCGGGAAGATGCGTTTGCTGTGGTTAACGAAATCACTGATGTTATCCCGCTCACTATCTTCCATTGTAGTGATGATGCCAACGGGTTTATTCAGCGCGATAAGCACTAGGTCTTCTTCATCACGCGGCTCGATAAGTTGACCGTTAACTTTCACTATATCTCCGGCAAATACCTGATCGCCAACGGCGGCTCGCTTATGATTAATAAAAACATTCCCCTGTTTGATGTAACGATCGGCATCGCGACGAGAACAGATGCCGCTCTCGCTAATATACTTGTTAAGACGAATGGATGGGTTGGTCAGCATGGTTTCTCCGTAAAAAGCGGACTATACCTTACTCGAGTTACGTTGCGAAGCCTGATCGGGGCGAATTGTGCAGGGCTGTTTAACAGAGAGAAAGCGTGGTAATCCGGACTCGCTCAAAAACAGGGGAGCTTATCTGATGACCGCTTAATGCGATAGAACCGTTCATGAGCCATACCAAACAGTATTCTATTTTCAAGTATCAACATTCTCAAAATGAGACTTATTTTTCCTATAGAAAAACAAACTCAATAGAAGGCCAATACAAAAAGCAAGAATATGACCGGGTTTAGGGTAGTGCGCATAAATAAGATCTAAAACCATGGCTGACAATATTGAAAAAATAGCTGCAAACTTTAATGCACTAGTTTTAGCGCCACCTCTTCAAATAATCTTTTAGTTTGATGCTGTGTTAGCTTGACATGATTTTGGGTACGCGTACTGTCATACTATGACTAATAATAATGTGGTTCCAATACAGATGTTACCTAACCATCCAGCCCGCGATGCAATACGCCTTGAGAATATCTTCGTTGCTTTAGGTAATCCTATCAGACTTGCGGCATTGAACATAATTGCTCAGGGAGGTGAGTTTTTATGCTGTGATATATTGTCTGAGATTCCCAAATCGACAATGACTCATCACTTTCGGATATTGCGTGACAGTGGCTTGGTCTGGCAACAAAGGGTTGGGCGAGAATATCGACTGTCACTTCGACGTGAGGATCTGGAAGAGCGTTTTCCCGGTCTATTGGAGGCAGTTTTAACTCTGTTGACCAGTGATACGCTGACGGTAGGTACTATCATGCAATATCAAAAATGACCTTGTGATAGCTGGCTTTATGCCAGCTATCACGATGATCCAGTCTTTTCCTTAATCTGGTTACGATATTGAACACCCATCTTTTCCGCAGGCCGGAATATTCCCCTCAGTCTCTGTGACAGAAATGTCCCGGTCAGCCCACATTATTTCGATAGTTTTCAGCAGGTACTCTTTAGGTTGTGCGCCTAAAAGCATTTCCTTACCGTCAATCACAAAACAGGGAACAGAATTAATACCTGCGCTACCGGCAAGAATTTCATCTTTCCGGGATGCCGTCACAAAAGCGTCAGATCTCAACATGGCCTGAGTTTCATCACGATCCAATCCCAGCTCTGCTGTAATTTTCACCAATTCCTCATGGTCGGCCAGCGGCAGATTCTCAGTAAAGTAAGCGCGGAATAATCTCTCGCTCATTTCGGCACCTTTGCCCCTAGTTTCAGCAAACTTAGCCAGCCGATGAGCATCAAAAGTGTTGGTATATAAAACGCGGTCATAACGCATGTCTAAACCAACTTTTGCCCCCATTGAAACAATATGATCAATTATCTGTTTTGCTTGTGCCGGGCTTTTACCGTATTTACGCTCAATACGACCCTGTGTGGTCGTGGTGACTTCCTTAGCCGCGTTGGGGTCTAATTCAAAGGTTTTGAATACAACTATTGAAAATTCAGCATCTATTAGGAGGTGGTTAAGTGGCAGGTGTACGGCAGTTCGATGAACATATTGCTTTTGAAAAAGCGATGTCGCTTTTTTGGGAGAAGGGATTTGCTGAAACATCATTGCAGGAATTAGCTTCTGCTACTGGCATCTTACGAGGATCTCTTTATAACGCATACCAATCTAAAGAGGCTTTTTTTCTACGAGTGTTCGAGATGCACAAAGATTTGCTTCTGGATCAGATAAAACATTCGTTGGATAAGCCTGGATTACACGAGTCCATAGATAATTATTTTAATGTCATCATCGATTCAATGACGGTTGGCGAACCGGCTCGAGGTTGCCTATCAACCAAAGTGGCACTTAGTAGTAGTGTTTTGGATACTCAGATCCGTGAGGCTTTACAAGGTATGCTCGATGAAATTGAGCAGATCTTCAAAGCGCGACTCTCAAAATCTGAGAATCACGCTGAATTAAAAGTCACGCCGGAAGAAGCTGCCGTGTTACTTTTAACCTTCACTAGAGGACTTGTCGTTATAGAACGTGTTTATCAGGATAAAGTGAAGTTACTTTCTACGGCTAAAATATTTATGAGTTTACTCTTTTAAAAGCCCCTATTAAGGAACTTAATCGCAATGTCGGAAATGAGAATATATCGGGAGAGGGCGATACTTCATTTTATGGTGTTATAGACAAAAAGGTCGCTTAAACTGTCTTCAGGCGACCTTTTTATATTAATTTATCGAACTGGCCCATATTCCACAGGAACCCAACGATAACCTTCACCGTCAGTCACGACATGGCCTATCCCCGGAAATGGTAAGTGTGCCGCAGCAATCCACAAGTTTCCATGTACCGCATCATTTAATATCCGATGACGCGTGGCAACGGCTGCTTTAGGGTCATAATCGAAAATAACAGCGACTTCAGGATGTTTGAACTGAACTGCATGGCTATGAATTATATCACCCCAGACTAACAACTTATGATCTTTATTTCCAATGAGATAGCCGCTCATACCAGGTGAGTGCCCGGCTTCATCAATACTTTCAATACCAGGAACAGGAGACTCACCACTTTCAAATGTACGAAAACGCCCCGATGCTTTGTAAGGTGCTACAGTACGACGTGCAGCGTCAAAAAAGCTGCGTTCGCTGTCTGGTACAGTCTTAGCAATGGATTCGCTTAACCAATAATCTGCATCTTTTTTCGGTGCAACAAATTCTGCGTTTGGAAATGCCGCTGTACCGTCAGGATTAGTTGCACCACAAGCATGATCTGGATGCATATGAGTAACAATAATGCTATCAACGTCATCGGGGTTAATACCTGATAATTTAATGTTACTGACGAGATTGCCTAAAGTATCACCGAAACATTTAGCAGCTCCTGAGTCAATTAAAGTCAGGCGGTCATTTTGCTGGATTAAATAAGCATTAACGGATGTTTGAACTCCATCCTTATTAATCGGTACAGACATGACTTTCAGCATACTATCAATATAGCGACCATTCGTACCTTTTAGTATTGACGGCTTAAGATAAACAGGACCATCATAGAACGCAGTAACGGTAATATCATCACCTAAGGCCATCCGGAAATAACCAGGAACTTGACTGTTAGCTGCTTTGATTATGTCTGTTTTTTCAGTGGCCATTGCCGCAGGTGTCAAAATACTAAACATGGCTCCTGCCATAATGGCATAGAGCGAATGGCGAGCTAGATTTTTAACTTTCATTAATTACTTTCTCTTTGTGGAGATATTATATCTCTGATAAAAATGAAACTTTTCAGTTAATATGAATTATGTTATTTCAGGGGGCAGTTAATTAATAATAGTTAGTAAAAACCTAACGTTGGGATTCATAACTATAAAAATAATATAAAGAAACGGCTTACTTAGGCTAGAAATTAAAACCAATATCGTTTCTCAAGATTAGTCTAGTGATACTTTCCCCTTCAACAGATACGATAATGCTAGTATAATTATATCATTGACAACAAATATGATCTAAAAAAGATATTCATCATGAGGGAATGCTTTAATCAGTTGGGGAGTGCCTTAAATCTGGGGGGATCTGGCGGTGGTTACCGCTCTGTTCTCCCGTAAAGTCATAATTAGATAATTTACAAATCGTATCATTGCATGGATACACTTAATATTGCTGTGACTTTTTTGTTCTAGAAATAGGAATGGCCGTAATCAATTTTGAGAAAGAGTTACCATTTTCCAAATAGTGGAAAAATGCTGTTAGTTCCTCAATTACGAGCAACGGAACAGTAAACACTGTTAAGAAGTCATTTTAAATAGCCAAAAATAGGGTCATGTATTGAATGGTTAGTTGTTGTGATATGCTTCTAAAAAAACTCACCCCGAAAAATGTGACCAGCCTCCCCTTGAGGGGAATGAAATCCAGCTGATTTGTGAAGTTGATGAACAAGGGTCATTTGTGAGTAGTAAGAAAAATCAACGCTGGCTTTGGTATGCTTGGGAGCCTCGCCTGAAACGAATTGTGGCGCCTGTTTTTGGGGATCGCAGTACGGCGACTTTACGCAAACTCCTTGGGTTATTATCACCATTTAATGTCAGGTTTTACTGTACGGATGATTCTTCACCTTACAATCTCCTTCCTGAAGAAAAACATATTGTTGGAAAACATTATACCCAACGCATAGAAAGAACCCATTTGATATTCCGTACACGTTTAAAAAGACTGAATCGAAAGACGATGGGCTATTCCAAATCAGAAGAGATACATGACAAGGTGATAGGGAGTTTCATCGAACGTGAATACTCTTCTTTATAGGGTGATCTAACTATTGGTGTCATGACCGCGTTCGGAGCGCTGAAACTTATTTGTTCATATACCAATATGACTTCAAATGTTGAAGTCATATTGGTTCTGCCAAAATAAGAAGTCAAATGATGAATACACAATCGATAATTCAGGATTCGTTAAGATTTCTCGATTTTTTCATAAAAATATTGATGTATTTTTACATAAATATAAAATTTGATATTTTTATAAATAAGGGAACTATTATCATGAAAAAAGCACTGATTTTCGCCGTATTGGGAGTATCTTCCGTATTAACTGGCTGCCAATCGACAAGAATGGATGCTATTCAAGCAAATGAAGTTCCGATTGAGAGGATGTATTGGGAATCGGGTCGGGATAAAAATCGTGGTGATAGTCAAATAATAGTAAAAAGAGACGCGGGACTTGTGTATTCCGCATGTGTTTCTAATTTGTTTTTCCAAGGAACTCGAATAGCAGAATTGTGGCCTGGTGAAAAGGTGACTCTTCACGTGTCTAACGGTGAATATATCTTGGGTGAGTTTCTATCAGGTGGTGCTTGTTTTCCTTTTCTAAAAACACTCGTAGTCAATGTCAAACCTAACACAATAAATGTATTCAGGATCAAAACTACATTTATGGGAGTTAATGGGGGAGAGGTACTGATCAGGGATAATGATACATCTGTGGAGTAAAATAAGTTATTGGAGTAGGTTCTCCTACTCCTTTTTACAATCTGTTTTTCTTGATTACCATCGTTCATGCAGCAAACGACACAAAAATAGTTCTTCAAATGCCTTTTGTGGCCACTCCTTACGAAGCCGTTCTTCGCCATTTTGAATGCTGTGATATCCCCAGGCAGACCTATCAGCTTAATGGGGTCACATATTTGATTAAACGTGCTTTCTGCTGTGGGAAATACTGGGCAATATAGTGAACAAAGTTCGGCAATAAATCCTTATCCGCCATAAAAATTTGATGTGATTAACGACTTCGGGACTTAAACTTAAGGTGATGTTATTCATTTTCGGCTTCTACTGACCATTCTAACTTTCGCTATTTTCATATAACCACTCCCCAATCACCTGATCAGGCAAATCAGCACGCCGAATCTCGGTCTTGCCAGTTTCATCATCAAACACACGGATAATGGCCCGTTAGCCGCTGTAAAATTCGATACTGCAAAACAGTGGCTTTTTCGTTCTGTGTGGCTTCAATTGCCTCATTTTCTGAAATAACCAATTGAAATTCTGCCGATTTACCTGCTTTGTTTTTATCTGAATACGGTAAACTGATTCTTTATTTTTATATGATAAGAAAAAAGAGTGATCTTCATGGAAAACACCTTCCAGAAAGCGCGCTGGTTACGGGATTTACAACGTTTTTTACCTCTGAAAAGTCAGTTCGTTCTGTCCGGTAACGTCAGGGATCTGCAGGCGTATGAAATCGCGCCGGAGATTATCACACCACTGACATTGCATCAGGTTTTGCAAAATATGTTATTTGGTATGGGGTATGTGCATATCATGACGTTTAATCCACTTTCCGGATTTACCTTAATCAATCATCCGTCTCAGTCAGAAGTACAAGGGCAGGCAGTGTTACAACGGCTGGGGCTGCCGATGAATACCAATCGTATTCCCGGTGGTATCGATCTGCTAAATAGCGTATTGGAGAAATGGGTAGAATACCCGGATGAGCCGATAGCATTATGTGTGGATTTTGCTTCCAGCCTGATCTCCCAGCGTGAAAATCTCTCTGCGATTGAGCACCATCTGTTTACCCGCGCCTTAATTCTTTCTCATCAGGCAAAGGCCCGTCCGGCAGGGGCTCAACGCCAGCCCTTTTTTAATACTATTTTCTGGATAGTCGAAAAAGAGACCGATTTACCGGACTGGTTTCTGATTAATAATCCCCGGGTCCGCCACATCCTGGTTGCCAAACCTGACGGACAGATGCGCCGGGCACTGGCACCGACCTTATTGCGTTCGCTGCCGGACTTTGAACAGGTGGCAGATGATGAACGTATCGCTTTACTGAATGATTTTATTGATGAAACCGAAGGTCTGTTACTGCTCGATTTAACCGCTATCGTACAGCTTGCCCGTCTTGAAAGTGTTCCGGTCACGCGTATCAGTGATGCGGTCAGACGTTATAAAGTCGGTATTACAGAAGATCCGTGGCAAAAGATTGATAAGAATAAAATCCGCAATGCCTATAACATCATACAACAGCGTGTAAAAGGGCAATACCACGCTGTCTCACATTTGCTGGATATTATTAAACGGGCGGTAACCGGTGTCGGTAGCAATAAAAGCGGGCGTCCGCGTGGTGTATTGTTTCTCGCCGGTCCTACCGGTGTCGGCAAAACGGAGCTGGCAAAAACCGTTACTCAATTGTTGTTTGGTGATGAAAGTGCTTATATCCGCTTTGATATGTCGGAATTCAGTGCCGAACATGCCGATCAGCGCCTTATCGGCGCGCCTCCCGGCTATGTGGGCTATAACACCGGCGGCGAACTGACTAACGCCATCCGCGAAAAACCGTTCAGTGTTGTGTTGTTTGATGAAATTGAAAAAGCCCATCCGCAACTGATGGATAAATTTTTGCAGATTATTGATGATGGCGTGTTGACATCTGGTCGTGGTGATCGTGTCTATTTTTCAGAATCGTTGATTATTTTCACCTCGAACCTTGGCATTTATCGACTGAATAATGAAGGAGAGCGGGTTGCTAACGTAACACCGGATGAACCGTTCGAAACGGTACAACAGAATGTAAAACGGGAAATTGAGCGCCACTTCAAACTGGTACTGAACCGCCCGGAATTACTCAACCGTATCGGCGAAAATATCATTGTATTTGATTTTATCAGGCGGGATGTAGCAAAGCAGATTTTCAATCAGATGGTGGATAATATTCTGCGCGAGCTGGAAAAACAGGCGTTAACCATCACGATAGCCGATAAGGCAATGGAAGTCCTCAAATCCCGCTGCCTTGCGGATTTATCCAACGGCGGACGAGGTATTCGTAATCAGCTCGAAATTCATCTTATCAATCCGTTATCACGGGCTGTCTTTGATCAGAATGCCCGATCAAACGACACTTTTTGTATCACCCATATCGCATTAGGCGAAACAGGCGAAATGACAACGGTACAACTGACGCCAGTCACGGAGTCAATCTGATGGAGATCAGTCTGTCACGTCTGCATTTTCCCGTGACCTCTCTGGGGCCGGGAAAACGTATCGGGATTTGGACACAAGGATGCAGTATTCGTTGTAAGGGGTGTATGTCACCTGACTCATGGCGGCCGACACAACAACGCATTGCCGTCAGCGCCCTGATAACACAGCTCATACCATGGCTGACAGAGGCAGAAGGTATCACTATTTCCGGTGGTGAACCTTTTGAACAGCCAGACGCACTTTGTACATTACTAAAAGAGTTACGCGATCATTTTTCCGGCGACATTCTGGTTTTCAGCGGATACGAATACAGCACGTTAAAAACAAGGCTACAGACAATGGAAGGTTTGATTGATGCGTTGGTATCCGGTCCGTATCAACAGGAAGCAACACAGAATTTGCGTTTGCGTGGCAGCGACAATCAGGAACTTCATCTTTTGACTCCGTTGGGCAAGCAGCGTTATCACACTTATCATCTGCCGCTGGATGATACGGACAAGGTTTTGGATCTCGCCTTGGATGCACAAGGCAGGGTGTTTATTGCCGGTATTCCGGGTAAGGGCGACATGGCGCGGTTCAGAGATCTGCTTATGCAAGAAGATCATCAGATAACGCAAATTAAAAAATAGAATAACAACAGGTACGTGATAATTATGATGCGTTTTTGTCCCCATTGTCAGACAGAGCGGCCACTGACCGAAATTTTCTGTGAAGGTCATATCAGCACACAACCGTGCGGATGGGATTTATCTGCCGAACCTATCCATGAATCAGGCTGGCGTCCGCAACTGCCGGACAGTACACCAACGGCAGGACCGGCAGATGCAAATCATCAGGAGCATACTGATGTCTGTGTGAACGGTCACCCGATGGAAGAAAGTGATCTTATTTGTCTGCTATGTGGTGAAGATAGCGCCAGATTCTCTGCGGAAAACCCAGTTGAGCGGGACACAATACTGTCATCAGAAAAACCAGCCCCAACAGAACCGGCATCTATCGGAGACTGGTTGCCGGGTGAACGGATCAATCGCAGTGATAGTCCGCGTGAGCGCTACAATGTGACTCATCGTAAAACGGGTCGACAGGGGGTTTTAACGCTTTATCAGTTGGGTGAAGAACCCGATCAGTCTGTCTATGATGTATTCCGGCTTTTGCCGAGAAGCCATGTACCGGAGTTGCTGGATACAGGCCGTCAACACGGCAGACCGTGGCATGTGACAGAACATATTTCTGGAGGATCGCTAGAGGCATTTATTGTCCGGGGCGACTATTGGCAACCGGAAGAGATCCCACAGCTTATCCGGGAAATTGGTCAGGCACTGACCTCCTTTGCAGAGCATGGTTTACGCCACCGCGATCTGAGACCTTCCCATCTGATGATCCGTCAGCGTTCGCCACTGGATATTGTGATCATCGAATTTGGTTCTGCCTGTCTGTCGGAGTTCGACCTTGATATCGTCTCACCGCTGGATATCAGTTGCTACAGTGCACCGGAAACCTTAGCCGGAGGAGTGTCCGCTGCTTCTGACTGGTGGAGTCTGGGTATTATTCTGCTCGAACAGCTCACCCGGGGACGCTGTTTTGAGCAGGTTCACACCAATGCGTTTTTGATTCAGGTGATGACTCACGGTGTCATCATCCCTGATGATTTGGATGAAAATATCCGTATTTTGCTGCGTGGATTATTAACCCGCGATCGTACACAGCGTTGGCAGGGACCGGAGGTCTCAGCATGGCTGGACGGGCGACCGATGGCTGCGCCGGTTGAGGCGAGTCAACAGCAACTACAGCATGGGCGGCAGATAATTCTTGCCGGGCAGACATATAGCCAACCGGCTCAGTTTGCTCTGAAAGCCGCAGAAACGACTCAATGGGATGAAGCCTTGTCCTTGTTACTGTGTGGGGAGCTTCTCTCATGGCTTGCCGGAATGAGTCACTATGAATCAATTCACCAACAATTGTGTCTTTTTACCGATACCCAGAAGATTGATGACAATTTGCGCCTGATGCTGACTTTAAAGGTGCTGAATCCGGATATGCCGTTTATTTACCGCGGTGAGATCATCACGCCTTCCTGGTTATTAGGACATACGGATATCAGTTACAGTTTGATTAATGATCCGTTGGCACAATTGTTACGACAAATCGCTCCTGAGCACTGGCTGGTGCAGCTTTACTATCGTCAGCAGCAGATTTGCAGCCAGGCAGAGGCACTGGAAATCACCCTGAATGAAAATATACTGAGAATTTATCTGTTGATCACCTCCCATAGTCAGCTTATTGCCCGCTGGCAGGTGCATTATCAGTTGTTTCCCGATACACATCACAGTGGCTTACGGACACTGATTGACAGACAGAATCTACAGGACGAAGAGCTTATCCTATTGTTGAGTGCCGATATCGGACAGTTTATTGCACGCCAGACCTTACTGGATCAGGCGGTTAAACTGGCGAAACGCTATCGTATTAGCACATTTGAGCGCACGCAGGCAGAAGCGTTATTACAGTTACCCCGTCTGACACTGTATCAGCAGTTAAGAGAGCGGATCGGGGATTTTTGTCGGTGTGGAATCGCAGATATTGATGAATGGACAGAACAGTTTTTACTGACACGGCGTCTGCCGCTTGAACAGATCATTGTGATGCTGGCGATTGCTGCGGAACACTGGGTCGTACCGGAAAAACAGCGCTATGTTCAGCAGGTCATGCAATTTTTTACCCGGAAAATTACCGCAAATACGCAACGAGGCTCTTTAGTTCGTATGCGTCTGACCCCATCGGCAGGCCGGGTTGATCTGACTGAGCTGAATGGTGTTCAGAAGAGTGCGCAGGATCTGTTACAGCATTTAATTAACCGGCCGAAAAATGCTATTGCAATCGATAGCCAGACCTTATTGCAAATGCCCAAAGTCAACGACAGGCTGAGGGTATTGCAGTCAAAAACCGAGCTATATCAGCGTGATACTGGCATAAATGGCATGTATCTGGGATTTCCGTTCCTGCTTATTCATACCCGGCCTTCACAGATGAAACCCCGTATTGCTCCGCTGTTTCTCTGGCCGGTCAATCTGGTGATGAATGCCGGACTGCGGGGTGTTGCCCGTTTGCAGTTTGATAATGAACGCGGAGCAGTGAGACTCAATCCGGCGCTAGTCAGTTTGGATGGTATTTCCCCGGTAAACGAGTGGCAGGCGATTTTGGAACAGCTTCTCGGGCATGCCGGACTGACAGTCGATAGTGTGATGGAGAAGCTCTCTGTCGTCATGCCGGTGACGGTCAGGAATTTATCTGCATTACCATCCGATCCGGAAATTGGAGAAAACAGCGCATCGTTGTGTTGCTCAGCCGTACTTTTTCACTCGTCTTTCATCGGACAGGCTATCGGCAAAGATCTACAACAAATTGCTGGTTTGCCGATTGAAAACACCGCACTGGAAAAAGCATTGGGACTGGCGGAACCCGAAGCGTCAGAGCCTTGTCCGTTAAAAGCAGAAGAACATTATTTTGTCAGTGCGACGGATCCTTCTCAGGAAACGGTAGTAGCGGCGGCACGGCAGAACCGTGGATTGTTGATTGAAGGCCCGCCGGGAACCGGTAAAAGCCAGACTATTGTTAATCTGATTGCGGATACTATCGGACAGCAGAAAACAGCACTGGTGATTTGTCAGAAACCGGCGGCACTGGAAGTAGTGTATAAACGCCTGATAGCTTGTGGCCTGATGAACCGTATTGTGCTTGTACATCAGGCGCAGAAAGGGCGTAATATTATTCAGTCGGTACGTTCACAGATTGATGATCTGTTTATGCGCGGGAAAACCCATAATCAGACGACAAATTGGGTACGTGAGCGTGATATTGTTGCCCGGCGCATGGACAAATATGAATCTCAGCTGGATGATTATTACAATGGGTTATACCAGTATCATGAAGCGGCAGGAGTCTCTTATCGTCAACTGATGGCCTCCCTGATTGCATGGCGTGATGAGGCAGATACCGGTTTAGATTTACCGCAATTGCAGTCGTTGTTCCGTTCACCGGACGCGATTGAAACAGGCAGAATTATTGATGATATCGTTCAGGTTGCACCTCTATGGTTGGCTGCCGATTATGAGGATAGCCCACTTTCACAATTGCATTCTTTCTCTGCGGATGACGACAGTTGTCAGCAATTCAACCGGAATTTTGCCGGATTTATGCAGAATGAAGCAGCGCGGGAACAGACTCTGACACTGCCTTATACAGAAATCACCATTGAAACACTGACTCACCATCAGGCTGCTCTGGCAGCCTGTAAAGCGGCATTTACCCCATTATCTTCGCTGACATGGCAGCAATTCGCCCGTTGGTTGCCACTGTTTTACAATGAAAAAGGACGACAACTGCGTGGTCCACAGATTATCAGCCAACTGGAAGCACTGATTACGCGATTACAGCAGGTAGATACTTCGTTGTGTGATCCGCGCTTATTTCATCTTCTGGCAGATTGCGAAAACCCGATGCTGGCGCAACTGTCACAGGCATTAAAAGAAAAACAACATATATCATTCTGGTTTTATCTGAACCCGTTTTATTATGCCCGTCAACGCAAACTTAACGTTTTTTCTGCTATGCATGGTATCAGCGGTAATTCGACACAATACTCCGCATTTTCTCATTCAATCCGTGCCGAGCAGACATGGCGCCTTATCCGTAATGAACTGAACCAATTACACCATCAGCTTGAATTAGATGCATTTTCTGAATCAGAAGCCTTTTTATTACGTCAGGCGTTGGAAAAGACGACAGATAACCTTCGCCGGATTGCCGATCTGACACAGCTTGTGGTTGATTATCCTCAGCCAGCTCATTTATTCAGCGCCATACGTGACGGTCAGTACGCTAGTTTTTCACAGAGGTGTCTTGAAATCGAAGCGGCGATTATGCGCGCGCTGGCACAAGAAAAGAGCCGCGCTGCACTCCGTACGCTGACCCCATACCTGACTACTCAGACACAGCAGCGATTTACCGAAGCGATTAAACATCAGACGTCTCTTAACCTCGATCTTGCTGCTATAGAGGCGGCACTGCCGACGTTAAAACCTTATTTGCAGTTCAGTGCGTTTTCTGAAGATTTCAGTGAGACTCATCGGGAGATTCTGGCATTATTGCGCCCTTATGCCGACGAACTTTCCCGGTTGAGCGACACCGCATTGAGTCAAACCATTAAGAAAACACTAAGACACTATTATTACTTAGCTTTGAAAGCATTGTTTGAACACCACACCCCCGCGTTATCCGCGGAGCAGGACGCACTGGACGACCATGTTCAACAACTGGAAAACACACTGGCAGAGTTGCAGACACTGAACCGTGAAGCCTTCAATAAGGGATTAGAATATCAGCAAATCAGCCCGCGCAGGATGTGGGAAGAGATTACCCGTTTAACAGGAAAACGAGCCAGAAGGTTGCGGGAATTTATCGAAGAAGGGGAAGCGTTCGGCCTGATGCATCTGCGTCCAGTATGGCTGATGACACCGGATGTTGCCAGTCAGGTTTTACCGCTCAAAGCCGGTTTTTTTGATACGGTCATTTATGATGAAGCCTCTCAGATGCCGATAGAATATGCGTTACCAACGTTGTATCGCGGTAAGCGAATGATTGTCAGCGGTGATGAGAAACAGATGCCGCCTTCCAGTTTCTTTGCGGGTTTGTCCAACAATGAGAGTGACGACGAAGAAAACGGCTCCCCGGAACAGCAACAGGAAAAACCGCAAAGTGAGTGGGATTATCGCCAAATCGGTGAGTGTCCTGATTTATTGCATCTGGCACGGACGGTATTATCAGTTTATACGCTCGATATTCACTATCGTTCTGCTTACCGTGATCTGATTGACTTTTCAAACCATGCGTTTTACGAAAAACATCTGAATATTCCGGCACAACACTCAAAAAAAGTACTCAGTAAGATCAAACCGTTGTCACTGGAGATGATCAACGGAACGTACAGCAATCAGACCAACCCCGACGAGGCGGAAGCCATCATAACGCGTTTGGCTGAAATATGGCAGGCACCGTTTGAAAACCGCCCGTCTGTCGGTATTGTCACCTTTAATCAGAAACAGGTACAGCTGATCCAGCACCTCCTGATTGAGCGCACTGAAACAGATACGGATTTCTGTCAGGCTTATGATCAGGAGATACAGCGGCAAGAGCAGGGTGAGGATATGTCGTTGTTTGTAAAAAACGTTGAGAATGTGCAGGGTGATGAACGAGATGTGATTTTATTTTCCACGACGTTCGGACGTAACAAACAGGGAACATTCCGGCGCAATTTCGGGGTGTTAGGACAGACAGGCGGAGAGCGGCGGCTCAATGTGGCAATTACCCGCGCCAGAAAACAGGTGATTATCTTCTCATCCATGCCGTTGGATGAAATATCTGACTTGCTTTCAACCTACCGCAAGCCTGAAATTCCTCGTGATTTCTTACAAGGGTATCTGACGTTTGCCCGTAATCTGACAACCGGACAAAACGAACATAATCAGGCGTTACTCAACAGAATGTGCCGCACAGATACCGGTCTGAGCGATAACAACCGAACTAATGATGGCTTTGTGCAATCCGTGGTGAATTTCGTGCAACAATTTGTACAACAACCATTCATACAACAATCATTCGTACAACAACAAGGATGGCAGATAGCCAAAGTGCAGCAGGCCGGGGTTTTTTATTTTGATTGCATTATTGAAGATAAACACAGTGGGCGATATATCATCGGGTTGGAATGCGATATGCCGTACCACCCGTTATTACAACAGGCAAGGGCGCGGGAAATATGGCGGGCGTCCGTATTAAAACATGTGGTTCCCACTCGTTACCGGATTTCTGTTGCGGAATGGTTCCATCAGCCAGATATCGCACAGCAGAAACTGGTTGCAGCGATTACACAAGCCTTTTTAACGCATAATTTATAGGTATTGTTATGAGTTCATCCCTACATACGGTCAGGATCAGAAAACAACATTTTATCGCATGTCAACGAGCACATGCCAGATTAAAGCCGCTTTACCAACGTTGGCAGCATATCAACCAAGCGCTTTCCTATGTAGATGAAACACGAAACCAGCTGTTTTCACAGCGGTTTCAGACATTAAATACGAGTATAAAACAGGATGGCATCTCTCTATCACCGAATGAAATGGATACCTTGCAACGCCGCATTGAGAAATTTACGCAAGATATTCAGAATGAGATACTATTGCTTCAGGCTGAATTACTGGAAAAACAGGCTGAAAAAGCAAGAAAACACCATCATCGCAGCAAAAACCTGACGTTCTTAGTCGAACTATTCAAAGATAAGCTACCGGTCAATCATCCGTTGAATACGGTATTAATTCAGTCATTACAGAATGACAAAGATCCGCAAAGCGCTTTACTTTATCAGGCGCTAGAATTGGCGGCCAAAGAACAACCGCATCTGACAGAAGAACAATCGACATTATTATCTTCACTACTCGCTGAGCAAGGTGCAGATCTCCAGCATGACTGGCAAGCACCAACGATACCGGATTTAAAAATGGCTGTTCAGTTCGGGCAAATCGAATCCATGATAATCAAACTGGGTATTCTTGATAACCAGCGTGATCTCTCGTCATATCAGACACAGTATCAAACAGTTTTATCACTAAAAGATGAAGTACAAAGACAGCTAAGAGCAGATTCACTGGTTTTTGAACTAGTAGCACAAATTCGTCAGGAACAACATTTGCAGAATCTTCGTACTCAACTAGCTGTGGCAATCGCTGAATTGGAATGTCTGGACGATAAAGAGGCAATAACCATCGCCTGTGAAGCTGACAGTATGGCACAACAAGGCTCGCTTTCAGAGGTAACCGCTTGTCTGGAGCTTGTTAACGATGCGATTATCCGAATAGAACGACGTATTATCGCAGCAGAACGCCGCACTGTTGTGCTGGAAGGACTGCGTGAGTTAGGTTATCAGGTGAATGAAAATGCGGTTAGTGCGTGGTTGACTGACGGGCAGGTGGTCATTTCTCATCTGTCAATGCCGGGTTATGGTTTAGAGCTTGGTGCTGGTGGTGAGGAGAGCGCCCGTTTTCAGGCCAAAACCGTGGCATTCTCAGAAGAAAGAGATACCACGCGTGATAGAGATATTGATGCTATCTGGTGCCATCAACACCATCAGTTACAGGAAAACTTGGCAAAATCCGGTGCAGAACTGACGATTGATCGGGCATTACCCCCCGGCAGCGGCAAGATGAAGGTCAAAGAGCAGGTTGATGCTGTCCGGCAGCAACGTGTGGTAAGCCACAGTACATCAGAACATCCTTGAGCGATCTGAAGAATAGGAAAAGCTGTCTATAAAGGCCGGGAAGCAGCCGAAAAAAGTCTGAAACCAGCCTTTAAAGAACAGCAAAAAAACGAAGGTCAGTGCTACCGATTCGGAAAGTGGGTTTATATGTATTAAAAAATAAACGAAAAATATGAAGTAACTGATGGATTTTAAGTGAGGTAAGGACGCGGCATGTTCTTGCAGAGAGTAAAAAATTCAGGCTTTATGAATAAAATTCATATTCATCTTGAGGAGATAGAATAATGGCTATTACACACAGTGATATTAATCATTATGATATTAAAACCCGTTATGCATCTGTTTCGGTAATAGATACAGGAGGTAATGGGTTGCCTGTTCTTTTAATTCATGGCAATTCAAGTTGTAAAGAAGTATTCCAGCATCAAATTAACCAATTAAAAGGAAAATATCGGGTTTTGGCATTAGATTTGCCGGGACATGGTTCGTCATCAAATGCCAGCGAGCCACGTCAAGCATATTCAATGCCTGGTTATGCACATGCGATCATTGAAGTATTGGAACGAATAGGTATTAACAAAATAGTGGTTTTTGGTTGGTCATTAGGTGGTCATATTGGGTTGGAAATGTTGGCTTTATTTCCTAAGATGATTGGCTTAATGATTTGCGGTACTCCACCAGTATCCGTTGGTGCAGATAACGTGGCTCTTGGTTTTCGTCCTGGTGTGGGGCTTGCCGGCAAAGCGGAGTTTACGGAGGAAGACATCAAGAATTTTGTATCTGATACCTATGGGGTCAATGCTCCCCACGATCCTTTTATTGTTGAAGCGGTGATAAGAACAGATGGATTGGCACGGCAGTATATGTTTGAAGCCTTTCTTTCTCCTCAGGCAACGGATCAAAAATTATTGGCTGAAACCAGCAATATACCGTTAGCAATCGTTAATGGGGCAGATGATCCATATATTAATTTTGACTATATTAATAAACTGAATTATCAAAATCTTTGGAAAGGGAAGGTATTTAATTTGGCTGGAGTTGGTCATGCACCTTTCTGGGAGTCACCCGAATTATTTAATTCAATTTTGACTGATTTTCTTAAGGGTTTTCAATGAAATAGTTTTATTAAATAGCTTGAGGAAATTATAGTTGTGGTTTATCTGTTTGATGGTTTAATTTTATCTGTTGAATTCTATTTAGTGGTAAGGATATTCTTTTATAGAGAATATCCTTATTTTTATTTACATATATCTATTGTTTTTCAAATGCAGGTTTGGCAAGGGATAATGTACCAACCAGTGCAGCATGAAGTAAACTGGATATATGCCTTTTATCTTTCTAATAATACTAGATTAGATACAAGCAGCTTTAAGTAAGCCGAAAGCGCCATCACCAGGTATTTTTTCACATGCAGCTTTACATGCAGGCTGTAGTGGGGTAGCTAACATATTGCAAGCCATCGCAGCTGCATTTGCTGTAATGGTTGTTCCTATGATTAATGAAAGTATACAAGCAACTAGTTTTTTGTTCATAATTTCATACCTTATATAGATGTGCATCTGGTTATCTGAAGGGATTCATTTCAATATGAATTCCACTTCTGATATCGGATAGAAAATTATTCTTTTTTAACATTATCTGCTGTTAAAAAAGCACTCTGTTTTCTGTATCTATTACTTTCAACCAAAAAATTAACTATGTAGATAGCGTTAACGTTAACATAATCATTTTTGCAAAGGTTCTGTGTTTTTGACTACTGGTTTTTTCATCGCATTGATAATATGTTGACGAAATAGTCATAGTATTTTCTCATTTTTTTATCGAAAAAAATGATGATGGAAGAGATGTAAATAATTTTTTAGATATATTTAATCTATTGGAGATGGTTAATAAAACATTTTATTTCTTGTGTGATAATTTATTGTGTTACTTTTCTTGGAGGAATGAATGATATTGTACTTATTATGTAAATTCGCGGGTTAATGCTATAGGAAACAAGAATCCACTTGATATACAAGTGGATATGTATGATTTTTATCTTCCAAGCTATTACTCAGAAGTGACTGGATATAGAAAATAAATCAACTTTTAGAAAAATTCTGATAAATGTTTTTTTAATCGTTTAATGTCCTGCGAAATTTGTGGATTTTTTATTACATCGTGGCAAGCAAACGTTGGTAATGGCGACATACCTAAAAATTGGTTTGCTTTATGAAAAGGATAGTAAACACTGTCAATGCCTTTTCCTTCAAAAAATTGATTGGGATCTTCAAATGATTCCAATGGCGCATTCCAAGTGACTGAAAACATATAAGTCTTGTCTTGTACTAAACCACCTGAGCCATATTTTTTGTCAGGATTATTGCGAGTTCGCCCATCATTCTTAAATAAAGTACTGTGACCAGCACTAAAGACCTCATCAACATATTTTTTTAAAATCCACGGAGCTTCCATCCACCAACCCGGCATTTGGTAAATCACACTATTAGCCCAATGAAATTTATCAACTTCGGCAGTAATGTCATAACCTTTATCTACATGCGTTACCTGAATATCGTGGCCTATCTCTGTCAGGTGATCCTTGATAGCTTCGGTTAAAGTATTATTGAGTTTTCCTTTCGATTCGCCAAAATCTTTTGCTGAATTGATAACTAAAATGCTGCCCATAATCATCCTCTGTTTTATTCCGCTGATAAATCACGGATTATCTTAGAACTGATTTTGATTGAATGGGTGCCTATTTATTGCTAATCATTGCCTAATTCTCCAGTGATATCTGTTTTTTGTATTTATTGGTTTTAAATTTGTTGTTTTTGGATAGTCCGCAATCGTTTGATATCTCTGCAGGGAGGTTCTCCAAAAAGGCGATTGTATTCACGGTTGAATTGGGAAGTACTTTCATAACCAACCTGAAATGCCGTGGTTGATACATTGTAGTGCTGTGTCAGCAATATTCGCCTTGCTTCGTGTAAACGCAGCCATTTCTGGTACTGTAATGGGCTCATAGAGGTAACAGCTTTAAAGTGGTGATGAAAAGAAGAGGGGCTCATTTTGGCGATTTGAGCAAGTTGCTCGACTTTGACCGGTTCGGCAAAGTGTTCTTTTAGCCATTTAATCGAATGACTGATTTGGTGGCTTGGGCTTTCTTGAGAAGCCATTTGTTGTAAGCGCCCCCCTAACTCACTTTTCAGTAGTCGATAGATTATTTCTTTATGTATCAAGGGAGAGAGGACGGGAATATCTTCCGGTGTGTTTAATATATCCAATAACCGATTAAAGCAGCTCAATAAGTCAGCTGTGACAGAAGTTACAGCTAATGCGCACGTATCCTGTGCTTGATGTTTTATCATGACTTTATTTTCAACCATTAATCTTGAAACTTCTTGTATATCGAGTTGCAACATCATGGCTAAAAAGGGCTTTTCCTTAGATGCGGTGCAAACTTGGGTAATGGTAGGGATATTTGTCGAAGTCACTAGAAATTGCTGAGAATCGCAACAATAAGAACGATCACCAATTGTCACCCGTTTTGCCCCTTGGACAATAACCATAATACTGGATTCGTACAGCTGGCCTACTGGATCTGTTGGCTGCTCCAAATGGCAGAGCGTCAATTGAGGAATCGCTGTTTTCAGTGCGTGAGTATTGGGACATGTTAACTTAACCATTTTTCCTGCTAATTGTTGTAACTGGATTTCGATTTCTGCTCTATCGGATTGGTGATGCAATGCACTCATTTTCTATTTCCTCATTTATATAAAAATCATGTTTATTGGTGCGTTATGCAGCATATCGCTAGACGGTGGAAATTTGTATCAATAACAGCGGTTGACTGGAGGATTAGGCAAGAATTTTGGAATGATTATATGAAAGAGCCTGTTGTAATCTGTAATGCATTATTGATGGTTCTATTCGTTGGCTTTCCTGAATAGTTCACAATGACAACCAAGCTTGCTTCAAAGAATATCAGGCTTTGATCATTATTTATAATATAAAGAAAAGTACGAATCGTAGTAAATCGATTTCTGAACCACCACAATTGTTATCATCTGAAAAGGAAATGTAATGAACGAAAATAAAAACCGTCGTGAGTTCTTAAGTCGGACTGGTAAAATGGTTACTGCTTGTGCGCTGTTTGGTGCAGTCAACCCTGCTGTATATGCTGCTCAGTCAGCTACAGCAAACGAGGAGGTGAGAGATCCAACGAAGATAACCGATAAACATTACTATCTGGATAACGTTTTGCTGGAGTCAGGGTTTGTATTTGAGGGGCAGACAGCTGTCAGTACGCTTACTGAGCTGAAAACGCTGGAAATCAACAATGGAAAAATTGTTGCTCTGTATGAGAACAAACAGTATTCAGACAGCACACTGCCTCGTTACAATGCGAGTGGTAAGCTGATGCTTCCGGCGATGCGGGATATGCACATTCATCTGGATAAAACATTTTATGGTGGCCCATGGCGTGCCCTTAACCGACCAGCAGGCACCACGATTCAGGACATGATCAAATTAGAGCAGACACTCCTGCCGGAACTGCAACCGTACACTCAAGAGCGCGCGGAAAAGTTGATCAATCTTCTCCAGTCGAAAGGCTCTACCATTGCCCGCAGCCACTGCAATATTGAACCAGTCTCTGGCCTGAAAAATCTCGAAAACTTGCAAGCGGTGCTGGCGCGACGCCAATCTGGTTTCAGTTGCGAAATTGTGGCTTTTCCGCAACACGGTTTATTACTTTCTAAATCGGAGCCGTTGATGCGTGAAGCAATGCAAATGGGGGCACATTATGTGGGTGGTCTCGATCCAACTAATGTTGACGGTTCGATGGAAAAATCCCTCAATACAATGTTCCAGATTGCACTGGATTATGGCAAAAAGGTGGATATTCATTTGCATGAAACCAGTCCGGCAGGCGTAGCGGCGATTAATTACATGGTAGAAACTGTGGAAAAAACACCTCAGTTGAAAGGCAAGCTGACCATCAGCCACGCCTTTGCGCTGGCGACACTTGACGAACAGCAGGTGGATGAGATAGCTGCCCGCATGGCTGCACAGCAGGTGACTATTGCTTCGACTGTGCCTATTGGTACGTTGCATATGCCGCTCAAACAGTTACGTGATAAAGGTGTATTTGTGATGACAGGCACTGATAGTGTGATTGATCACTGGTCGCCGTATGGTTTGGGTGACATGTTGGAGAAAGCTAACCTGTACGCACAGCTATATGTTCATCCGAACGAACAAATGTTATCGCGCGCGCTGGCAATTGCCACCGGTGATGTGTTGCCACTTAATGATAAAGGCGAACGTGTATGGCCTAAAGTGCAGGATGATGCCAGCTTTGTGCTAGTGGATGCTTCCTGTTCCGCCGAAGCAGTAGCGCGTATTTCGCCACGGACTGCGACGTTCCATAAAGGGGAAATGGTGTGGGGGAGTTTGGAGAAAACGGCATAAGTCAGAAAATCCACGCGCAGTTGCGTGGAT
>NZ_JAQRFN010000025.1 GCF_028598555.1 Xenorhabdus anantnagensis
GAACTTTGCTGTTGGCCTCCTGAATGGCTATGGTGGCGTTGCTGTTGGCGGATTCGGCCAGTGTATCCACTTTGCTGATACGCTCATCGATCTCCACTTTATTGTAGGTATCAACATCCGCCGCGGTCAGTTGAATATCGGCGGACAGCTCTTTGTCATTGACCTTGCGGGTCAGGGGAACTTTGCTGTTGGCCTCCTGAATGGCTATGGTGGCGTTGCTGTTGGCGGTGTCGGCCAGTTTGTCCACTTTGCTGATACGCTCATCGATCTCCACTTTATTGTAGGTATCGACATCCGCCGCGGTCAGTTGAATATCTACGGACAGCTCTTTGTCGTTGACCTTGCGGGTCAGGGGAACTTTGCTATTGGCTTCCTGAATAGCTATGGTGGCGTTGCTGTTGGCGGTGTCGGCCAGCTTATCCACTTTGCTGATACGCTCATCGATCTCTACTTTATTGTAGGTATCGACATCCGCTGCGGTCAGCTGAATATCGGTGGTCAGCTCTTTGTCGTTGATCTTGCGGGTCAGGGGGACTTTGCTGCTCGTATCGTTGATAGCTTTGATTGCGTTAGTATTGGCAGTTTCCGCCAAGTTATTGACATCACTGATCTGTATTTTGATATCTTTGAGCATGCCATCAGTTTGTTCTTTACTGTAAGCATCGATATCTGCCGCGGTCAGTTGAATGTCGGTTATCAACTCTTTGTTATTAACCTTGCGGGTTAGAGGAACTCTGTTGTTCACATCCTGAATGGCCGCCGTGGCATTGTGGTTGGCAGTTTCCGCCAGTTTATCCACTTTGCCGATACGATCATCGATTTCCACTTTATTGTAAGTATCGACATCTGCCGCCGTCAGTTGAATGTCGGTGATCAGCTCTTTGTCATTGACCTTGCGGCTCAAGGGAACTTTGCTGCTGGCCTCCTGAATGGCCACATTGGCGTTGTGGTTGGCGGTTTCCGACAGCTTATCCACTTTGCTGATACGATCATCGATTTCTGCTTTATTGTAGGTATCGACATCCGCCGCCACCAGTTGAATGTCGGTGGTCAGCTCTTTGTCGTTGATCTTGCGGGTCACTGGGACTTTATTATTAGCATCTTGAATGGCCGTGGTGGCAAGTTGCTCAGCAGTTTTAGCCAGCGCCTCAACGGGAGCGATAAGTCCATCGGTTTCCTTCCTGCTGTAGGCATCCACATCAAGCGCTGTAAGTTCAACATCTATTACCAGCTCTTTGCCATTAACCTTGCGGCTCAAAGGGACTTTGTTATTTGCAGTATCAATGGCTTGATGGGCTAATGTCGTAGCTTTATCGACAAGAGAATCTGTTTGGATCTTGTCATAGGCATTGACATCCGCGGCTGTCAGCTCAATGTCTTTGGACAGCTCTTTGCCATTAACTTTACGCGTTAGTGGCACATATTTATCTGTCGAAGAGATTGATGTAGCCAATTCATAAGCTTTATTGGCTAATTCATACGCCGTTTTTATTGCTTTGGGTGTTGCAGCATGAGCTTCGCTGTCACTGTTTACCGCGTTACTTAACGCAACAAACCCCTTTTCTTTTAAGGTTGCATTAGGATGGTTGCGGCTTTCAGCGTGTTCTTTAATTCTTTCTCTCACATATCTGCGAGTGGCAAGGCCAGAAATTAGCTCTCTTATCCATTCAGCCAAGCTATTATCGCCAACCGTCAATGCCATGCGGATAGTTTGTTCCTGAGATTCTGGCTTATAGAGGTCAGCACAGTTTCCTACCGCAATCAGTGTGCCATCTTTATCGAATAGGCCCATCTCACGAACCCACCAATTACCTTCACCTTCAGGAATTATCTGTTCGGCGATAATTTGGTGGGGTTTTTGAGGTGCAATGGTCAGGGCATCAAGTTCAGCACGATGCTTTTCATTAATCAGACAGGCTTGTTTGGCATTGGGTGTGGGTAAACTACCACCACCGTCGCCTACAGCCATATGGGTAATTTCAAGTTTGGTGCCTGATAAGGCTGCTTTTTTCAGTTTTTCGGTGCCAGTATGTGTTAATAATGCAAAATATTTCGTACTCATATAAAACCCTCACTTATCAACAATAAATGTATGTATTGCTAACTCAGCCACAAAAAAGCTTTGTAAAGCTCTTGGGCCATATGAAGGCGGTGCGACATCCCCGCTAACTGCTATTGAATCGGGGGTTATTGTACTTGGTGTAATCGTGAGCAAATATCCTAAAAATTGAATCAAACTGATAAAACTTATAGGAATAAAAAAACCGGCCTTATGCCGGTTTTTTCTTAGTAGGTGGTGTGGTTTTAAGATTTCTGATTATATTTCAGCATATTCTTCCACTTTCAGTGAGGTAATTTTCACTTTATTGATGCGGTGGCTGGTGATTTCCAATGCTTCAAACAGATAGTCGCCAATCTTCAGTTGCTCACCTTGTTGTGGAATATGTTGCAGATATTCCATTAACAGGCCTGCCAGTGTCTGATATTCTCGTTTTTCATCCAATGGCAGCGGCACGTAAAGCACTAAATCTTCCAGTGGCATAAATCCATTGGCAATCCAATACCCCTCTTCCATAACCTGAATATCATGGCGGGCATCAAGCTCTCCACCACCGACAGGGAGATTGCCTGTAATGGTTTCCATCACATCAGTTACCGTAACTACCCCTTCAACAGAACCGAATTCATCAACGACAAAAGCAAAGTGTGTTTGTGCCTGACGGAACTGTTCCAATGCTTGTAGCAGGGAGAGAGATTCAGGGAAAATCAACGGTTGCTGGACTAACTTCCTTAAATCAAAAGTATTGTGAGTCAGCTGTTGATTAAGGATATCAATCACATGTACAACGCCAAGAGGCTCATCACTGGTCTGCTCGTCTGTGACCACAATTCGCGTGTGTGGCTTTTGTTCCAGTAGCGTAGTTAATTTTTCTGTAGGGGCATGGACATCAAGATAAACCACATCATGGCGTGAAGTCATGATACTGCTGACGGTACGTTGTGCCATGCTGAGAACGCGGGCGATCATCTGGCGTTCTTGAGGCTCAAAGACTTCTTTGTTCTCTGTATGATCCGCAATCAGGTTGGAAGTATGGTTATCAAGTGCAGCGTTTTCACGTTTACCATTTAAAATGTGAAGAACAGCCTCTGCGGTTCTTTCGCGCAGGGAGCGGGAAGCACTCAAGAATTTGCGGCGATTGAACTGAGCGAACTGATTCAGTGCTTCAATCATGATGGAGAAGCCGATGGCTGCATAAAGATAGCCTTTCGGAATGTGATAGCCAAAGCCTTCAGCAACTAAGCTGAAGCCGATCATCAGTAAGAAGCTGAGACACAGGATAACGATTGTGGGATGCGCATTGACAAATTTTGTCAGAGGCTTGCTGGCCCATATCATCAGGATCATGGCGATAATCACAGCCGCAACCATAATACCAATGTGATCGACCATCCCCACGGCAGTGATAACAGAATCGAGAGAAAATACTGCATCCAAGACAATAATTTGCACAACTACCGCCCAGAAGCTGGCTCCTTTGCGTTGTTGATTGGTATGCAGGTTTTTTCCTTCTAACCGTTCATTTAACTCCATTGTTGCTTTGAACAGCAAGAAGATACCCCCTATCAACATAATTAAATCACGGGCGCTGAGAGGATGTTCCCATAAAGTAACCAATGGATTAGTCAGGGAAATGAGCCAGGATAGGCTGAATAACAGCAATATCCTCATGATAAGGGCGCAGGAAAGCCCTGTCAGGCGAGCTTTGTCTCTCTCTTTTTCAGGAAGTTTATCTGCCAGAATGGCAATGAATATTAAGTTGTCTATTCCAAGAACAATTTCTAAAACGATAAGTGTGGCCAGACCTGCCCATATCGTCGGATCAGCGATCCATTCCATACAATTTGTTTTACCTTTTTAATAGGACGGCATTTGCCGACTGTTAAATAATGCGTATTGAAGTGCGAAATATCAATAGGTGATTTATCTCAGTTGGAAATTTTTTCAGCAAAAAAACGTCTCGACGGTATCGGTTACATCAATAACTACCCTCTATGGCCTTTCCTGAGTTAACATGTGACCTCATTAACAAATTGCTCACTCTGTTTTGTTGCATACGGCATGTAATACACATGGTATTACGTATGCATCTTGGGTGGGCAGCAGTCATTATTAGACGGGAGTTATTCATGTCCAAACAACAGATCGGTGTTGTCGGTATGGCGGTAATGGGGCGCAATCTGGCGTTGAATATTGAAAGCCGTGGTTACTCTGTATCTATTTTTAACCGCTCCAGCGATAAAACTGATGAAGTTATTGCCGAAAATCCAGGGAAAAAATTAGTTCCAAGTTATTCCATTGAAGAGTTTGTCGATTCGCTGGAAAAGCCACGTCGTATTCTGTTGATGGTTAAGGCTGGTGAAGCTACGGATAAAACCATTGCATCACTGACGCCACATTTGGATAAGGGTGACATTCTGATCGATGGTGGCAACACCTATTTTCAGGATACTATCCGCCGTAATCGTGAGTTGTCTGCTCAGGGTTTTAATTTTATCGGTACTGGCGTTTCTGGCGGTGAAGAAGGCGCATTGAAAGGCCCTTCAATTATGCCGGGTGGTCAAAAAGAAGCTTATGAGTTGGTAGCACCAATTCTGAAAGAGATCGCTGCCCAGGCTGATGGTGAGCCTTGTGTCGCTTATATTGGGGCAGATGGTGCAGGCCATTATGTGAAGATGGTTCACAATGGCATTGAATATGGTGATATGCAGTTGATTGCAGAGGCCTATTCTCTTTTGAAAAATTCATTGAACCTGAGTAATCAGGAATTGGCTGAAGTATTCAGTAATTGGAACCAAGGTGAGCTGAGCAGCTACCTGATCGAGATTACTGCCGATATTTTCCGTAAACAAGATGAAGAAGGGAAATATCTGGTTGATGTGATTCTGGATGAAGCGGCCAACAAAGGCACCGGTAAGTGGACCAGCCAAAGCTCGCTGGATTTAGGTGTTCCGGTAACACTTATCACGGAATCTGTATTTGCTCGCTATATCTCTTCCCTGAAAGATCAGCGCGTAGCTGCATCCAAGGTGCTGTCAGGCCCGGAAGCTCAGCAGTTCAACGGAGATGAGGCTGAATTTATTGAGAAAGTTCGCCGTGCTCTGTATTTGGGTAAAATTGTTTCTTATGCGCAAGGCTTCCAACAATTGAAGGCGGCATCGGATGAGTACAACTGGGATCTGAACTATGGTGAAATTGCTAAGATCTTCCGTGCTGGTTGTATTATTCGTGCACAATTCCTGCAAAAAATCACAGATGCATACAATGAAAACCCAGCTATCGCTAACTTGTTGTTAGCACCTTATTTCAAACAAATCGCAGACGAATATCAGCAAGCTCTGCGCGATGTTGTTTCCTACGGTGTGCAGAATGGTATCCCAACGCCAACATTCTCTGCTGCTATCTCTTATTACGACAGCTATCGTTCTGCTGTATTGCCTGCTAATTTGATTCAGGCACAGCGCGATTATTTTGGTGCGCATACTTATAAGCGTACTGATAAAGAAGGTGTTTTCCACACTGAATGGCTGGGTTAATTATTAGATATCTTTATAAGAAATAAGCATATCTAAAATTAAGGTGCTGAATTATCAGCACCTTTTTTACTGAGTGAAACTAAAGTATCAAGTTGAAGGTTGCCACTTAAGCAATCGTTGCGCAAATCTCTCCAACCATTGTGCTATCTCTGCATCGTGAAGGAAAAGAAATACAGCGAGGCTGAGAATAGCAAGACCAAGTATTACCAGAACAAAAATATTACTCATATAATAATCGCTCATCTTCGTCTGGTTAAATTATAGCAAAATGTAAACTTTGTTTAATTTAGTTTTAATTTATTGGGTCATTTCTTAGAGTTAGCCTCAATCGGCTATTTTCCGAAAAGCAATTAATTCTGGTATAGCGATGCGCCGGTAATCTTGCGTATTCAAAATAATCGAACGCTCTAAGCTACCCGCATTAAATGCCAGTTCATCATAGCGCTCGAACAATAGTGGATCGGCAACCAACTTTAGGTCTGGGTGGAAACTAAATGGTGGGATGGCACCGAAAACGCAGCGAGTCAATTCAGAAACTTCTTTTGGACTTGCCAGAGAAGCCCGGCTTCCTCCCACTTGTTTGGCAAGAGCTGCAAGATCGGCCTGTTGATCAGCAGGCAAGACAGCAAGGACATACTGCCGATAGCCATTTCCTTTCACATGGCAGACTAGGCCTTTAGCCCCTTGCCCTAGATGGGTTCCCCGTATTTTTGCCACTTCTTTTGAACGACCACCAGTAGTATGTTCTATAATACGATAATGGGCATTGTTAGTGTCCAATAAGGCTGTGAGGCATTCAAAAATGTCTTTTTTTAGCAAAATATTCTCCTGCATAAACTCAAAGTAAAAATTGATATCTATTTTTTTAATCTTACATAGGCAATTATTGATTCTGGTCAAATTTACTGCGAGAGATAAGTGTCACATTGTAATTCAATTCTCTTACATTGAGCTTCGAAATACTTCAGTAAAATCTAAGGAGTTTCAAATGGCAGCATCAACTTTCTTTATCCCACCAGTAAATAAAATCGGTACGGGATGCATGACTGAAGCCATCGAATTAATGAAAAATTATGGCTACAGGCAGGCTTTGATTGTTACTGACCGTGTGCTAAATGAGATTGGTGTTGTTGGAAAAGTTCAGGCTTTACTGGCGGATGTCAGGATAAAAAGTGCAATTTATGATGGAACAAATCCAAACCCAACGACGATTAATGTTGCGGAAGGTTTGGAAATTCTGCGTCAACATCATTGCGATTGTGTGATCTCTTTAGGTGGTGGTTCACCGCATGATTGTGCAAAAGGCATTGCATTGGTGGCAGCTAATGGTGGGGACATTCGTGATTATGAAGGGGTTGATCGTTCAGCTAAGCCACAGCTACCTTTGATTGCCATTAATACTACTG
This sequence comes from Xenorhabdus anantnagensis, assembly GCF_028598555.1. Taxonomy (GTDB): domain Bacteria; phylum Pseudomonadota; class Gammaproteobacteria; order Enterobacterales; family Enterobacteriaceae; genus Xenorhabdus; species Xenorhabdus anantnagensis. The sequence goes on from NZ_JAQRFN010000025.1 coordinate 7,002, forward strand.
CGGGAACGGCGTCTGAAATGACACGCTTCTGTATTATTACGGATATTGAACGCCATATCAAAATGGCAATTGTGGATAAAAATGTTACGCCTATTTTGTCAGTCAATGATTCTGCGTTGATGGCAGGAATGCCAAAAGGATTGACTGCCGCGACAGGGATGGATGCATTGACTCATGCGATTGAGGCTTATGTCTCTACGGCGGCTAACCCTATCACTGATGCTTGCGCGTTGAAAGCCGTGACAATGATTAGTCATAATTTGCGTCGTGCTGTTGAAGATGGAAATGATATGGAAGCGCGTGAGAATATGGCTTATGCCCAGTTCTTGGCAGGTATGGCATTCAATAATGCGTCTTTAGGATATGTCCATGCTATGGCACACCAGTTAGGTGGATTCTATGATTTGCCACATGGTGTCTGTAATGCGGTTTTGCTGCCACATGTCCAGCGATTCAATGCAAAAGCTTCTGCTGCACGCCTGAAAGAAATTGCCGCTGCTATGGGTGTTGAGGTTAATACTCTAAACGCTGAGCAAGGTGCTGAAGCCTGTATTCAAGCGATCAGTGAATTGGCAAAAGATGTCAATATTCCGTCAGGTTTGTCCGAGTTGAATGTAAAAGAGGAAGATTTGCCAACACTGGCGACCAATGCATTGAAAGATGCCTGTGGATTCACTAACCCGATTCAAGCTTCTCATGAAGAAATCGTAGCTATCTTTAAAGCGGCAATGTAACTCACTGAGTAGTGGTTTTAATAGCTGAGTGTACATTAGTTCTAATGATTTTTTCGTGGAGATGATTTTTCAAAGAGAGCCTGTTTAAGCTAAGTGTCATATTGCTCGGTTGTAACAGCGTTATTTTTTAGTATTGGGTATTCCTTTGAAAAACACATTTTCCCTCAGGGAATGTGTTTTTCATTAGGAGATAGGCAAGTTATGCTATAAATGATAAAAAATCTTCACTGTCATTCCCTAATAGTGATTTTTTCTGGCAGTGTCTGTTTTCAAAAGAGTACAGATGTACTATACATACATGTTCTTCCTTTCGGGTCTACTGTGACTTTATTCCATATACCTGATAGAAATATCGTCCTCTTCTCTCACCCCTGTTTTTCACATAACCCACATGATTGTTCGGTGAAGTGTTCAACCGAAATCCCGACACAACACTCTTCTTGCAAGAAGTTGATCAAGTTTTCCAAGTGTTGGTACTCAGGTATACATACAATAGTACGACTGTGCTTCTCCTGACGGATGAGTCCAACCTTCACCATACGGGTGAGATGATGTGATAGTGTTGAAGCAGGAATACCCAGGGCTTTCTGAATTTCTCCGACGGAAGCTCCCTGATGACCGGCCTTAACTAAAAAGCGAAATATAGCTAATCGGTGACTATTCCCCAGTTCAGCCAGACTTACTGCGACTTCTTCATGTTTCATACGTGTCTCTAAACAAAAATTTCTATGTTTCTGGAAATATAATTGACAGGAACTGCAATGGCAATCTAATATCTCCAATATTTCCATAAAACTAGAAATATAGATATTTGGAGGTTTAGAATGTCTTCTCAATTGCAAGAAACCTTAAACATGTTTGTCTTCCTTGCCATAGAGTTATCAGCTTTATTCATTGGTATTAGTTTATTGGTTGGTATTCTCCAGCGACATATACCTCCAGCCAAAGTGGAAGCCTTACTGAGTGCTAACCGGAGAAGGGGATATTTTTTGGCTGCAATCCTCGGATCTATCACCCCTTTTTGTAGTTGTTCGACCATTCCTATGTTGAAAGGGCTAATTCGTGCTAAAGCTGGTTTTGGTCCAATGATGGTATTTCTATTTACTTCTCCTCTATTGAACCCCATCATCGTTGTATTGCTTGTTGTGACTTTTGGTCTGACGCTAACAGCTATTTACGTACTATCAGCTCTTCTGGTCTCACTTGGTGCCGGATGGTCGCTACAAAAATTGGGATTTGAACGTTATATACGCCATGAAGAAGCGTCTGGTTGCGGGGGCTCTGGAAGTAGTTGTGACGTTAGGCCAACGGTATCAAACAGTTGTGAATCAATAGTGACTTCCTGTTGTCCTGCTTCCCAGATCACCACGCAATCTACAGGTTGCTGCGATAACCAAACCATCAAAACTGAGCGCCCGAAAAGTAAGTATAGTGGTCTGTGGCAGGAAGCTTGGTCAGATTTCAAGGACGTCCTACCGTATCTGTTTATTGGTATAGCAATCGGTAGTGTGATCTATGGCTATGTACCTACTAGCCTGCTCGAACAATATGCTGGCTCAGATAATCCTTTTGCTATTCCAATTGCTGCTGTCATTGGCGTGCCGCTGTATATTCGTGCCGAAGCCCTGATACCGCTTTCAGCAGCCTTGATGGCGAAAGGGGTCGGCGCCGGAACGATTCTGGCGTTAATTATCGGTGGTGCCGGTGCCAGCCTGACTGAGTTAATTTTATTACGCTCCCTATTTACATTTAAGCTCTTGGCGACCTTTGTGGCGGTTATTTTTGCTATGGCTATGATTGCGGGTTACACGGCTTTCCTATTTTTCTGAATGCTAATCCGAATGGGTAGGCTGCCACTCATTTTAACTGAAGGTTACTGATCATTAATGTATGAATAAATACTATGTTAAACGTGTTGTTATGGCGTGATACAGGTACAGGATATAGCGAGTATTGAACGGTTTTATTAGAGGAATAGAATGATGAAAACCAAAGAACAACAATTGTCTCAACGAATTGAAAATGTACAAAATTACTATGGTACAACACTTTCAGGCAAGGAAGACCTGATAACTAATGTTTGCACTGTAGATGAACCACCTTCTGATGAGATCAAAGATATACTAAAAGCAATTCACCCAGATGTGCAGCAGCGTTTTTATGGCTGCGGTACTCCTTTTCCTCCTTTGCTGACCGGATCAATTGTGTTGGATTTAGGCTGTGGTGGCGGGAGAGACTGCTTCATTTTATCTAAGTTGGTCGGGCCAGAAGGGAACGTTATCGGCGTGGATACTACCCTTGAACAAATTGAATTTGCTGAGAGTTATGTTGAATATCACCGAGAAGCCTATGGCTACAACGAAAGTAATGTACATTTTATACACGGTAATATTGAGTCCTTGGAGCTACTCAATTTACCGCCGAATAGTGTCGATGTCATCGTCTCCAATTGCGTCATTAACCTAGCTGCTGCAAAATCTGATGTGCTTCAGGGAATGGCTCAGCTACTCAAATCTGGTGGAGAAATTTATTTTTCTGATATTTTCTCTGATCGCAGACTTTCACAAGAGTTAAAAAATGATCCATTGCTGATTGGAGAGTGTATTGGTGATGTATTGTATTATGGCGACTTTGTGCGAATAGCGCGTGATGCTGGCTTTCGGGATATACGAATTGTTGCAAGCAATTTAAAAACTATTAACAACAAATCCATTGAAGAAAAATTGGGTGGTGCAAGACTGTATTCAATGACTCTCAGGTTATTCAAGATTGATTTAGAAGATAGTTGCGAAGATTATGGTCAGGTCGCCATATACAAAGGTAATCTCCCTGATGCCCCCATTTGCTTTATGTTTGATCAAGAACATGTGTTTGCAGCAGGGAAAGCGGTGCCAATATGTCGAAATACAGCAGATATCATTTGCAAAAGCCGATACCATAGTTTGTTTAATGTGATTGGTGAAGGCCGTACACATTATGGGGTTTTTAACTGTGGAACAGCCTCAAGCAATTTTGTAACCTCAATTGAACCCCCTATGAGCGCAGCAGGAGTCTGTGGCTGCTAAATAGCCTCTAATCCACTGGCAGTGGTTTACAATTTGCCGGACATTCTGAGTAGCAGGAGAGGGCATTAATTTGAATAGCTACCATTATTGGTACTACATACGATCTCAGATATAAAAAGTCATCTAATAAGACAGTAAGAAGCCACTTCGTACATATAACTTGGCAAAGTGGCTGACATTTTTTAAATTTTCAACTTTTGCTCGGAACTTTATTTACTCAGAACTCTACTGTTGAGTAGAGTGCCGTTCCCGCAATTGACTGATGATACGACTAAGATCGAGTTCTTGATCTTGGAGTAAAACCAGCAGGTGATAGATTAAATCTGCGGCTTCGTTGGTCAATTCGTCTCTATCATTTACTGTAGCTGCTAATGCGGTTTCTACACCTTCTTCGCCAACTTTTTGGGCGATGCGTTTTGTTCCGCTGGCATATAAGCGAGCAGTATAAGAACTGTCTGGTGAGGCATGTTTTCGGCTTGCCAGTAATTGTTCCAATTCATAGAGAAAACCCCATTCGGTTTGTGCAGGTGCAAAGCAGCTCTCAGTACCTTTATGGCAGGTTGGGCCAATAGGATTCACTAAGGCCAGCAGAGTATCGTTGTCGCAGTCAGGATAGATCTCTACCAGATTCAGGAAGTGGCCGGAGCTTTCGCCTTTTGTCCACAATCGCTGTTTAGTACGGGAAAAAAAGGTTACCTTGCCAGAATTAAGCGTTACATTCAGTGCTTCCTGATTCATATAGCCCATCATTAACACCGCTCCAGAAGTGGCATGTTGAACGATGACAGGCATCAGATTATCCACTTTTTTCCAATCTAGTTTCTCAATTTCTTGAGCTGTTAATCGCTGTGCTGTCAACATGTTCTAACCTCGACACCCTGTGTAGCAAGATATTGTTTAAGTTCACTGATATTAATGATCTGTTTGTGGAAGACGGAAGCAGCCAAAGCCCCATCAACATTTGCAAGTTGAAAAGCATCCAGGAAATGTTCTGGTGCACCGGCTCCCCCGGAAGCAACCAATGGCACAGAGCAGACATCGCGCACTGATTTTAGCTGAGTAAGATCATAGCCATTACGGACACCATCTTGATTCATCATGTTCAGAACGATTTCACCAGCCCCACGTTGTTGTACTTCTTTGACCCAATCCAATGTCTGCCAGCGTGTTGCGGTTGTGCGCTTTTCATCTCCTGTAAACTGGTAAACCTGATAGCTGTTGGTTTTCTCATCAAACCACGTATCAATACCCACGACGACACATTGGACACCGTAGCGATCAGCCAGACGGTTAATCAAATCCGGGTCAGCTAAGGCTGGAGAGTTGATGGAAATTTTATCTGCACCGAACGCCAATATTTGCCCTGCTTCTTCGACAGTTTTAATTCCACCCGCCACGCAGAAAGGGATATCGATGACTTCAGCAACTTTTGCCACCCAGCTTTTATCTACCACGCGACCATCGGAAGAGGCGGTAATATCATAAAACACCAACTCATCAGCCCCCTCTTGTGCATAGCGCTGTGCGAGAGGAACAATGTCACCAATAATTTCGTGGTTACGGAATTGTACGCCTTTGACGACTTGCCCATCACGGACATCCAGGCATGGAATTATGCGTTTTGCCAACATTGGATAGCCTCCGTCAGTGTGAATTTTCCTTCCAATAATGCGCGACCGACGATAACGCCTGCGACACCAGATGCAGGCAGGGGAGAAATATCGCTGAGGCTGCCAATACCACCAGAGGCTTGAAATTGGATTTGCGGATATTGTTGGCTGATCTCCTGATAGAGCGCAATATTGGAGCCGCTTAATGTGCCATCACGGGAAATATCGGTACATAAAACATGTTTTAGTCCAACAGGGAGATATTGTTCAATCACGTACTCAAGGGTAGCATTGCTGTTTTCCTGCCAACCACTGATGGCGACTTGCTTAATTCCATCTGCATTGATGCGGATGTCCAGTGCCAGTACAATTGCGTCAGCGCCGTATCGATGAAACCATTGCTTGACTAATTCAGGTTGTGTCATAGCAGTAGAACCAATGACAACCCGGCTTGCCCCTGCTTCAAGCAATGTTTTTACATCTGCCTCTGAACGAATTCCTCCACCGACTTGAACGGGAACAGTAACTCCTGCCAGTAATTCTTTCAAAAGTGCAATTTGACGTTTGGTTGGATTTTTTGCGCCAGTGAGATCCACCAAATGCAGCAAGTTAGCGCCTTCCTGTTCATATTGTTGTAAGCGGGGGAGTGGAGAACTGCCATAATCCCGACGTTGAGCATAATCTCCTTGATGCAGACGTACCACATTACCATCAATTAAATCTAATGCAGGTATAATCATGCGCTTACATCTCCAAAAAGTTTTTTAGTAATTGTGCGCCTGCTGCACCTGAACGTTCAGGGTGAAATTGCACACCAAAGAAATTGCCTTTTGCAATCGCACTGCTAAATGTATTGCCATACTCAGTTTGGGCAATCGTATATTCCCCAACAGGCAGAGCATAGCTATGAACAAAATAGAAACGAGAATTGTCGGCAATATAGCGAAACAGTGGATGACCTGACTGTGCTTTCACTTGATTCCAGCCCATATGTGGTAACGGCAGACCTATGGTCATTATTTTTTCTACAGGGGCATCAATTAATTTCAGTAGGGGAACGTTATCTCCCTCTGCACTGACTTTGGCAAGTAATTGCATACCGAGGCAGATACCCAATACAGGTTGGGTAAGAGAATTAATCAAAGGAATTAATTGTCGCTGTTCAAGCTGTTTCATTGCGGCGGTAGCCGTGCCCACTCCCGGTAGAAATAGTTTATCGGCTGTACGTACAATATCCGCGTCTAAACTGACAATGGGCTTATAACCTAGCCGACGAATAGCATAGGTAACAGAAGCAAGGTTAGCGCAGCCTGTATCTAGAATAACAACGTTCATCATGACTTCCTTTATAGCATTTCCTATAAAACACCTTTAGAGCTAGGCAAAGTATCGCCTTCTATGCGAATGGCTTGCCGCAATGTCCGGCCAAAGACTTTAAACAGACTTTCTGCCCGATGGTGATCATTCTTGCCTTTGGTTTTCAGGTGTAGGGTGCATCCCATGGTGTAAGAGAGGGAACGGAAGAAGTGTTCGATCATCTCTGTGCTCAAATCTCCGACACGCTGATGTTTAAATTCAGCTTTATATTCGAGGTGTGGACGACCTGAAATATCCAGAGCACAGCGTGCAAGACATTCATCCATTGGCAATGTGAAGCCGAATCTGGCAATGCCACGTTTATCTCCCAACGCCTGTTTTAAAGCTTCTCCCAGTGCGAGACCGGTATCTTCAACAGTATGATGATCGTCAATATAAAGATCGCCCTTTACTTGTATATTCATGCGGAAACCACCATGAGTCGCGATCTGATCCAGCATGTGATCGAAGAAACCAACGCCTGTATTAATGCGACTTTCTCCTTCACGATCCAGCCAAATTTCAATATCAATAACGGTTTCTTTGGTTTTTCGTTCAACGTGGGCATGGCGATCTTTACGGATTAACTCCTTGCGGAGTAATTGATCACAAATAGCTGACCATCCCAGTGATTCGGGTTGATAACGAATGCCTTTAATTCCCATGTTTTGGGCTAATTGCAGATCGGTTTCCCGATCACCGATGACATAACTGTTTTCAGTATCAATGACATTTTCGACCAGATATTTTTGTACCAATCCGAGTTTGGGTTTACGGCAAAGACAGTTATCTTCTGGTTTGTGTGGGCAGATCAGCACCTCTTCAAAATGGATGCCTTGTGAAGTGAAAACCTGCATCATCAGGGTATGGGGTGGTTCAAAATCCGCTTGTGGAAAACTGGCTGTACCTAATCCGTCCTGATTAGTGATCATCACTAATTTGTAATTGGCTTTTTGCAGGGACAGTAAGGCGGGGATCACACCAACCTCAAAAGCCAATTTATCAAGGCGATCAACTTGATAATCACTAGGAGGCTCGGTGATCAATGTTCCATCGCGGTCAATAAAAAGCATTTTCTGGCTCATGGGTTCTCAGTTTCCTTGATTTGTTGAGTTTGGTTGGAAAGTGCACTAATGGCACTGATTAGCTGTTCACATTCATTCCGGCTGCCAATGGTAATGCGCAGGCAATTCTCTAATCCCGGTTGTTTACTTTGATCACGCAAGATGATCCCTTGCTCCCATAGCGTTTTGAAAACGAATTCTGCATTGATAAATTTCACCAAAATATAGTTGGTTTCGCTTGGAAACACGTTTTCTACCAACGTCAATTTGCTGAGTGCTTGCTGGAGATAAGTCCGATTGCTGATGATCTCCTCCACTCGATTTCTCATTGTTTGAATGCCCTTTTCAGTTAGCGCTTGTGCAGCGATATCTGCGATAGGTGTAGCAAGTGGATAAGGGCTAATCACTTTTAGCATTAGCGCGATAATATCGGCAGAAGCCAGCGTAAATCCACAACGCAATCCAGCCAAAGCGAAAGCTTTCGAGAGGGTTCGCAAAATGACTAAGTGAGGGTAGTCTTGTAGCCAACGGGTGGTAGCATGGGTAGTTGCATGTTGTGGGCAAAATTCGATGTAGGCTTCGTCAATGGCAACGATGGCACGGTTACGGGCCAATTCAAGGATTTGGCGTAATACGGCAGGTTCAATGAGATTGCCTGTAGGGTTGTTGGGACTACAGATATAGATCAACTTGACGCGATCCAGATTATTTTTTATGGCGGCAATATCCGGTTGCCAGTCGACGCTGACAGGGATCTTTTTTTGCTCTATGCCAAAGGTTTCGGCACTAACGCTATACATGCCATAGGTGGGTGGGCAAAACAGTACAGCATCGCGTCCCGGCTCACAAAAAACTCGGATCAGCAATTCGATGGATTCATCTGCGCCACGACTGACAAGAACTTGCTCCGGTTGCAGATCAGCATAATTGGCATAACGTTGAATGACTGTTGCTGGTTGGCATTCAGGATAGCGATTGAGTGTGTTTTCAGTGAGTTGAAAATTGGGTGCGATGGGGTATTCATTCGCATTTAACCAAATATCACCATGACCGCCCAGACGGCGGGCAGACATATAAGGGACTAATTTGCGAACGTTTTCTCTTGCCAATGAATTGATATCAAAAACCGTACTCATGATTGTTCCTTAACTTTTTATGGTTATCAAACCCTGTGGATTCTCAATCTGCGTTATTCAAGGCAGTCATGCGTAACGTAACGGCATTTTTGTGCGCGATGAGCTGTTCTGCCTGTGCCAGTGTTTCGATAGTTGGTGCGAGGTTTCTTAATCCTTGGGGAGTGAGCCGCTGAACGGTCATTCTTTTCAGGAAATCCGCCAAGCCGAGGCTGGAATAGGTTGAAGTATAGCCATAGGTAGGCAGAACGTGATTAGTGCCAGAAGCGTAATCTCCAGCGGATTCAGGCGACCAGTCACCGAGAAAAATGGAACCCGCACTGGTAATCTGCTCAACCAGTTGCTCAGGTTGACGAGTTTGAATGATCAAATGCTCTGGGCCATATTGATTGCTGATCGCCACACATTGGGTGAGATCGTCAGTAATAATAATCCGGCTGGCTTGCAAGGCTTGTGCTGCGATCTGCTGGCGTGGCAAAACTGCAAGCTGGGTTTCAATTTCACGGATAACTTGTTCTGCCAAATTTTCATCGGGGGTTACCAGAATGACTTGGGAATCGGGGCCGTGTTCTGCTTGTGAAAGTAGATCCGCTGCTGTGAATATGGGGTTGGCTCCACTATCAGCGATAACCAGTACCTCAGATGGGCCTGCGGGCATATCGATCGCTGCACCGTCGATCTGTTGGCTTACCTGACGTTTGGCTTCTGTAACCCATGCATTTCCGGGACCAAAAATTTTGTCTATTTTGGGAATGGATTCGGTTCCGAATGCCATTGCTGCAATTGCTTGTGCCCCACCGATTTGAAATATTTCACTGATCCCACACAGTTGGGCAGCATAGAGGATTTCATCAGCAATGGGGGGAGGTGAACACAGGATGACTTTACGGCAACCCGCAATATTGGCGGGTGTACCGAGCATTAGTACCGTGGAAGGCAAAGGGGCAGAGCCTCCGGGAATATAGAGCCCAACTGAGTCTATTGGCCGCGTAACTTGCTGGCAACGAACGCCCGGTAATGTTTCAATGTCAATCTCTGCTGGTTTTTGGGCATCGTGGAACTGACGGATATTATTCATGGCCTGTTGCATGGCCTGCTTGATTTCTGGCGTTAGGCGAGCAGCGGCGGCATTCACTTCATTTGCAGAAATCTGAATGGTTTCAATAGTCGTTTTGTCGAAGCGTTGGCTGAATTCTTGTAATGCTTGATCTCCGCGTGTTTTTACGGTTTCCAGAATCTGTTTAACCGTGTTGGAAATATCGTCGGATGCGGCAATCGCCGGGCGTGTCAGCAATATTTTTTGTTGTTCTGGTGTGCATTCTTGCCAGCGAATGATGGTCTTAAAATTGGTGTTCATCAAGGTTACTCCATCATCTTTTCAATTGGCAGAACCAGAATGGAACTGGCACCTAATGACTTAAGCTTTTCCATCGTTTCCCAGAACAGAGTTTCACTGCTGACCATATGCATAGCTACGCGATTTTGTGCACCTGCCAGTGGCAAGATAGTGGGGCGTTCTGCGCCCGGAAGCAGGGATATAATCTCTTCCAGTTTGTCATTGGGGGCATGTAGCATGATGTATTTGGATTCTCGCGCCTGAATGACGCCTTGGATGCGGAGCATCAACTTGTCAATGAGCTGTTGTTTGGCTGCTGGCATTTCTCCATCACGCTGGATCAAACAGGCTTTTGAGCGATAAATGACTTCAACTTCCCGCAAGCCATTGGCTTCCAATGTAGCACCTGTTGAAACTAAATCGCAGATAGCATCGGCAAGCCCTGCACGAGGGGCAACTTCAACTGAACCATTGAGCAGGCAGGATTTGAAGCGAATGTTTTTTTGATCTAAATAACGTTTCAATAAATGCGGGTAAGAGGTCGCAATGCGGGAATCTTGCAGACATTCCACACCTGTATAATCGCAATCAAAAGGTGTTGCCAGAGAGAGTCGGCAATCGCCAAAATCGAGGCGACGCAATGTTAAGTAGCGAGGGTCTTCTCCTTGTGCCCGACGAGTCAGTAATTCTTCTTCAAGGACGTTTTCCCCAATAATACCTAAATCGACAACACCATCCATGACAAGACCTGGGATGTCATCATCGCGGACACGCAGAATGTCGATAGGCATATTTTCAGCAAATGCAATCAGGCGTTGTTGCTGTAAATTAATTTTGATACCACAGCGGGCCAGTAATGCTCTGGAGTCATCACTAAGGCGGCCTGATTTTTGAATGGCTATGCGTAAGCGTGTTTTATCTAGCATGTTGTGTTTTATCCTATCTCAGTATTCAGTCAGTCATTAATTTGTAAAAATCAGGAATAAAAAAACCCCCGGAAAATCTTCCGGGGGTTTTTCATCATATTCATGCCACCGGAAGACGGGTCAAATGTCTTCCAGCACACAGCAGCCTGAAAGACTAGTCAGGATGATGGTGGTGGTGATGGTTAAATTGAATACGATTCATGTATACGAACTCTCTATCTGCGTTTGATGTTATTTTCAGTGCCGTTTTTATATAAAGCTGTTTTTTATGACCTTATTTTTATACAAAAAGATCTTTATACAAGAGTACGTTGTACTGAGTGATACTTGTACGTAACGTTATATTTACGTTTAAGAATTGGTTGCTTGTTGTTTAACCTATCCGATTTTATGTATAAAAAGCAAACTTTTTTTTAAAAAAGATGTTTATTTTGTATTAATGCATTGTTTTTAAATTGAAATATGCTCGGTTGCCATTAAATCAATATCTGAGTAATGTTAGTCATGGTCATATAATGGCCTACGGGTAAAAACGCTATTGCTCTTGGGAGAATCATGGTGAGAAAAGTTTCCATTATTGGATTGGGCTGGTTAGGAATGCCATTGGCTCAAGCATTACAAAGCGGAGGGATGCAGGTCGTAGGTAGTAAAACAACACCAGATGGTGTTGAAGCTGCATGTATGTGTGGGATAGATTGTTATTTACTGAACTTGGAGCCTCAGATTATCTGTGATGCAGATGTTCTTGACCAATTGATGTCTGTTGATGTGCTGGTTTTGGCACTGCCCGTTAGTGGTGTTGCTGGCGGTGGGGAAAAATATGTACAAGCAGTGCAATTGGTTGTTGATACTGCGCTTGCTTATTCGGTTCCACGGATTATCTTTACTAGTTCAATCTCAGTTTATGGATCGTCTGTTGGCTATCTCAATGAAGATGAACCATTGCGGCCCGAAACTGCATCAGCCAAGGCGTTAGTAGAGTTGGAAAACTGGCTGCATCAACTCCCCAATACATCGGTCGATATATTACGTCTGGCTGGTTTGGTGGGTAATGGACGTCATGCTGGACGTTTTCTTACAGGGAAAAAAGCACTCAGGGGAGGAAATAATGCGGTCAATTTGGTTCATCAAGATGATGTTATTTCTGCCATTAAGCTTCTTATTCAACAACCGGAAGGCGGACATATCTTTAATTTGTGCGCGCCAATACACCCGAAAAGATCGGAATTTTATCCGTTAGCCTGTCATCAGCTCGATCTGACTCCACCAGAATTTTTGCAGTCAGAAAGTGTAGAAATTGAGAGCAAGATAGTTGATGGTAGCCGTATCTGTCGGGAACTGGGGTTTGAATACCAGTTCCCAGATCCCGGCAGAATGCCAATGAGCTAACAGGAAAAAGCTTAATTTATTTCTATCATGACAATTTTTTTAAAAGTGGGTCTTTCGGTCAGTAATTGATACCAGCGCTCTAGATTTGGCAAAGATGGGCGCTCTATTTCTACGTTTAACCATAAATAGGCCAGTGGAGCTAGCGCAATATCTGCCATGCCAAATGTGTTACCGGAAAGATATTGTTGATTGCTTAAGGTGTCATCGATAATTTTCAGTAATTTTTCAATCTCTGTTAAGGATTGGGTGATCATTTTAGGATCGCGTTGGTCTTCCGGTGTTCTGATAAAGCTGATCATGAATTGTTTAATAGGAGGGAAGAGGTTGCAGCCTACCCAATCCATCCATTTTTCAATGCTGGCTCTTTCTCGAAGATCGGATGGATAAAGACTGTCTTTGCCAAATTTTGCAGCAATGTAACGAATAATTGTGTTGGATTCCCATAAGATAAAATCGTCTTCTTGTAAACAAGGAATAACTGCATTGGGGTTCATCCGCAGGTATTCAGGGTCGTTGAGTCTGCCAAATTTGCCACCAATATCAATTTGTCGATATGGCACATTTAGTTCTTCCAGACACTAAAGAACTTTTTTTACGTTTGATGAGTTTTTACGACCCCAGATTGTCAACATGGTTATTTTCCTTAATGTCAGAACATTCTTATCTATTGATAATATGCCAATAAAACCCGTTGGATAACAGAAAAGCCTTTACGTTTTGGATTGGAGTCTTCTTTTATAACATCCTATATTAATAGCGTTTTTATTTTTCATATTTACTCTGTAGATACGACACAAAGTTGAGTAGCAGAAAAAAAGGTGAGCGACGATGAAAAAAAAGCAGCAGATACCGATAATTAAATCTTTTACTTTTAGCTTGAGTGTTTTCTGGTTGGTTAGTGTCAACGCATACGCAATGGAACAGCCCGCAGCACCTGGAATTGATGCAAAAGCTTATGTGTTGATGGATTATTCCAGTGGAAAAGTCTTAGCCTCAAATAACGCAGATGAGCGGTTAGACCCTGCCAGCTTAACGAAGATGATGACCAGCTATGTCATTGGGCAGGCGATTAAGTCAGGGAAAATTTCTATGGAAGACATGGTAACCGTTGGCAAAGATGCTTGGGCTACAGGGAATCCGGTACTTAGAGGATCATCCCTGATGTTTTTGAAGCCGGGTGACAGGGTTAAGGTGATTGATCTGAACCGCGGTATTGTAATTCAATCCGGTAATGATGCCAGCATTGCACTTGCAGATTATGTAGCAGGCAGTCAGGATGCTTTCGTTGATTTGATGAATAAATACTCGGAAACACTAAAATTGACGAATACCCATTTTAAGACAGTGCATGGCCTCGATGCAGCAGGGCAGTATAGTACCGCTCATGATATGGCTCTTTTGAGTCAGGCTATGATCCGTGATGTACCGGAAGAATACGCCCTGAATAAAGAAAAAGAGTTCACTTTTAACAAAATCCGCCAACCTAACCGCAATCGTCTGTTGTGGAATAAAAATATGAATGTGGATGGTGTCAAAACCGGACATACAAGTGGGGCTGGCTATAACCTTGTTGCATCGGCAACTGAGGGGCCAATGCGCCTTATTTCAGTCGTATTGGGTGCTCCCAGTGATCGAGTGCGTTTTTCTGACAGCGAAAAACTATTGTCATGGGGATTTCGTTTTTATGAATCTGCCACACTGTTGAAGGCCAGTGATACATTGGTGACGGAAAAAGTATGGTATGGGACTCGTTCAAAAGTCGCATTGGGAGTGGAAAAAGATGCTTCGGTGTTAGTTCCCCGTGGACAAGCAGGAAATCTGAAAGCGAGCTTTACTCTAAATAATGCTTCACTTGAAGCACCATTGGCTCAGAATCAAATTGTAGGCACAGTGGACTTTGTGCTGAATGATAAAATCATTGACCAGCGCCCATTAGTAGTTAAAGAAGCAGTGGAAGAAAGTGGTTTCTTTGGACGTATGTGGGATTTCGTTGTAAAAACGGTTATTGGTTGGTTTAACTCTATTTTCGGTTAGTAAAAATGCCAGTCACCAAAAGGTTGACTGGCATTTTTTAGGTTCTACCGCCGAAAAAGGCAGCACATGGATTTTGATTACATGACTGAATAAATTGCTGCTGAAATAGCAATTGAACCCGTCACAATAACAAAAATATTGCTTGGTTTACCTGCATATTTGCGCATAGCTGGAACTTTGCTGATTGCGTACATTGGCATGATAAACAGGATCATCGCAATAATTGGCCCACCCAGTGACTCAATGATATTCAGGATACTTGGGTTAAGTGTAGCTACGAACCAAGCACTGATTAACATAAAGAGACTGGTGATACGATTCAGCGTTTTGTGCTGAATAGTTTTTCCTCTAGTGTTCATCATTGCTTTGTTCACAATGCCGTTGAAGCCTTCACGAGCACCGAGATAGTGACCAAGGAAAGACTTGGTAATAGCAATAAAAGCGATGAGTGGAGCAATATATTCAATAGTTGGTACGCGGAAGTGGTTAGCCAGATAGGACAGAATAGTGATGTTCTGTGCTTTTGCTTCTGCCAAGTTTTCAGGTGATAAGCTCAGTACGCAGCTGAAAACAAAGAACATGACTGTCAACACCATCATAATATGGGCATAAGCCAGAATGCGTGAACATTTTTTCTCCGCATGCTCACCATACTCTTCACGTTTTGCAACTGCAAAGGCTGAGATGATTGGAGAATGGTTAAAGGAGAAAACCATAACAGGAATTGCCAGCCACAGGGTAAATAGCAGACCACTATTGCTTGTGGAAGATATGGTATTGCTCAGCGACAGGGTATCAAAGATGGTTGTGTTCCAGTGAGGGATTAAATACAGTGCCAACAGCATTAAAACGGTGACAAATGGGAATACCAATACACTCATTGCCTTAACAATGGCTTTTTCACCGAAGCGGATAATGCTCATCACACCGAGAAGCAATACCAACGCCAGCAATGCACGTGGAGGAGCATCTATTTGTAGCTGATGCACAATAAAGCTCTCTACCGTATTGGTCAGTGCAACGCTGTATACGAGTAGGATAGGATAAATGGCAAAAAAGTAGAGGATTGTGATCAGGAAACCTGCAACTTTACCAAAATGTTCTTCTACTACGCCGGTGATGTCTTCACCGCTGTTTTTACCTGATAAAACAAAACGACACATTCCACGGTGAGCAAAAAATGTCATGGGAAGCGCAAGAATTGCCATGATAATGAGTGGAATCAAACCACCGATACCAGCATTGATGGGGAGAAATAAAACGCCGGCACCAATCGCTGTGCCATATAATCCCAGCATCCATACAGTGTCTGATTTACGCCAGGTAGTGTAATCGCTTTTACCAGAAGAAGCAGAGGATGCGATTGAGCCTGATTGAGATGTGTCCATAAATATCTCCGAAATAACGCGGTAAAGTAAAATTTAAAAACTGCTAAACCCGCACATTAATTAAATGCGCGAGTTGGATTTTTTTATATGTATAAGTTGTCAGATATTGCGCTGGTGTTTATCTAAACGTCTTTACTACTACATTATTATTACATTGTTACTACTACATTGTTATTACACTATTATTACATTAATAAGTTGACTAAAATCTGTTCATCTAAAGCAATGGGTTTTGCAACTCATCTGCTTTGTTTTTTGATTCCTAAATCCAAAAACTTAACTCCAGACTTTTGATGGGGAAAATATAGTTATTTTCAGTGAAATGTACCGTGATCACTCTCGCAATTGCAAGATTTATATAGAAAATGAAGGTTGTTATAAATATTTGTCTAAATGTTGATTAAATATTAAATAAAATAAACCTCAATCGTTGTTAAAGGATGTATCATTATTTTTTATTTTAAACTCTAATACCTAACTGATTTTCCGTTCAATGATATTTATATATTAATGAATGCTATTTTTTGGCGTTAGTATGGGCTCAAATTGAATTATAAATGTCAATATTTTTATCTTTCTATATTTATCTGTAATCTGTGTTTGATTAACCAAATGATAAATAAGGTAAATTATTCTTTTCATCTTTGTTTTATATGACATTCTGTCTTTAGATGAAAATTTGCTTTTTATTGATTATTCATCGGTAAGGGTTTAAGAATAAGCAATTTTTTCATGGGAGATTTTTTCATTTACTCTGTGTTTATGAAGATATGGTAATCATTTGTTAGGTTATATATTGTTAAATATAACAAAGGATTTTATTCTGATATCTAAAGTCATCATGAGTAGCAAATTAAATGTTAATGGTTTGTTTGTTTATATGGTGGTTATTTGTTGTTTTGTTGGCTATGTGTAAATGCTTCAGTGGTGCCAGCCACATAGTTATTATAATTATGTGACTGGTGAATAGTTAACTATATACTTGAGAAGCCCGTTTTCATGCCGCTATTTGAAATCTATTGGGGCTGTATTGACGTTTAATTAATTTTTTATCCATCCTTTTTTGATAAAGAATGCACAACAGAATTGGTAAAGCTGAGTCAGTTTGTTTTGTAAACGTTCTCCATATTGTTTCCAAAGTATTTGGGAAAAAGCACACCCTAACAGACTTACTAAAAATGCGCCTACCATGTCTATTGGCCAGTGAACCCCCACATAGACACGGGACCAGGCAATTGCACAAGCAATGAGCATTAAAAATAAACCTGACCAAATCCGATGCCAAAATATAAATGCCAGGGCGAAAGTAAAAACTGCTGTGCCGTGGTTACTGGGAAAAGATTCCGTAGGAGCGTGGTAGAGAACGTTATAGCCAAAACCTTCAACAAATGGCCGGGCATGTGGAACAATTGTTCCGATGATATAGGAAGCAGTTATGCCAAAGGCAAAAGCAATGCAAGATTTACTGACAACTATGCGTTGAGATGCAATGGTCTTTTCTTTTCCCCAAAGCCAACAAGTGGCCAATGTGATGGGGTAAATAAATACGCAATATTTTGCTATAAAAATGGCAAGCGAGATCATTACTGGTGGCGAATCTGGTGTTGCGTTGATAAACGTAAACAGATTGTGGTTAAGTTGTTCTAGCAAAGTAAGCCTCATAAGCGAGATATTATGCAAACAAGATGATTCTATTTTATCAACTTATTGTTAAAAACAGTAATTTTACAATATATAACCTATAAAAAAAGAGAATCGTATGGATTCATAATTTTATTTAATGCTTGTTGATATTGCATAAGTTAATAATATATAGATTGTGATAGTAATGAAAGGTAACTTCTATCCTGCAAGTAACTCGTAACTCGCGTTGTGAACAACAAAAAACCCGATAGTCTTTAACCAAAGTGGATGACTATCGGGCTCCTCAATATGGGGACATCAAAGAAAAGCAGTGGCAATAATTAAGACTACATTAGGATGTGAAAGTTCTCATCCTTGAGAAAAAAATCACAAAATTTTTTCAAGAGGATGGAATCTTTTTCGAAGGGTAGTATGGTTAAGGTTACCGCTATCCAGTAAGGATAAGGCTTATGGCTGGATAGCGGTTTTTAAGCGACCGATTTTCTAGCTAATTATCTGGTTCAATTATTTGTATAGTTCCAGATTTTCTTTGGCATAGGCTTCAAAATCTGTGCAACCACCGATGTGTTTTTCGTCAATAAAGATCTGAGGAACAGTTTCAACAGGTTTGCCCACTGTTTTTGATAAGTCGTCTTTGGTGATGTTTTCGGCCCAGATGTCCACATAGTGGTAATCAAAATCGTCGCGCTCTGTTTTTAATTTTTCGGCTAGCTCTTTAGCGCGAACACAGTATGGGCAACCAGGGCGGCCAAAAATGACAGTGTACATACAAACTCCTTAGTGGTAATGATCATGAACTTCATAGAGTGTCATCTGGAGTAACTATGCCTGTAAGTATTAATAAAAAAAAGCAGGAATTACCTTTTATTGTAATTAGCCCTGCCAATAATTGGGCTCAGGTATGATAGGCTTACTATAATTTACTGAAGTCTATTGAGTAATGGGAAACCTATTTTTCAGGCTGAAACAGGTTAAAGAATGAATATTAACCCATCAAAAGAGATGCGCTCATTGGCTGACATGCCTAAGTTAGTCATTTTATTGGAAGTATTGGGAGTTGGTCTATTAGTTCTGGCTTACTTGTCGATAACTGATAGCATAATTCTATCACCTTTATTAATGACGACAGAAGCGCACATTGCTATGATCTTATTGGGTATCGGTTGCTTGTTACCGGCAGCTATCCATATTATCTGGCGTGCGGTCTATAATCTTTCCTTTTTGGGAATCGATCATAAGAAAGCGGATAAAAATCATCAGATTGTCACTGATGATGAAAAATAAAATAGATTAATTATTGTTCGTTCTGCTACTTGCAGGGGGCCCTTTAGGTAGCATGTGCAACTTCTCGGTCATATGAGGTTAATTCGATGGATTCTATGGTTATTCCCGATTTGTCAATTTTGCGCACGTGGCTTGAACAACTCAAGATCTCTTATTTTGAGAATGATTCAGGCTCAGTCTTGCATTTGCCTCATATGCAGAATATTGATGGCCTGTTTGATGCCAAGATCGATCTGTTGGGGGATGTAGTATTGTTTTCTGCTCTGGCTGAAGTTAGGCCAACTGCAATAATTCCACTGGTTGCTAATTTGAGCCAGATTAATGCCAGTTCTCTCACTGTAAAGGCATTTCTTGATATTCAGGATGAAAACTTGCCTAAGTTGATTGTTTGTCAGGCATTTCCGGCTGCTGCTGGAATGACTTTCAAACAGTTTTCCAATTTTATACAGCAGGGTGAAGAGCAAATTGCTAATGTGATTTTTGAGATTCACAGCAATAATCTTCTCTATGTCAATCATGATATGGAAAGTGAGATGGAAATTGAGGTGGAAGTTGAAGATGAAGACTCTTTGACCTCGACGGAAACATCAACATTTACTTTGCACTAATATTTTTTGATACGGTTTTTTACAATGCAATGTGTGCAGTATACCGCGGGGCATTGTCACTCCTGCCAGTGGCTCGATAAGTCCTATTCACAGCAATTATCTGATAAACAACAACATTTAAAACAACTTTTACAGGAAACATCAGTAGTACATTGGCTATCGCCAGTAACCAGCAAAACGAGTGAGTTTCGTAATAAAGCCAAGATGGTAGTAAGTGGTAGCGTTGAACGCCCATTGCTTGGCATGTTGCATCGTGATGGCAGAACAGTGGATCTTTGTGATTGTCCGCTGTATCCAAAATATTTTCAGACAGTATTTGCAGTAATAAAAACATTTATCGCCAGAGCTGGCTTGGTTCCGTACAACGTTGAACGTAAGAAAGGGGAATTAAAATATATTCTTCTGACAGAAAGTCGTGCTAATGGTGAAATGATGCTGCGCTTTGTCTTGCGTTCAGAAACAAAATTGGCTCAGTTGGAGCGATCTTTGCCTTGGTTAAAGGAACAGTTGCCACAAGCAACAGTGGTGTCCGCTAATATTCAACCAACCCACATGGCGATTTTGGAAGGTGAAAAGGAAATCATTTTTACTGAGCGCAAAATGTTGATGGAAGTTTTTAACGATATTCCGCTGTATATTCGCCCACGTAGTTTTTTCCAGACGAATCCGGATATTGCTTCAGAATTGTATGCAACAGCCGGGCGTTGGGTTAGGGAATTGAGCATTTGCAGTATGTGGGATCTGTTTTGTGGGGCTGGTGGTTTTGGTCTGCATTGTGCAGATAAAAAGACCAGACTGACGGGTATTGAGATCAGTACAGAAGCGATTAGTTGCGCCAAAAGTTCTGCGAAAAGCCTTGGGTTAGAACAGGTGGACTTTCAGGCGCTGGATTCCACCCATTTCGCCCTTGATAAATCACAAATACCTGAGTTAGTACTGGTAAACCCTCCTCGGAGAGGAATTGGTAAGGAACTCTGTGAATATCTGAGCCGGATGGCACCAAAATTTATTCTTTATTCAAGTTGTAATGCTCAGACAATGGCGAAAGATATAACTATGCTTAAGCAATATCGAATAGATAAAATTCAGTTATTTGATATGTTTCCTCATACTGAACATTATGAAACATTGGCATTGTTAGTTCTTGATGTAAATTAATAACCTGATTTATATGATTATTCCGTGATAACTTACTGTTATCACGGAATAGGGGAAGTCAAGTCAGATTATTCAGTATGGAGATTGATTAATTTCGATGTTCAAATAATAAGGCACGCTGTTCAATCATACGCATCAGTAGTGTCAAAAGACCATTTATGCAAAGGTAAATTATACCTGCAGCAATAAATACTGTTACATCATAACTGCGCCCGAATTGGAGCTGACTATATCCCATTATGTCTAATAGGGTGATTGTGCTGGCTAGTGAAGTACTCTTGAAAATCAATACAACTTCATTGGAATAAGAAGAGAGCGCTCGCTTAAAAGCATAAGGTAACAGAATGCGCATAGAATGTGCTTTGGACATACCAAGAGCTTGGCAGGATTGCCATTGTCCCGCAGGAATTGCTTTGACAGCCCCGTAAAATAGCTGGGTTGAGTAGGCTGCGCTATTTAATGCCAGTGTAACCATTGCACACAGCCACGGCTCTGACATAAGTTTCCATAACCACGGATATTCTTTGATTGACGGAAATTGCCCCGGCCCGTAGTAGATCAAAAAAAACTGAACGAGCAGTGGGGTTCCGGTAAATAGGGTGATATAGCCTTTTACCAATTGAGAAAGCACAGGCAATTTCATTGTCAGAATCATGGTCAGGACAATGGATAGCATGAGTGCAGCCAAGAGTGCTGAGAAAGTCAAACTGAGGCTGATTTGCAAACCGGGTAAAATTTCCTTGATATACTCAAACATCATGTAGCACTCCGTTCAAAATGGGTGGTGCGTATTTCAAGCTGTTTGAGAATAAATTGGCTGATCAAGGTAATTATCAGATAGATCGCAGCAACAATCATGTACCATGTGAATGGTTCCTGAGTTCGGGTTGCAATACTTTTTGTTTGTAACATTAAGTCATTAACACTAATTAATGAAACCAACGCAGTATCTTTTAACAAAACTAACCACTGATTACCCAGTCCGGGTAGTGCATGGCGCCACATCTGAGGCATAATCAAGCGAAAAAAGATACGACTTTGGCTCAATCCCAGAGCTTGTCCAGCTTCCCATTGCCCTATTGGAACCGCTTTCAATGCTCCCCGCAGCGTTTGTGAAGCATAAGCGGAATAGAGCAAGGACAGAGCGATAACGCCACATAGGAAAGGGCTAACATTAAAATTGTCAATTTTCATCTGTATTCTGAAGTGCCAGGCAATAAGATTGATATCAAAACCGTCGGACAACATAATCAGAAGTTGTGAACTTCCAAAATAGATGAAGAGAACAACTAAAATCTCAGGTAGTCCTCGGATCAATGTGACCCAGCAGGAGCCTAAAAACGCGATAGGTTTCCAGCGAATGGATTCCCATGCAGCAAAAAGCATTGCCAAAATTAAACCAATGACCAGCGAAGAAATAGCAAGGCCGACGGTAATTCCGGCGGCACTGATTAAAGATTGAAGTTCATTCATTGGGGTTTAGTTTATTGTTTGAACCATTTTTTGTAGATGGTATCGTAAGTACCGTCTTGTTTAATTTCTGCTAGTGATTTGTCCAGTTTATTCAGCAATTCAGTATTGCCTTTGCGAACTGCAATTCCTAAACCGATACCAAAATAGTTTTTATCTGTCACTTTATTGCCAACTGCGCTTAATTCTTGGTTCTTTTTTAGCCACTCATTGACAACGGCAGTATCACCAAACACAGCATCAATACGGCCATTTTTCAAATCCAGAATTGCATTTTGGTAGCTGTCATAAGGTACGGTCTTGATTTCTTTATGCTGCTCCATCAAATACTTTTGGTGTGTAGTTCCATTCTGGATCCCCACTTGTTTGCCTTTGAGAGCCGTAATTTGGTCAAATTTCCCTTTGATAGCAATGAAAGTGGCAGAGTTATCATAATAGGTATGAGTGAAATCAACTTGTTTCTGGCGGTCTGGCGTAATGTCTATGCCAGCCATCAGGGCATCAAAACGGCGGAATTTCAGGCTGGGGATGAGGCTATCGAAAGCCTGGTTGGAGAATGTGCATTTTGTGTTGAGCTTTGCACATATGGCATTAGCCAAATCGATGTCGAATCCTTGAATCTTATTGTTTGCATCAATAAATTCAAATGGAGGGTAAGTTGCTTCTGTTGCAAAACGGAGAGTGGCTTTCTCTGCTGCGGTTGCTGATAAGGTTACTGCACTCAACAAAGCTGCAAACAATAATTTTTTCATAGCAATATCCTGTCGTTCATGAGCTTTATGGTTGATAACTGCTTTGATGTTTGTTTTGTAATCGATTATCGATATATACACTTCATCTTTCAAGCTGCTGCTTTATTGGTGATGCTGTGGCTTGAAATCTATCGGGTTTACAGATTCAGTCTGGTATTTCAGTGTGATAAATAATGAGCAAAGGCTTCTGTTTGAGGGCACATAAAATGAGTTGCGTCACCTTTTTCAATAATGTGTCCTTGCTCCATATATACAACTTGGCTTGCTGTTTTGCGGGCCAGCTCCACCTCATGAGTCACGATAATTTGGATGATACCGGTTTCAGCCAATTCTTTTATAATGTCAATGAGTTGAGAGGTGATTCCGGGATCGAGTGCAGCAGTAGGTTCATCAAACAATAGAACCTGAGGCTCCATCATTAACGCACGTGCAATGGCAACCCGCTGTTGCTGCCCACCGGAAAGATGTAATGGAAAACGGTTAGCGAATTCATCCAAACGAAGTCGGGAAAGTAGTTTTGCCGCTTTTTCCCTCGCTTGTTGTTTAGATTGCTTCAACACTCGGCAAGGCGCTTCAATCAAATTATCCATCACAGTTAAATGTGGCCACAGATTGTACTGTTGGAAGACCATACCAACTTTTTGTCGTAATGCTAGAATTTCTTTGTGGTTAGGCTGCTGTTTGAAATCAAATTGGTGTGTTGCCACATTGAGCAGCCCAGAACGAGGCATTTCTAGCAGGTTCAAGACACGCAGCAAAGAACTCTTTCCAGCCCCACTTGGCCCTAGTAAGACAACAGTTTCTCCCGATGTACATTCAAAATTGATATCGAACAGAGCCTGATGTAAGCCATAGAAACAATTGATGTTTTTTAATTGAATGTTCATGCGAAAAATGTGAATAGTTAATTGATTGGTGTGATATTAATCTTGCAAACATAACTATGCAATAATATCTGCGAAAAATTGTTATTTTAATCGAATTATAAGGTTAAATAATCAAGTTGAAGCCATTTTTTAGATCGTTTTTTGTTCTTTCCTTGATTAAATAGGCTAACCTTATATCAAAAAAGCTTTTTTAGTCAGATCGTGTATCAAATGAAGATTGCTTTTTATTGAGTAAAAAATGCGATAAACAAAGGCGTTATTAAACTCAATATAAAACCATGAACGATGGCCGCCGGCACAATACTTACACCTCCATAGCGTTGTAAGATCGGTAAAGTGAAGTCGATTGAAGTAGCACCAGTTAAACCCAATGCGGTTGAACGGTAGCGATTTATTAATATGGGAATGAGCATGATTGATGCCAATTCACGAGCCAGATCATTGAAAAACGCAGCACTACCAAGTACAGGCCCATAAGCATCAGAAATTAAAATGCCGGAAAGCGAATACCAACCATACCCAGACGCAATGGCAAGACCTGTTTTGATGGGCAATTCCAGTAAAAATGCGGCCAATATGCCGCCAAGCAAAGAGCTGATGGCAACCACGATGGCGATAATCGTGCCACGGCGATTCAACAGCGTTTGTTTTAAGCTCATACCGTTATTGCGCAGTTGAATTCCAACCAGAAAGAGTAAAAAAATCAAAGCTACCTTGCTGGCTTGGCCGGAAAAACGAAACCATGACCAACCTGTTAACCCGATGAGAAATCCCAATATTAATGCACCACATAATTTGACGGAATCTAATGCCATATGTAAACGGGAAGGAGGCTTTTCTTGTTTATGTGCATTAATAATCCACGGGTCCCGTTTATCCAAGAGGTAAAGCGCTAGTATGTTAATTATAAAAGTGCACAGGAAAAACGTCATCGCATACAGCAAAATAGAAAGTAAATTACTGCCCAAGTTTTCCAGCATGGCGAGGCTGACGCCCATCAGAATGAGAATGATATAAACCATGACATTGAGTAGCTGATGCACAAGGATTAGCATCGATTTATTACTCAGATGAATAAGATAACCCAGAGCCAAAGGCAGGAGAATAATCAACAGTCCTGAATACATGATTCATATCCTTATTCAATAAAAAAACATCTTTTTATCTATACCCAATGGATTTCAAGATGCGTCGCGGCGGCAAGGGAGCAAATCCCCAGAAGCATAGATAACTATGTGATCGGGGTGAGTGAGCGCAGCCAACAAAGAGGCAACTTGAAAGACGAAGGGTATAGTCCTGATAACTAAAATCCGCTACAAAGGTCAGTAAGCGTATGAAAACAAAAAATTTACACTAAAGTAACAAACAGGATAAAGGGAAGCATACTGAAACTCAACGCATTTTTTAATCTCTAATAGAAGGGGTGTTATAAAAAAAATTAAGTAAACCCGATGTGGAAAAGGGGAGTTTGTTATTACCAACTATGCAGAAGAACGCGGCGTTGGCGCTATTCCATTACTTTTAAGAGGGATGAAAGAAAATAATCAGACATTTTCTTATCAGAAATATCCCGTTGATAGGTTACGTTTATATTGTCTACAGTAAAGTGAAATAATTAGAGGTCATATTTAATGGTGGGTATTTGTAATGAATCGTCTTTCTACCAAGTATCGCTGGGTTGGGACTGGGCTTATCTTTATCACTATTGTCTTTGTGTTGTCCTATCTTTTCTATTCGCCGAAGCCAGTCACATACCAGACGAGCGCAGTGATCAAAAGGGATTTAGAAAGAAGTGTCCTAGCGATAGGGAAGTTGGACGCTGTCAGTAAAGTTGACGTGGGGGCCCAGGTTAGTGGTCAGTTGAAAGAACTTTATGTGAAATTAGGAGACAAGGTTACACAAGGTCAATTATTGGCATTGATTGACCCACAAACAGCAAAAAATTCTGTGGCAGAAATACAGGAAACCGCGAAATCACTGGAGGCTAATCTCCGTGGCATGAAGGCAGAATTAAAACTTGCGCAGCTCAAAGTGAATCGTCTGAAGCATTTGTTTAAATTACATTTAACACCTCAGCAGGAATTAGACTCCAGCATGACAGATATGCAGTCTAAGGCCGCCCGAATTGACGACTTAATGGCGCAAATTAAGCAAAATAAGGTCAAACTTGATACTGCAAAAACAAATTTGCAATATACCAGAATCACTGCCCCTATCGCGGGCACAGTGACAGATATCAAAACATTTCAGGGACAAACTGTGATTGCTGCACAGCAAGCACCCACTATTTTGACACTTGCAAATCTCGATACCATGGTAGTTAATGCGGAAGTATCGGAGGCCGATGTCATAAATTTAAAGCCCGGACAAAAAGTATCATTTACCATCTTGGGGGCTCCGGGAAGGCAATTTCACAGCGTTTTGAAAGATATTCTAGCAACACCGCAAATTGTGAATAATGCTATTTTCTACTATGCCCGCTTTGAAATACCTAATCCCAGCTATATCTTACGCTTACAGATGACTGCACAAGTAAAAATAGATCTACAGTCGTTGCATAATGTATTGATGATCCCGATTTCCGCCTTAGAGATATCTTCTCGCCAATATACGTCTTCAACCCAAAATGTATCATCACCCCAAAATATAGCTTCTACCCAATATGAAGTTAGTGTCTTACATAATGGAAAAGCAGAGAAACGCAAAATTACGATAGGTGCCTTTGATAACACCAACGTTCAAGTGCTCTCTGGATTAAAGGAACATGAACGTGTGATCACTAACCGCAGTGATAGTGACGTAGAGGATTAATCATGAGTGTGTTATTGGAACTGAAAGATATTAGCCGTAGTTATCCATCTGGAGAAGGACAAGTCAATGTCTTGGATAATATTTCGTTATCCATACAGGCTGGGGAAATGGTGGCTATTGTTGGCGCTTCGGGTTCAGGTAAGTCCACTTTGATGAATATACTTGGCTGCTTGGATAAATCCAGCAGTGGAGAATATTGGGTTGCAGGGAGAAATATTGCTGACTTGGATAGCAATCAATTGGCAGAATTGCGCAGGGAATATTTTGGGTTCATTTTTCAACGTTATCATTTATTGACGCATTTAACAGCCGAACAAAATGTTGAGGTTCCGGCAACTTACTTCGGTATTTCCAAAATACAACGTCGTGAGCGGGCTATTGAATTGCTAAAGAGTCTTGGATTGGAAAATCGGATTAACTATCGACCAAGCCAGCTTTCAGGTGGGCAGCAACAACGAATTAGCATTGCCAGGGCACTTATGAATGGTGGTCAGGTCATTCTTGCTGATGAACCGACAGGAGCATTGGATAGTACTTCTGGTCAGGAAATGATGGACATCTTGAAGACGCTTTGCCAACGAGGGCATACGGTTGTTATTGTTACTCATGATCCTAATATTGCTGCACAGGCGCAAAGAGTGATTGAGATTAAAGATGGGCGAATCATGAGTGATTCATGCGCTTCTGAGCATCAAACATTGCCTCATATCTCCTCTTTGGAAGAAAAGATTGCAGATGCAAAAACCTCTTCAGTTCAACAAATCTGGGGACGTTTTAATGAAGCTTTATTTATGGCATGGCGCGCCATGAATGTTAATAAACTACGTACTCTATTGACAATGCTTGGAATTATAATAGGTATTGCTTCTGTCGCAACGATTCTAGTGATTGGTGATGCGGCAAAGTCGATGTTGTTATCAGATATTAAATCTATTGCGACTAATTCTATATCGATTTACCCCGGAAAAGATTTTGGCAGTGATAATGCTTTGAGTATGCAGGCACTGAAACTTAACGATATCCCTGTAATAAAATCTCAGCCCTATGTTCAGGCTGTTTCTCCAGAATTCACATACAGCGGGCGTTTGCGCCAAGGAAATATAGATGCTAATACACAGATATCTGGTGTAGGAAATGAGTTTTTTCAGGTAAATGCCATGAAATTTTCCCAAGGCATACCTTTTACTGCCGAAATGATTTATCGCCAGTCTCAGGTGATTGTCATTGACGATAATACACGTAAGAAGTTTTTTCCTCACCAGAACAATGTGATAGGTAAACAGTTGTTGTTGGCAAATATCCCCCTGACGGTGATTGGTGTAATTGTGGGTGGGCAAAGTCTTAATAAGAGTAATTCATTACAAGTTTGGATGCCCTACAGTACGATGAATAGCCGTTTGATGAATCGAAATTACTTGAATTCGATCGTTGTCAGACTGAAAAATGGCTATTCTTCCAATGAAGCAGAAAAAAAACTTAACCAGTTGTTGATATTCCTTCATGGCAAAAAAGACTTCAACACTTATAACGTAAATACAATCATTAAAATAATGGATAAAACAACACGGACGATGCAAATATTTTTAACGTTAATTGCAGTAATATCTTTGGTTGTAGGGGGAATTGGCGTCATGAATATCATGTTGGTATCAGTTACCGAGCGTACGCGGGAGATTGGTATTCGCATGGCGGTTGGTGCCAGAACCAGTGACATTATGCAGCAATTTCTTATTGAAGCTGTTTTGGTTTGTTTAATCGGGGGAATACTGGGGATTACCCTGTCATATAGCCTTTCTTTGATTGCACAGTGGATGCTGCCGAAATGGAATTTCGTTTATAACCCCATTGTATTTATTATCGCGTTTGGTTGTTCAACGGCAATAGGAATAGTATTTGGCTTCCTGCCTGCGAGAAATGCAGCTCGTCTCAATCCCATAGAGGCGCTTGCAAGGGAATAAAATAGCACGCCACAAATAAGCCCATAGCCTATTTGTGGCGTGGAAATTATGAGCTTATCGGGTTACTCTTGTTTCGATTTTGAGCTATCTTCCAGAGGCACAATAAGGCTGGCGTGGTTACCCTTAGGGCCTTGATGAACGCTAAAGTTCACTTTCTGCCCAGCTTTCAGCGTCCTATAACCATCCATTTGAATGGTTGAATAGTGAACGAATATATCATCGCCTCCGCTGGCTGGACAAATAAATCCAAAGCCCTTTGCATTATTGAACCATTTAACAGTACCTGTTTCCATACTTCTCTATCCCTCGTATCTCGATTTCGGGTTTAAGAGTCACTAAAAATTTTGAAATATGAACAAACACCCAGACAGAAGGTGGTGTTCATAAAATATACTGTAGTGAAATTGATTACGTCGTCAAGCACATAAACAGCGTCAAGTTGTCCCAAATGACCAAAGTTTGATATAGATAACGATATCCGATTTTTACGCAAAATCTTTATTCGTTAATCAAAGAGGGGTAAGCAGAGTGCTTTATGAAGTGATAAAATATATAGCAGTAGAATGAATTAGTTCATACTAAAATTCAGCGGAAAGTTAATACCCAATGGAAGAATGATGACTGAGTTTTATAACAACTTGAAAGTTGAAGAGTTTATTAGGGATGAAGCAAAACAAAAACTACAACCACCATCAATGTATAAGGTTATTCTTAACAATGACGATTATACCCCTATGGAGTTTGTGGTTGACGTATTGCAAAAGTTCTTTTCTTATGATGTTGAACGAGCAACGCAACTAATGCTGGATGTCCATCAAAAAGGGAAAGCAGTTTGCGGAATTTATACGGCAGAGGTCGCAGAAACTAAAGCTGCGCAAGTGAACATGTATGCTAAGGAGCACGAGCATCCGTTACTTTGCACGCTGGAAAAGGTCTGATCTGGCTCACTGAATTTAGGAGGAGGTGCTTATGCTCAATCAAGAACTGGAGCTTAGTCTCAACATTGCTTTTGCCAAAGCAAGGGATAACAGACATGAATTTATGACTGTAGAGCACCTGTTGCTGGCGTTGTTAAGTAATACATCAGCGCGAGAAACATTGGAGGCTTGTAAAGTCGATCTGGCAATGTTACGCCAGGAATTAGAAAGTTTTATTGCACAAACTACCCCTTTGTTATCTGAGAATGATGACAGGGATACACAACCTACATTAAGTTTTCAGCGTGTTTTGCAACGCGCGGTATTTCATGTTCAATCTTCGGGACGCTCAGAAGTCTCAGGGGCGAATGTCTTAGTTGCCATTTTTAGCGAACAGGAATCACAAGCTGCTTATTTATTGCGTAAGCACGATGTCAGTCGCTTGGATGTTGTGAATTTCATCTCTCATGGAACGCGCAAAGATGAATTCGATAATGATTCTCACCATAGTATTAATCCAGTTCAGGAAGAGCAGGTAGTTAGTGAAGATAGATTGGAAAATTTCACTACCAACCTGAATCAATTGGCACAGAAAGGGCAAATTGATCCGCTTGTTGGTCGTCAGAATGAATTGGAAAGGACAATTCAGGTACTGTGTCGTCGCCGTAAAAATAATCCTTTATTTGTTGGGGAGTCAGGTGTTGGTAAGACGGCTATTGCTGAGGGACTCGCATGGCGTATTGTACAAAAGAATGTTCCCGAAGTGATGCTGGATTGTACCATCTATTCTCTGGATATTGGTTCATTGCTGGCAGGTACAAAATATCGCGGTGATTTTGAGAAGCGCTTCAAGTCTTTGTTAAAAACACTGGAGCAAGACAGTAAAAGCATTCTCTTTATTGACGAAATCCATACTATTATTGGAGCTGGTGCTGCCTCAGGTGGACAAGTGGACGCAGCTAATCTTATTAAACCGCTGTTGTCCAGTGGGCGTATACGGGTAATTGGCTCAACGACTTACCACGAATTCAGCAATATTTTTGAAAAAGATCGGGCTTTGGCTCGTCGATTCCAAAAAATTGACATTCTTGAGCCTTCTTCTGAAGAAACAATACAGATTATCAATGGGCTGCGTACTAAATATGAGGCACATCATGATGTTCGTTATACAGCGAAAGCCATCCGTGCCGCAGTTGAGTTATCTGTGAAGTACATTACCGATCGTCATTTACCGGACAAAGCTATTGATGTCATTGATGAAGCAGGGGCAAGGACAAGATTAGTACCAGTTAGCCGCCGCAAGAAAACGATCAATGTTTCTGATATTGAGTCTGTGGTTGCTCGCATAGCCCGTGTTCCAGAAAAAACTGTGTCAGCCAGTGATAAAGATGTCTTGAGAACACTGGATGATCGTTTGAAAATGTTGGTTTTTGGTCAAGACAGGGCTATTGGTGCTTTGACGGAAGCCATTAAGATGAGCCGTGCTGGATTGGGGCAGGATCATAATCCAGTGGGATCTTTCTTGTTTGCAGGGCCTACCGGGGTGGGGAAAACGGAAGTAACTGTTCAACTTGCCAAGGTATTGAATATCAAATTATTGCGATTCGATATGTCAGAATATATGGAACGTCATACTGTCAGTCGTTTAATTGGCGCTCCACCGGGTTATGTTGGGTATGATCAGGGCGGATTATTGACTGATGCAATCATCAAACATCCTCATTCTGTACTGTTGCTGGATGAGATTGAAAAAGCCCATCCCGATGTATTTAACCTGTTGTTACAGGTTATGGATAATGGTACATTGACCGACAATAATGGCCGTAAGGCTGATTTCCGCAATGTTATTTTGGTGATGACAACCAATGCTGGGGTACGTGAAATACAGCGTAAATCTATTGGATTCACCGAACAGGATAACAGCACAGATGGAATGGAAGAGATAAAACGGATTTTCACACCTGAATTCCGCAATCGTCTTGATGGTATCATCTGGTTTGATGCACTCTCTTCCGAAGTTATTCAGCAAGTTGTTGATAAATTTATCGTCGAGTTACAAGCTCAGCTGGATGAAAAAGGTGTTTCTCTGGAAATCAGTGCAGATGCCCGCCAGTGGCTATGTGATAAAGGTTATGATAAGGCAATGGGTGCTCGCCCTATGGCTCGTATAATCCAGGACAACCTCAAAAAACCATTGGCGAATGAGCTGTTATTTGGCTCTTTGGTACATGGAGGTTCGGTCAGGATCAAACTCGACAAAGCTAAACAGGCACTAATATACGATTTTAATAGCGCTCAAAAATCGAACAGAAAGAAATCAGAAGATGCTGTGTTATAAAGTATAAATAGCATAAAACGGAATAATAAGTATCAGTGATCGAAACTGGTGACTGGTGGTAAAAAACATAGCCAAACCACAGGTGAATGCGATCACCTGTGGTGCTAAAGGTATCTTAATCAGCGGCTACGGAAAGTGATGCGTCCTTTTTCCGGATCATATGTAGTTAGCTCAACTGTAACCTTGTCTCCAGTCAGGATGCGGATATAGTTTTTACGCATTTTTCCTGAGATGTGAGCAGTGACAATGTGCCCGTTGTCTAATTCAACGCGAAACACAGTATTTGGTAGTGTTTCTAACACAGTACCTTGCATTTCAAAATTATTGTCTTCTTTGGCCATCTAATCCTCTAAATGTAACAACCCTAGTTTTTAATCGGCAAGATAATGCCGAAAAACCATCATTATGTAAAGGAATGTTGTATTTTAAGCCATCATTTTATATACGATAAAATGATGGTTAGTGACATTCCCACCTTGAACAGCATTAATCTCTAAGAGATGATTATAAATCCAGTCTTTGTACAGACCAGCATCCTGATTGCAATGACTGCCTTCTTAATTGATAAAGATGCTGGAGAAACTTGTTTCTCGGAATATTTTTGGCACCCAATGATTCTGTATGGTGATTTAATACCTGACAGTCAAACAATTGGCCGCCATAACGTAAAAAGTGGTGATAGAATGCTACAAAAGCACACTTGGAGGCATTCTCCATTTTGCTAAACATTGATTCACCGCAAAATAGTGTACCGACACAAACGCCGTATAAGCCACCCACAAGTTGATGATCATGCCAGACTTCTATTGAATGAGCCAAACCTTCCTTATGTAAGGTTTGATAACCTTTTTGAACTTCTGGTCCAATCCAAGTGCCTTCTTGCCGTTGGGCGCAATTATAAATCACTTCATCGAAAGCATAGTTTACCGTAATTTGGTAAGTATGTTTGCGAATAAAACGACGCAATGTTCGGCCAGTATGCAATTCTCCCGGAATCAGCACTGCCCGAGGGTCGGGAGACCACCATAAAGGAGGTTCATCAGGTGAGTACCATGGAAAAATACCCTCATGATACGCTACTCGTAAGCGTTCTGCACTTAGATCTCCACCAAACGCCAGTAAACCATTAGGTTCAGTTAGTGCGTTGGTGGGATGAGGAAATTCATAAGAGTTATCCAGTTGAGCTATTGACATCATGAGTTGAATCACTCTTGCTCAGGGTAGCTCTGTGGCTGATAAAATTGTTGCCGCTGATAAAATTGATAGTAACGCCCCTGTTGAGCTAGTAGCACATTATGCTTGCCTTGCTCGATAATACGTCCTCCATCCATCACACAGATTCTATCCATGTATTGTAAGCCTGTGAGTCGATGGGTAACAATAATTAGTGTCTTATGCTGACAGCTACGGCGTAACAGCAACAGAATTTGTTGTTCTGTATCTGCATCAAGCCCTTCAGTCGGCTCATCCAGAAGCATTAAGGGAGCATTGTGTAACAATGCTCTGGCAATCCCCAAACGGCGCTGTTCTCCACCAGAAAGTTGACGGCCACCTTCCCCCACCCAACAGTTTAGTTTTTTATCAGTGTCTAGCAAGTATTCTAAACCTACTTGTTGTAATACGGTTGTTAATTCATCGTCATTAGCATCTGGTTTTGCCAATAAAAGATTTTCACGCAGGGTATGGCTAAATACATGTATCCGTTGGGGAACGATAGACATCATTGAGCGCAGCGTTGTCTCATCATAGTGGGAGATAGGGTGCTGATTGAGTTGAATCTCACCGCTATCGATGTCCCACGCACGGGTCAATAACTGCAAAAGTGTTGATTTACCGCATCCTGTTTTTCCCAATAAAGCAATATGTTCGCCTGATGTTAGGGATAGAGAAATATTTTTCAATACTGGCAAAGGTTGATCAGGATAGGTGAAATCGACATTTTTTATCTCAAGGCTGAGTTCATTATTCGTCTGAGGTCCATGAGAAGGGAAGGTGACTTCCGGTTTCTGGTGCATCAACTGAGAAACCCGCGTCGCAGATGAAATGACTTGCCCCATGTGCTGGAATGCTACTGTGACTGGCCCAAGTGCTTCGAACGCAGCAAGGGTGCAGAATGTAAACAGCGCAATTAATGCACCTGCCTGACTATTTTCTCCAACATCTATTTCTCCAACATCTATTTCTCCAACGCCTATTTCTCCAATACCAGCCGCAGCGAGCCAAAGTATTAGCGTCACTGTCATGCCGGTAGAGAAGATCATGATGGCTTGTGAAAGTCCGGTCAAATTGGCTTGTTTTTGCTGGCTTTTTAACCAGTTATTTTCAACTTCTGTCATGGATTGACGAAAGCGTTTGAGTGCGCCGAATACGCTTAATTCAGCTTGCCCCTGCAAGGCGCTGGTAAGTAATGTACGATACTGACCGCGTTGTTGGGTAATATTTCTCCCGTAGGGTTTTCCTGCGTGGTAAAACACGAAAGGTAATATCAGCAGTAGCCCTAGCATAATACCGCCAATCGTATAGGCAAGGGTGATATCAAGGAATCCTAGGCCAAATGTCAGTACCAGAATGACGACAAATGCGGCGAGGACAGGAGAAATAACTCGTAGATAGAGATGATCCAGTGTTTCGACATCCGCAACGAGCCTATTTAACAACTCACCTTGACGAAAACGGGCAATGCCTCCGGGAGAAAGTGGCAGTATTTTTTGAAAAGCAAAAACACGTAAATGCGCCAATACACGAAATGTTGCATCGTGGCTAACAAGCCGTTCGCCATAACGGCCAGCAGTACGGAAAATAGCAGCGCCACGAACGCCAGCGGCGGGCAGCATGTAGTTGAATGTATATAGTCCCGCGAATCCAGCCAAAGCCGTACCGACAAGGAACCAACCAGATAGTGTTAGTAGCCCAATACTGGCTAGCAGCGTTACAATCGCCAACATCATGCCTAAACTAATAAGAAACCAATGGCGGCGATAGAGGGCGAGAAATGGGAGTAATACACGCATGATTAAAGCTCCACACTACGGTGAGACAACAAACGAGAAAATACACCTTGAGACTGGCTTAAAGTTTGATAATCACCTTGCTCAATGAGTAATCCATTTTCCATTACCCAAATCTGGTCATATGATAGTGTTTCTTCCAGCAAGTGAGTCACCAGCAATGTGGTTTGTTGATGAGATGCTTGATTTAGGGCCATCATCACACGTTGTTCGCTATGCGCATCAAGGCTAGCGGCTGGTTCATCCAATAGCAATAATTGGCAAGGGTTTAATAATGCTCGTGCCACCGCGATACGCTGAGCTTGCCCGACAGACAGGCGAGCAGCGTTATCACCTACCACCGTATTGATTCCATCCGGAAGATCGTTGATAAACTCACTGACATAAGCTCGTTCCATCACATCATTGATTTGCTCTTGTGTTGCGTCATATTGACCAAGCCGAATATTATCGAGCAGTGTTTGCTCTGGCAGATGTGGGTTTTGCCCAACCCAACTCAAACATTCGCGCCATTTGGTAAGATCGAGTTCACGCAACTCAATTCCATTAATTTTCAGGGAACCATGGTAAGGCAGGAATCCCAGTAATACATTGATCAACGAACTTTTGCCGGCTCCACTTTTTCCAACTAAAGCAATTCTCTGGTGTCTATCAATCGTAAAATTCAAGGGGCCAGCAAGGCGATGACCATCGTGGGACATAATTTCCAGTTTGCAGGCTTCAATGGTTACTGGTTTTTTATCTGCTGTTTTTTTATCTAATAGTGTTTTCTCGCCACTGTTTGCGGCTTGTTCTCCATCGCTGCTAAGCAAAGTGAAAAGCGATTCTGCCGCTCCGATTGCCTGAGCTTTTGCATGATAAAACGTACCTAAATCGCGCAGAGGTTGAAAAAATTCAGGTGCAAGGATTAAAGCGAGAAATCCTGCAAATAACGTTACACCCATCCCATAACTGCCAAAATGTAATTCTCCCAAATAGGAAAAACCAAAATAAACAGCAACAACGGCAATGGAAACTGCGGCAAAAAACTCTAAAACGGCTGAAGATAAAAATGCCATGCGCAATACTTCCATCGTTTTACGGCGAAAGTTTTCTGTTGACTCAGTGATTTGTTTAACTTCAGCTTCTCCTCTGTGGAACAGGCGCAATGTTTCCAGGCCCCGTAAACGATCGAGGAAATTGCCGCTTAATCGACTGAGTGCAACAAAATTGCGCTGATTGGCATCTGCGGCCCCTAATCCAACCAAGGCCATAAACAGAGGAATCAATGGAGCAGTTACAAATAAAATCAATCCTGCGGCCCAATTAATTGGGAACACGGTAATCAGGATTAAGATAGGAATCATCGTAGCAAGAGCAATTTGAGGGAGATAGCGAGAGTAAAAATCTTGCATGTCTTCTATCTGCTCTAGAATAATAGTTGCCCAGCTTCCTGCTGGTTTCCCTTTAACCCACACTGGTCCCAGTTGTTCAAGCTTATCCAGTACCATATTACGGATTTGTTGGCGTACAACTTTGCCACAGATAAACCCAACACGCTCCCGAACGGCATTGACAATTGCCCGTAATGTAAAGGTGGCTGCCAACATGAGAAATTGGTTGATAAGATTTTCGCGGGGAACATTGTCCATAATCAGGGCTTGAAGGATGGTAGCCAAGAGCCAGGCCTGAGAGATAATCAGCAGTCCACTGATTAGGCCAAGTAACATTGATAAACGAAGCCACCGACGTGCAGGAGCAGTTTGCTGCTTCAGCCATCGAACAAGTTCAGATTGTCTTGCTTTGTCCATAAGAAAAATTTCTGATTAAGCGGGTGATGATACGGAATATCAAAACAAGCTGTATGTTACCTGTAAAAAAGCGCTATTTCGATAGCGCTTTTGAGGAAAGATGGATTATTTGGTTGCCAATCCGTCAAGGAAACGTTCTGCATCCAGTGCAGCCATACAGCCTGTACCTGCTGAGGTGATAGCCTGGCGATATACATGATCCATAACATCTCCGGCGGCAAAGATACCTGAAATAGAGGTTTGGGTGGCATTACCATGCAATCCAGATTGGACTTTGATATATCCGTTTTCCAGTTCCAATTGACCGTCAAAGATGCCAGTGTTCGGGCTATGGCCAATGGCGATGAACACTCCAGTGACATCCAGTTCTTCGATATTGTCACTGTTCGTATCACGAATGCGGATACCCGTAACCCCCATATCATCACCCAGAACTTCATCCAGAGTACGATCAGTATGCAGAATAATATTGCCGTTCTTCACTTTCTCCATCAAGCGGTCAATCAGGATTTTCTCTGAACGGAAAGTATCACGGCGGTGAATCAAATGTACTTCAGAGGCAATGTTCGCTAAATATAGCGCTTCTTCGACAGCAGTATTGCCACCACCAACGACAGCAACCTTTTGTTTACGATAGAAAAAACCATCACATGTTGCACAAGCAGATACACCGCGACCTTTGAAAGCCTCTTCGGAAGGCAATCCGAGATAACGGGCTGAAGCACCTGTCGCGATGATTAAAGCATCACAGGTATATTCCTGCTCATCACCAAATAAACGGAACGGTCTGTTTGAGAAATCAACTTTCTGAATATGGTCAGAAATGATTTCTGTTTGAAATTTTTCAGCGTGTTGGAACATGCGCTCCATCAAACCTGGGCCAGTCAGCCCTTCAGGATCACCGGGCCAGTTTTCAACTTCAGTCGTGGTGGTCAATTGGCCGCCTTTTTCAACCCCAGTAATAAGGACGGGATTTAGATTAGCGCGGGCTGCATACACAGCAGCGGTATAACCAGCAGGACCTGAGCCAAGAATGATAAGTTTACTGTGTTTGGCTGTGCTCATGAATACCTCATTTCCATTATCGCATATTGCGGATTTAGCGATTGTAGGAGAAATAATAAGTTAAAAAAAGCGATTATCAGATAAAATATTTATGTTATTAACGATTTTACCGATAGATAGTAACTATGATGTAATCGAATTGTAAGAATAGATTGTTTAACTTTCTGAATCGAATATCATTTATACATTTGAGGTATGAAACAAGCTATTGAAACGATTTATTGAAAATTTGTTCGGCAGGTTGTTCTGATTTTTGTTCATTTACTTTGACAATCGGCTGTGCATTTGCGAAAACATCGGTGTAAGGGATAACTATCTGCGTCGCTAATCAATTATTTATATAGAATAGACAAATTAGTGTGGATAATTTTCTTATTGAATATTAAAAATTGTCGTTAAGCTGTTTTCTGAAAAACCTAGTGTTTTAGGAGATAATGTTTTGGGAGATAGTACTCTGGAAGATCGTACTCTGGAAGATCGTACTCTGGAAGATAATGATCCGTAAAATAGTGTTCTGGAGAATAGCATTCTGATAAATCATACTATATGCCCAATAGATTATAAGTTGCAGTTTGGCTGCAAGGGAACGAAGCCTTAAGTGTATAGAAATTATATTAGCGACTAAGGTGAGTGAGCACGGCCAATATAGCAGCAACTTGGAAGGTAAAAGGGATAATAATCGAATGTCAGAAGATTGTATTCTGAAAAATTGTGGTAGACCTCAAATCTTTGGTTACGGATTGAGCTTTAGCCTTTGAAGACATCTTTTCCAGCTCAGCCGCTTGAAAGAGATAGGGAAAATGTTATAGGTGTAGGAAATAAAGAGAGAGCAATAAGATGATAGATAATAAGAAGCGTCCAGGAAAAGATCTTGATCGTATAGATCGTAATATCCTTAACGAGTTGCAGAAAGACGGCCGT
This sequence comes from Xenorhabdus anantnagensis, assembly GCF_028598555.1. Classification (GTDB taxonomy): domain Bacteria; phylum Pseudomonadota; class Gammaproteobacteria; order Enterobacterales; family Enterobacteriaceae; genus Xenorhabdus; species Xenorhabdus anantnagensis. The sequence continues at coordinate 45,648 of NZ_JAQRFN010000025.1, forward strand.
ATTTCTAATGTGGAGTTATCCAAGAGAGTTGGTTTGTCACCAACTCCTTGTTTGGAACGTGTACGTCGCTTGGAGCGTCAGGGTTTTATCTCTGGCTACACAGCTTTACTGAATCCTCATTATTTGGATGCATCATTGCTGGTATTCGTTGAAATTACGTTGAACCGCGGCGCAGCAGATGTATTTGAACAATTCAATACAGCAGTTCAGAAACTAGAAGAAATTCAAGAATGCCATTTAGTTTCTGGTGATTTTGATTACTTGCTGAAAACACGTGTGCCGGATATGTCTGCATATCGTAAATTGCTCGGCGAAACCTTGTTACGCCTTCCTGGCGTTAACGACACCCGTACTTATGTTGTAATGGAAGAAGTGAAACAGAGTAACCGTTTGGTAATTAAGACTCGTTGAGCTTTTGCCTAAAAATGTACAGATGCAAAACAGGAAAAACTTAGGTACACTCCTGTTTATGTATACAGTTTCAACGCTGAGCTACCCTCAGCGTTGTTCCGTTTAATCAACAGGAAAACCTGGAGAGCCTTTCTTGAACCAGGAATATACAGAAGACAAACGTGTTAAGTTAAAGAAAATAAGCAGTAGCCGCCGGCTTCTGGAAGCCGTTCTGTTGGTTATTGTTATTTGTGCCGTGTACTTGATGGTAGCACTTATCAGCTTCAATCCATCTGATCCTAGTTGGTCACAGACATCATGGCATGAACCTATTCACAATTGGGGCGGCAGTGTTGGTGCTTGGTTATCTGACGCGCTGTTCTCGGCATTTGGTGTTCTTGCCTATGCAGTCCCGCCGTTTATGTTTTTAGGTTGTTGGAATGCTTTCCGTCAGAAAGATAGGCAAGAGTACATTGATTTCTTCACACTCGCATTACGTGTCATTGGCGCTTTAGCTCTGATACTGACTTCATGTGGCTTGGCTGCACTCAATATTGATGATTTAAATGACTTTGCAGCAGGTGGAGTCGTTGGCAATTTATTCAGTAATGCAATTCTGCCTTGGTCCAATATCCTCGGAACAACATTGACTCTGCTTGGTATCTGGGCTGTTGGATTCACCCTGTTTACGGGGTGGTCATGGCTCACGATCGCAGAAAAAATTGGCGCAGTTATTCTGGATTCACTGAGTTTTGTAGTCAACCGTGGTCGTAATGATGCTGAATATGACGAAGATGATTCAGAAAATGCATTAGTTTCCAATCGCTCAGCCAGTGAACAGAAACGAACGGAGCATGTAGATGCACATGACATGGATAAACCCGCAGTTGCTACGGAAACGCTAAACGCAGATGAAGATGATGTATTATTGACGGCTCCGACGGTGGCCGAATTAGCTAATACAGATCCAGATTTGCAGCCTTCTTCGGCTTCTTTGGTTATAGAAGAAAGCGAAAAACTTCAAAAAAATATTTCAGTAGAATCTCACTCCACAGACTTCTCTCCAGCATTTGATCAACCTGAATTACAACATCGGGAAGGGGAAAACCAGGAAGAGGGAAGTCAGGGGCAAGAGCCTGTTCGTTATACTTTTGAATTACCCGACGATTATCAATCAGGTACAAATCCAGAAGCGGATAACGTTTCCCAGACTATTTCGAAGCAATCTACAGACAGTTTTGCCGTCACGAATACGCAGTCACAAGCTGATGTAACAGAGACATTTACTCTTTCTCCACACGATAATGCCAATTTGAAAAATGCGGCAGCGGGTATAGCCAGTTCTACAGTTGCGTCGAAAAATCCTCAGGTTAAGCAAGGTATTGGCCCTGAAATGCCTCGCCCTAATCCTGTTAGGATCCCAACACGCAGAGAATTATATGGTATCAAAGTGCCCTCTTACCGTTTGGCAGAACATATGCAACGGGAAGAAAAAGAGAGACAGAATGAGCTGATTGCAGAAACCAATGAACAGCAAATGGATGCTCAACAGCAAGATGTGTTGCGCCAGCAATTTATCGAGCAACAGCGTGAACGCTATGGTGCCAATTTTGAAGAAGAAAATAGAGAGCATAGTGAAGATCGTAAAGAAGGCACGTTGATACATAAACAACCATCAGTAGCCGAATTTACGAAAAATAGCGTAGATGAACAGGTATACGAACAAGCAGTAGATGAACAGAAAACGCAGGAAGAAACGTTGCAAATAGCATTTGAACAACAGCAACGTGAACGTTATCAAATGAATCAACCTGCCTCTTTAGTACCAGTTTCTGCACAGGATGAAAAACCAGAACCCAATTATCTCCCTCAGATAAGTGATCTTAATAAAACTGAGCTTGCTGAATCTACATTGATGCCAACAGAATCTTCGATTCAACAAGTTCAGGAGAAAAATATAGCTACTGCTCTTGATTCTCACGAATTGAAAAGTCAGCATACTTTT